>NZ_JAKUDN010000002.1:25000-696604 GCF_024259865.1 Candidatus Synchoanobacter obligatus | reverse complement strand
CCGCAAAGGCTCCTTTACCAATACTCGTCACACTATCTGGGATATCTACGGATGTTAAGCCTGAGCATTTGTAAAATGCCCTCTCACCAATACTTGTCACACTATCTGGAATCRCCACAGTAGTTAAACTTGAGCAGCCATTAAATGCCCTATCACCAACACTAGTCACACTATCAGGAATCGTCACAGATGTTAAGCCTACGCACCTCCAAAATGCCCCACTACCAATACTCGTCACACTATCAGGAATCGTAACTTGAGTTAAGCCTCTACATGCATAAAATGCATAGCTGGGAATACTCGTCACACCCTTCAAAATAGTAACAGATGTTAAGCCTTCGCAGGCCACAAAGGCACCATTACCAATACTCGTCACACTATCAGGAATCGTAACTTGAGTTAAGCCTGTGCAGTAACTAAACGCCCATTCACCAATACTCGTCACACTATTTGGAATCACTACAGATGTTAAACTTCTACAATACCTAAATACCCACTTACCAATGCTCGTCACACTATTTGGAATCGTGACTTGAGTTAAGCCTGAGCAACAATTAAATGCATCATGACCAATACTCGTCACACTATCTGGGATAGTAACAGATGTTAAGCCTGAGCAGCCATTAAATGCCCAATCACCAATACTCGTCACACTATCTGGAATAGTGAAAGCTGTTTCATCAGGGTTTAAACTACATTTAAGTAGTATGTTATTTTCTATTTGTAATTTAGCCATAATTTCATCTATATTTACGATAGGCTTACCATACCATATAAAACAAGGTATAGCAACAAAAGCGTGGATATTCAATGCTTAATTTGTGTAAATCTGTAGTGGTCCTATAACAAGAAAAGGTCTGCTGAAGGCTGTAAAAAGTTACTAGTTCATGGCAACAGGAATGATTTTAGATGCATTACCATAACAGTACTTATTAAACCATATACCATGATCATTAGGTCTAGCATATTATTTCTTATAAATTCTCTCTTCCCTGTCTACCTATACGTGCCTACCACTATAAGTCCTTTGTTTCATCTACACCGGCTTAAAATCTTCTGATTAGCTTCTTAATGAATCGGTTGGTGATTGGTTTCTTCTATATGCATATTGTTATACCGTTTGTATTTATTTCATGTGCAAGACTCGCGTACTCCAGTCCTGCTTTAGTTTATCCATAGCCGTATTATAAGAAGTAACAGCCGCGTCCTGATTCTCATAACTACCAATTAATTCATCTTCATCTAGTCCTATCTGCGTTGTGGTAATATCTCGCTTTGGAAAATACTCCTGGTAATAGAAGCAGGCGATTACAGTCCACATTTCAGGAGGCAGATGTGGCAAAGTATTACCGGGCATATCATGTGGTACAAGCTGTTGTCTGCTGGCTATTATAACTTCAATTCTTCTTTGTATGAAAAGCAAAAGAGCACAAAAACGTTTGGCATAAATATTGCCACTTTGAGCAACTTTTTTACTTAGATCTATTGAAACTGCTTCCCTTATAAGTTGAAACCCAGCCTTAGGCAAAGTGTCTAGTGCATTTGGAGCTACATATTCTTCATCCTCATAATCCCAAATCCAAAAAGACTTTTGTAAGGCAGAGAAGGCAATACATCCAGGTATGCACAATGATTTCAAACCACTGCAACCCTCCAACGCGCCCTCACCAATGCTCGTCACGCTATTTGGAATCTCAATTGAAGTTAAGCCTTTGCAGTCGCCAAATGCCTCTTCACCAATACTCGTCATACTGCCTGGGATAGTAATTTGAGTTAAGCCTGTGCAGCCCTTAAATGCCGAATTACCAATACTCGCCACACTATTTAGGATCGTGACTGAGGTTAAACCTGTACAGCTCCCAAATGCCTCATAACCAATACTCGTCACACTTCCTGGTATCGTAACTTGAGTTAAGCCACTGCAGCCCTTGAAAGCGCCTGCACCAATACTCGTCACACTATCTGGAATCGTGACTTGAGTTAAGCCAGAGCACTGATCAAATACCAAATCACCAATACTTGTCACACTATCTGGAATCGTAACAGATGTTAAGCCTGAGCAACTCCAAAATGCCCCATTCCCAATACTCGTCACACTACCTGGGATAGTAACTTGAGTTAAGCCTGGGCAGTATGCAAATGCAAGAGTATCCATACTCGTCACACTATCTGGAATAGTGACAGCTATTTCACCAGGGTTTACAATACATTTAAGTAGTACGTTATTGTTTATTTTGAATTCAGCCATAATTTCATCTATTTTTACGATAGGCTTACCATACCATATAAAACAAGGCATAGTAACAAAAATATGTATATTCAATATTTTATTGGTGCAGATCTGTAGTGATACTATAACAAGAAAAGGTCTACTGAAGTCTGTAAAAAAGTACCAGCTCATGGCAATAGGAATGATTTTAGATGCATTACCATAACAGTACTTGTTAAACATATACCATGATCATTAAGTCTAGCATATTATTTCTTATAAATACTCTCTTTCCTATCTACCTATAACTGTCTACCACTATAAGTCCTTTGTTTCATCTACACCGGCTTAAAATCTTCTGATTAGCTTCTTAATGAATCGGTTGGTGATTGGTTTCTTTTATATGCATATTGTTATACAGTTTGTATCTACTTCATGTGCCTAACTGGCGTACCCCAGTCCTGCTGTAGTTTATCAATAGCCGTATTATAAGAAGTAAGAGCCGCGTCCTGATTCTCATAACGGCGCTTTAATTCCTCTTCATCTAGTCCTGCCTGCGTTGTGGTAATATCTAGCTTTGGAAAATACTCCTGATAATAGAAGTTGGCGATCATAGCCCACATTTCAATAGGCATATGCGGCAAAGTATCATGTGGCACATGCTGCTGGGGAATAGGTAATGGATATTCAATTCTTCTTTGAATGAAAAGCAAAAGAGCACAAAAATGTTTGGCATAAATATTGCCACTTTGAGCAACTTTGTTACTTAGATCTATTGAAACTGATCCCCTTATAAGTCGGAACCCTGACTTAGGCAAGATCTTTGATGCTTCTGGAGCTACATATTCATCATTTTCATAATCCCGAATCCAAAAAGACTTTTGTAAGGCCGATAAGGCAGTAAATCCAGGTATGCACAATGATTTCAAACCACTGCAACCCTCCAATGCGCCCTCACCAATGCTCGTCACGCTATTTGGAATCTCAATTGAAGTTAAGCCTTTGCAGTCGCCAAATGCCCCTTCACCAATACTCGTCACACCCTCTAGAATCTCAACTTCTGTTAAGCTTGTGCAGCTCTTAAATGCCCAACCACCAATACTCGTCACACTATTAGGGATCACAATGGAAGCTAAGCTTGTGCAGTACTTAAATGCCCAACCACCAATACCCGTCACACCCTCTAGAATCTCAACTTCTGTTAAGCTTGTGCAGCCGCTAAATGCTGAATAACCAATACTCGTCATACTATTTGAGATCGTAACTTGAGTTAAGCCTGAGCAGTATGCAAATGCAAGATCACCCATACTCGCCACACTATCTGGGATAGTAACTGATGTTAAGCCTGTGCAGCCATAAAATACACCATCACCAATACTCGTCACATTATTTGGGATAACTACGTCAGTTTCTCCTTCTTCTAAAGTACACGTTATTAGCAACCCTGCTTCATTCATATTAAACATAGCCATTATTTTTCTCCGTTTTTTAAATTTTTGCCCAATACAATAACCATAGTCAATTCCCCCTCAAAATGCTATATCTACATTTTATTACACTTTATGGTTAAAACCCTCTATGTACATCGTATACTGACATGCAAAGCAGAGACAGCAACTACTATAGCACCAAGGATAATCACTGAGTCAACAGATGTATCTTTTGTTTTTTCTAATCTAACTTGTGTATCTTCGCTATCAACCATGTTAAATGACTGTTTATATTGATCTACCCTCTTTCTCTCATCATCTGTAAGCAGCAAGGCATCAGAACTAATAGGCTTTACTTTTTTAGGCACAGGTTCAATATAGACCCAACTCATTATTTCAAGCCATATCTCAGGAGGTAATGTAGGAAGTTTAGCTCCTGACCTCTCACCAAATAATTTAGCAAATACTCCTTGCATGACCCACGTACCTTTAGTGGACATAGGAGAGGCTATTTCTTCAGCATTATTAATTCTAGCTATCCTTTCGCCACAAAGAAACAATAGTTTAGCAAATTGCATGGTTCCCTTTCCCTTAATGCTATTAGGAAAGTATCCTTTATCAGTCCATGACTCCTTTCTTGTAACTATTGGCTCAACTTGAAATTCAGTAACACTTGGTAATACCCTCCTTAATCGATCAAGATCAAGCCCAGCAGCAATTTGTATTGCTCTAATATTAGTGCACTCCATAAATGCCTCATCACCAATACTCGTCACACTATTTGGGATCGTAACGGATGTTAAGCCTTCGCAGCGAGCAAATGCCGCTCCCTCAATACTCGTCACACTATCTGGAATAGTAACTGATGTTAAGCTTGTGCAGCGAAAAAATACTTCATAACCAATACTCGTCACACTATCTGGAATAGTAACGGATGTTAACCCTGTGCAGCTCCAAAATGCCCAACCACCAATACTTGTCACACTATCTGGGATAGTAACTTGAGTTAAGCCTGCGCAGACCTCAAACGCACCCTCACCAATACTCGTCACACCCTCTAGAATCTCAACTTCTGTTAAGCTTGTGCAGCCGCTAAATGCTGAATAACCAATACTCGTCACACTATCTGGAATAGTGAAGGCTGTTTCATCAGGGTTTAAACTACATTTAAGTAGTATGTTATTTTCTATTTATAATTTAGCCATAATTTCATCTATTTTTACGATAGGCTTACCATACCATATAAAGCAAGGTATCGTAATATAAACATGTATATTCAATATTTAATTGGTGTAGATCTGTAGTGATACTATAACAAGAAAAGGTCTACTGAAGTCTGTAAAAAAGTACCATCTCATGGCAACAGGAATGATTTTAGATGCATTACCATAACAGTACTTGTTAAACATATACCATGATCATTAAGTCTAGCATATTATTTCTTATAAATTCTCCCTTTCCTATCTACCTATACGTGTCTACCATTATAAAACCTTTGAAATATCTACTTAAAGGACTGAATAATTGACTTTTTTTATGGCTTGTGGTACTATATGATAATGAGAATAAATATGAAATAAAAGCAATTATCTCTAGTTTGTTATTAGTGTTATCGCCACACATTATGGCAGGTGCACAAACAAATAAAGCAATTATTAACGACTTTAGTCGAGGTATTACTATTGGCATTGAGTCATTAAAAATCAGTGTACCTAAAAATATGGTTCTTCAAGATGAATATAATAGCCAAGGTTCAGATCTTGTATTTCAGTCTAAGAGCAATTAACCTACCACAAAGAATCTGGAAGTGTATCTACAACGTCTTATATTGCAACAATTGAAAAAGAACTGCGTCAGAAGCATGATAATGTTACAATCCATGGCAAAAAGACCAAGCACTACAATCATAAAAAACATTCATTTCAACTAGAACAAGTGACATTTTCCTATTATAACAGCAACCAGCCAGAAGCCGTTACGATCACCTGTATTGCTAATTCTACGCAATTAGTAGCTGTGAAAGCAGCAACAGCACAAACTTCAATAAAAAGTTCCATTAAAAAGTCTCGATCTATGGCTCGGCATGCGCTTTCTATTCAGAGCAGTAACTTTGGCGGGATGTTAGGTGCTGGACTCATTTTATTAGGTGGTGGTGCATTATTGGCGAACTCAATGGCAAAAGGTTATGCACAAGTGGTGACCAAAGCATATACGCCATTATTGGATGCAGTAGTTAAATCGGCCACTGTTGCTGTGCTTTAATTCATTAGGAACTACGAAAACTGCCCTCTTTAACTTTACAAGTCCATTATATTTTATTATAGCATGGTAAATTACTAATAATAAGAGATAAATTATATCAAGAACAAAAAAAACAAAATTAATAAAACAAGTGAGCGCCCATATTGAAGTTTTTAAAAAGCGCTCTGCAGTTGCTAATGCAACGTCTTTTCCTAAGCTTCTTGAAGCAATGAAGACATTGATTGAAGCAAAATTAGCCACTGAGTCATTTCAGTCCCTCCATTGGAATTTATCTTCTATGCAAAGTAATGATCTGCCAAAATATTTGCAGGGTCTTTCAGCAGAAGCGTATATTAGAATGCTCGAGCTACCAGAATATAAGCGACAATTCATTGCTCATAAGATTAAAAAGATTAGTGCCACTAAGCGTAAGATATCTAATATTTCTCAGATAGGACAGAATCAGCCGCAGAATATGGAGATCAAAAAACTACAATGCAAACTAGATGTTGGTTTTGCAGCAGAGAGGGTTTTAAGTTCTTTTAGAGTGGTTAAGAGTGATGTTGCTAGTGAGAGATCTGCACTAACAGAGCAATCTAAAGAGCCGGGGCTAGTAGCATTATAATACAGGATTTTGTGCAACAATGGTTCCTGAGGGCTATGTCGTTATTTACACCTTTTTTATCTAGGGCGACAGCGGTTTTACCGAATCGGTTTTGTGAGCGCTCGCCGTCGCATCAGATGCTTGGACTTTGCTTGTGCCATATGTATACTGTTTCCCATTTATCGCAAAATAACGAGGGAAATGCTGTTCAGCTAGTCTACCTCCTGGGAACAACTTTTGATCTTCCGTAGCTGTTTCTTTACTTTTTTCTAAAGTGTTACTTGCTGCCTTGCCGTCCATGATTGTCTCCAGGTTTATCTATATTAACATATATATTGTTATGCCTCAAATTTCCTGCTGATTTTGAGCACAGGGAGTAAAAAAACGGCTTTATAATGACAGATACACATATGATGTCAACAGAAACTATCACTCGTATTCAAGATATCATCTAGTGCCTGTAATTCTACCTAGAATATCCATTAGAGTAATATTTAGCACAGGCTGTCTCAAAAAAGTCATCGCTAAACTGCACGCTTGCTCACACAAGAGGTAAGCAAGCGATTGATGTTGATTCAAGCCTCTAAGTGGCGACCTGATGATGACGATTCATCTATAGACTGCTCGGGAATAGAGCTTTCCGGATCACTAGCATTAGTTATTGCAAGACTGTTTGATGGAATGTTACTCGACATATAGTGGGTTACCCCGGCTAAACCTAGAGCATATGCAGCAGGAATAGCCACTGGGTAGCGTGTAATCCCACTATATATATTTTCCATGAAACTAGCCCACAGCTGCACCATAGACTTAATAGGAGCTGACGTGAAAAGTATAGCATTCATAACGGTTAAAATTGAAGATGTTAGCCAAAAATGCCCATTATAATATTCAAAGTAATCATTCGTCACATCGGGTTCTTTTTCTGCTACCTTCAAGTGGTCATTTACATCACTGATTGTCTGTGTTATTTCTGTCAATTTCTTTGTGTGCTGTACTAACAATGATACTATCTGCTGAAACTAAGTCAGAACCCTACACTTGTAATTCAGCATTTATATTATTTTGGTCACTTCTAGCAAAAACATTCAATGTAGAAAAGCTCTTCAATCGCTGGAAAATCGTAGCGAAAAACCCCTTTTTCTCGCCAACATGCGCACTGACATTTTAATGTATTGATTATTAGTAGCTCTAGCCTCTTTCAGCAAACTTGGATTATTAATAATAACCCTATTTGCATTTTCTTTCCTGAGGAAGATATGCAATACCTCAGATCTCCTTGCTTTATGGTCTCAGAAAGATCTTATATTGTGACCTCTTTTGTTTGTTTTGCCCTTTTCAAACGTATAGCATTAGCAATATCACGATTCTCGTTCTTAGTCGCTAACTCATATGCATTCTAATTATTTTGGATCTACACACCCAGGGGGTGCCCGTTTCTACAGCACAGTAGAGTGGGGTATTGCCATCAACCGGAGTATTAACCCTGTCTGCTATTATTAGAGCGTTGAGTTTCGTTGGGGATTTGTCATTTCCTATCGATACTTGCTTTATTGCATCAAAGATATTATCTGGCTCACCTGGCGGAGCTTTCTCTTTTTTTACGTACCTTTTTAGAGCGCAAGTTTTCCTATTGACAGAAATTTATGATCTTTTCGATCGATCTTGTGCAAATCCTTTTTTTACCATATTAATCAATTGATATAAGAACTGAGATATGTCATGATGAACATCATTTCTATTTGGGTTTGCAATGCCTTCTGCATTAAAAAAAGACATTAGTTCCGTTGGGCTTTTATTTACATCTTTAAGCTGTATGATTGGATCTGGCTGGTTATTAAGCTCCATCGTTGCTGCAAAACTTGCAGGACCTGCTAGTATTCTTAGCTGGTTTTTAGGTGGCATACTGATCGCATTCATTGCCATTTGTTTTGCAGAGCTATCAACCGCATTCCCTGTTGCAGGCGGTATCGCCCGCTATGGCCAGTTTAGCCATGGCTCCTGTGTCAGCTTCATTATAAGCTGGCTAGCATGGCTTTCGTGTGTGGCAGTAGCACCTACTGAAGCTAGAGCAATTTTACAATATGCTTCGCGTTTCTTTGAAGGACTTACTTATAAAGCAGGTAATACAATCTTATTAACAAATACCGGTATCCTTTCTGCGATTATCATCGTTTTCCTCCTGTCTTGGATTAATATCCGAGGCATTAAAACCATGATCAAATATAATAATGTACTCACTATATGGAAAATATCAGTCCCACTGTTTGTATTGGGCACACTGGCCTTTAACCGCTTTGAAACATCAAACTTTACCGAGTCAGGATTCATGCCTTATGGTATAGAGGGTGTGTTTCAAGCGCTATCATCAACCGTAATATTTTCCTATCTAGGATTTAGAGAATGCACATCACTAGCAGCAGAAGTAAAAAACCCTCAAAAAGCCATTCCCATTGCATGTATCGGTTCAGTACTATACTGCATGGTCTTTTATATGTTTATGCAAGCAGTGTTTGTGGGTGCAACAGACAGCAGCATGTTTGCTAATGGCTGGACCAACCTTAGCTTTAGCTATGATGCAGGGCCTTTTGCTGGATTGGCTATTGCACTTGGACTTCACTGGCTTTCCTCTCTCATCTATATCGATGCAGTTATTGCTCCTACTGGTGCAGGTTTGGTTTATACTGCCACCACTTCAAGGCTGATGCTGGCCATGAGTCAAAATGGCTTCTTACCTGGATTTTGTGCAAAAATCAGTGAGGCAGGCGTCCCACGAAATGCCATCATCATCAATGGTGTTGTTGGGGTTATCCTTCTTGCACCCTTTGAAGATTGGGTGGCATTGGTCAAGTTCCAATCAAATGCTATTGTCCTGGCTTATGCGATTGGTCCGATTGCCTTGGTTGCGCTACGAAAGCAACTACCCAACCACCCACGACCGTTTCAGCTACCCTTAGCAACGCTATTCTCTACAATCACACTATTCATTTGCATGATGCTCATTTACTGGTCAGGCTGGGACACCGTTGCTCCTCTTCTTATCAGCGTTGGCATAGGTCTGGTTTTGTTTGCCTTGACAATGGGTGCCAAGGACATAAAACATGCCCTGTGGCTTATACCAAAACTGTTACTGATTGGCATTGTGAGCTACCTGGGTAATTACGCAGGAATGGGCATTCTCACGATTGCTCAAGAAACCAGCATACTCTTGCTAGGAAGCATTGGAGTTCTTTACTTAGGCTTCAGATCTCGCCTTGATCAATCCATGACCCAACACTACCTACAAGACACGTCACAACAATACGAAGATGCCATTTAAATGGATGTTAGAACCTCACTCTAGTCATTTCTATTTTCCTTGTTTTTTCATAGCCCCTGGGCTTCCAGGAGGCGACTCGTAACCTTCATCATCTTTTTTAAGCTGTTTAGAAAGCACCACGGCGTTCCAATCCAATTTATTTCTAACAACAGCATTAGCAGGTCGGTCATACCCTTTTGCTACAGCCTCCAAGAAACCATTCATGATGGGTACAATTGTACCCATCTTCAGTGATGACAACTCAAGACCAATCTGTGTTTTGTGTTCAATTACTTTATCAAACGAGATTTTTGAGTCATTCGTTTCAGGATCGACTCTAATCATCAGATCTTGTACTTTGGTTGTTGTTAGCTGGAACCTATAAACATTTAACATTGCATTGGCATACGCAGCCAAAGCAAAAACTGCTGGTACTGCTATTATCATAGCTGGTATTGCAGGAGATACTGCTGCTGCTACCGCAGCGATCAACGTTAACAGCAAAAAGAGTCCATGAGCACTCTTCATATTCAGCAAGGTTTCAACAACAGCTACCATGGTTAGCCCTTCACTCTTCTCTACAACACTCTCTTGGATGCGCTGTGCACGTTCTCCACCGAATGAGCCAAATACTTGTCGGACTTTGCTTATAACATAATCCTTTCTTGAATCACTAATTCGACCGTCCTGACGAAACGCCCGAGACAAATCTAAAAACTGATTAAGCTGGCTGATCTGTTCAGAGCCCTCTGAACCAGGAGCTTTGGGATCGATCAATTGAGCCAATAACTGTTTTACAGACCCAAGATTAGCATCATTTAAGTTTGCAAATGGATAAATACACTCTTCAACCAGACAAACCATCATATCCTCATGCGTCTCTTTGCTTGAGATGGTTGTAATTCCGCTATAAAACTTTGCCAATGCATCAACTGTATCATTACCTAAATGAACCACTCCGGTCAGTGCTGAGCGAAGCCTGGTTTCTTTAGTCATTTCTCCAGAAGCCGCCGTCATAAACTGAGTTAACAGATAAGAAACATTACCCAAATGAGCATTAGACATACCGGCTATATCCGTTAGTACACGGCCAGAAGCATCTAACATGCCTTCCGGCAAGTAACTCTTGACCAAATCATATAACGGCGAGCCAGCCAAGGTTCTTCTAGCATTATCAGAAAGATTTGAATATCCTTTTGCCATGTTAGAAAGATGACCAATAAAATCTGAATAATTTGCAGTATCTGAAGACTTACTTAGCTCTGCAGAGAAGCTATCTGAAGCATCTTCCCCATGACGAATCATGATGGCCAACTGGCCAACATCCGCTGCTTCAAGCTTTGAGAATGCATCAATACTGTGCTTAACAGTATCCCCTAAGTTTAAGAGATCGCTGCATAATAGATCTTTCAACGATGTCTTACTGGCGACATGAATAGCACGCAAATCTTCCGCATCAAAGGCCTCACCATCTGGTGTTGCCAAACGCTCTGCGATGTCAATTACCGCATCAATATGAGCAAGCTTTGCTTCACTCTGGTAATCTGATCCACGAAACGCTTTACTCAAATCAATAACATTATCTACTATAGCTGCATGAGCTCCACCATGTGGGTCAATCAACAATGCCAAAGAATCTTTTAAAGTAACAATTTGAGCATCATCCAATGCCGCCAATGGGTAGATACATTCAGCTAACACGTGCCTTGCCATGTCTGAATTTGACTCTGTGTGCTCAGAGAATGCCATAATACCTTTATAGACCTCTGCCAATACATCCAATGATGCTGGATCTATTTTTGAAATACCCTCAAGCCCTGCACGAAGACGACGCTCTTTAGTGATCATACCAGCAGGTGCATTCATCAGGCTATTTAATAAATATGCTATATTCGCAACTTGACTCTCATCAAACTGTGAAATATCTCGCAGGATACTATCCGTAGCACTGCCCAACCCCTCAGGCAAACAACTCTGGACCATGCCTATAGCTTGCATCTGCGAAATTCGACTACCACTTAGAATTTTAGCATACGACTTTGAAGTTGTATAAATTTGCCCAACCAATCCTCTATAGTCGACACTTCCCTGCTCCAGATTAGGGAAACTTTGTTTCAATTTGCCTAATTCGCCTACCAAAGCACACAAATGATTCAAATCCTCACCAGGCGCATCTGCAATCAGCGCTATATCTTCTATGATGCTGGTAGTCCCTGCATTACCAACAAATGGTAAGTAATTCGCTGGAAGCTTCACTAGCTCTTGAAGAAACTCACGACCACCTTCACTAGTGATCAACCTCAATGCATCTTGCAAGTTTTCCAGATCCAGCGAGTCAAACTGACCGTTTACAACGGCTACAAGATCTCGGTGTGAACGGTTAAACGACTGATTGGCTTCTTCAGAAGTTCTTATGCGTGCTTGCCACTGTTCTAGCCCATCATTAGCCTCAAGCAAGGAGGCATATCTTTTTTCATTTTGATACGTTCTAACACCTTCTAATATGTATTTAAGGGCTAAAGATGCCGCTGATTCTTCTTCAGAACCCTCGTTAACAGCCCATAACAGGTTGGGTACAGACCCCCAATCTACATGGCGCGTGTATCTAGTAGAAACGGCTTCTGCACCAGCACCAAATACACCACCAATGGCATCTGCAGTATGTGAAAAAAATCCTGATACTTGATTATAGGCCCCCGTCAAACGAGGTGACTCAAAGCGACCAAATAACCGGCCACCGAAGCGTGAAACTCCAGCATGCATGAGTGTGCCAGCACCTGAAACCCCTCGGCCCGTAGCCTCTGCGACATTTGAAAACGCGTAGCCAACACCGCTAACCGCATACCCACCAGCGTCCAGAGCTGAATCAGACAAAAAATTACCCGCTACCCTGGCCAACAAACCAGCAGAAATGGATTCTATAGACTCGCCAGCCGCCATTTTCTTGGCTATTGTTCTTACAAGCCAGACTTTACTGTCATTTAGCTCTTTTTTCATCTTTTAACTCTATAATCATTATGAATTTATTTTAACACTTATTTTTCTAAAAGTCAACTCATTTCAACCCTTTAGCTAGGTCTCTTATAATGCATAATTGCTAAAAAACAGAAAAAAATTTTAAATACCTAGATTTACATATACCTAAATAACATATAGAATAATTGAATCTAGACTACTGGACCTAATGTGCAAGACTATGAGCTTACTCATCACCATTACCCTATGCTGCTTCATAAACATGTCAGCTCAGAGTCCATTAAGCAACAAGCAGATGATCCCATCTCGCCTATAGGGGATGCTCATGATGCTGCCGCAGCAAACACGAGCACTTTTGAAGAAAAACCATCAGATCTAACGTCTCATCTATCACTGCCTGTATTGAACCAGCCCTGCTCACTGATTCAGTCCAACAGAGATAGTGGCTTTCATTTTAATCGAGTCTTTATATTCGATGATGCGCCAAACAAGGGCACATTGATATTAGCTTTCCACAATCCTGGCATCGAGTCCACCACGACAAAACATCATATCAGTCAGCTTGAAGGCTGTTTATCACAGATCCGCGAACTGCCTGATTTTCTCGCAACGGAATATCACAACACCGATGGCAACATCACGTCATATCTTACGACCATATTCCCTGCTAATCCCTCTCCAGATGCTTTAGATCTGGAAGCCTCTATCCCTGGCAATTATACCGTTTACTTTAAGCTGCCCCACCGTCGCCACCAAATCATTGAAGCGTTCTTTTCAAAACATGCCTCTATTGTTAGCTATAGCAAGAGAGCCTTAGATGCCATCACAAATACTCCTATAGGCGCAGGAAGCCTAGATGTTGATATTAGACGAATGGTTTACCCTGACAATGCCATGGATCGTTTTAAAACAGCTTTTATGCCAGACGGATCTCCCCAAGGACTGTTTTTCGCTCACCAAAGACAAATAAATATTGCAAGCTGTCCTAATGCTAGCCACGCACTCATATTTTCAAAAGATAATAAAATCACCATTATTGAACAAACCTTTTTTATACGATCTGTACCAAAACAGCTAACTTTTGTACCTGTAACAGCATCCACATCACACCACCACAAAACCTTTGACCATGTTCTAAGTATCATACCTGCTGATGCAACAAACACCATGCATTATATTTACCCCGCTTCAGAGAACGACACCAGCATTCTTCCCCATAACTATCTCTTCTACCAAAACAACCAAATATTTTTGACCTCAACAGTTCCAATTGAAGGTCGTATAGCAATCCAAAACGACCCCAGATGGTATTATGCATTCACACAAGACAAGCGCATTCTCTTTCTCGACATTACCACGGTAGATACCTTAAGCTTGGATGCACTAAAAGAGAAACATGAGTCTGATGCACGCAAGTACCATGCGTCCAAAGGCAACTTATCACAATGCTTCTGGCATGATACCGGAGGCATACACGACAAACACACCGCAGTTTCCAATACTCAATACCAAGAACGGGTAGGAAGAGGCATTGCAGACCATCTCGGCTTAGAAGCACCTACGCGCATTCTTCCACACACTTTATTGACGGTATTTCAGCTTAATAATCAAAAAATATCACATGAAAGAACCTTACTACAAACACCAAAGCCTAGATTACTGACGTTCCATAATGGCCTTCCACTACCCCCTGAGATCTCAAAAATACCCAACACTATTGATCCGCTCATTGAGCAGTGTATCCAAAATTTTAACAACCCTCCCAAGTCCATTTCAGCATTATATTTATGTTTAGCAATCATACTATTATCTACAAGTATTCCTCTCTTTATCACAAAAGAGTTTATTGCTGCAAGTATCATCCTTGTTCTGGCGCTATGCGCATTCATTCTATATCGTTCAAATTGGTTAAACTATGTGATCCCTAGCATCAAACCCTTCAGGATAGCCACACCCACCCCTCCAGAGCCACATGCCAACATGCGCTATCACCCATATGAGGCTCAAAACGATCCCGATAATACATTTGCCTACCAAGGATTCTAATCTTGCATAATCAAGTGAACAACGTATACTAACGCCATATCTATTGGCGTATTATCTATGAAGGAATCACAAGCCCTTGAGGGTGTTTGCAAAAAAATTATCTTTCACAACCCCGACAATGGCTACACCGTCTTTGTACTACAAACCGATGACAGTGGTGACCAAACCTGTGTGGGTTCATCTCCCAATGTCAAAGTAGGCCAAACCCTACAAGTATCTGGTACGCTTGAAGATAACAAATACGGCTCTCAAGTCCAATGTGAAACAATCACCCCCATACTTCCCAAAAGCAAAGTTGGCATCATGCGCTACTTATCATCTGGGATTATCCCCGGCATCGGAGAAGGGTTTGCAAAAAAGTTGGTGGCTTTTGCAGGAACAGCGCTATTCAAAATGCTTGATAAAAACCCAACTGAATTATACGCCATTAAAGGCATTGGAAAAAAACGCCTAGACTTACTGATTAAGAATTGGCAAGACTACAGAAACGCTCATGAAGTCATGATGTTTCTACAAAAGTTCAATATTGGCCCCAAACGAGCCATGAAAATATACCAACATTATCAAGAAAAAACCCTGCATGTATTACAAACCAATCCATATCAAATTTACCAAGACATCACCGGAATTGGTTTTCCAACAGCAGATCAAATTGCCACCGAATCTGGCATCGATGCGCATGCAACAATCCGTATCATCGCAGGAATCCAATTTGTCCTAGAAAAATCCATGCAATCAGGACATTGCTACCTACCCATCTCTCAAGTTGAAACACAATTGCAAAAAGTCCTTCAATTAACTGAACTTCCAACTATTAGCAGTATATGCCAAGAACCCGTATTTCACTTAACAGAAGAAGGTTACCTTTACTTAAAACCAGCGCATACTGCTGAACGACAAATTGAAACGTCGTTGCAAATACTACATCAGAGTCGCTCTATTTGGGATAACCATTCTCTTGAGCAGTACCTAACATGGTTAAATCAACTATCAAACATTACCCTGTCTGCATCGCAGCAACAAGCCATTATTCAAGCCATACAAAGTAAAGTGGGGATCATAACGGGTGGCCCTGGGGTGGGGAAAACGACCATCACCAAGGCCATCCTCCACTTAGCCCAACAAGCAAAACTAGAAACCGTGCTGTGTGCTCCCACAGGGCGGGCTGCCAAAAAAATGGCATCATGTACCCAGTACCCTGCTAAAACCATCCATCGCCTACTCAAAATGGACCCTTCAGACAGAAAATTTTTACATAATAAAAGCAACCCATTAAAAGCAGATCTTGTGATCATTGATGAAGCGTCAATGATTGACATTTACTTAGCCAACCATCTACTACAAGCCATTGACCCACTCTCAAACGTCATTATTATCGGAGACATTGATCAGCTCCCTTCCGTTGGCCCAGGCGCTTTTTTAAAGGACTTAATCCAATTGTACCCAGCACAAACTGCAGCACTGACTGAAATATTTCGTCAAGCCAAAGACTCTCATATTATTCAAAATGCCCACCTGGTCAATGCGGGTAAGATGTTAATCCCTAACGAGCAAGACAAACTATCTGACTTTTACTTCATCGCAGAATCTGACCCTCAAAAAATTATTGAAAAAATAAAGTTTTTGGTCAAAAACCGCATTCCATCACGTTTTTCTCTAAACCCCCTAACCGATGTTCAAATCCTATCCCCTATGCACAAAGGGCTTCTTGGCACCCAAAGTTTAAATGATACATTACAAACGCTTCTCAACCCTACCAAAAGTACGCATGAACTAAAGTTCAAGGTTGGCGACAAGGTGATCCAAACCCGAAACAATTATGACAAAGATGCTTTTAATGGTGATGTTGGCTTTGTGACTTCAATTAACACTGAACATAATGAATTAACCGTCGACTATGGGGAGCAGTTAACACCGTATTTATTCAGTGAACTTGATCAACTTCAATTGGCTTATGCCATTAGTATTCATAAAAGCCAAGGGTCTGAATACCCTGCGGTCATCATCCCCATTGCCATGCAACACTATACTCTTTTAGAAAGAAATCTACTCTATACTGCCATTACCCGTGGCAAACAGCTCGTCATACTCATCGGCGAAATGAAAGCCATTGCCATGGCAATTAGAAACCAAAGCAGCAAAAAACGCTATACCAACATACAAAGCCTTGTATAATAAGGTTGTTAATGAAAATTCCTTAATCGGACCTTGCTTTTTTTGCAGCTGGCTCTCCAGCTTCCGCTTGAGCCTCTATAATTTTCTTATCTTCTATTGCTTCATCACACGCCTTATAGAGTTCACTATAAGCCTCCTTATCAGGCACAGCTTTCATATCTATTGTATTAAGTATCTCTTTTGCACGAACAGGATTCTCTTCCACACCATCACCTCTAAGATAACGACTAGCAAGATTCATAACCGAAGGAAAGTGCTGTCTTGACACCAACGTCACTAAAGCAAATATCTTATGCCTAATAGCCTGAACACGATTAGCAACATTCTGCAAAAAACCATTCGCAACCTGACTTATAAACTGCTGACACTCCCCTTTATTAACGTCACCACCTTCTCCAGAACCTAGCATAAACGCATAATTAAACATGGCATTCGCCTCGCCCTCCTCTGCCGCCTGACGATATAAATCCCGAGCTTTCACTAAGTCTTGAGGACCTCCCAGCCCATGCTGTAGCATCCACCCATAATTATTCATGGTAGGCACATACCCCTTCTCAGCCGCCTGACGATATAAACCCCGAGCTTTCACTAAGTCTTGAGCACCTCCCAGGCCATGCTGTAGCATCAGCCCATAATTATTCATGGCAGGCACATACCCCTTCTCAGCTGCCTGGCGATATAAATCCCGAGCCTTCACTAGATCTTTAGCACCTCCCAGGCCATTATATAGCATCCACCCATAATTACACATGGCAGGCGCATGCCCTTTGTCTGCCGCCTGGTGATATAGATCCCGAGCTTTCACTAAGTCTTGAGCACATCCCAGCCCATACTGTAGCATCCACCCATAATTACACATGGCAGGCACATGTCCTTTGTCTGCCGCCTGACGATATAAATCCCGAGCTTGAGCCAAATCTTGAGCACCTCCCTGACCATTCCTTAGCATCACCCCATAATTATGAGCCCCCCAAGCATCTCCCCGATCAGTTAACACCTTACTCACAGCTCTAGCCATCACATAATCCTTTGCTTGATACCTTTGCACAAAATTTTTGCTCAATTTATCTAAAACACTATTTTTTTCTACCTCGCTAATTGCTTCCCAAAGTAATCTTTCTTCAACTGTCATTACCATAATATTCTCCTCTTCTAACCAAACCTTGCTTTTTTCGCAGCTGGATCTCCAGCTTCCCCTTGAGCCTCTATAATTTTCTTATCTTCTATTGCTTCATCACACGCCTTATAGAGTTCACTATAAGCCTCCTTATCAGGCACAGCTTTCATATCTATTGTATTAAGTATCTCTTTTGCACGAACAGGATTCTCTTCCACACCATCACCTCTAAGATAACGACTAGCAAGATTCATAACCGAAGGAAAGTGCTGTCTTGACACCAACGTCACTAAAGCAAATATCTTATGCCTAATAGCCTGAACACGATTAGCAACATTCTGCAAAAAACCATTCGCAACCTGACTTATAAACTGCTGACACTCCCCTTTATTAACGTCACCACCTTCTCCAGAACCTAGCATAAACGCATAATTAAACATGGCATTCGCCTCGCCCTCCTCTGCCGCCTGACGATATAAACCCCGAGCTTTCACTAAATCTTGTGCACCTCCCTGACCATGCTGTAGTATACACCCATAACTATTCATGGCTAGCGCATACCCCTTCTCAGCCGCCTGACGAAATAAATCCCGAGCTTTCACTAAGTCTTGAGGACCTCCCAGCCCATTCTGTAACATCAACCCATAATTATTCATGGCAGGCCCATACCCCTTCTTAGCCGCCTGACGATATGAATCTCGAGCTTTCACTAGATCTTTAGCACCTCCCTGACCATTAAATAGCATCGCCCCATAATTATTCATGGCAGGCACATACCCCTTCTCCGCCGCCTGACGATATAAACCCCGAGCTTTCACTAAGTCTTGAGCACCTCCCAGCCCATACTGTAGCATCCACCCATAATTACACATGGCAGGCGCATGCCCTTTGTCTGCCGCCTGGTGATATAGATCCCGAGCTTTCACTAAATCTTTAGCACCTCCCAGGCCATGCTGTAGCATAAACGCATATTGACATGTCCCACAAGCATCCCCCCGATCAAGAAGCAGCTCACAAAATAAATGCGCTTTCGCATAGTCTTTTTCTTTTATTTTTTGAGCAGCATTAGTTCTTAACCTAGCTATAACAGTGTTTCTTTCTGCCTCTGTCATTATTTCCCAAAGTGCTCTTTCTTTCACTGTCATTACCATGGCATTCTCCTCTTTTAATCAATATCTCTTTATGACAATAATGCAACTTTATATATAGTTGTCTATGTAATGATCTTACCCTTAATAGATCTTATTACATAAAATAAATCAGAAAAATAAAGAATAAGTATTAAAATCAAAACGATATATGCGACCCAGGCTGTGTGGAATAAGAAAATATTACGAGAAGGTTTATAAATAGTGATAATTTGGAGCTAGGCGGGTTCGAACCGCCGACCTCTTGCGTGCCACGCAAGCGCTCTACCAACTGAGCTATAGCCCCTAAAAACCATCTAAGGTTGCTTTTATACGACTTAGTATAACAACAAATAACGAGATATCAATCCTTCTCAGTTCAATTATTTCATGTAATGAGCGACGGATCTCAATATATACATCTTGATGATGTTTCGACCAAACTTCTAATGCTTGCTCAGTGTTACAACGACGTTTTTTTGCATAACATAAGACAATCTTGGTTAACTGTTCCAAAACTTTTCCTAAATCATCATCGATCGCTGCTTGTTGAATAGCTTCCCAGCGACTGTTGACCGCAAGACCATGCAAGCGTTCTTTAATTTTATGAAACTTCATTAAATGAGCAATCTGATAATACACCTGCTTCACAGTTGCGCCTGAATAATTTGTTTCATTTACCACACTATGTAAACTAAACACTTGGTAATCATAACGTGATTCACATATTCTTGAGGCCATATCTGGCTTTAAGCCTGCACTCACTAAATGCTGCTCAACTTTAGCCATTCTATGGATATACTTCTTCGGCAAATACGCAATAATACCCTGCGTTTTTCCAATATTCTTAAACTCATCTAAGACAACTGTAAAGGATTCTAATTGACGGTAACGAATCAGCCATCGGCAGGACTTATAGACACAGCGTTGTACCGAACCGAGTAAAAACAGTAAATCTTCTTGTGATATCTTTTGTGCATTAACATAGAGCGCCTCAAAAACATCCGCAAGATTGAGAACATCACGCACAATTAAATAGGACTTCACCACTGATTCAAGTGACGTATTGCACTCATCAATCAACTGAGATAAGAACAACATTCCCGTCTCGCCAAGCATGGTATTGGTAAGCTCAGTTGCCACCAACTCATCGTACAACAAGTGTCCTTTAATCGCATCTGGGTACTTTTTTGTTAGTGCGTCGGGGAAATAGCCATCAATAAACTGTTTTTGCAAACCAGTTTTACTCAGCTCAATACTCCGGATACCGTTATATAAATCAATTTTACAATATGACAATAATACCGCCATCTCTGGTCTGGTTAATATTGCATGCTGCTTTTTGCGACCTTGTAATTCTCGCTTACTCGGAATTTTTTCAATATCGCGATTTAACAATTTGGTATTTTCAAGTGCATCAACAAGACGAATATAATGATCTGGTTTCTGAACTGACTCCAATAACGCTAAGTTAATCTGCAAGTTCTGTAAGAAATTATTACGTAGGACTACCTGACTGACATAATGCGTCATCCTAGTTAACATAGCATTTCTTCTGGGTAGGGTTAACTGCTGACCTGCAATAAGTGCCTGGAATAATATTTTATAATTCACTTCCACATCAGATGTGTTCACTCCCGCTGAGTTATCAATAAAGTCTGTATTGATGAGCCCTCCTTTCTGAGCAAACTCTACTCTAGCAAGCTGCGTAAATCCATTATTACCCCCTTCTCCAATCACTTTAGCATTTAATTCATTAGCATTAACCCGGCAAGCATCATTATGAAAATCCATCACGTCAAAATTTGTCTCTGTAGAGGCTTTGGCATAAACACCAATGCCACCATTCCATAATAGATCCACTTGAAGCTTTAGAATTTCTCGAATCAACTCATTTGGCTCCATCTTGGATTTACCAGTTCCCAATAACTTCTTAATTTGTGGTGTGAGTGTGATATACTTATCTGATCTTAAGAATACCCCACCACCTGGAGAAATAAGTGCTGGGTTGTAATCGCCCCAATGGCTTCTTGGTAACTGGAACAACCTTAAACGCTCTTGATAGCTCATCTTTGGGTCAGGGTTTGGATCAATAAATATTCTTGCGTAACCAAATGCTGCGACCAAACAAATTTTATCTGACAGTAACATGCCATTACCAAAGACATCACCACTCATATCTCCAATACCCACAACAGTAAATGGATCGGTATAGACACTGCGCTTCATGGTCATAAAATGCCACTTAACCGACTCCCAAGCTCCTTTTGCTGTAATGCCCATTTTCTTGTGGTCATAACCGTATTGCCCACCAGAAGCAAATGCATCACCCAACCAATAACCATGCTCAATTGAAATGGCATTAGCATAAGGGGAAAACGTTGCTGTTCCTTTATCTGCCGCAACTACAAAATATGGATCTGCCTCATCGTGAATCACCATGTTTTTATGCCGGCATACCCGACCATTCAAGTAATTATCTGTTAAAGACAACATCGATCGAATAAATATTTTATAACAGGCTAAGACTTCATCTTGCTGATCTTCTTGGGAGATGGTATCCAGACGCTTACAGACAAAACCACCTTTAGCACCATCTGGAACAATCAAAGTATTCTTTAAACGTTGGGTTTTTGCCAATTCAAATACCTCATGCCGAACATCATCTGGTCGATCTGAATTTCTCAGCCCACCTCTTGCAACCTTACTGAAGCGAAGGTGTACACCCATAAATCTAGAACTATAGACAAAGAACTCAAACAATGGCGCAGGCTGGGGGATCCCCATAACCATATTTGATTGAATTTTCAGTGCCAATGATTCCTGGGAAGGTAACGCATAATTGGTTCTAACAATAGCCATGAGTAAATTAGCAACCGTTAGAACAATCCTTTCATCATCACTGGTTTTAACCAAATCCGCAAACTTAGTGACCTCTTTGTGATAACGTTTTAACAAACTATCTCGCTTCAGAACTTTAGGCTGGAACTTCATATTGAAAAGCTTGATGACCGAAACCACAAACTTGGGATATTCTACAAAAAACTTCATGAGCCGTTGCGTTGAAAGCGCGAACTTTATTTGGTGTAAATAAGCACACATAGCCCGAATCACTTCAACTTCTCGAATACGAATGCCTGCACATAGCAGTAATGCATTAAAACCATCATTCGTTTGCTGTCCTTGTAGAACAGCCAACATACAGTGCACCAGCTCTTCTTTAACATCTTCTGAAATATGGTCAATCGGCTGAACAATCTGGCACCTATATTCAGAGATATATAGCGCTTGCTCACACACCGACTCTTCGAAATGCCGTTCACTGAGCACATCAAATCCAAAATTGGTGAGTAATGGGAAGACTGTTGTTAAAGAAATACTACTACCATCTACCCGCTGGAACAACCGGCAGCTTACGGTGCCGTCTTTTTCAACCCCTGAAAACCTAACATCAATTGAGCTTTGCTCAGATAGCTCATTTAGCACCAAAATATCTTCTGCAATTTTTTTAGCGCTATACGTATTACTATACTGCTCTGACAACTCTTGATAATAACGCAAACCAAGCATATAACCTGATTTTTGCCCCATTTGTGCACTAAGATGGCTGTATATATCATCTGACTTTGATGCACATAATGCCACCAGATATTCTTGGATATCTTCTATAGGCACCAACGGACTACTGCTCGGATCACACCGATACATAAAATGCAATCTTGCTAATACGGATTCTGCAAAAAATGGCACATATTGTACATCATGCCCTTGAAGCACCCTGGCCAAGTAATCGTCAATACGTTGGCGCAACCTGGTCGTTAACATATCCCTAGGCATAAACACCATCACAGAATAAAACCTTTGGCATGGGTCACGTCGAATATACGTTCTAACAACTCGACGCTCTTGTATCATTAAAATATCATAAACAGTAGCCGATAACTCATGAACATCAGATTGAAGGATTTCTGCTCGGGGTAGTGATTTAAGTATATAGCGCATCCTTCGCAGTGAGTATCTTGACCGCAAAGCTGAATATGCGATGACCTCCTCAAATTTTTGACTGATTAATGGTATCTTACTTGGATCACTCACATAGGCATCAGCTGTCAATAAACCGGTGAAATAGTGCTCTTCAACCAAGTCATTCTTTGAGGCCGCTGAATATACCCTCAAAACAATCATATCCTTATAAGTATCACGATGAACCGTGGAAGTATCTTCTGTTTGGGTGACAAGAACCAATGGATGTGACTCTCCTGATACTTGCTCAGGAAACTTCTCTTGACAAATTTTATACCTAATAGCGCCTTTTTGGGTAGCAAGTCCCCATTTTTCTCCTAGCAGAACCTGTTTGTCTTTCTGATAACGATAACCGTGATAACTCATAAAGGTAAATGACTTTAATACCCATTCCATAAACGCAATATAGGACTGAACCCTTTCCCCAGGAACCAAGTCTTCCGGAGTATCACGCCACGCATATAAAATATTACGCAAAGTATCTTGCATCCGACGCCAATCTCTAACCACACATTGAACATCTGAAATCGTATCTCGAACAGCGCTTTCAAGCGTTTTAAGAGACAGCTCATCATGCATCTCAATATCAACCCAAATATAAGTTTCCCCGCCCGTATCGGTCGGTTCAATTGATAACGTATTTTTACCTTTTACAATATGATAATTTGCCATCAAATTACTATAGATAATATGACACCCTAAACGAGACATTAGTGATCTAAGAGACTCTACAACAAAAGGTGCATCAGGACACGTCAGATATATTCTTGTCAAATGGTGTAAATAACTTTTTTGAACCGTGACATTACTGATATTCAAAGAGACCTTTCCTTCTTTGTGCTTCACCAACTCTTGAAAATGTGATTTGGCCACCGCCGAAAAATAGTCCAAACTATCAACCTTGTGCTCTTTCTCTGCAAAGTGTTGGAAGTAATACTCAAGAAACTGCTTATATCCAGCCAAATACGGAAGCTTCGCAGACTTATAATCTTTAACACAATACGCCATCAGCTGTTTTCGAAAGAGCATAAACTTTCCTTGTTTAGATCACCCCCACATCATAGCACTTCATAACCTCAAGTAAAAGCATTCCGAAACAATATCGGGCGTCTATTGTAATCTGCAATAATTTCAGTATACTCATGGGGTAACACATGATTAGAGGAACTTTACCATGAGAATCCTTTTGGCTGAAGATGATCAAGATCTCGGCTATACAATTAAAAAAGGCTTAAAAACCTATCACTATACTGTAGACTGGCTAACCACGGGCACAGAGGCACTATATGCTCTAAAAGAATCTGATGAAATCTTTGACATGGCCATTCTTGATTTGGGTTTACCTGGCACAGATGGACTTGATATCATCAAAAAAGTCAGACAAGCAAAAATTTCAACACCCATTTTGGTTTTAACAGCACGAGACAGTAATGAAGACATCATCAAAGGTCTTGATGCTGGCGCCGATGATTACCTCGTTAAACCCTTTGACTTTGACGTTTTGAACTCCAGAATCGCTGCGTTGCTACGTCGACAATCCTCTAACACCAATGATTTCACGTTAACCATCGACGACATCACGATTAATACACAAGCACATACCGTCACTGTCTTTGGAGACACTGTTGCTTTCTCAAGACAAGAGTTTAAAATATTATATAAGCTAATGGAAAAAAGAGGTCATGTGGTTGGCCGTCAACAAATGACTCAACTACTTTACGGCTGGGGAGATGATGTAGATAGTAACACCATTGAGGTTCATATGCACAGTATTCGTAAAAAAATCAAGAACGGTCTTAAAATAAAAACAATTCGTGGCGTTGGCTATATTATTGAGGCATAAATTAGATGAATAAATCCATTCAGCGCTTTTTAACAATAAATGCACTGAGTGTTGTGGGGCTTTCAACATTGCTGGCCACTATAGCAATATTTTTTTTACGTCAAGACAGTATCAAGCTTCACCTTAATGCTGAACTGTCACTTGAAGCTAGAAGCATTGAGCCCTTCCTCACAAAACGACTTAGCAGCCAGGAACTCAATAATATACAAATTAAGATCAACAACATCCCCCTTGAGGCAACATCTGAAACCCCTATTGACACTGACAATGAAGCGCTACTAAAAGGAATCTTAAATAGCACCCAATTCCAAGTATGGGACTTAAGACGTCAAGAGCTGATTCTTCGATCCCCTAGCGCCCCATCAATCCCACTGGATTCAAAACTAGGTTTACAAAACATTCAACATCAGTCACACCAATGGACAACATACAGTATAGAAATATCAAACCTTAATTATAAAATTGTCACTATGCAACGACATGATATGCGCCTAGGTTATGAACAACAGCTAATTACCGATACATTAATTGTAATATCACTATGTTTTTTGTTCTTAGGGTTTTCATTAAAACTGATTATTTCACGCAGTTTGGTAACGCTTGAGAAAACCACCTCACAGCTGAAAAAAAATGAACCGTCAAATCTAGAAGCGTTACGATACAACAATGCCCCCTCTGAAGTACAGCCGCTCATCATTGAAATCAACCGATTAATGTTTCAACTAAAATCTGCATTAGAACGAGAGCAGCAATTTGCTGCAGATGCTGCGCATGAATTAAAAACACCTCTTGCAACAATGAAAGCGCAAATACAACTCATGACTCGATTGCCCCCAGAGTCTCAGCAAAAAGCCATTTATGATCTTGAAAAGACTATCGAGCGCTATGACCATATTATCCGTCAGCTGCTCTCTCTCAGCAGGACCTTATCTCACACAACTCTTGAAACTGAGCAGTGGATTGACTTAGACGCAGTCACCCAAAATGTGATCGCACCGTTAGTACCCCTTGCGCTTAAAAAAGACATCAACATAGAACTGCATCATAAAACCCTTCCCAAGATTTTATCCAATGCTTCTTTGCTTACAACCGTACTGAGCAATTTAATTGACAACGCGATCAAATATACCACTGATGGTGATACCATCATGGTTACCATCACACCACATTCCTCTCAAGTCTATATTGAAGTGATTGATCATGGCCCAGGCATCCCTGATGAAAGCAAACAGTTAGCACTACAGCGATTCTCTAGACTCTATAACACCAAGTCATCTGGCTCAGGATTGGGCCTGAGTATTGTTGAGGAAATATGCCAACATCTTCACGGCACGTTAAGCTTACATGACTCATCACCCAAAGGGCTTACCAGCAGAATTGCCTTACCCATTAATTTTAAAAACTTGAACCATCATGATTATTAGTGAAGTTTCTGAATTTTTTCGGCTATTCAATAGCCACCTCGGAGAATCATTTCTATTTTTTTCACTATTTTGGATTGTTCATGGCATTAACCAACTTTGCGGACAAAAACTGAATATATTTGGGATCATTCCCCGGCACCCTGCCTCTATTATTTTTGGCCCAATTTGTGCGCCCTTCCTCCATGCTGACTTTAATCACCTTCTCTACAACTCATTTCCTTTATTTTTTATGCTTGCTATCCTATTTGCTAAGGGTCCTTCTCAAGCAATTGCCACAATACTGGCTATGAACCTCCTCACTGGTCTCATCACTTGGCTCATAGCTAGACGAGGCAACCATATTGGTGCCAGTGGTTTGATTATGGCTTTGTTTGGTTTTCTTCTCTACAAAGGCTATCAATCCCCTAGTGTCGAAAGCATTATTATAGCATTGATTATATTGTATTACTTTGGCACCTTACTTTTATCGATTTTTCCGGATGACTTGTTAACTTCATATGAAGGGCATCTTGCAGGGCTGATAGCCGGGATCGTCATTGCCCATTATGGCATACCCTATAGCATCCAAACTATCGCCATAAAACCTGCTTACTACTTGAATATCATGGCAGCAACATTGTTCAGGTGACAATAAATTAATCTTATGTTAATATTAAGTCTATCAATACTTGGATTCTAGAATGACACAGCCTGTAATGTCTGAAAACGAAATAAACCAACAAGCAAAAATTCTTGCCCAACTGCCTAATGGTGAATATATTGAACACCATCTGCCATTAGTACAAGACATTTATGGCAACCCGTACCTAATTACCAGCAACCTTTACCAAGAAACAGGAATCTCATTATATGATGAGGGCCTACGTTCAACAGCAACAGCCGAGTCAAAAATAACCCGAATTATTCCGTTCGTACAAACGAAAAATAACAGCCCTCAGGGCATTCTACAATATCGTGGATATAATGTTAAAAGCTTAGCAACAGCATGTTCTTTCTTAGAAACATCTTACCTTCTCTTGCATGGCAACCTCCCTAGCAACATCGAGTTTAAAAGCTTCTCAGAAGACATCACACTACACCGAATCCTTGACAAACAAACTGAAAAAATGATTGAAAGCTATGATCGGCAAACAAATCCCATGGTTATATTAATCGGCACGATGTCTTCCCTTGCTTCACGCTATGAATCAAACTATGACATGCACAAAGTAGAAGACCGTCAGGCGCTTGGTCATCGACTTATTGCAAAAATGCCAACATTGTGTGCTTATATCCATAAACATCGTATCGGACAAAGACCCATCACACCTGATGACTCACTTGGCCATACTGCAAACTTTCTGCATATGCTATTATCCAACCAGTCTACTACCGCTGAGATTAGCCAAGAACATATCAAAATTTTAGATATGATTTTAACCCTACATGCTGACCACCAAATGGCCGTTTCAACGTTTGTTGCACGAAGTGTTACTTCAGCGGGCACACCAACCATAAGCAGCATCGCTGCTGCCATTGCCGCTTTATCTGGCCCACTGCATGGTGGCGCAAATGAGCGTGTTGTTGACATGCTATCAGACATCTCTGATACACAGATTGATGATATTATTGCTAAAGCAAAAGATCCAAATGATCCATTTAAGCTCTTTGGTTTTGGTCATAGAGTTTACAAAGGCATGGACCCTAGAGCCTCCGCGTTGAGAGAAATGACCCTAACACTTCTTCACGACAAGAAATCTAGTATAGAGCCTGATCCAATGTTTGATACTGCTTTAAAACTAGAAGAAGCAGCATTAAATGACCCTTATTTTATTGAGCGGAACCTATTTCCTAATGTTGACTTCTACTCAGGAATTGCCTTGAGAGCCCTTGGCATTCCCAAAGAACTCTTTACGGTAATCTTTGCCATGTCTAGAACATCTGGATGGATTGCTCATATAGAGGAGTCTTGGCAACAAAAAACAGCTTTATATCGTCCAAAACAATACTATACCGGGGTAAAAGAGCGACCGCTAGATTGGCCGTAAACATATTGCCACAATTACTACTCACGCATAGCTTGGGAACATTTCATGCAAGCAATATTAATTGGTATCATTGACAGCGCCGTTGGGTGGTTTAATTATGCTGTTTATGGTCAAGTATCGAATAAGATAAATCAAGCATTCGTCTCAAAAGTCAGCAAGGAAATCGCATTTATTCAAACTTTTGCTATTTTTGCATCAAGCATTCTTACCCATCTAATAGATGGTTTGCTATTTGATACACTTCGCAAAAATCTTGGTACGAAACAATCATTGTTATACTCATCTCTAAGCATGTTTGTAGCCAGCGCAATGGTTGTCATCACGCCAGGCTATGAGATGATTGGAATCTTGACCCCGATACTTTTGCCAACAAGAAGATTACTATTGGGATTATCAATCGGTACTGAGTCAGGAGGCGGCATTATTTATGCTATTGAACATGTTAACACTCAGCGAAGAGGGATCGTTAGTATTACATCATTTCGCAAGTCCTTTCTGTGTTTCTTAAGATGGATGGCGATATCTATTTGCAACAGCATCTATCTTAGGGATTTCCAGTATTTATATCCGTTGGCGATTTGAAGATACTAGCATGGCTAAAAAATCACACCTAACAGAAGACAATAACCAATTATCTGCACTCAACATCATTCGACAGCACTTAGCCCCCCTTTTGCGCTCTTTTGGACTTTATATTCTTGTGACTATGCCCATATTTGTTGTATCAATTTATATGGTAACAATCAATAAGCGCCTGTTGCCCAATCATTTATCCGCCATCCCCCTCATAAACCTTACATGCCTTATTGCCATGCTCAGCACGATTTTACTTTCCGAAAAATTATCTGACCTATTTGGCCGCAAAAAAACTTGCAGCATTGCAGCAACTACCATCCTGCTATTGGCATACCCATGCTTCACAAACCTGGTAAATGGCTCATTATCTGAATTAATGGCTTGGAAGATATTGCTTGCTACCGCTACTGGCCTCTTTTTAGGGCCTAATTCAACGCTAATGGCTGAGATCCTACCTGCTGCTGGAAAATATGCCGTTATGTCAATAGCATACAATACATCATCTGCCATATTTGGAGGAACAGCACCAATTGTCTGCGTCTGGTTAGTACAGTATTTTGGCGGCCTAGAAGGTGTCGCATATTATATGATAGCAGCAGCCGCCGTTGCGCTTATGTGCTTGATTGGATATAAAGATCAAAGTTTTGAAAAGCTTTTATAAGGATACACGATGACCAATAACATACCATGGGCTATTGTAACCGGCGCCTCCTCAGGCATTGGACGAGAAATGGCCAAAATATTAGCTCAAAAAGGGATGAACCTGGTGATCATCGCGAGAACATCCGAGCTATTGGTCACTTTAAAAACTGACCTAGAATCCTTTGGTGTACAATCCTGTGTGATTTGCTCTGACCTCACAAAGGTCTCTGCCATCAACGATATCTTACAGGTACTTGAAGAAAAAGACATCAATCCATATGTATTGATCAATAATGCTGGCTGTGGTCTATTCGGCACATTTGCACAACAAAATTCCCAAGAAATCTCAAATATGTTGACACTCAATATTCAAGCATTAACCTTACTCACACATGCTATCATTCCGAAGATACCCCCAGGTGGCTACATAATGAATGTATCTTCCATTATTTGCTTTCAAGCCACACCCTATTATGCTGCTTATGCTGCAAGCAAAAGCTACGTAGACGCTTTTAGTCAGGCGCTACAGTATGAATTATCTCCAAACATTCATGTGAGCACCTTATACCCTGGTATGACTGACACCCGATTTTTTGAAACCAGCCATCAAGTAATCAAACCTTGGCTTAAATCACTCATGATGAAATCTGCACCCTTTGTTGCCAAAAAAGCCATCACTGGCATGCTCAACAATAAAAAAACCATGACACCGGGGATGATCAATAAAATCTCAAGCAACCTTGGGTATTATATGCCCAACTGGATCACCACAAAACTCATGGCGTTCTTGTTTAAAAATAGATAAAATCAAATTTATATTGGCCCAATCGCATAATAGTCCTTGCACAACCGTTAAATATTTTTCATAATAAAATAATGATGATAAGGATTAAATAAATGGGCAACATACTTCTACTAGACTGCTTAAAAACAGAAAAAAACCCTGAAGCCAGTACTATTATAGCACTTATAGCCAGACACTCTCCCGCTAGACTACTGCAGGTCTTACCAGAAGCTTCTAATAGAATTTTCTCTTGGCCTGAAACATTCTTATGGAGTGGCACACCGCAACAAGCTACATTGGCTTTTGTATTCGAGCCAACAGCAGAAGATCAGATATTTTCCTTAAGCGCCCAAGCCGGCCCAGACTCTAATGACATAAAAGACATTATCGCAAACCCAACGCTCCAAAAGTCCTTTATCAGCCCAGAAGAGGCAGAGACTCGTTATAATCAAGGCCATGATACCTATGCTATTTCCCGCTCTCAGGCAATCAGACCAAAAGGCATACTGCTAATGGTTGATGACCCCATCTCTAGAATAGCAGCTTACGCTCTATTACAAGAAATCAAAAGAAAATCACCTGAAAACAAAAAAGCAGCGGTAGATCCACTTGTTTTGTATACCATTAACTCAAATTCAGGCGTTCATTCAATCAAACCTTACCATGAATCACGTTTATTAGAAGACTTCTATATATCACTGACACACCCAATCACTATGCCATGGCATTTTCTCAATCTTCAAATATTTTCAAATTTAAAACCTGATATTTCAGTGATGAAAACAAGACTTGGCATTGGCACAGCAGCCCATAATTTACCACTACTAACAAGGTGGATACTTTTGGGCGCAATAAACCCCACTGCAACAGCTATTTTCGAGAGCAGTACAAAGTTATTTCTTGAATTAGATTCTTTAGAATTAACACTGGAGAAAAAATCTTGGATCATTTGCCGCCTTTGGCAATTTCACGAATATACTGCAAATTCTCGCAAGAAAGCAGCCCTTAAGCAGATCATTGAGAATTTAACCATAGGGCTACCAAACAACCTCCCATTACCTGACGATGCCATTATCAGCATACTTCAACGCGAAAACGCTCAAAAAATCTTAACCAACATTCATACCCAGGGGTTCTTTTATGCGACATACCCTGGCTTTCAAACTAAAAGCAATCTGCTACAATACTTACCCACTTTAGTTTCAATTTTATCCCATATTTACTATAAATCCCCCATAAGATTATGCCAGCAACTAAACTTAATCATCAATACACCTGCTCAAAATAAACATGCTGAAGATATTGCCAATACTGTTATTGCACCAGCAATAGGTGTTCTTACTAAAGAACATGAATATCTGATTTGTGCCATGGACAACCTAAGCCCCTTAGCCCTCCCACCTTTTTTATACCATCTGCATTTAAAGCATAAAGGCTTCCCAGCACAAACAATCCAAGCGCTTAAAACCATCTTAAGCTCCAAATCTCCGACTCAAGAGCGAGCTGTCTTGACCTACTTAGTCACGTCTTATTGGTCCAACCAACCCTTCAGCCATCAGGTTTTTGAATCCGCTACCCCAGAAAACCTTATTAACCTCGAACCAGACGTTTTTGAGGCCGTTGTTTTAAAATATCCTGCGGTTGGATTAACAGCGATCAAATACATCAGTGTCCAAATAGCCAAAACACTCACGCCTAAAACCATTAGGTGGCTTATTCGTAGCTATGAAGCGCAGGAACTGGCAGCAAGAAAAACAATTTATCGCATCGTTTCATCCCATGAATCCGATGAGGCAAACGTGTTTGTCAAGCAAGAAAACCTAGCCACTGCCCATGAAATTATCGAGAATCTTATTCAAAGAAATCCCATATCCCTACACGGGCATCCTCAAGCTGCACGAGAACTTCCTTTGCTTAGGGACAAAAATGAGATTCCCTTACTTCTTCAAGTAGCCAAACACTGTCATCAAACACTAGTGCAAATGCTAGAATCTGCACTTTTCATCGCACTCAGTATACTCAAGGCAGACAGCGGCGCAACTGCAACGCCAAATATATTTCTCCACGCACTAGAAAACCCCCATCCTATTGCAGCCCTTGACACGCTTCTTAGACAACCTCAAATCAAGCAACTTCTCCAGGGTACAAACCCTAGCATATTAAGACAAATCTCAGAGTTACTCATTGCCCACAAACTATTGGTCATCGATGCCCTAAAATCCGAGGAATATTGCGACACCTTAACAACATTATACCAATTAGAGCTTTTCACGCCATCACTGGAAGATCTTTACCTACCTCTATCGCTCAAAAACATGGATATTGAGAGCACTGTTATCTATCTTAGAAACATAGATAGCTGTTACTTATCTCACCCAACAATCCCAATGCTTAATAATTTTTCTTCCAGCCAAATACTACTCTCGTTCCTACACTATGGCTTATTTGATATATCTCACCGTATCATTCACCAGTGTACCCAAAAATCAGTAAGTCTTCCCCTTCAGTCACTTAGAAAAGAGACCAACGTAAAGTTAACCCCCTCTCTAATAGGCTTAGCAAAAGATCAACTTAGAATCTCCCCTCAAGAATTGGATCTCATGAGCACATTAACTGATCTACTAAACTGGATCCTCCAACAAGAAGGTCACTATTTTCAGCCACACGATCGTACCGCAAAAGAACACTGTATCGCGAGGAACCAAGAGCTTGCAGAGCCTGATACCATAGTGATTCGCCCTAAGCCAAAAGCCCTTACTAGCGGATCAAAAAAAGAGTCCAAAAAACGGCAAACAATATCAACTGAGGTTATTGCCAATGAGATCAGGGACCACCTGAATGAAAACCCTGGTTATATATATCGTAGCAAACAAGAACTAAGAGAGATATTTAACTGTGGATCAGATCGAATTGATGACGTGCTACAAATTCTACAACATGAATATGGGATTCAGGCCAATACCATCATTCGTTCCCTGCAGCAGACAAATCAAAGCTCAGCCCAGCCTGCACTTAAGCGCAGACACGTTGAGATGCAACCAGCATCAGCCCAGCCTGCACCTAAGCGCAGACACGTTGAGAAGCAACCAGCATCAGCTGCCGCATCAGCGCATGGATCACCTGCCTCAAGAGTTGAAAATCAGGCAATCCAGATGCCAAAATTTCAAAGAATTGCTAACCTAATCAAACACAGCTTAGAAGAAAGCGATGACTGCATGTATGCTAGCAAGACAGCAATTACGGCACTATATGATTGCTGCATGGAGACAGCAAACAGAGCAATTACATACTTAGAAGAGACTTATAGTATTAGTCCCTCAAGCTTCATTCGCACAAAGCAAGCATGTGAACCAGGAACCTTAGCCATCAACTCTGATGGCGCTGCGGCTGCTGCAGCCGCAGAACAGCAACCGGTCTCCAACCCTGATGAAGAGAGGGATGATATAGATGATGGAGAAATTTCCTTTTTCGCCTCGGCATACTCCCCTAGCAAACACTCATCTGGCAATCGTTCACCATCACCAAATGGATAGAAACTCTTTACTATCATAAAAGGCAGATTCAAACTCTGCCTCTTCTATCAAACCTTCTTTTAACCTTGCCCTGAGTTTACTATTGATCTACAGATCAATAACATTAGGAATTAAAATATACCTCATATAAAGACACTAACCAAAATACACAAATTAATCACTGTAAATGAAGACAACAAACTAAGATAGGCATGCATCTACTTCTGTTTAAATAAATTAATAGCCACCAGCAGGATATAGTCGCCTCGTGGGAAAGTTGTGAAATCATGCTTAACATATGTTCAATAATGCACGACAATGAATACAAAGCTGAGCAAGAATTGCTTCTCCAAGAAGTATTCAAAGATAGCATTCGTCTGGCACCTGACCAAAGTTCCCTGTTGCTCATTAGCATACCTAAAAGAATCTGCGCCTGATATCTTACAGTCACTGATGCAATATCTTTATGACAACCTGCAGCATTGTACTACCTATAATAATAGCGCCATGATCGAACTACTCTCTAAGTATCTGGAACAAGTGGATATTCCGGAAAATAAATACCCTAAAGCCACTCTTTATCACATACACAGACAAATGTCTCACGAATTAACCACCCCCATCACAGCAGCAGCACTATACAACATTTCCCTCACCTCATCGGCTATCACTATGAAGCGCTAACTGACTCATGGGAAAGCACTGCTCAAATACTCGAATTACTGAACATTAGCAAGTCAGGACAACAAGCACTAAGCCAAATTAGTCAGACTCGTACACACGCTCCAGGTGGTGGTGATGAGTTACCCCGTTCTCAACCATTCATGAAAAAACGAGCCAATCAGCAAGAACACAACGAAAGACCTGGAAAAAATCGGAGATAATCAACCATATATCAAGGTTGTCTGCTTTCAATATTGTCGCCCCCAAGATCATTATTAGCTGATGGATCCACTCCCCTACTGTTTTGTTGTTTTTGTAACTTCTCAACTTTAACTTTAACACCTGTAGCCAGACTCTTGAGATCACTTGGAGTAATAATCAAATTTCCGCCTTCTTTACCAGACTCGTTCTCAAAAGGTATCAAGACTCCTGCTTCCTGAAAATCATTGCGCAACTTCTCCACCTGTTGTTGTTCTTCCTTTTTTTTCTGTTGTTGTCCTATCTTTATTTCCTGCACTGCTTTCATTATTTTTTGTATACTTGGCTTTTCCGTGTTTAACTCCGCTATCACCGCGCCCTTTAAGCTTTTCTTAATCGCAGCAGGCAGAATTTTTCCTTCATAAGCCGCACTCAATTCTTCTATATCATTGTTAATAACAGTAATACCATCCAATCGCTTTGATTTTTTCTTTACTAAATTTCCTAACCCCTGTTGCGATTCCAACTCTAAACCTATTGATTCTAGTTTCTTAATTCCTTCATAACATGACACGCCTCCACACTCTTTTATATTCTCACAATATCTTTCTACATCAAACATTACAGTATCAGATGTATTCTCCGTTAATATCTGCAAAAGTTTTTCCTCAAACCCTGTCTTCTCCTGTTCCTTAAGGAGATCTATTACCTCATTTATCTTTTCCATCAGCTTCATATCTGGATAAGTACTAAATCTCTTATCAATCTGTGATGCAATCTGTGATGCTAGATCATTTGTTGGTTTAACACCAGCAGCTCTTCCTGCAGCAGCTCTTCCTGCGACTTTAGAGGTATGAGGTTGGGGTGTCTGAGACTCGTCTTTCTTTTCTTTCAGCAGCTTAACTACATCATCGCTGAGTTCGTATACGCCTTTTCTCTCAAAACCAGCTGCAGAACCACACTGAAGCATTGGCCTCATCTCATCTAATAGATGCTTTGACAGTTTTTTTTGCTCTTTGGCTTTAGAAGCTTGTAGCTTATCATTTTGTGTCTTGTCCAAGCCTTGCGTTTTCGTTAAATCAGTTATCTCCTGTTGTAACCTCCGCCTCTTTAGGAAATTCAACCGGCGTGTTTTATTTCTTTCTTGTCTCTTACCTCTTAGTTCAGCTGCACGTTGTTCCTTTGCACGTATAGATTTACTTTCCTGCTCGAGAGCCTCACCCAATCTGGGGTTGCTTTTTTTCCATGCCGCTGTTTTCAATGCCACTTCTGGCTCTAGCTTTTTGCAACTTTTATACAGTATTTCTAAGCGTTGCCACTTACTAAGATATGAATTTTCCCCTGTACTCGCCAGCCTGTCATCTAAGTGCGTCGCTATACTAGTTACTATTTCCTCATCTGGCTCTATACCTATGGCTTCCTTTACCAAGCTCTTTATTTTTTTGCTATCAGCATCATTTATTACACTACCAGTCATAAACGGGTCTTTTTTACTCATGTAGGTTTGACTAAATTTACTTTCTACCATCTTAGTAAATGCTTCCTTAAAGTCTTGCTTTTCAAGCCCTGGAAATAGCGTATCAGACAGACGACCATCACCTTTCTTCCCCTCATTAAGCACACCCATGAAGTCTTTAAAACCTATACCTATATCAGTGCTAGAATTAAATTTAACCGTATTCCTTATATCAATTAGTATACTCAACATCCTTGTACGGTGGCTCTGATCCATACTCTCTATTAAATCACTCAATAAAAAATCCGTAGGTGTCTCATTATTTTGGCGAAGGAAATCTTTAAACAATTGCTCTGACCTGGCTTTTTCTATATCCTTGGTGGGTTCTGGCATTACACTTCTCCTGTTTATATAATTTGTAGATATTTATAGCACCAATAAAAAAAATGACAGATATTTAATAAATGACGAGTAAATTTTAAATTCATTTTATACAAATCTTTAAATTCAGCAGAAATTTCACTATCTACTGCATGTAAGGTTCGTTTATGATATTTATTGGACATAATTGAAAAATATCGTTATATTATATATCCATTATTTTAAGGACAAAGATATGGCAGGATTTAAAGGACATGTCACATTTGGGATTATGACAGCAGTTGGCTATGCAGGTAGTGTATTTATTTTAAATATCACCACCATTGAAGTCGCTCAATTATCATTTTTTGTGACTATTTTCTCATCCATGTTACCAGATATTGATAGTAATTCTGGCACCCCTGTCCAAATTGTCTTTGGTGTTCTATCCTTACTGACCATGCTCATCACCTTTGATATGCTCCGTCATGGCCATCACATCTCAGCACTGAATGGTTGTCTATCCCTATTATCAGGTCTTGGGGTCTATACGATTGTACAAGGATTATTCAAAAAAATGACCCACCATCGTGGTGCTTTTCATTCTATTCCCATGGCATTGATCTTTTCATTGTCAACACTCACCATCCTCAACCATTACCCAATTAACCCAATAGCAAGGCTTGTCTTATGCGGTGCTGTTTTGGTTGGCTATCTATGTCATCTAACCCTAGATGAACTCAACTCATTAAAAACAGCGTCTACATTGGCCTTAAAGCCAAAGAAGTCTTTTGGAACGGCCTTAAAACTAACCACACCTTCCTCTAAAGCCACTGCCATCATGTATACATCATTATGCTACTTACTCTATATCAACCAAGGGTTGATACTATAATTGATCACTCCTGACGTTCAGAGACACAAGCCGGATAATCCTGATTGGTCACTAAGCAATAAGTCCGATGATGTTCTTTAGGGTAGATACAATCCTTTAGTTCACCATGCTCTCTTTTCTCAGCACATAGGTAGTCTGTATAACGCTCCAGTGCTCTTACCTGATTATCCACTTCAATGGATGATGGTGATGGCTTGCTTCCTTGTTTTTTTACAAAGTCTAATGCTAATACACAAATACGATAATACTGTGTATTGATCATATCCTCAGGTGATCTATGATCATAATCACTTAATTTATGAGGATAACTTACCGGCTCTAATAATTCAGAAAGATCTTCTATCAGTGTCTTTTGAATACACTGATAAATATAGAGTGAAGCCACCATGGTACCACTCCTGCCATGCCCTGCGCGACAGTGTACCCCTAGCTTTGGCCCTGCCTGTTGCACCATATACAAGACTTTTTGTCGAAACTGCACCAATGATTCAATAGATGGACTACCAAAGTCTGCGAAATCATGCGTCATATATAAGTGGTTAAGCTTAGTTTGTACTATTGCTTTGGACAAATATGGCACAACACGATCAAGCTCTCCTTCAGCCACATCTATAAGCGAGATTAAACCTTGGCACCCTTCAGCCTTGCTAGAAAAAATACATTGCATGTCCGAGAGTGTGTCTTCAAACTTATCTATTGATGGCCTTGCCATCGCTGATACCTGAAAAACACCCACCGCATCTATCACCAAATCATAGGTTCTAAAACCTTTTAGGGCCATCTTCTACTCCGTAAATACGATGGACTAGTGTATCACTACCTAAGTATCACTGCCAGGCTTGGAATAGCCTTTCAAACCAACTAAAATGATTTAGGCACAAAATTGAGGCTAGGATGTTTCTTATTGTTTTATTGGTCATGATCAGCTCCCTAACTGCTGCACAAACTTACTATGTTTCACTGGATCAAGAACTACTTCAACTAGAGAAGTTCAACCAAGCAAGCGATTATAGTGAGAATACCCCCCCACCACAACCCATGCTGCTTTTAAGACAGCCCTAACTATCGCCTATTAAGGGTCCTTTGCCATTTGCCAGCATTGAGCACTAGCTGCCTATAATAACATGTTAAATCTTAAGTCGCTGACATCGGGCCATATGATTTATTCATAGACCCTTCATAATCCCATTGATTGCATAGGTACTTGCGGGAGCACAACTTGGTGCAAGTTCTTGCATTGATTAAAGGCATGATACCCAACAATTGCATTTTGAGGATAGTAAATTATTTTCAGCCCACTATAACAGAACGCTGCATAATTAATTGCCGTGACTGTTTGTGGCAACTTGGCTATCTTCAGGTTAAAGCAAGACCTAAAAGCACTCTCCCCCAGCTCCTCAAATCCAATTGGTAATTCCAACCCTTCTGTATCTGCATTAACTCCAAGTGATTCTAACACTTCACACTGCTCAAATGCAGATGAATCAATAGCTATAAGCCCCTCTTGCACCCTTACACTTTTGAGCGCTTTACAACCTGCGCATAAACGAAACTTAATTCGCTCTAAGCGCGGGAGATTGAGAGACATTATGCCAGAACCTGCAAATGCTCGATCTTCAATTTCAGTGACACTTTCTGGAAAACGTATACTTGTAACAGCCTTGCAGTCTTGAAAAGCCCCTGCTTCAATTTTACTAACACCACTAGGAATGACAACCTCACCAATAGCATCCCTTTCACAGTGCAGTAAAATATTCTGCCCACCTTCTTGCCGACTTTTAAAAACAAGATTTCCCTCCCTATATAGCATCCCTAATCCTTGGCCATAAAACCCCATCATACCCCTGAATCCATGAACTAACAAGCCACATTTACAACCCCTTTTTATAACGATCATACTATGTGCTCTATTTTACCCCATTGCCTTTAGCGCTAAGAAATACATGCTACTTGTATTACCTTAATATTGTCATTTGCATATAGAAGATAAAGTTGTAGTCGGCTGCTATGGTCTAGATATACTCAATTTCTTGGTTTTCTAACACCACTTTACGCAATCTTTATAAAGGGACTATTTCCCCATCATCATCCTGCATTATGGTGATCACATTTAAGTCATTTTTCTCGACAAAATGCGTGATCTCTAAATATCGCATATTCACTACCTTTTAGAAAAAGACGAATTAATAAGCCTTAAACTGGTGTTATAACGCCCCATCAAAGCACATCTTTAAGCATTATTTTCTTCCAGGATATTAAACCAGGCCTATTACTAACTGAATGAAAATATCGATACACAAAACCATAAAGCCAATGAAGAAATTTCAAACCCGCTTGTGGTCAATTATTCCTATGATTCTATTCTACTTGTTTTGATGACAATATGCCCTTTAGGGTGCGATTATCGCAGGTATCAACGATCAATAGTAAACTTCAATTTGGTATCGACCATATACACTAAAGCGTAAATTCACCGGTTTCTCTCAAGGCTTTGATTAACCATTCTGATGTGGTGAAGCAGCCTACTTTTTCTGTATTTATCGTAACTACTATGGCATGATGAAACATGATCATTGTGCCCAATATATCCAGTAAAACCCATCTAGAGAAGATCGTGCCATCCAGGCCGGTATTGCTACTATCCCAGTATTTAACCATTCTGTTGCATCAAACACCTTGGGAGACGGCCCATACTACCATCATCGATCATTATCTGCTGAAAAAAGTGAACATATCCCAATTGTCTATGGTCAAGCAGCATATCAGTCATCTACTAGAGTACCGACTGCATCTCGATGATCTGACCATTTCCAGTCACCCCAATAGTGCCTGGATTGCTGGGCTTGCCTCCTATTTATTCCAGCAACTTGAACAACACCAATGTGTTCATCCCCATGCGATCATTGATACCCTGATTAAATATGACGTGACCATAGAACATCCGGAAGTATCACACTATGGGTTCTCCGTTATGAATCCCAATATTGAGCAATTCTTTGCGCTTTTTAATATCAAAGAACACCTCTTAGAAACCCCTGATACTCAAGCATACCAGCAATCATTTGACTCTGTGGAAGCTGAGATTCAATGTGCATTAGCGTGGCAAAAAGCCACCCCAAACAGTGCCATTGTTTGCTTAAACCCTCATTATGAGACATGGCTTGAGCGCTGTGTCGCATCATCAGATGCCACATCACTTGAGTGGATCAAGGCGATTACTGCACCACACAGTACACTACCCTACCAAATCATTCCTCATTTATACTACAGTCAACAGTTTCCTGAAGGGTTTGCAATAAAGGGACTACTTCCCTTAGAGCAGCATCCATTTGACCATGCTAGAGAGATCGCTACTGTCATTGCTTGGGTAGGAGACTGCGATAAACATAGCTCTGAGCCAATATCAATTGAGTCTTTCCATCGGTATATACGCACCCAGTTGGCATTTTGGCGCGTACGACAAAACACCTGCCAAGCAGTTGAGCAGCAGATCAAGAAGCTTTACCCACTCAGTTTTTTAGACGTAAAGCTTGATTACAAACAATGGCATGAGCGGTTCAAAACCCTCACTCTGCCAAGCAGCATGCCTGTGTATATTCTAACGCCTGAACAGGCCTTAGGCGCTCGTTTTGAACAACTATGGGTCCTAGGCGCAGCAGAGGAAAAATGGAGAAGCGTATCACAGCTTGCTGGTTTTGCGCCAGAGCATCAATCCTCTACCGATTATTTATCATTGGCCAATCTACCTGAAACACTCATCTGTAGCCACCAACTGACCGGAGACAGTGGTGAGGCTTTGGCTATACCAACAAGCATTAGCGCAGCAACTTTAGATTTCTCTATACCCAAAAACAATATCACCTTAAACCTCTGGCAAGATACGCTACATGCAGCTGATGAGCTCAAAGGCGGTGTGAGTTTGATTCAAGACTATGCAACCTGTCCATTTAAAGCTTTTAGCCGGCATCGTTTGAAAATCAACCGCAAGAGAGTCAGTAGTCATGACATCCAACCACATCATTATGGCACATTGGTCCATGATGTTTTGGAAATGCTCTATCAAGACATCCCTTCCCAAGATGCCTTACATACACTGCCTACTGATCAAATTAAAGACCATATCCTATCTGCATGGGCACACTCTCGTCATCGGCATACCCTACACCCTACCTTAATAGAGATTCTAAAGGACAAGATGTACCAAACCATCACAGCATGGATTGAAACCGACAAAAACCGTGAACCATTCCTCATTAAAGCGCTTGAAACCAAAAAAGTATTGGCTATTGGTGATTACCAAATCAATATTCGTATTGACCGGATTGACGAAGTCAATCAACAAACGGTGATGGTTGACTACAAAACTGGTAAGGCCAATATTATTGATACCTTTAAACCTGATTTTACCCATCCGCAAATGGCGCTGTATGCGCTAACCACAGAACAGCCTGCAATTCTTGCATATGGCAAGGTTCTACATCAAAACGTTCAATGGCAAGGATTGGATCTTGCATGTGAACAGTCTTTGCAGAAAGGACAAGAAGCTCGGCATGCTGACACTCAAACCTATTTGGAGCTCCGACAACGTTGGCAACAACAAGCATTAGATTGCCTAAATCATTACATGAGTGGTATCTACCCAGTGAAGCCAGTCAATACCCAAGCTTGTGACCTATGTGACTTTAAGAGCTTTTGTCGTGTTTATGACCAAGGAGTATATACATGATTCCAATTGATCAAGAGATTCGTTTAAAAGCCATGAATCCCATGCACTCTTGGATTGTGAGCGCTCCTGCAGGATCGGGTAAAACCTATCTACTAACCAGACGGATTTTGAACCTTTTGATGCATGTTGAAAAACCTCAACACGTCATTGCCATTACCTTTACCAAAAAAGCGGCCCATGAGATGCATGAGCGCCTCATAGGATGTTTAGAGAACCCAACTGAAGAGATTGCCCAACAAGTCCTATCTCGTGATCAGGAAAAAAACTGGCATATTCTCAAAAACCCCAGTGCACTGTCTATCATGACCATTGATGCATACTGTGCTTGGCTTCTGGCGCACACATCAAAGCCTGAAAGGATGAACATCAGTCAGAATGGCCAATACCTATACCAATACGTGATTCATCAGTACTACCAAAAAAAGATATGGCACCCTGCTCAACATGCGCTCCTACAAGCGTTCCATGGCCAGTACCAAACGTTAGAGACCCTACTGATTAGCTTGTTGGCCACCAGAGATCAATGGCTTGAACCGCTACAAGATCAAAATTTGGCACAACTATGCCAACATGGCATCAAACATATTATCAATCAAGCTGTCACTGACTTAGAAAGGCTTCTCCAGCCGCTTCAAGAGCACATCGATACACTATTTTCGATTCATCACAAGATTGCGGAGCAACTGGGAGAAGATCTCATCTACCCCGCTGGAAAAGTACAACAGAATTTATGCCATTTGGCCGAGATGCTGTTAACAAAATCTGGTGGCCTACGCAAGTCTCTTAATAAAAAACAAGGCATCTACCCTAAATCACGACTCAATGCTGACGTTGAGGCTCTGCAAAAAAGCTTTAAAGAGCATCACAGCATTCTACAAGAAGCGCTTTCAGATGACGTACTCACCAAGCTCCATGAAATCCGCCACTTGCCTATAGAACAACCTCTAGAAGATCAAAAGTTTTTAACCGATCTATCACATGTTCTCAATACCCTGCATCGAGACTTGAGTGCTTTGTTTATAGAGCACAGCATCTGTGACTTTACCCAAATATCACAAGATGCAATACAGGCATTGAAAACCGATGTGTCACTACAAAACTTTTGCCGAGAAAATATTCACCATGTCCTCATCGATGAATTCCAAGATACCTCTCAAACGCAGTACCAGCTGTTAGATGCTCTGACTGCCATATGGCCCAAAGCATCTCACCGCACATTGTTTGCTGTTGGGGATCCCATGCAATCCATTTATCGTTTTCGACAAGCAGATGTGAAACTGTTCATGCAGCTACAACAACAAGCCATCAACCACATAGACCCCTCACCTATTGCGCTGGAATGTAACTTTAGAAGCTCAACAAAAATCATCCATCAAGTTAATGACTTGTTTGAACATATCTTCCCCAAAAAGAACGCCCCTTTCTTGGCTGCCATTCAATACAGTCAAGCGCATCCAACCCAACCTCAAGCAGATCACCATGGCATCAGCCTTTATCAAGAAACTGCAACCGAACCCAGTGCGCAAGCCCAACGATGCTTAGAGATCATTCAGGCTTTACAACGAAAGCACCCTGGTGAGCGTATTGCCATCTTGGTACAAGCACGATCTCATCTTAAGCACATTATCCCTACTTTAGAAAATGCCAATATTGCATTTAATGCCATTGATATCTATCCCACCATCAATCTATCCGCAATCCAAGATTTAACCGCCTTGCTGAGTGGCTTGGTTGATCCCTATGACCAACTCAGCTGGCATACCATACTGCGCTCTCCTCTATGTGGCTTAAGCATAGCCAGTTTGGCATCACTGCCCAAGAATAATGATAGCCTTGAGACTATCTTAAACGCTGAGCTCTCTAACCCAGAACAGCCCTACTTACAAAAGCTTCAAAGCATTTTAAAAAGCACCTTACAACAGATACCTGAGCCTGTCGCTCAAGTATGGAATATTTGGCAAGCCTTACAGGGTCCCAGCATATACCCTAGCGACCAAAAAGCCGCAATTGATCATTGGTTTCAGTCAGCAGCGAAACTCTCTTCAGAACAGCAACCATTACACCGACAAGCCATTTTAGACTTCTTTGCGTCATCATATACCAGTCAACACAAAATTGGCGCCACAGTGGAACTCTTAACCGCACATAAATCAAAAGGCCTAGAGTATCATCATGTGATTATCCCACACTTAGAGAAACGCAAACCCCCAGGGAAAAGCCCCTTATTCTATTGTGAGAATGGCCAACATCCTATCATACAACCCACATTCACTGACAATCCTAGGAATATTGAGTACTTCAAGCAACTCAATAAAACCCGTGATCAGTATGAAAGCATGCGATTATTCTATGTCGCATGCACCCGAGCCAAATCCACGTTACACCTATTAGGGCATTGGGTAGATGAACCCAACCCCAAGAGCTGGCTTGAAAGCGTTTGGCAGTATGCACAACATGGTTCGCTACCCATCCATAGCCAGGAAACCCAAATAGAACATCAGCAAACACATCAAACATTGTCTTATGTGAGAACACAGGACCATCAATTACCTAACATAACACCTGTTTTACTTCCTGCTGAAAACTTTGATAGCAAACGAGGTAGCGCGCTACACTTTTTCATTCAACATATTGATCACCCTAATCGTGACCTTAAATGGCACTACTACGTATCATGCCAAGGGTTTTCACCAGCAGAAGTGATTATCGTCAAACAGCAAGCAAACCAGATTCTAAAAGCCCAAAAAGACTGTGCTCACTTCCAGTGGATTCTAGATAAACATGTTTGGCAACATAATGAATTCAACCTTTGCCATGAGTCACAACATCAGATCATTGATCGGGTATTTTTTGATCAAGAGCACTGGTACATCATCGACTATAAGTTCCCAAACAATCCGTCTTCTGATATGGTATCTCGCTATCAATCTCAGTTAGACGGCTACCGAAAAGCCCTTATGGCATACCCACATAACCCCTATCCAGAAGCACCGATCACCACGGCGTTGTATCTACCATTAGAACAAAAGATGATCAAGATACATCATAATCTGGATTAAAGGTCCATAATGGCGCCAAGTCTTCTAAAGCTTCCGTCATGACCGCTTCTTCTTCAAAGTTCAGTGGTGACAATGGCAAACGGGTATAAGGCGATATAATACCTCGTTCAGACATGGCCCATTTGATTGCAGCAGGGTTTGACATTCTTTCTAAAGCGCCGATTAACTGCTGCCATCTTGAATCCAATGCGGCTGACTTATGATGAACCCCCAATACTGATAACTCATACAACGCCCTAACCAACTCTGGTAGAAGGTTGCCAATCACCGAAATAACCCCTGCGCCACCATTTTCAAGACATACCAACATATCACGGTCATTGCCACAATATACCTCAAAATGATGCGCTGCATTTTGATATTGTGCCATCCCATCTACCGAAATTTGACAATCTTTAATCCCGATAATTTGTTCATGATGGGATAAAATACAAGCAGTTTCAATATCAATGGTTGATCCGGTTCTTGACGGCACATTGTACATCATCAAACCAATGGGGCTGGCATCAGCCAAATGGGTGAAATAGGAAATAATACCAGCTTGAGATGGCTTAACATACATAGGACTTGGAACCATAACCCCCTCAGCACCCAAATCCGCAGCTTGGTGAATCAGTTTTAGCACCCTATCAGGGTTGGTATCATTCACGCCAACCCAAACAGGCATCGTATGATTTGAGGCATTAATGACAAAATCAATAACTTCAGCACGCTCTTCCTCTGTCAATAAATTGCCCTCACCGGTAGACCCTAAAATAATGAGCCCCTGTGTCGAAGCATCATTATGCCACGCCAAGAGTTTCTCCAATGCTGGGTAATCGACCTCACGCTGATGTGTTAGCGGAGTGACCAAAGGTACAATACTTCCTCTTAATTCAAACATGATGATGCTCCTCAAGTTGTCCATTTTTAAGATGATACGTGCAATCCACATAATCCAGTAACGAATGGTCATGGGTTGCGATCACAATTGCAAACCGTCGCTTCTCATAAAGATCAGTGATATAAGAAAAAATCTCCTCAGTTAACACATGGTCCAAAGCAGAACTGGGCTCATCCGCTACCAAAAGACTGGGCTGGTGTACCAGCGCTCTGGCCAAGCCAGCTCTTGCTTGTTCGCCGCCTGATAACGTATTGGGATTGGCTTGATATAGTGCTGAAGGCAAGCGTATGGACTGTAACATCTCATAGGCCTGGTCTTCAGGGTTATCCTGCCCCAATATTTGTAATGGCAGTGCCACATTCTGTATCACAGTAAGCTCAGCAATAAAATGCTGCCGTTGAAACATAAATCCTAAATGCTTGGCACGAAACCGTTCAACCTCTCGTTTAGACAACTGGGAGATATCCTGTCCTTTCAACTGAACAGTACCTTTCTTGGGAGATGCCAATCCTGATAATATATGCAATAAGGTTGTTTTACCGGACCCTGAACTGCCGATGACAGCAACTCGCTCGGACTCTTGAATCGATAATGATAGTGACGACAAAATCATATACTCTTGGTGGCCGTCTTGATAAAACTGCTCAATACCTTGAGCCACTATCATATTAGACATACCGCAGCACCTCCGCCGGCTCAACTTTAGACGCACGAACAGATGGATAGAACGATGCCAATAAGCCTGATACCCAGGCAATAATTGCCACACTCATTGCGAGCTCAACATCCAATGCTGTGGGCAATTTTGATGTTCCATAAATACGCTCATCAATGAGAGCATAACCCAGTACTGATTCTAAAAGACTGGCGATATCTTGTGCGAAGTAGCACAAGACTACGGCCAATATCACACCCATAATGACCCCAATGAATGAAATCAGCCCACCTTGTATCATAAAGACTCCTGCTATTTTTACTCTAGAGAGCCCCATCGTACGAAGCAATGCGATTTCACACCGACGATCTGCTGTTAACATCACCAACCCAGAGACCAAACTAAATAGCGCCACTAAGGTGATCATAGACAAAATAAACACCATAAGTAGCCGTTGCATCCGTAGTGCTGAAAACATAGGCTGATACTTATCCTTCCAATCAAAACCCTGGTAAAGGCCATGATAACGGTCCATTAAATACGCTTTTACATCTGCAGTCGCATACAAATCATCCACGGTGACAACCAAACCTGACAAAATGGTATCCCGATGCATTTCTTGATATGTTTTGAAGCTCACTAAGGCCGTCATAAGCCCTTTTGATGCTTTGCCATAGTGCTGATACTCTCCCAAGTATTTTGGCGAAACGACTTTAGGTCGCAAACGGTCTTTTTGTGGCAGAATGATATTCACCTCATCCCCTTGAGAAAAATACATCCCAGAGCTAGACAAATAAACACCGCCCAAATCAACATCAGGAACATCTAGCGCAACATCAGGGGATTCAAAAGTCAATATCTCCAATGGAATATAACGCTTAGATGAACGGATCAATCCGTAAGATTTTGCATAGCCCGTAACCGCTGTCACATGAGGCAAGGATTGGATTTCTTCATACAAACTATCTGGATAGTAATCATTAAAAGCGAAGACATGCAACTGATCAAAAGGCCCCACCAATGATTGACGAATCTCATTTTCAAAACCTCTCATGACGGCTAGAACCGTAATCAATGTTGACACCCCAAGCACGATCCCTAAAATAGCCAACCGAGTTGAAAGAACAATAAAACGATTTTCAGAAGCCAAGGCCGACAGCTTCCTGCCAAGAAAACAAGTAATCGACCAACTTATCATAGAGAAAACCAATTGCCCAGGGCCGGACTCGAACCGGCACGAAGTAAACTTCGAGGGATTTTAAGTCCCTTGCGTCTACCAATTCCGCCACCCGGGCAAACTTTTAAGGCTGAGACCGGAATCGAACCGGTGTCCGCGGCTTTGCAGGCCGATGCATAACCACTCTGCCACTCAGCCATACACTTTAGCGGGAAACGAGACTCGAACTCGCGACCCCAACCTTGGCAAGGTTGTGCTCTACCAACTGAGCTATTCCCGCAACACACTTATTATTCCTTCTTTGGAGAAAAAGTCAAGGCCGGCCATGCAATTTTTACATAATTTATTGCAGAAAAGACCGATAATGCGACTGAAAGGGTTAATAATGCCACTCCAAACAACCCTAAATAAGAGTAAACACTTGGTGTATACAACAATATAGTCAGTGCAGCCATTTGGCATGCTGTTTTTAATTTTGCTGCGAGGGATACCGAAAGCCGAGACTTTGATGCCGAATGTGCAAGCCACTCTCTTAAGGAAGAAATAAATACCTCACGGCAAACCAATGTTATAGCCAACACACTCAGTAATGGGTCACGGTGCTTGCCCATCACCAAAAACAAGACAGTAACAACCAACAGTTTATCTGCCACTGGATCAAGGAAAGCGCCTAAGGCCGTTACTTGATTAGACAAACGTGCAGCATACCCATCAAGCCAATCGGTAAACCCTGCTAACATAAATATGAATACTGCAGGTATCGTACTCTCTACGCCATAATACATCACAACCAACAACGGAACAGCTGCTAACCGCATCATTGTTAAGAAATTTGGAAGATTCATATACATCACTGACGTTAACCACCTTGTAGTGTTTGGTAAATTTTCTTGGCCAATGCTTCTCCAACACCTGGCACTCGAACCAATTCCTCTAGTTTAGCACATTGAAGCTGCTCTAAACCACCAAAATATCTCAATATCTGAGATTTTTTCTCTGGCCCAATACCTGGAATTTGATCCAATACGGATTGCAAAGTTAACTTACGTAACGCACGTCGGTGTAGCTTCACAGAAAAGTGATGTGCTTCATCACGAATATGCAATACATATTTAATCATCTCTGCTGGCCACTTAAACGCATGCACACCATTATCATAGCGATAAAAGGTTTCTTTACCCCATGTTCGAGCTGGCCCTTTGGCAATAGACGTCAATGGACACCCTAGCGCTTCTAAAACCACTGCTGCAGATGACAACTGACCTTTCCCCCCGTCAATGAGCACTAAGGTGTCTTCATCGATGCGCTTAGAGGACAAAGCCTTCGTCAAGGCTTGCTGCATCGCCAGATAGTCGTCTCCACCTGTATTGGTTTTATATGACCGATATTGCTTCTTAACCATCCCATCAACACCACATTGTACCAAAGCCGCATAAGTGCAACTGCCTTGATTGTGACTAACGTCTAAGCACACTATCTTAGAGATTGGCCGCTGTAAATAATGTTCTAATTGCTGCCAAAATATTGGCCATTGAAACAGCTCTGAGGACTTTGATTGTAAATGCGCCTGGATATTCTCTTTTGCAAGCTTTACAAGATGCTGGTATGACTGGTGACATAAGTCTTTAACAGTAACGCTTCCCAATGCTTTTTCTAACAAACGCTTATTCGCTATGGGCAACAATACCTGAGATGGTTTCGAAAAAGTTTGATAATATTGATATACATACTGCGAAATCCAATCTTCTTCTAAGTATTTTCCCTCCGCATCAATAACATCACAATAAACAGAAGACGTTGCCTCATCAATCCGATCAATTTTCACCACTATGATACTTGAGCCAATCTTCTCCGCAAAGAAAACATGCTGCTCAAATGCCCCTCCTTCCTTTTTCGTTGCAATGGTTCTCAATAAGTCTCTACATGCTGCCGCTTTTTCAAAATCTTGTTTTTTAGCATAACCATGCATTCTTTTGGTTAAAACTACATGGGATTGACCGACCTCGCCCTTAAGCATTTTTTCTGCCGCAATCACGTCTTTTTGATATGTTTTTTGATCAATATATTGCACACACGGCGCAGAACAACGATTGATTTCATATTGCAAACAGGGCCTTACCCTATTTCTAAAAAAGTGATCAGAACAATTACGAATGAGGAAACTTCTTTGAATTTGATCCAATACTATAGACGCTTCTTTTTTATGGGTATACGGCCCAAATAAAACCTCAGAATCAACATTTCCTTTTGCACGAGTTAACTCGAGTCTTGGAAAACCATGCTCAGAAAACCTTAAGTAGGGAAAACTTTTATCATCTTTTAACAAGATATTAAATATTGGCTGGTGCTGTTTAATTAGACGATTTTCCAGTATAAGTGCATCCGCTTCACTTTCTGTAATCATCACGTTTAAATCATGCACTTGTTCCAACATGACCTTAACCCGATGCGGATGCTTCTTGCCTTGAAAATACTGTTTCAGCCTTTTATTCAAGTCTTTGGCTTTACCAATATAGAGATATTCATCTGTCTCAGAACGCATGAGATAAACGCCAGGCTTGGACTCTACATGCTGTATTAAATCAGAAAACCTCACAATTCGCTTGTCTCTACCAAAGAAATAATGCCATGCTTGATAGCCAAATGCGTTAGCTCAACATCATTACTAATGCCCAGTTTCTCAAAAACCCGATAACGGTAGCTATTAATCGTTTTAGCACTTAAATGGAACTCTTCAGCAATATCTTGAGGTTTTCTGCCTGATATAATCTTTAAGCATACTTGAAGCTCTCTTTCCGAAAGCTGCTCAAAAACGTTTTCAGATTTATCACCAATTTGCTTCAATGCAATCATATTGGCAATTTCTGGACTGATATAATGCTGCCCCTGATAAATGCTACGTATCGCCCTGACCATGTCTGACCTAGACGCTGCTTTTGTCATATAGCCTTTTGCGCCTGCTTGCAACAATCGAGTGGGGTACATATCATCCGCATGAACTGAAATAATCAGTATACTAACGTCAGTATTTATTCTTGATAATGTCCTAACAGCACCATAACCACCGATTCCTGGCATTTTAATATCCATTAGAAGAACATCGACTTTTTGATCTCGACAAATCTGAATGGCGTCCTCACCAGAATTACCTTCTGCAACGACGTCAATCCCTTCAACCTGGCTTAAGATGGCGATTATCCCTGCCCGAACCAGTGCTTCATCATCAACAACAGCAACACGAATTGGGGATAAGGGCATGTAAGTCTCCATTTGTTGTATCTTATTACCGGAGAGACAGGGATTCGAACCCTGGGAAGGTTTCCCTTCAACGGTTTTCAAGACCGCCGCTTTCGACCACTCAGCCACCTCTCCGAATACTGACGTACTGTAATCCATTTCTCACAAACAGTCAAGATACTTGACGAATGATCCTACTTATTTGTACTCTATAGCTAGTTCACCGAAAGAGAACCTATGACACGAAGCGCTCAAGCCACTCAGGAAGTTGTTCACACAATCCGCATTTGCATCACATCAACCCAAGCTGATTATCTAACCAACATCATTGCAACCACCAATCCCCAAAACACAACCCAGTACGCCATCCTAGATATGACACATATCCAAACCATGGAGTCTCCTGCATGGTTTAGAAGTATTCGTAGCTTAATGCGGCAATATAACCTTATACTACTTGCTGTCCGCAACCCTCAACTGAGCCTTGAGGTCTGTAAGGCTCTAAAAATCCCAACGATTGACACCCCTACCCAAGGGACTCCAGCGACTTTGAATAGCAGCACTACCTATCGCAAAACTCCCGTTCGCTCAGGCCAACAGGTCTATGTTAAACAAGGCAACCTGGTTATTCATAACCATATCAATGCCGGTGCAGAAATTGCCGCTGAAGGGAATATTTATATTTTTGGCTCAGCCAATGGTAAAGTACTTGCTGGCATATCCGGGGATCACAACGCTCGAATTTATATCCACAGTGGCTATCCCGAGCTAATTTCAATCGCAGGTTATAGCTTACGCTCTGATGACTTAAAAGCCACAACAGTGCCTAGCTACTTCATGATAAAGAATGGACAAATTTTTCAAAACACCATATAATACAATAATTGGTTCATGGAATGAATATGAGTAAAGTCATTGTTATCACTTCAGGGAAAGGGGGTGTCGGAAAAACCACATCAGCAGCGGCAATTAGTGCAGGATTGGCTTTAAAAGGCAAAAACACCTGTGTGATTGACTTTGATGTCGGTCTTAGAAACTTAGACTTGGTTATGGGCTGTGAACGCCGTGTTATTTATGACATCATCAATGTAATCCAGGGTGACGCTAACCTAAACCAAGCACTCATTAAAGACAAGCGAACCGATAAACTCTATATCCTACCCGCCTCTCAAACACGCGATAAAGACGCATTAACCCTGGAAGGTGTGCAAAAAATCATTGAGGCATTGAAAGAACGCTTTGACTTTATTATCTGTGATTCACCTGCTGGCATTGAAAAAGGCGCACAGCTTGCCATGCATTTTGCAGATGAAGCCATTATTGTCACCAACCCTGAAATATCATCCATACGAGACTCGGATAGAATGCTTGGAATGATTGCCAGCAAAACCGACAAAGCCATCAATAACCAGTCTATCACAGAACACTTACTCATTACCCGATATGATGCTGACCGTGTCGAAAAAGGCGAAATGATGAAATACACCGATATTGGTGAGATTCTCTCCGTAAAAATCCTTGGCATTATACCTGAATCGCCCGCCGTTCTAGATGCGTCGAACACAGGATCACCCGTCATTTTCAATACCACAAGTGATGCAGGAACCGCTTATGCAGATGCAGTTGCCCGTCTGTTAGGGTCTGACATCTCTCTTAAATTTTGCCAGCCTAAAAAAAGTTTCATTCAGCGCTTAAACCCCTTTCAGAAAAAGGAGGCCGCAACAACATGAACATCAAACGTTTCTTCAACTTTAATAAAACGGCATCATCCGCAAACTGTGCCAAATCCCGTTTGAATGCAGCACTCGGAAAACAAGATCCTAGCGCACAGCCCAGTGTTTCTGATATCAAAAACGCGGTCATTCAATCCTTGTCACCCTATGAAGTTAGCCCCTCATTCCAAACCAGTCCTGATAAAAAAAGCTTAATACTCACCATCTCGCTACCTGTGAACTAACCGCATGGCCAATGCAGAAAGACACTGCATCGTCCTACCCCATACCAGGACCACAAAGGCCGAATAGTGAATAAAAGTAGACACCCAAGATAAAGCCAGGTAAACTAAAGATAGAAAGAAAACATAGGCAGAGCATGAACGACCTACCAAGCGCTGAAAAAGCAAGCGAATCCCTTCTATACTCTTTTTGGTTAAGCATCTCCCTCATGGCAAAGTGCGTCATTGAAAAGGAAGCCCCCATTACCCTGTATGACCTTTTCAGCTCACTAAAATACTTTTTCGCCTTCTTCACAATATCTATTGTCACAACTCTCTTAACAGCCACTAAAGTGGGGCTGATATTTAGAGCACTTGAACTACACATCCAAAATAATGCCCTTGCACTTGCCACCGTCTGCCTAGGGCAATGGGCACTAATCAAAGCCGTCTCACTGCTCTCGGAAGCAATCAATCATTGGATATATCTCTACGACAGGGATAAATTTGCACATAAGTATCGAAAGCACATCAACCAGCAATGGTTAAACAAACCTCAAAGCACTCAATCTCCAAACAATCACCAAGAATATCTATATAATACCATACACTATCTAGTCAGAAATATGATAGCATTAGCATCAGTCAGTATAAACTTAGCTATTATTCTGTTCAACGCTTTCAGCCTCACAGCAATTCCTTATCAAATGATTGCTATTATCGCCAGCGTCAACTGCTTCCACTATTTGACCAACCAGTGGTCACAATCCCTAATAACAAAACACCAATCCAGACACTATAATTTTATAAGCGCATTTCGTGAAAATTACTCAAGATTTTGGTCTCACTTACATGAAATTCGTGCCCTAAATCTAGACGACACCATCAAAAACACGCTGGATGAAAAAAGCCAAGATCTTCAAAATATTTCCTTAAAGCGTAATCTAATCAGTGTTCTCGCCCAGGACATCATCAAACCACTTGGAGCAATACTAGAAACAGCTTTACTATATGGGTCCCTTATCTACTTCTTATCCATCGGCGTATTCTCGCCAGAACAAGCCTTTGCTGTTATCTCCGTATCCACACAGCTGTCCGTTCAAATTAGACAGTTTGCTATGCACTACCTACCTTACCTCCAAAACGAATACCAACGTGACGCATCCATTGTTGCCAGACTATGGAGAGAATCACTGCCTGAAAGTACTATATCTTATGATATTAGCGAGCACTTTATCCAATCCTGCTACCAATTGTTAATATTTTCCTTATACACTATTGCACTTGCGTACACACCTCATACCATTCTACCCCAAGTATTATCAATAGTAACACTCTATGTAACGACAGTTTACTACTGGCCTCATAGCTACCTATCCTTAACACGCTACGCTTTGGCACTACCTGACAAGAAAATGTACAGAAGCTCAAACCGAAAGAAAAAAGCGGCAATATTAAAACCTAATGACTTAAGAACCACGATTACAAGCACCCACAACGATAAAACCAGCAAACTAAATAGGGATTTTTCACTTAACACCCCCCTTAAACCTGGGCAGCTATATCTCTTATCTGCTGAGAATGGTGTCGGTAAAAGTCTATTCTTTGGCCAGCATCTTGCAAACAAGCTACCAAGAGACCTTGAATCAACATCCATGGGCTGCTTCAAATCCAGTATAATTACCGCAAAACCCTACTTACTCCCAAACAAAGATGAAACAAGCCAGGATACTATCCTCACTCGCTTAGCAAACACATTCTCCATTGCACCCGAAGATCACTCGGATCTTGAAACATACATCATAGAACAACTAGAGAAAATGTTTAATGGTAGTGCACTAAACTCTAACCTCATTAGCATACTTAGCACACGATTTAATAGCCATGAAGATCGCTGGGGATCAGATGGCGAAAAACAACAACTTTACATACTCACGCTTGCTTATAAACTAAGCAAAGAACCAACTATGTATGACTTCATTATGATTGATGAGACAATTAGCGGTGTACACGCAGATAGATGCCCACAATATTACAAGCTCATTACCGATATTACCAAGAATACACATGCCTGCACAGTCATTGTTCACCATAACTATAAAGGAGATGGCCTGGCAAGCGCACGAACCATAACTGGAACAAAAGAAGGTAGACTCAGTACATTTACGATCTAAGACGCCACAAAAAATAGAATCACCTACCTAACGGTCTGCAAGGATAGAATAGAAACGATCATTTCCAGGAGATAGCAACATCACCTCACCATCTTTAATGCTCTTTTCATATCCCTGCATTTTTATAAAAAATTCATAAAACTCAGGTGCTCGGCTATAGGCATTATTGAATATTTTAGCCGCCTCACTATGACCTTCTGCTATTTTTTCTGCAGCCTCTTTACGAGAACGAGAAATAATAATAGCAGCCTCTTTATCCGCTTCTGCTTTAATTCTTTCAGACTCAGCCATACCTTCTGACCGGTAGCGCTTTGCATCACGATTCCTACTAGAACGCATTCTCTCATAAACAGACAGCGTGACTTCTTGCGGATAATCCACCCGCTTTAAACGCACATCTTGTACCTTGACCCCAATATTTGCAGCACTTTCACTGGCTTTCTGCTGCATACGAGCAATAATTAAATTACGCTCATCTCCTGAAATAATCTCACTGAGATTTCGCTGTCCAAACTCTGCCCGTAAAGCATCTGAAATTTTTCGAAGCAAAATATCTTGTGCTTGGGCATAATTTGCACCTGTTCTCTTATAAAATAGTGCAAAATCTACAACACGCCACTTACTATAGTAATCAACATTCATAGACTTTTGATCCTGGGTAAGAACCCTAGCCGTTGGTACATCAAATGACTGTAAACGCTTATCAATAAGCACCAATCGATCAATAACAGGAAGTTTGACATGCAACCCAGGACCATACACCTTAACCTGCCCTTCGTCATTGGTATTCAAATCCCCCAAATGAACCACCATCCCTGCTTGCATTGGCATGACCACAAACAAAGACTGAGATAGCGCCAATATTGCAACTGCTGCAATCATCAAAACGAAAACTTGATTGTTACTATTCGAACTAGCCATATTGTTCCCCGTCACTTTGTCCTAATAACTTGCCCAAAGGAAGCAAGTTTAAACTGCCTTCGTTTGATAAAAACACTTTCTTTGTCTTTCCATAGACATTTTGCATCGTTGAGACAAACATCTTATTTCGAATAATGTCTGGATAACGCTGGTATTCCGGCAATACTGCCAAGAAGCTGGCGACTTCTGCATGAGCATTCATGATAAGCTTTTCATATTCGGCATTTGCTTCATTGAGGATACGCATTCTTTGACCCGAAGCCTTTGGTATCACTGTGTTTCGATATGCCTCAGCCACCATTTGAAATCGATCAAAGTCTTCTCTCGCCTGAATCACATCATCAAATGCAGGCTTCACAGCGTCTGGCATCTTGGCATCTTGTAACTTCGTATCAGTAATCTCAAGCCCTAATGCATAATCATTAATAACTCTCTCAATATGAACCTTAATGCTATCCCGTGCTTCTGCCCTACCGTCAGTTGAAATAGATTCATAGGTTGTGTTACCCACAACCTGACGAAGGGAGCTTGCTGTCGCCTGGCCCAAAGCATCGACTGGATTTACAGCATTAAATAGAAAGTCCTCAGGACTCGCAATCCTATAGAACACGGTAACATCAACATCAGCATAGCTCTCATCACTGGTTAGCATCTCTGCGTTATAGTTGTAGGAATAGATTCTCTGAACATCAAGAACCTGTCTAACCTCAATAAATGGGAATGACCAATTCGGCCCAGGACCTACAATACGATGAACTTTACCCAAGCGCACAACCACTGCTTTTTCAGCTGGCTTAACAATAAAAAAACCTGAAGCAAGAAAAAGAGAGACAGCAATGAACATCAAGAATGGGAAAAAACTTTTCTTTTTACTTTTACCTCGCTTCCCACCGCCAAAAATATCTTTCAATATCTTGTCAAGATCAGGGGGAGACTCTTGCCTCTTCCTTGTCCAAGGGTCATCATCCATATGGTAACTAGTAACCTGGCTCATTCAGCTATCCTAATTGGTTAACTCTTGTATGTTACCATGGATAGCTGCGAGCCACAAGCTTAATAATTCTCAATTGGGTCATCCATTGGCTCAGCCATAGCATGAGTACTGTTGCCTTGAGAAGCATCTATATTACCTGATTCATCAGAATAAATAATGTTTCGAGAAGGGACAATAGTTGCTATTGCATGCTTAAAGACCACCTGCTTGGTATTGTTTTTTAACAAAACCACATATTGATCAAAAGCTGCAACCTGACCTTGAAGCTTTATTCCATTTGTTAAATAGATAGAAACCGGAACGCGCTGCCTTCGCAGTGCATTCAAAAAAGGATCTTGCAATGAGTGCCCTTTTGCCGCTTGTAATGACATTTCCAACTCCTATGTTGTTATGGTTCCCACAGTACCATTACTGTGAATATTTGCCTTGAGTATAGTTATATCTTTGCACAGTTTCAACAACCATTCGCGCTAGATCAATAAAACCTTTATTATCATACACTAAGGATGAAGATATTTGTCTAGCATTGTCCCAACGATTCAACCAGGTCATTTGCCGTTTAACAAACTGTGATGATGACACAAGCATCCTCTCTTTTGCCACACTGAGTGACCACTCACCCTTGCAATATAATAACATTTCCCTATACCCAATACTTTTCAATGCTGGGTGCGTAACAATCTCTGCCCCATAGTGTTTCAAAAGCCCACGACACTCATCTTCAAAGCCCTCTTGCAGCATACCCTCAATACGTTGCTCCAAGATGACTTTGTGCCGCGCCCTATCCTCTACCAACAACAAAAAATCCAACCCTTTAAAACGGCTATCACCTTGGCTTTTCCAAAATTCTTGTAGCGAGCGCCCTGTTGAACGGACAACTGCAAGGGCGCGCTGCAAACGCTGACTGTCATTCGGGTGTAGCTTCGCAGCCATAACAGGATCTTCCTGAGCCAAAGCTTGAAAAACTCCTGCCACCCCCTCTGTTTGATAAAGTAACGCCACTGATTCTTCAACTGCTCCCTCAATGACCGGCAAATTTTGATAGTTCTTCTGCAATGCTTTCATATACATTAATGTCCCACCACAAAATACTGGCAACTTCCCCCGAGACTGTATGTCCACAATAAGATTATTTGCTGCATCTAGAAACTGCCCAGCAGTATATATACTACTCAAATCACAAATATCGATAAGGTGATGGGGAACACTACCGCGTTCAATTCGTGTAGGCTTCGCAGATCCAATATCTAACCCTTGATAAACACTGACAGAGTCCACAGATATGATCTCAATAGGCAACATATCGGCAAGCATTAGCGCCAGCCTACTCTTACCCGATGCCGTTGGGCCCAAGATAGATATATAGTCAATTGTCTCTTTCATAGTATTCATTATTTTTTTACAATATTGCACATAAAACAAACATAATCAACACTTTATAACCTTATTCAGTCGATATACTGATAACCACAAAGGCTTTTCAGCAACAACGACTCTTTCCTGAGTCGTTACCAAGTCTAATTCAACTGTTCCGTTCAGGTAGTGGATCTGAAAACTATCAATATGCTCACACCGATCAACCCATTCTTGAATGGTGAGGCGATCAGGAAGCTTTGCCCCATAATGCTGATCATCTTCTGCATCAATATGAACGGTAATATCACCAATATCATGACACTTCAACAAGGTTTCTTTTACCACATCCCCAATATAATGACCTTCAGAAACACTGATACGGGGAGAAACCACCACATGCACATCAACATAGCCCTTTTCAGCCATAAAGCGCGACCTTAAAAAATGATGATCCACCACACCTGGGACCCCATTAATAATTGTTTCAATTTCAGCAAGCCGCGCCGTATCCAAACCTTGATCCAATAACTCTTTAATACTTTTAATTAACGAGGGTAACGCATAATAAAGAATCATCAGCGCAATCCCAATAGCGCCAAATAAATCTGCACCCGTCAAGTCGGCAAAACTGGCAGCAGTCGCCAACAATACGATGACCGATGTACCTGCATCTGCACGCTGATGTACCGCGGTTGACATCAATAAATCAGACCTGAGCAATTTCGCATAATAGCTCACATAGCGGTATGAGGCCTCATTCAAAACAATGGAGATGCCTGCAACAATTCCCACCCTAAAATCCATCACCAAGCTAGGTTGATAAAACCCTTGAACAGCATCGTAAATAATAGCGTAAACAGCCATGATCAACATGACTGCAATGACAATGTTTGCCAATGTTTCATAACGAGAGTAACCATAAGGATGCTGTACATCTTTTGGCTTAGCAGACATTGATACCGCATATAATACAAACATGTCTGCCGTCACATCCAACAAAGAGTGAATACCATCAGCAAACAATGCTCTAGAAGCATAAAAATACCCAACTGACAATTTTACGCCCATCAGCAGCACATTCAACCATAAACACAAATGTCCGCAACGCTTTAACAAATCATGACGGGAAACTTCACTCATGCTTCATCTCACCAATATAGGACTGCAAAGCTGACAGATGCTGATCAATTTTTACCTGACGCCACTCTTGTAAAATTTCAGCATTAGCATCCAACAAAAATGTTGACCTCACAATCCCCATGTAACGTTTCCCAAACATCGATTTTTCAGCCATCACCCCGAACTTCTGACACAACTGTTCATCAGTATCAGCCACCAAATCAAATGGTAGCCGGTATTTCTCAACAAACCGCTGATGCTTTTTCACACTGTCACGTGACACACCCACAATGCGGATATTTCTCTCATTAAACCAATCTTGAGCATCCCTAAGCGCCTCTGCCTGCAGTGTACAACCAGACGTCATATCTTTAGGATAAAAATACAATACAACAGCTGCATACCCTTGACACAAATCTTGAAGTGACTGCTGCGACCCATCACTCATTTGACACTGAATACTCATACACCCTCTCCCCGACAACTAATTTTCAAAAACAACATACCTGAGGCACCTGCAACCAAAGATGCGGTCAACACAGCCATACGAACTGTACCTAAAAGTGGTGACAGGGCCTCATCAAAAGCCAGCATACCGACAAATAAACTCATCGTAAAGCCAATACCACACAATAGCCCCACACCAACAATATGGCGGTATCTCACTCCCTCTGGCAATATGGCCACACCTGTACGAATTGCCAAATATGAAAAAGCCAAGACCCCCAAAGGCTTCCCAATAACCAAGCCACCCATAATACCATGAAACATCGGGCTCAATACATTCACATCTTGTGCCAAAACAACCCCAGTATTCGCAAAGGCAAACAATGGCAAAATGCCATAATTCACCCAAGGTAATAATTTTTTATACATTGACTTCACCCGCGCCCCCTGGTCATCTGACATGGGTAAAAATAGTGCAACGACACAGCCTGTCAATGTGGCATGAACACCTGACTTAAGAAGGAACAACCATGCAATAACACCACATAATAGATACCAAACCTGTGAACGAATCCTTAACATATTCAATACAGCCATAGCGAATGACACCAGCGCAAACCCGCCAAGCATCATCATAGACAAATTATCTGAATAATATAACGCAATAATAAGAATCGCCCCTAAATCATCAATAACAGCCAAAGATAACAGAAAAACACGCAGGTGCGCAGGCAAGGATTTCCCAACCAACATCAAACATGCCAATGAAAATGCTATATCTGTCGCGGTGGGAATCGCCCAGCCAACAGCCAAAGGGGTTCCCCAATTCAACCCCAAATAAATGGCTGCTGGAAACACCATACCACCAATGGCCGCGATCAGTGGTAACCAAATATACCGGCGATCATTCAAGACGCCAAACATAAACTCATGACGAATCTCAATGGTCACTACCAAAAAAAATATGGCCATTAGACCTTCATTAATTAATGGCAACAATTGTTTTTTGACCGCCCATGGCCCCAAAGACAGCTCAATATATTGCGCCCAAATATTATGATACAGGTCTTGATATCCTAAATTACACATCAATAATGCAGCGGCCGCTGCTAACATAATCAAGAGCCCTGGATACACATCGCTTTTTGCCATCACTTTTCCAATAGTACTATCAATTCCATTATTAACCATATAGAATAAAGAATCAATGAATCTACGGTTTACAAATGAACGAACTTCAAATTGTCATGGTCTTAACCTCTGGCGCAACACTTCTGGGTTATCTTGCTGCTCGCATTCTCCGCATTCAACCCACGATTGCCATACTATCTCTATCACTATTGGTTGTCACCGCGGCGCACGCTTTAGAGCCAATCGTTGGCCACTTTACCTTATATGACCATATCGCTCAATTTATTGAAAGCACCAATTTCCGCAGCATTCTCTTAGATGCCATGCTTCCGATTTTGTTATTTGCCGGGGCTACTTCAATGAATGCTGAGTACTTCAAAAAACACCAACTCACCATACTATCATTAGCGACTTTATCAACCATATGTTCTACCTTTATCATTGGTTATGGGTTCTTTTATGCCATGAATGCTATCGGGGTAAGCATCCCTCTTCTGCACGCTCTTTTATTCGGCGCACTCATTTCTCCCACAGACCCCGTTGCGGTTGTTGGGCTGGTCAAACAAAGCAACATATCACCTGATATTGAAGCCAAAATTGCTGGAGAGTCGCTATTTAATGATGGTGTTGGTATCGTTATCTTTTTTGCCTTGTCTGAACTTGCTTTTTCATCCGGCAGCCAACAGTTAACCACATCCTCAGTCCTTGCCCACTTTTTTTATGAAGCTATTGGCGGTGCTATTATTGGCACCATTACTGGATATTTATGCCAGCAACTCATATCCCATGAAATTGATCATGCCCATAACCATATCCTCATAAGTCTATTTATTGTTACAGGGGTATATACCTTAACCAATGCCATCCATATGTCTGGCCCTATTGCTATTGTCATCTGTGGCTTGATGATGGCACATCATACCAGCAAAAGCCCTAAAGATTATAAACCACTCACTTATTTCTGGGAGTCTCTCGAAGAAATTCTCAATATGGTTTTGTATTTACTTATAGGCTTCGAAGCATTCTTAATGCCCTTTACCAGCTTGTCTCTGATGATCGCCCTATCTAGTATCTCCCTAGCACTCATCACCCGCATCATTACCATTAACCTGCCCATGTACGCCTTAAGCCACTTTCAGAGCTTTGAGCCCAAAACAAAACGCATACTCATCTGGGGGGGCTTGCGTGGTGGGCTAGCAGTGGCACTGACTCTATCATTACCGGAAATACCCCACAAAGATATCATTCTTATAGCCACCTATGCGGTTGTTTGCTTTACCACCATTGTTCAAGGCGGGACCATATCACGCCTACTGAGAAACAATTAAAAGCACAGATGTGCGCTACAAACAATTCACAAGCTGTTGATTATATTCTGACGCACGCTTGGCTACACGCTCAGCTTTATTGATTAACCATGCTTGACTGGCGTATGTTTTCCGTTGATAGCCCCCCAACCCCTCATGATAAGCAAAATAAAAATCACGTGCAACTTGCATATCATTAAATGACTCAAGCGGATTCTTACGTCGAAATATCTGATAATACCAACCAATAAAATCTACTGTATCTGAAAACTGTGTCCTTGATTGAAAGTACCCCGGACGGTGAGATTTGTACCACGCCCATGTTTCATCTTTAATTTGACCATAACCATAAGCACTACTCACTGTCCAGGGGACAAAACCCAAAACACTTTTCCGCTCAGGCCTGGCTTGTGCACGAAAAGATGACTCATGAAAAATCACGGACAATACCAACCCTGGGGAGATATGGTATTCTTCACTGACATGACGCAATGGTTTGGCCCAACCCCAATGACTTTGCACCACTTGGCAGATATGATTATCATAAGTATCCGGAGGAAAACGCCCACAGCCTGCCAAAATCAATAGGAGTGTTGCATTAATCGCTTTCCAGGCCATAAGTTTCCTTCACCAACAGTGCTAATATTATCGCACAGATCAAAAAGATAGGCAAAGGCAAATATGCCACCCGATAGGACACCAGCGGCAATTCTGTAAGACTAGCTGATCCCGCCATAACTCGGTATGTTGCATCGTATAACCAACCAACAATGCCCTGCATTAATCCAGATAGCATACATATCATATTGGTCAATGCGATCGCAGTTGCTGTATACTTTTTACCACCAACTTCCCTCGCCATCGGAAAAGCAATCACTTGAACACTATTCATAATTCCAAAGAAAATCATCAGCAATGGCAATATGAACAATGGGACTGGCGCATACAAGACCAACACGCAGGCAATGAAAGAAAAAACCAACCCTAATAATACCGGAATCTTTCTGCTCTTCAAATAATCTGAAATACTACACACCAAAGGGCCTCCGATCATCCACCCCATAAAGATACATGAATTAATAGAAGAGGCTTGAATATGCGTAATCCCATACTTCACCTGAAGAAACTCAATACCAAAATGCTCTGCATACAACGTAAGCGGCGTATATGACAAGCACCCTATTAAAGCGATTAACCACAATTGCGGGTTACTCGCTAAAGCCAATATTCCCTGCCATATCTCTTCGAAACTGGCTACCTCAGACTGATCTTGATGCTGATCCTGATGCTGATGAACATCATATGGAATTAAATAAAGCATTAGCAATGTTAGCACACCACCAACACATGCTGCCTGCAGACAAACAGCCTGCCAACCTTCAACCAACAATAAGTTCGCAATTAAATGATCGCCAATGGTAGCACCCAACATCCCCAGTGCCATGGTTAAACCAGATACAAATGCAAACCGGTTGGGCGGCAACATAATACTAGCAAGCTTTAACACCCCCACAAAAGCAAAGGCTGACCCCAATCCCACCATAAAGCGACTCGCAACAGCAACTGAGACAATAGAGGTGGCGGCAAATAACGCAATCCCTAGAGCACATATCACACCAGAAATTGATAGTAAAAACTTTGGGCCATACCGGTCCATTAGGACACCAACCGGTAATTGCATCGGCGCATAAATCAAGAAATATACCGATGTGATACCACTAAGTTTTGCAGCGCTAATGCCATAATGTGACATTAAGTCTTGCTTCATAACACTTGGGGCAATTCTTAAAAGCACATCGTATGAATAAAATGCCGCACTTACTGCAACAATCAACCATGCTGTCAATAACCCATTACGATAGCCTTTTAAAACACCTAACATACAAACACCTCATGATTATTTTTCTGCGAAATTCTGCCCTTTTATAGGGAACCATTAATATGAAATACCATCACTTCTTGTGAATACTCAATAAAGATCAGTTTAGCAAAATCTCACCAAATGTCAATGACAGCAAAAATACCACAACGGTTCTACACATAAATATGTTTAATAAACATCGTGTTTATGTTAACATGTGGTTAACATATGATGGAATACTCTATGAGCCGCATGCTTCATACATTCATGCTGATTTTTTGCGCTAAACTCTCAATGGCAACACCACTTGATACGCAAAAAATTCAAGATGCCATCGATTATATCCACCTATTTTATGTTGAAGACAATATCCAAGATAACTTCACCGATCAGGCACTCACAGGTATTCTCTCTTACCTTGACCCACATTCACAATACCTCACTAACGAGCAAGCAGATGCTTTAAAAACCATCACCCAAGGAGACTTTGTGGGCGTTGGATTATCCTTGTCCTTACAAAACCAAAAACTCATTGTCACCAATATTTTACCCAACACTCCTGCAGAAAAGTCTAACTTAAAAGTCCATGATGTCATCACACACATTGATCAGACACCCATAGACCCCAACAATTTATTAAACAACATCAAAAAAATGCGAGGTCCCTCGAACAGCTGGGTGACACTAACTCGACAAACAGCGCCCTTTAATATTCGCCTACAAAGGAAAACAATTGACATTCCCGAAGTTAACATTGAAAACCTCCCAGAAAACATCACACGGATTCATATCTCATTATTCAATGAGGATACCACAGATGACTTGATCAAAGCCCTCTACAACAACCAGGATGCTGATGCCTATCTCATTGATCTTCGTAATAACCCTGGTGGCTTGTTAGGCGCCGCGATTAATGCAACCATGTTATTTTTAAATTATGATACAGTACCTGATGCAACGATCACGCAGCTCATTGGCAAACATAGCACCATGCCCTTCCAACTACCTCCAGAAGCCACAGACATCACACAAAACAAACCGCTATTTATCCTCTTAAACCAAAATTCAGCTTCAGGTGCTGAAATATTTGCCAGCGCGCTACAATACTATAAACGTGCAACCATCCTCGGTGAAACCTCTCAAGGGAAAGGTACAGTGCAATCTCTAATACCCCTTGGTGATGGCAGCATGCTCAAGCTAACCACAGCATACTTTACCCGACCCAATGGTGACCCGATAAACAACATCGGTATCATACCTGACTTTACCATCAACCCAATGACTAAGACCCCCCTTTCTAAGGCACTAAGCTTCATCCGAAAATCCCTCTCATCAACGGAGACATTCCATGCTAAATAAATACGTATTACCGATTCTTGCTGCTTCAAGCTTAGCTGTAGAACACAGCTATATGGCACATTGGACACAATACCGCCTAACCGAAATGTTTGATGCTTCAACGCCTCTAGAGTCACTAGAGTCATATTTTTCTGAAACTGCGTGGCGTGTTTTCCAAGACCAAATTCACCAAGCTAACTTCAGAAACCATGATAGCCCATCAGAATATCATACTCATATATCAAAATTCTTGAAACCGATTGAAATATCCCCCGCCGATAATCAAAACTTTTTTGCACATACAACCTTCCTGGTTAAATTCTCAAATCAGAACGGCAGTTGGCTACAGCCTATGGAACTCATTTTAACCCTCTCTGATACCGATGGCAAACTTGCCATTAGCCAGTTTGAAGGACAAACCACCAAACCCATTCAGGTAAAAAACTACGTTCTAGATCAAGCCAAAAAATGTACTGAATCTAGACCCTAACCTGCAATGCATCAGGGCATATGCCTAGATGATCATAATGAAAATGCTGATATAGGCTCTAATTAGAGCCTCCTAGCACCGTTCCCTTTTTAATGGTTTATCTTTTGCTGAGCGGTGGCGCTCTTCATCATGCACATCCATATACAAACTGGTTGTTGCAATATTTTCGTGACCCACATCATCACGTACATGCTCATTAGGCCTCGTTAATACATCTTCTGATATTGAAGTATGCCGCAACCAATGAACAGTCGCTTGCTTTAAACCCTCTGATTCATCTGAAAACCCTTCGTGCAAAATTACCATGACTGCATCAGAAAATGATTCAGAAATTAATGCCCTAATTTGACGTGCGGATAGGCCGCCTTGCCCTTTTAGTTTGGGCACTAGCGGTGATAAGTCATTGGCAACTGGAAAAAAACCCAACCCCAGTGACTGCCTGTAACGCTTTAACCCCTCTAGCATCGCATCAGGCACTGCAACCTGCCTTACCTTATTGCCCTTACCATGAGCCTCAAACCACCAGCGACCTTGTTGATCTTGAAAGAACAAGTTCATGGCCTTAGCCCCCTCTTTGGATTCTGAGACCTCAGAGATTCTTAACCCCAATAAATAAAATAACGTCAATAAATATAGAGTCCTTTCATAAAGAGGATTTGCTATTGCTTTTTTCTGTGCAACAGAAATCACATAGGACCATTGCTTGTTGGTTAAGCGACGCTTAACTCGACTCGATGACACAGTTTGTATTAACTGATTCTTTTGCCTAAGCATTTGCACAGGGTTTTGATTAACGACTTGCTCATGAAGTAAAAAGTTATAAAATGTTGACAAACAGGCAAGCATTGATTTCATGCCCGCGCTACTTACCATTCTCTTCTTGCCCACTGTAATCACAAACGGACGCCACAACGGATTTGGCGCTAAACCGTCAAGGGACTCTACATACCTAGCAACATGTTTCGTTGATACCCAGTTAGATGGTGGATCTTGAAAAAAACGAATATAGCCTTGAAGATCATGTCGTATCACTTCACTCAGCAATGTCTTGTTCACAAACCACACCCACTGACAGTAGCGCTCAATTTCTCTCCGGTACGTATTATAAGTATCCTGTGAGTGTACATAACTTAGCAAGAAGAGCCGAACAGCAGCATACTCTTGAGGGACATCAATAGGGGCCTGAATCCTACGCAACAAATCAGCTGAATCATAAAAAATTGCCCGAGGAATAAATCTTCCATTCACTTTACGCTCCTTCAATTCTTTTTTCCTTGACAAGCAAGAATATACTGCTAAAATACGTGTACTTAAACAAATTAAATTTCGTTATGGCAAGAGAAATACACCCAAACTTATCAGCACTTAGTATCAAATGTAGCGGATGCTCTAATACATTTCAACTATTTACCACAATGAAGCAAGAATCCATGGATGTTGAGGTGTGCTATAACTGCCATCCCGCTTACACAGGTAAGAGACGCGCTAGCACAACAGGTCGTGTTGAAGCCTTCAATAACAAATATGCAGGCTTCTCCTTTACTCGTAAGAAACCTAGTGACAGCGCAGACGCTAAGAATAGCTAACTGTCCTTAACCAGGAGGCATGGATGCCATCAAAATGTCAAGGCATGACTAAAAGCATTTTAGAGAAGGGTAAGAAAATGCTAAAAAATTCTTACTCTCCATACTCCGAGTTTCAAGTTGGTTGTGTTGCAGTCACTCATGATGGCCAAGAATTTGCTGGATGCAATATTGAAAACACCAGTTACTCCTTAACAGTCTGCGCTGAAGTTTCAGCAATTAGTAATATGGTCTCGTCTGGTCATACCAGTATACAGGCCATTTTTATCTTCTCAAATTCAGAACAATTTGTGACACCGTGTGGTGCTTGTAGACAAACAATTGCTGAGTTTGCTGATCATGACATCCCTGTCTACTTAGTCAATCAGAAGAATGAAATTCGTAAGCATCAGCTGAGTCTACTTATCCCACACGCTTTTGACCTTGAGCTACAGCAATAATTTTATCACCACGTTTGGTAAGTACTCTTTTGCTTAATGGTGAACGCTTTTTGTTTTTCTTTTTAAACCGGACAGCCGCTTCTGGCTCCAGATTTTCATAGTCTGTCTTTTGAGGCACTGACTTTAAGTTAGACAAGCGCTCATACTTATAAACCCGAAGTTTATCTATGTCTAAAGCATTCCCCTGGAAAATGCGACTTTGTGCACACATAGCTAAGTTACGAAGACGCTCCATATCAGGATAATTTTTTAACTTTTGCTTGAAGTTAAGAAGACCCTTAGCCAGCACCGAATGCTGGGAAACCTTTTTTAGTCTGTCTCTAATATTTGTTCGTGCCATATTTTTTCTCATTTTAAGTGCCAAATTATAGCGCATAAAAGAGATACATCAAGACTTTTTAATCATAATCTTAATACAGTCAAATATCCGTATTAAGGCAATATCTGTGCTCTGGAAAATCGACTGCGACGCTCATGATACTTTGGTTGCCGCATGTTTACTGGCATCGTCTCTAGGTCACGGTCAAAATAAATAATCCACTCCAAATCACGCTAAGTTTCTTGGCTTTCAATGCGATCAAATGCCAATTCAACCCGCCTCACCAAATAACACTTTTTAAACGACTGAATACGCAATAACACATGTTGACACAACAGGTAGCATTTCATGTTTCAGCCTCTATAAGGCCGCTTCATCATACCCCTTCTGCAAGCAAATGCAAACTGTCCAAGACCACTAAAACTTCTGAGGCAGTTTTACAAGCAGCAAGCCTTGCTCGGTCTTTTTTCGCACCATGATAGCCCATCAAAGCAATGACCAAAGGAGCGATAATTTTACGGACAGGGAAATGTTCTAGGTTGGCTTTTAAATAAGAGATATACTCTTTTAGCACATCATCATAATCTTTATTTGAATGACCCAGCTGATGGATAAAGCGAGGGTCTTGGTAGGCTGCTCGTCCCAACATAACAGCATCCACCTGGGTTAGTGCATCATTCGCCGTATCAATATCACGAATACCTCCGTTTAATGCGATATGCAGATGTGGCAGCTCCTGCTTTAAACGAAACACATACTCATAACGTAATGGCGGAATAGAACGGTTCTGTCGTGGACTCAAACCTTTTAACCAGGCATCACGTGCATGGATAATCCATTCATGACACCCTGAAGCCAATACCTCATCAACAAAATTTCGGAAATAGTCATAAGAATCGACGCCATCAATACCCACCCGGGTTTTTATAGACACAGGTTTATCCGTATGATCTTTCATGACACTCAGTACCTGTGAGACAAGCTTTCCCTCAGCCATCAAACATGCGCCTATTTTTGCATTTTGTACCCGATCACTTGGGCAGCCCACATTTAAATTATACCCAGCATAGCCATAAGGTTCAGCTTTCTGAATAGCCTCAGCCACTCGCTGTAAATCACTACCACCTATCTGAAGAATCACATCACCCTCAGCATCAGCTTTATCCAAATAGCGGTGCGCATCACCATAGGCTAATGCATTAATAGTGACCATTTCAGTAAACAATAGAAAACTATCGCCTCCCAAAAGGCGCATTAAATAACGGAAATGTCGATCTGTCCAACCCATCATTGGGGCTATTTGATATTGATACATGAGATTTCTACACTATATTTTTAAAAATATACAATAATTTTCAAACAAATACAACCACACTCCAAACAATCAGTCAATCGTCTGAATATCCGTCACTAAAAACTGTAATTTGCGCTTGCCATTAAATGCATTCACTTGCACATGATAAGCTACCCTCACCCGCTGACAACGATGATTGGGCCAAGTTCCTTCTTCTATATTAAAGACAATGCCATCATAACTATTGTTTTCATCACTCAAAACGACTTTCAAGTGCTTCCCACCAACTACGTACTGCTCAACCAATGTAAACTCATCATAAAACATGGGCTTCTCAAAACCATTCCCCCAAGGGCCTAACTCAATCAGCTTCTTTGCAAAACCAATGGTTCGATGTGATGCTGGTAATGTTCCATCAACATAAAGGTATTTATTTTTCATTTCATCAGTGATTGCAGCACTACACAATGTTTCCACAACCCTGCGAAACTGATCCACATCTGAGGCATTCATCGTTAAACCGGCAGCCATGGCATGACCACCAAACTTCGTTAAAGAGCTTGGATGCATGCGATCATAATCTGCCAAAACATCCCTAATGTTTAGTCCAGGAATCGAGCGACAGGATCCTTTCATTAAGCTCTTATCTTCATCTTGTGTCAGAACGATACTTGGAATATGAAAACGCTCCTTAATCATTGACGCCACAAGACCAATAATACCCTCATGCCATTTTGGCTGGCAAACAACAGCTATACTGGGTATGTGCTTCATACCTTTTACATAATCTAGAGCTTCTTGTGTCATCACTTGCTGCATATCACGACGGGTTTTATTGATATCATCCAAGCGCAATGCAAAATATTTGGCATCTTTAATAGTCTCGGCCAATAAGCATTTCACACCAATGGTCATATCATCTAAACGCCCTGCAGCATTCAATCTCGGCGCTAGTGAAAACCCCATATCATCCGCTTCAATCAAAGTTGGTGAACGCTTTGCAACCCCCATTAACGCCTGAATCCCGAATCTAGATTTACCTTTTCTCATTAGAGATAGACCATTGGCAACCATTGTTCGGTTATTACGATCCAACTGGACACAGTCAGCAACCGTCCCTAGTGCGACCAGGTCCAAATATGCCAGTAAGTTTGGCCCTTGTTCAAATATACCCTTCTCTCTAAAGTAAGCCCTAAGTGCGACCAATACATAGAAAGCCACCCCGACGCCAGCAATCGCTTTAGATGGGAAAGCACATCCTGGTTGATTGGGGTTCACACAGACTGCATCCGGAAGCGTATCACCTGCCAAATGATGATCGGTAATTAAGACCTCAAGACCCTCACGCTTTGCATGATCAACACCTGCATAACTGACAATACCGTTGTCTACTGTAATGATTAAATGACCGCCTTCAGACTTTGCTCGATCTACAAGCTTGGGTGTCAACCCATAACCATCAGTAATGCGATTTGGAATAATGAAATTCACATGTTCGAGCCCCATCTCCCGAAGACCTGCAACCATCACACTTGTTGCTGTCGCTCCGTCTACGTCATAGTCACCAATGACAATAACCTGTTGTTTCTTTTCATAAACGCTATACAGTAACTCACAGGCTCGATCAATGTCTTTCAACAAATGATAAGGCAATAAATGACTCAGCATATAATTAACGTCAACAGGACTGGATAACTGCCGGGACCGGTAAATTTTATCCATCACACTGTCAACACCTGGCAACGGGTCTCCAACCAATTCACGCTCTTTTATCATTTGCCCAATCCAATCTGACGACACACCATAGTGGGCACATTACAAATCCCTTTCGCAGCATACGTACTCCATGAGTTTTCAGGTAAGGTATTTTTTTGAATACCCTCTGAGACCAAACTTTTCTTATCTTCAGTCGACTGAAAGCGTAATATCACCAACCTATTCAGCATATAAAATATTGTACACGTATTTAATGCTGCAAGGCCAATATGAAAGCCCGTCACTGTAAACAGCACCTGGCTAACAGCCTGAATGACAAGCCTGTTGTTCAGGAGATCTAGGGCACAAAGCAGTAATTCTTTGGTATAAAAGGCCACCCTTCTCACCTCTGGTGCGCTGTAGAACCATCGAACAAATATGGGATAGTCATCGTCTACTGGCTTATTTTTATCAGCATACAATGACCGAACCGTATTGTAACCCCAGACCAAAGTTTGGTTCCACCAAGAAAACAAACCAAATGCAAAACATAAAATCTGAGTATTAGGCGTCAGCCAGCCCAAATTTTTAATAACTGCCTGACTATTAAAGAAATCAACCAAAGTATATAATAAGGCCCCAATCGGCAAGGAAATATTTAAGGTGTTTTCCCAAACGACTTTTAAAAATGAGGTGCCGTAGGATAATGCAACACCACCCAACAACAACCCCCCAACGGCATAAAATATATCATCATTCATCACCAAGCTTGGTATGCTGATTTGTGAGAGCAAGATCCCTAGCCCCAATCCAACCAACGCATACACAACGTATTGCATCCAAGTATTCGCTTGGTCCTCTTCCCCTATCAGCAGTTTGTCCCAATTGATCATAGCTGATAGCGCATGGACCAAAAAACCGGCCATCCCACCAAGTACCGCAAACCGCGTCACAGTCACTGCGCCAAAAACACCACTCAAAGTTTTTAAGAACAAGGTCCCCATACTGGTTTCCGCAAAGTTTTTGACCAACGAGTAGTTACGGATCAGGTACTGAATGGCCCCCAACATACTTGACAACAAACCAAAAGATTGGACAAGAAAAGGGTATTTTGCCCAATAAAATTGGTCCTTACCCCCTACATTCGCATTGCTGATCACAGTATTTAATAGCTCATACGGTAGTGCACAAGCCAACAAAAAACTTGCCAGCAAGGTATTATACCCAGCCCCTAACCACGGCATCAGCATCCCTAAAGCTGCTGAAATATACCCAATACATACGAACGCTAAAATCACATTCAATACCATATCTAACAACATGCTTGAAGAGCGCGCAACCAAGCTGTGACGACCTAAAATATGGGAAAAAAACGAAGAGACATTCTGGGTAAATTGCATATTCAACCTCAATAGAGAAACCATAGCTAATCTACCAAGTCAAACCTCAAACCTCAAGGATTTAAATACTTTTGTTCTCTCTTTATGTATCCCGCATTGATTACAAAACAGTCATATTATATTATTGAGATAACTCTTGACATATACTGCTGTTTTTTGTAATAATTCGACAAGTTTAAACCTTATATCAATATGAGCAAAAAAGGACACATTTTATCAGAAGGCATTGTGACAGAGTCACTACCCAATGCGATGTTTCGTGTTGAACTAGAAAACGGCCATATGATTATTGCCACTATTTCAGGAAAAATACGCAAAAACTATATTAGAATCATGGCAGGTGATCGCGTTACAGTCGAATTAACGCCCTATGACTTATCCAAAGGACGTATTACAATCCGACATAAACCCAATCGAGATAGACCCCCTGCTAATTAGCAACTTTACTTCGGCCAAAATCAATGATTAGCCCATTATCTTCTGGGCATTTTCTTACCTTGAGCTCTGTATCACCTTTTTGTTTAAAGAGAATGTGCTCAGCAACAGGACGTTTCAATTTCTCATTAATTAATCTTCCTAGTGGCCTCGCGCCCAACTCTTTATCCAAGCCATTCTCAACCAACCACTTTCTTGCTGAATCGGTAATGTCAGCTTTAATACCTCGTTCAACAAGCTGCTGTGACAGCTCTGCTAGCATTCTATCAACGATTTTACTCATGGTTTTATCATTAATTTGATTAAAAGTAATAATGCCATCTATACGGTTACGGAACTCCGGTGTTAAGCCTACTTTCACTGCTTGGGCCCCATCACTAACATGTGACTGATTAACAAACCCCAAATCTTGACTTTTGTAAAATTCAGCCCCCATATTCGATGTCATAATAATAATACAGTCTCTAAAATTGGCAACCCTGCCACTATTATCTGTTAGCGTGCCATAATCCAAAACCTGCAGGAACAAATTCAACACATCACTGTGCGCTTTTTCAATCTCATCGAGCAATATAATACTATGAGGATCTTTAATGACCGCCTCAGTCAACATACCGCCTTGATCAAAACCCACATAACCTGGTGGCGCACCAATCAACTGCGATGCATCATGCCGCTCCATATACTCTGACATGTCAAATCGAGCCAATTTAACCCCCATAATCTCAGACAACTGTACCGCCAATTCTGTTTTACCTACCCCAGTAGGCCCCGTGAACAAGAAGCTTCCAATAGGTTTTGACTCACACTTTAACCCTGATCTGGCCAATTTAATGGCATTAACCAGCTCTTCAACAGCCATATCTTGCCCAAAGACTTTTCGTTTAATCTTTGAATCAAGTGACTTGAGTAATGCCCTATCACTGGTGGTGATATGATGCGCTGGTACCTGAGCCATTTTAGCTACCGATGTTTGAATATCCAGTGGCTTTAAGTTCACGATAGCATTTGGCTTGGCTTGTAACATCCGCATTGCACAGGATTCATCCAATAAATCAATGGCCTTATCTGGCTGATATCTTGAGTGCAAATAACGGTTCGAAAGCGACACAGCAACATCCAACACATCTTCTGATATCTTAATATTATGGTGTGACTCAAAACGCTCTCGAAGTCCTTTTAAGATCTCCAAAGTCTCCTCGTCAGATGTTTCTTTAATATCAATTTTTTCAAATCGCCGTGATAACGCCGGATCCCTTTCAAACACATTGCGATACTCTTTATAAGTCGTTGCACCAATCACTCTTAAATTCCCTCGATTAAGCACAGGCTTAATAAGATTTGCTGCATCTATCGCACCACCTGAAGCCGCACCTGCACCAACTAAAGTATGAATTTCATCAATAAAAATAACAGCATTTTTCATATTTGAAAACTCTGCAAGGACAGCTTTAAAACGTTTTTCAAAATCTCCTCGATATTTGGTCCCTGCTAGCATTGCTCCCATGTCCATACTATAGATCTCGACATTGGCCAATTTTTTAGGCGCCTTACCTGAAAGAATTAATGATGCCAAACCTTCCGCTATTGCGGTTTTTCCAACACCAGGCTCTCCGACCAACAAACCATTTTTCTTAATACGTTTACACAGCGTCACTGCCAAAATATTAACTTCTTCATCCCGACCAATCAAAGGATCAATTTCCCCAGAAGCAATCATATGATTAATATTCTTTGTATACTTTTTAATTAAATCCGCTGACTGAGGGGTTGCCTCCATATCCTGAGACAAGCCTCCCATAATCATTGGTGGAAATTCAATAAATGGCTGGCCCATATTATTTGGCGTAGCATTTATCTGCAAACTATCCATATAGCCGATGACATCGTATAACGTTAAACTTTTCTTCTTTAAGATATCAGCAGCCGCACAATCTTCACTCATAATAGCAACCACCATCATTAGCCCATCAACTTCAGGTGAACCATTTGTTGTCGCCAAATATATTGCTTGCTGCATTACCCGATCAAAACTAGGGGTCAATTGAAAATCGCGAGCCGAATTCTCTGATAAATATAACTGAGTCTTCTTTATATGGCTATGTAACAAACGTCTAACGCTTGCTTTATCGACTTCAAATGCTGTAAATAACTTCTTTACATCTTCATCATCAACAAGTGCCAATAATAAATTTTCAGCCGTAATAAACTCATATCGCTCATCCCGAGATTTCTGGTATAACCGATCTATCATAACTTGAACTTTACTTGAAAACATCCCTTTCTCCTCTGTAACTCCAAACATTATAGGAGGGATTTTTTATTTGGCAGATTTAATTAGTAATTTTTAAAAATAAATTGGCTGACTCCTTTAACTTTACTTCTAGATGCAGCATGCTCAGCCAATATTAACTACTATCTACCCATTATGCTCAAAATCATTAAAAAATTCTGCCAAGTCTAAAATTTGCATTAAAAATAGTCGAACAAGTTAATTATATATGGAGATAACCATGAATGAGCATTCAACAACAGAAGGCACGAAGAGCAAGGCATCTAGAAGTATCGATGTGAAAGAAGCGGGTAAAAGCTTGATCGAAGGCTCAGAGGCATCCAAGCGATCAACTGACTATATTCACTCAAAGATAGACCGAATGTCCTCTATTCCGCCAAGAATTAGAACCCATATATTAAAGAACATCAGTAAATATGTCATATCATTTGCCATACCCGCATTGATTTATGCGTTACTAACAGGTTTATTTGGGTCCACCATAGCACTAGCTCCCTTAATTATTCCCGGAGTAATCGCCATACTGGGGCTCGTAAACGTGTTCTTACTGTTAGGATTAACCACGAATATTATTGAGTCAGAATTTAACCACTCATGGCGGACATTACTCAATAAGTTTTTTGCATATAAACCCTCCACAAAAAAACTAACCCAGTTAGAGGAATACGCAATCCAAGCAAAATCGATTATTAAGGCGTCAACTTTAGTTGCCGGAGCAGGCATACCCACTGGTGGCTATCGTAGTGCTATCGTAGAATCATCACCTAAAATAAGTGCTAAACGGACATTACGTGGCCTTCTCGATAATAGCCCGGATGGTGCGGTAAGATCAGGGTCGTTAGATTCTAAATATTCTGCTGACTCAGGCCTTGCAGAAGACTCAATATATGAGAGCCTATTAAGCTCTCTAGAAAGTACCAATCAGGAGATTCAAAAGGACCTAAATGACTTATCTCGAGACTCTAGCCAACTGGATCGTCTTAAAGAGAAGTACCGAGACCACATCGCTGATCGTGAGCTGCAATTAATTACACCGGATGAATTGGTGCGACTTGAAGAACATCTACCCGATCAGATGATTAACCGGATTGGTGATCTTGAAGACATCTATACAGATGAAAACATTCATTCCCTTGCATTAAAAGTTGCTTATAATAATCTGGTTGAAATTACGTTTTCTAATATTGCCACCGAACTTGAGATTGATACGCCATCAGAGGCTCATGCAAGCCAACAATCACATAGTAGTGATTACCCCTCGGTTAAAACAGCGAGAAAACTTCAAACGCTGCTACAAAGCACTGATCACGCAACCGAAGAGGGTCTACGTAAAGCTCTAAATCTCGAGGAGGGAACCTATCTCAAACAGAGGACCATGGATTATCAAGCGATTGTAAAAGACTTTGATAAAACCAAAACTGCATTCTTTTTATTTAACAAAGCATCAAAAAATGCCTTAATAAGCCCAGATGATGACATCAACACCATTCCTGCTGTCATGGCATTAAATCTCGAAGAGCTTGATAGCCGATACTTTAAAAAAATCATTCAACCTAAAAAACGATCCGACAAGACCTTCCTTGGATTAAAACGTAGTAAGGATATTATGTTCACCCCTACTCAAGAAATTCTTAAACTTGATGGGGCAATGATTCGTTATAGAAAGCTACTTGCAAATAACGCGCAGGATCGTGAAATAAAAGTTGTAGAAAAGGATATTTTATTGCGCATAAAAAGACTCCCATTATCAGAGGATGGAAAAGAAAAATTTTCAAAGTTGATCAATAAAAAGGGTCTTCCTATGGATCGTGAGGCTCTCAATCGAATTAGTAAAGAACTTGACGGAGAGATTAAAAAGCTGGCCATATCAGGTATGGTGGTATGTATGCGCAACACCGCTCTTGATATCAAAGAGGAAACCATCTTACAAATGCTACTAGAAGTACAACATACTGATCAACCGGCTCCAGCTATGCACCGATGATGTTTCAGGCCCACATAGAAATATCATTATTGCTTATAATGAAAAAATGTGGGCTTCTCATGCAACAACGAATTTTACAGCTACTTGGTTTAACAAAAAATACATTTAAGGGATCGAAAACTGGCTTTGTTCGGCTTGATCTTACACAAAACACCCAAGGGGAAAGGTTTCCTGACTCAGAACGTGCTGTCGCGACCTATAAAACATTATATCAATACATTAACGGACGCGGCATGATCTAACGCTCAATTAAGGAGATTGAGCACCTTTCTTCAAAAAACAACAGCGTGCTTAATGCGCCCGCATATATTGACTTAAGCCCATCATCCATTCACCAGATCATTTGCAGGACGTTATCCCTAAACCAAGAAATACCGCAACTACAAGCACCATACCATCAATATGAGTAGCCGATGGCGTGAAAACTCTTTATCCGGTTTTTTAAACCTTATCCGACAAAATTGGCCTTTTAGATCCAATTATATTGTTTTATTACAGCCAAGTTATGTGTATGCCAACAATCTATGCATCAACTTGCAGCGTATTTATCTTGGTGATGAACCTGGACGCTGGCTTGTTAATGGTATCTACAACCCATATTATGGCATCCCATTATCTGCTGCATACATTCATAACCTTGGGCAGATTAACTTTGGTCAGCCCCCCAAAAAACACCTCCCCCTGAGCACTTGCTTAGAGGCACTAGATACACACAGTCTTTCAACCTGTTGTATCTTTCCTCCTAGGGTACTTCCAAGTAGCTTAGATGAATCAATCATCTTTGCACCCATAGCACGTTACTAGCGCATATGGCGACAGATAGCTTGAGCAAAATCAGAAGTCGACAAGCCTTCCACTCCCTCCATATGGCGAGCAAAATCCTGAGTCACTTCTTTAGCCTTCAAAGACAACCGCATGCCTTGTATGAGCTTATCAGCAGCCTCGGACCAACCCATATGTCTTAACATCATTTCTGCAGAAAGGATCAGTGATGATGGGTTCGCCAAGTTCTTACCTGCATACAATGGTGCAGTACCATGTGTTGCTTCAAACAAAGCATCACGATCACTTAAATTTGCACCAGGTGCAATCCCGATTCCACCAATCTGCGCTGCAAGTGCATCTGATAGATAATCCCCATTTAAGTTCATCGTTGCAATCACATCAAAGTTTTCTGGTTTTAATAGCACTTGTTGAAAACACGCATCTGCGATCACATCTGTGACTAAAATCTTCTGACCATTATTTGGATTTTCAATTTCATAGCCCCACTCGACCTTTTTGGCAGCAAACTCTTCTACAGCAACATCATATCCCCAATGACAAAATGCGCCTTCGGTATACTTCATAATATTGCCCTTATGGACCAAAGCAACATGCTCTTTTTCCTGAGAAATAGCATACTGAAGTGCTTGCCTTACCAAACGTTTGCTGGCATGCTCTGAAATCAATTTAACCCCAACACCAGTATTTTCAGGCCTAGCTATGTTGTCGACCGCATACTGATTCTTTAACGTCTCCAGTAATCGCTTGGTTTCCGTATCTCCCGCTTTAAACTCTATCCCAATATAAATATCTTCTGAATTTTCTCTGAAAACCGTGATATCTACTTTTTCAGGGTGCATCATTGGTGACGGAACCCCTTCAAAATACTGCACTGGGCGCTGGCATATAAACAGCCCAAGCTTCTGTCTTAATGCAACATTCAATGATCGAATCCCTCCGCCAACAGGCGTTGTCAATGGCCCTTTTATTGCAACATGGTATTTTTCAATTGCATCGATTGTATCCTGTGGCAACCATTCACCGGTTAGATCAAAGGCTTTTTGACCTGCAAAAATCTCTTTCCACTCAATTGCCCGTTTATCGCCATAAGCTTTGCTAACCGCATGATTGACGACCTTTAACATCGCAGGGGTAATATCTGACCCAATACCATCACCTTCAATATACGGTATGATCGGAAAATCAGGAACACTGATACTATCCGTCCATTGAATTTGTTGTCCCTTCTCTACACTATCAACCACTTAAAAATCCCCCTATAAAATGTATTTCGATGGTAACGAATCTGCAAGATTCTGTCAATTAACCGCACATGATAACACCCGTGCATTCAATAAAAAACCCTCTAGATCCTTATATTTATATTTACATAAACAGTCATTTATTGTATATTGTATAAAAATTGAATTTGAATCTATGACAGTGAAAAAACAATATATGGTCGGCTTATCAGGGGGTGTAGATTCTGCAACCACTGCTGCGCTATTGATGCAACAGCACCTCATACAACCCATATTTATGCAAAATTGGGAAGAAGATGATCATTGCCATATTTCAGAAGACATTCAAGAATGCCAAAACATTTGCCAACACCTAGGCTGTGAACTGCTCACTGTTAACTTTAGAGATGCCTATTTTTCAGAGGTATTCCAACATAGCCTGGACCTGTTTCAGCAAGGCTTAACACCAAACCCTGATATCTTATGCAATAGTCGAATTAAGTTTCAACTCTTGAGTGACCATGCTAAAAAAATGGGATTTGACGGGCTGGCTACTGGACACTATGCGCATATTGAGCATCGAGATGGCCAATATGCTTTGCTCCAAGCACCCGATGCCGTTAAAGACCAAACGTATTTTCTTTCTCAGCTTAGCCAAGAGCAATTGTCTTATGCCCACTTTCCCCTTGGGGCTTATTGTAAAGAAGACACCCGTCGTATGGCTAGAGAATTTCACCTACCGAATGCGGAGCGAAAAGACTCCGTAGGTATTTGTTTTATCGGTGAACGTAAGTTTGATCATTTTTTGCAAAACTACTTACTCACAAAACCTGGCGATATGGTTACTAAAGAAGGCATCGTCATTGGCCAGCACCAAGGTCTTTTCTGCTACACCATTGGACAACGCAAAGGTTTGGGTATCGGTGGCATTAAAAACAGCCAACCATCTCCATGGTATGTGATTGAAAAAGATTTGGCTAACAACCAATTAATCCTCTCACAAAATGCCTCTGACCTATTGAAATCTCACGTTAAGGTTGAACCCATACATTGGATACGTGGCCAACCTGAGCAAACGGTATTACAGTTAAAGCTCCGTCATGGACCAGAATTTGTAGAAGGAACATTGCTTGATGAGCAAACCGTTAAGTTTTCAAAGCCTCAGTCAGCCCCAGCCCCAGGTCAGCATGTGGTCTTTTATCACCAAGGCGAATGTTTGGGTGGCAGCATGATCCTAGAGGCTTATACATGAGCTATGCATATTCAATAGCTCGAAAAATCCATGATGATAGCCGCCCTATTATTTGTGTCTTAGAACATGCTTCTGATTGTGAAAAACTTTTACAAGATCTGATTTTTTTATTGAAAGACACAGATAAAACAGTTGCTTATCTCAGTGACTATGAAGTCCTCCCCACCGATCATCTATCACCTGCTAATGCGGTGGTCACTCGACGACTACAGCTACTTCATCAAATCAGACAAAATCGTCTGAATATTATCATTACAACGATTGAAACTTTGTGTCGCCAACTCCCTCCCCTTGATTTTGTAGCCCAGAATGTCTTTTCATTTCATAAAAATGATCAAATAGACCTCATCCATTTCAAAAAACAATTATCATTGTGTGGTTATCAACACACCCATCAAGTCACCGCGCCCTTACAGTTTACTGTTAGAGGCGGTATTATTGACCTATATCCACCACACAGCAAACAGCCCATTCGACTGGAACTGGACGATGATACTCTATCTGAAATTCATTACTTTGATCAAGAAACCCAACGATCCTCCAGCACTGCTGAAGATAGCGTGGTACTAACGCCGATTCTAGAATACACCCCGACACAAGTTGATATAAAAGATGTTGAGACTCGATACCCTGATTTAGACCCCAAGATTCTAAGTGCATTAAAAAAACAACACGTTGTTACTGGCTGGCAGCGCTACCTGGCTCTTTTTCATCGTCAATTAGCCCCGCTAACAGAGTACTTCAACCATCAGTGTCATATCATGACACCCTGTGATTTAAAACCCTTCCTTCACGCCGCACGAAAGGCAAACAACACAATCGACATTGATCATGTGATCTCTGAAAAAACATGTCAGTTTGTTATTCAGAACCAAAATATTCTCCTTGAACATAGTGCTCCTGCTAATTCAACGCTGGTTTTAGAAAGCAAAACACTAAAAGATGATTTAACTGCTATCACAAAAAAGCAAAATGTTTTATTTGTTTGCCAAAGTTACTTTAGACTTCACCAACTTGAAAGTTTGTTACTGAGTAAAAATATCACATTTGAGCATGTAACCTCTTGGTATGCGTTTACGTCAAAAAACATTCAAGTAGGTCTATGTCTTGGTAGTCTTGCCCATGCCATCAACCTGCCCAAAAATCTCATTCTTCCTGAGCAGAGCTTAACGCGAAAAATCATCATTGATGAACCATCAACCGCCAAGCCATCTATGCACCAAGAGCAACTAAGCATTGGTGACTTTTTGATCCATGAAGACCATGGTGTTGGGCAATTTATTGGAATTGAAACCCGAAAAATTCAGGATATTGTGCAAGACTTTGTCATTGTACGCTATGCCAATGATGACAAACTGCTCTTCCCGCCTGATCAATTATTCAAGATTCATCCTTATCATGGTGATGAAACCATGCTGGATGAGCTCCGTTCAAAGCGATGGCAAAAACGAAAGGCCAAAGCACTAAAAAACATTGAAGAGTTTTCAGCAAAACTGTTACGACTCCAATCATCAAGGCAGCAAAGTAGCACCAAGCCTTTTAGTATCCCCGGAGACTATTCTAGGTTTACCCAAGATTTTCCGTTTACTGAAACAAAAGATCAAATTCACATTATGGAAGCCATTACTGAAGACTTCAAGAAGCCTCAGCTATTCGACCGCTTAGTCTGTGGTGATGTTGGATTTGGCAAAACCGAAATTGCCATGCGAAGTGCTTTTATCGCTCTTGGTAATGGCTACCAAGTTGCCATTATTGCACCAACAACCGTCTTAGCAACGCAGCACTACAATAATTTTAAGGAACGGTTTAAAAATTGTCCCATCAACATTAGCCTTATATCCAGAAGCAATCAGTTTTCAAAAAAAGAAGAAGAAGCCATTACACTAGGTGAAACCAAACTGATTATCGGTACTCACAAACTCTTAAATTTAGACTTTGATGAATTAGGGCTTGTGATCATTGACGAAGAACACCGCTTTGGCGTCAAACAAAAAGACAGTATCTTGGCCTTCAACTTGGCACACAAATTGTCTTTAACCGCCACCCCGATCCCCAGAAGCTTAAATATGGCCCTATCCAAATTGCGCCAGCTTTCCATCATGACATCTCCCCCAAGACAACGGTTGCCTATTATTACTGAAGTCATGACAGAAAATGATGCCATTGTAAAAACGGCGCTTGAACGGGAAATCCATAGAGGCGGCCAAGCTTATATCATCTACAATGATGTTAAAAGCATTGACCGTATCCATAAAAAATTAGACACACTCTGTCCTCACATGACTTTTGGCGTAGTCCATGGCCAAATGCCGGCTTCCGCCATCGAACAGCAAATGGCCAAGTTTCATAGCCATAGCTTTCAAGTGTTAATTGCTAGTACCATTATTGAATCAGGCGTTGACGTTGCAAATGCCAATACCATGATTATCTATCGAGCAGACAAACTGGGATTGGCTCAACTTCACCAGATACGAGGTCGGGTTGGACGATCACATCACCAAGCTTACGCCTATCTGTTAACACCGGATAGCGAATTGGGAAAGAAAGCCAATATGAGGCTTGATGCCATCGCCAGAGCCATGCATTTGGGTGCCGGCTACGAACTCTCAGTGGCGGATCTTGAAATTCGTGGTGGCGGCAATCTACTGGGAGACGAGCAAAGTGGGCATGTAAATGCCATAGGACTGTCTTACTACACCCAACTTCTCAATCAAGCAACCACGACCAAACATACCATACAAACAGACATTGACTTAGAAATCCCTGCTATCATTCCAACAGATTATATCGCCGATACCGAAACCCGTTATCAATTTTATCATGCGATTGCCAATACCTACGACAAAGCCACATTGGATGAGTTGGCCGCTGAACTTCAAGATCGGTTTGGAAAAATCCCTCCTGAAGCAGACAACCTCATTCAAAAAGCTAACTTGAAAATTGCGGCAATGGCCCTAAATATTATCAGCATACAATCTCGAGAAGATAGTGTACTTGTTGATGTGGGAGAAAAACCTATGATTTCTGGAGAAGACATCATCGCACTCATCAACCGCTACCCAAACTACAGCTTTGGTGGAAAGCACCATATCAAAATTATAGCCACAACAAAGATCTTAAAAGATTGTCAAATCTTACTGCATCGATTGGCTGATCTTACGACTTAACACCTTTGTCAACTTCTGTAAAAATAGCATCCTTATTGCTATTTAAGATTTTATGCAAGCCCTTTTCAACATCATTATGCTCTGATTCCTCTTGATCACTGGGGTATGATGCTAAAATCTCCTCAAGCTCACAAGCTCTTTCATTAATCTCTTCCAACTCTTCGACATACCCCCCTACCGGAACCTCTACAGCAGGGAAGATCACAGCCTGCATGCTTTGCTTATAAATAAACTTAACTGCTTTTCTAGCAGTTTTTTCAACATCTGCAACTGCACCTTCTGACACACTCTCGTACAAATGGGCCAACACTGAAATAGCCACAAGTGATTGGAAGAACTTATCTGCAGCACTTAAGTTGTCCATTAACATATTTAAGGACTTTTTATCGACTTGCTGATTCCGTTCTACCCAATCTTTAACATCCTGACTCAATAGCATTGACTGACAAATTTTAACATCCGCAGATAAACCAAACTTATCGTTGACTTGTGATATAGCTTGCTCAAGCTCCTTCATAATATTTTGAACATGCGCACGAGCAGCCTTTAGGGCAACACCTTCCTCAGAGACTAAAACTTGGTAACGCTCATGTGCTTTAGGGTATATGTCACTTCTGATATGCTCGATAGTACTGTCTATCTCAGAGCCTAACTCAGGTGCATCGTGTAGCTGTGATTCTGACATTTTATCGTATGCTAAGTGATCAAAACACAATATGATCTTATTGAACCGATTTAAAACCAGATTAATACGGTGATAATTTGATGAGTATGTTTGCACTGCTGCTGCAAGACTCATAACGCCACCCCCATACCAATATGAACTGGCATATAATTCTAATTCACTGGGCAGCAAAGGCTTACCAATTAGACTCTCCAATGACATTTTTAATTCAGGATAAGTCACTGAAAGAACATGTAAATGTGTCGTTACTTGCGTGTTCATTTGTATCTCCTAATGTGCACCACGCTTAAGTATTAGCACACTAAATTATTTTGACAGAAATAAATAAGACAGCCTTGATTTTTCGAAAAAAAAGGTATAAAATACTAGAAAAATGAGTGTTACCATGTCTTCAGTATTATTAACCACATCGATTATTGCATTTTTTGCATCATTGTTTGGCGGAATTATTCCCTTGAAAAAAAACAATATTGGCCACCACCGCTGGGCACATCACCTTGATTCATTCTGTGATGGAATGTTTATTGCGATTGCATGTACACACTTATTACCTGAAATTTATGAGCACAGTGCCACAACATTACAATTTACATTTTATGCCCTTGCCATTCTTGCCACGGTATTGGCCATTCAGCTGCCTATTAAAAGCAATCATTCCAATATGAAGCATTATATTACCTACATTCTCTTTGCACACTGCTTGGTTGAAGGCATTACTGTAGCGGCAGTATCTGACCCAACATTACAGCACACCTTATCTATGGCTATCTTAGCCCACAAAACCGTTGAAGCTTTTGTCTTCTTCAATCTAATCTCAAGGCAAAATTGGTCTCAAAATACATTATATCTACTATTGATTGTGTTTTCCTTGCTCACACCTTTTGGTATCTTTATTGGAAGCTATTTAACCCTATTACCTGAGAACATCTATCTATTTATCCAATCCTTAACTTGCGGATCATTTTTAGGCATCAGTATCAACTGCTTCTTATTACATTCATGCGATGACCATCAGCATATCAAGTTTCTTTGGGTGTTATTGGGAGGTTTGACGTTTGTGATGCTGATACCTCAAGGCTGTTGCCATTAATCCCCCCACCAATAACATAAGTACAGACAACAATTGTCCTGTGCTTATCCATTGAAACAACTCATAAGTTGGCTCTCTGAAATAACACTCCACCAAGAGTCGGACACTGGCATAACCAAACATAAAAAGAATGGTTAGCCGCCCTCTCGGAGGATGATACTTGGCATAACCATGCATAAGAATCCCTAATAACAGCCCCTCGAGTACCGCTTCATACAACTGAGAAGGATGACGATGTAGCGCACCTTCTACATAGGACATACCCCAGGTTTGTTCCGTCACCCTGCCGATTAACTCACCATTGATATAATTGGCAATCCTAACAATCCCTAGCCCCAATGGTAACTGTATCAAGCTTGCATCCGTGATATCCCAAAAGTTGATACCATATCGTTTTGACATCCCCCATAAAGTAAGCCCGCCCAAAATAAGTGCGCCATGGAACGACATACCACCCTGCCAAACCATAAACATTGACCATGGCTGATTCAACAACAATCCATACTGGTAAAATAACATCTCACCAAGCCTGCCACCAATAACAGAAGCCAACAATGCATTTGAGACAATATCGTGCCAATACTTGGTTAAAGCAATAGAATCACGAGCCCTTTTGGGTGGACAATACAATATCGCCAAAAAAGATACTGCCCATGCAATACCATACCAATGAATTGGCCAGCTAAAGAAATGAAATGCAACTGGGTCAATCCACATCAATCAAACCAAGTTCTAGCACCTGGTCATACTCAGCTTGCAATTCATCATATGATGCCTGAATAAGCGCACTGGCAGACTCCGAATGCGTATATTTACCATAAGCTGTACAAATACCATCCTTGAAATAGGAAGGCACCGACACAATCAAATCTTCTGGAGAACCATAATCCCCCATTGACAATCTGGCTACTGAAAATGGTTGATCAGATTTTTGCACAATAAACTGTGCTGTTTGTGCAGCTGCATACGCCGCACTGGCTGCTGATGACGCTCCCCGAGCCTGGATAACCGCAGCACCTCTTGTTTGAATCATGGGTACAAAAGTTTCTTGCCACCAAGGATCGCTATGATCAACCGCAGGCTTGGCATTTTCATAATCAGGAAACTGAGTTGCAGAGTGATTACCATAAATAAAGACCTCTTTTACCGCATCTATAGCCACGTTCAAACGACGAGAGATTTGGTAACGGGCACGATGCTCATCTAACATTGTCATGGCATAAAACTGCGTATCCGGGATATTTCTAGCGTGCTTCATGGCAATGAGACAGTTGGTATTACAGGGGTTCCCGACAACCAATACCTCGACACTAGGCTTAGCATAATCAGACAATGCCTGACCTTGTACTTTAAAAATATTACCATTTTTACTCAGCAAGTCTGCACGCTCCATACCCTTTGTTCGAGGACTCGCACCCACCAAAAAAGCAAAATCAATATCCTTAAATCCCTGGTCAAGCGCATCACTGCTAAAAGCTTCAACACTTAGCATGTGAGACCATGCGCAATCTTCCATTTCCATCACAACACCGGCTAACTTGGGTACAGCAACCGGAATATCTACCAATTTTAAATGTATCTTTGCATCGCCAAATACATGCCCTCCCAACACCATGGGAATTAATTGATATGCAATTTGACCTGCAGCCCCAGTAATTGCAACCGTTATTTCATTCATATCCTTCTCCTATGACTCGGTTATATCCTCAGATTTTTCCATAACCACTGTTCTTGTTGGAAACGCAAAATCAGCGCCCTTATCTTTAACCAGAGCATTGGTTTTTAATAAAAGCTCTTGGGTAAATGCATACCATTGCTTGGTATTAATACTGCTTTTCAAATAGACCCTTGCACGAATAATCACACTGGAATCCGACAAATCATAGAGTTTTGCAAAACTAACACGGCGTTGATTGGTTAGTTTATGCCCATTAATCCAATCTTCTAAGGCTTGAGCAATCTCTGCGGCGACTTCTAAATCTTGATACCTTAAGCCTATTTCTTTTTGAACAAACCAATGCGTCTTTTCTGAATAGTTTGTCACTGTTGATGTGGTAATAAGCCCATTAGGTACATGAAGAATCCGACCGTTACGTAATTGAACTTGTGTGACTCTCCAGCCAATATAACGCACTGTCCCCTCTTCATTATTAGCAATTGTTACATAATCTCCTACCGTGAAGGGTCGATCGCATAATACCATCACACCACCAAATACGTTGGCTAAGATATCTTTACCTGCAAAAGGAATCGCAAAAGCCAATACTGCTGTAGGTGCCAATATCTGCCCCATCGGCACATGGAACACACTTAAGGTTACCAGTACAAAGACCAATATAGAAACCAAACGTCCCAATTTACAGGCAGATATCCAAGCTTGAGAGTTCTCCATTACCGTATTTTTTTCTATTCGAATAATCGTTGATTGGATGTTCGATAAGAATCGATTAAATACCATCAGCACAAAAACGGTAAACCCTACTGAGAATATCCCTTCAAAGTGTTGAGGCGTTTTATCTATTGCTTTATATAAGCTTCCCGGTATAAAGGGCAGCACCATACTAATCGCAAACAACAGTAATAGAAAATAGAAGGGGTAATGTAACGCTTGCAAAAAACTGGTATCAAGGATTGAAGTACTGTCCTTGGTTCTAGCATAAACATGCCTCCAAGCTGAACGATAAACCAAGGCGATGATAAACAATGAAAGCAAACGAACAAATAACTCGATGTTTGCCAAATGTACCATTTCTATATAGCTCATACTTACTCCTAATTAAATTTCATCGACCATGCCAAGATAAGGTTTTAAAACATCCGGAACCGCAATTTTTCCAGAAGCCAATTGGTAGTTTTCAATAACCGCAACCAAGGCCCGCCCTACTGCAAGCCCACTGCCATTGATGGTATGCAATGGCTGTACATTACCGTCTTCATCGCGGTAACGAGCTTGCATCCTTCTTGCTTGGTAATCCCCAAAATAACTGCATGAAGATATTTCCCGATACTGGTTTTCGCCTGGCAACCATACTTCTAAATCATATGTTATCTTTGCACTGGCGCTGGTATCCCCAGCACATAACAATACTTTTCGATAAGGAAGCTGAAGCTGCTGTAGGATATACTCAGCATCTGTAATCAGCGCTTCAAACTCAGATTGTGCTGTCGCCTCAGACACAAACTTGACCAATTCTACTTTTTCAAATTGATGCAAACGAATCAAACCATGAGTATCTTTCCCATAAGCACCTGCTTCTTTCCTAAAGCACAATGTTAATGCTGAATAAGCAATTGGCAATGCCCCTAATGGTAAAATCTCCTCTCGATGCAGGTTCGTAACACTCACTTCTGCCGTTGGGATCAATGCATGCTGCCCTTCTGTAAAAAACTGATCATCCGCAAACTTTGGTAACTGCCCTGTTCCAACCAAAGCATGGTGCTCAACCAGAACGGGAGGATTCACCTCTTCATAACCGCGTTCAACTTGAGTATCCAGCATCCATTGAGCCAATGCTCGATGCAACTTTGCCATTCGCCCCTTCATCACCACAAACCGTGAACCTGACATCTTCGCTGCACGAGAAAAATCCAGTGCATCGCCCGCAAGATCCGTATGTGACTTCACCTCAAAATCAAAGTTGGGAATATCACCATGTTTTGATATTTCCTGATTGTCTGCCTCAGTTTTCCCTTCTGGAACACGCTCATCCAACAAATTTGGTAATGACAGCTCAAAGTCCCGCATACTATCTAATAGTATTTTTAATGACTGCTCTCTTGCTTTCTTGTCTTTTGAAATCACTGCCAGCTGTTCAAGAATAGGTGACGCGTCTTGACCAGAACGTTTGAGAACAGCAACTTCTTTTGACAAAGTATTTGATTCCATCTGTGCTGCCTCTGTTGCAACCTGATGTGACCTTCTTTCTTCTTCCATTTCCTCATATGTACCAAAGTCTACATTGAGCCCTCGCCGTTTAACCATGTCTTTCACACGTTTAATATCTTTTCTTAATATTTTATTTGGAATCATGCTAGCTCCTACTCTTGATTATTTGTGACGAGCACACGGCGCTGACCGTTTGACTCGGGTTCTGAAACCACACCATTTTTTTGCATCGCCTCTACCAAGTTTGCTGCTCTATTATACCCAATTCTAAACCGCCTTTGAACACTTGAAATAGAAACTTTATTTTGCTTGATAACTTCTTCACAAGCTTCTTTATACAACGCATCTTCAGAGGAATTATCCCCCCCCTCAACCGTTGAAGCCTCCTGTACTGCCGTCACACCTTCGATGTATTTTGGTTGACCTAACTTCTTAATTTCACTGGTCACTTGATGCACTTCTTCATCACTAACAAACGCACCATGAACCCTTGTAGGCATACCACTGCCTGACGGCAAATACAACATATCACCATGGCCCAGTAATGTTTCAGCACCTTGTTGGTCCAAAATAGTCCTTGAGTCAATTCGCGATGATGTTTGAAAAGCAATACGGCACGGAATATTTGCTTTAATCAAACCTGTAATCACATCGACAGAAGGTCTTTGTGTTGCTAAAATAATATGGATCCCTGCAGCACGCGCTTTTTGCGCCAATCTGGCAATCAACTGCTCAACCTTTTTACCCACAACCATCATCATGTCAGCAAACTCATCCGCTACAACGACAATGTATGGAAGTGTTTCATAATGGTCAGCACACTCTCCATTCGCATGTGCAGCAGCTTCCTCTAACAGGCCTTTCGTCTGACTCTGATTTTTAACTTTTTCGTTATAGCCAGCAATATTTCTTACACCAAGTGATGCCATTAACTGGTAACGTCTTTCCATTTCAGCAACACACCAACGTAGGGTGCCTGCGGCATCATCCATATTGGTTACCACAGGTGTTAGCAAATGAGGAATATCCGCATATGCCGAGAGCTCAAGCATTTTAGGGTCAATCAAAATTAATCGCAAATCTTCAGGGGACGACTTATAAAGCATACTCAACAACATGGCATTAAGCCCCACAGACTTACCGGCACCCGTTGTACCAGCAACCAATAAGTGTGGCATTTTAGCCAGATCCGCACAAACAACCTCACCACTGATACCTTTCCCCAACGCTAATGTTAAGCCTGATTTTGCTTGCTTAAACTTCGTTGAGGCAATGATCTCTTTTAAAGTAACCATCTGACGGATTTTATTAGGGAACTCCAAACCAATCACAGCTTTACCAGGAATCACATCAACAATCCTCACACTGACGACAGACAATGAACGCGCCAAATCTTTTGCCAAGGTACTGATACGACTAACCTTTGTTCCTGCAGCCAATGCCACTTCATAACGCGTCACAACGGGACCTTCAACCACACCAACAACACGCGCATCTACACCAAAATCTAGCAGTCTTTCTTCAATGTCTCTAGAAAACTGTTCTCGCTCTTGTGGTGTTGCAACCACCGCTGGTTTCGCATTATCTTGTAAGAGATCATCACTCAAAGTAACTGGTCTCTTTTTACGTTTTTCATTGAGCTTAGAAACTACTTGTGGGCGCTTCCTGCTCCTAGCGACTGGCATTGGTACAGATGCTTTGGGAATATGAATTTTAACTGAAGCCAAGCGCTCTATGGTCACATTAAATACCATCGTCACACCGATAGCTGTTAGACCTGCAAAGACAACTGTGGCACCCACAACATCAACCCAATCTGTTAAAAGCCATGCCAACTGATCTCCTACAAATCCTCCCATGCCCACAGGAAAAGTTGCTTCGTGAACCAAATGCAAACTCATCAAGCCCAAACATCCTAAAGACAGTAACAAACTCCCCCACAAGCTCCTACTAGCAAGATAGTGGCTTCCTTTTAAAAGACAATAAGCCCGATATGAAAAGACAAAAGGTAGCATATAAGCGGCATACCCTAAAAAGAAAACAAACAACCCCGCAAGATGCGCTCCTAAAAACCCTTCCCAATTTGCAATTTCATAACCATTTACCTGTTGATAAAACGCAGGGTCTGCCTCATGATATGACCACAAAGCAATAAACAAAAACATCGCCAGTGATGCGTATACAATAAATACAATATCCTTTCGAACAAACTGACTTTCTACATGTTCCATAACTTACCATTCATAATATTGGGAATATTTTACTGTATCGCTAACCATATGGCAAATCAAATCCCACTCTCCCTGCATCAAAATATGACTGCTTTTCTCAACATTCTATTGACATTAATAGGACCTTACCCCACACTGTAAAAAAACTTGAGACATATATTATGGAACATCATTCACTCATTATTTTAGGCTCTGGCCCTGCTGGACTAACTGCAGCAATTTATGCTGCACGCGCAAACCTAAACCCTGCAGTCATCACAGGCCTAGAAGAAGGTGGTCAGCTAATGGGTACAACGGATGTTGAAAACTGGCCAGGCGATGCCATCGGGCTTCAAGGGCCGGACTTAATGGATCGTATGCTAACCCATGCAAAACACTTAGAGGCCAACATCATTAATGACCATATAGATAGCGTTGACCTCCAACAAAGACCTTTTATCCTTAAAGGACAAAAAACCTATAGCGCTGATGCCATTATCATTTCAACGGGGGCTACAGCACGCTGGTTAGGCATTGAGTCTGAGAAAACATATAATGGCAAAGGTGTTTCAGCTTGTGCAACCTGTGATGGCTTCTTCTTTAAAGACCAAGACGTTGCTGTTATCGGCGGTGGAAACACGGCTGTTGAAGAAGCCCTGTATCTGTCCCGCATTGCTAAAAGCGTTACATTAGTCCATAGAAGAGAAGCATTAAGAGCAGATAAAACCTTACAAAATCGTTTATTTGAAAAAGAAAAGAATGGCAACATTCACATAGAATGGAGTGCCGTTGTTGATGAAATACTCGGTAACGAGAAAGAGGTCACCCAGCTTCGCTTAAAAAGCACGCTCGATGAAAGCCGACGCACTATTGACTTAAGTGCTGTATTTATCGCTATCGGTCACACACCAAACACTTCATTATTTGTTGACCAGCTAGACATGAAAGGTGGCTATTTAACCGTTAAAAGCGGCCAAAATGAACACGCCACCCAAACCAGCATCCCAGGTGTGTTTGCCTCTGGTGATGTGATGGACTCAGTCTACCGCCAAGCCGTTACCTCTGCAGGCACCGGCTGTATGGCTGCACTAGATGCTGAAAAATACTTAGATGCGCTATAAAGTCTTTACCGCAGTATCTGCCAAAAAATCTGCCAAACTTTCAGGTGAATGGGTATGCGCTTTAGCGGCTTCTTTATTGGCCGCTAATAATGCGTTAGCAGCAACAGGAATTGTGCTATTGGCCCACGGCTGTGGGCTATCATCAAGTCGCTTCACCATTCGCCACTCTGCAGGTGTGACTAAAAATTTTAATATTTCCTCGACAATTTCCACCGGAAGCTTAGGAAGACCTAAATTGTCTCTAGCAGTAGCACACAACATGGTTTGAGCAACATTGTCTCTAAAGGCATCCACTCTACTAGGCCTAAAGCGATAGAAGGAGTCTATACATGTTGAAAATGCCAAACTAAGAATTTCTTTTGGCGTAATGACAAGCCCACTCCATTCAATTGCTCGCATTTCATGAACAGCATCCTGCAAACTTACTCCATAATCACACTTACGCAATAGCGCTAATGCATTATAGGCAATCAACTCACTCTTCTCTGCATCATAAGTCTGCTGCCCCGATCTATGCCAGATTCTGGCACAAATTTAAAATCTTTTTCTGAACCTAATAACGGTTTAATCAAATCAGGATTATCTCCCACCTCGCGCAAATAAACCAATCTCAATGGTCGAGATGGCAAAAATATGTGTGATTCCGCCAGTGCAAATGTATGGGCATGCAGCTCAAGTGAAGAATGCGCTTTTAACGCTTGCTCAAAGTCAATGATGCCACAACTGGAAAGCTCCACGGTAAACTGCGCCGCAGTTATCTTATGACTCAAATAGGGTGGTATGTTTTGCGTTTTTTTCATTTTTTAATCATTATTGCAGGGATTACAACATAAAAACAGCAAGATGCCAACAAAAACAACTTAATATCAAGACCTTAAGAAGGGTTCTGGTAAGGCTGTCAATAAAAAGGGCCGCAATCGCGGCCCTCTACATACACTAGGTGATACTAAAATCGAAACAGTCTAGCGATGTACTCAATAATCCATGCAAACCAACCTAGAGACTCCTCTTCAACCGCCTCGTTAACGATCACTTGAGGCTCAGCCGTAACAGGCTCTTCCTTAACAACCTCTGGCTTAACATAACCCACAACAGGGATTGCAATCGGCTCAAAAGCTATTTTGGCAGGATGAACCACACTCTCTCCACTATCTGTGCTATATATTTTATAAAACAACGAATAACCAATGGCCAAACTTGGCATTGTATGCACATCCGCAACAGCGTCCTCCGCTTCTAGACGGTACTGATGACGCAATGGGTATGACAACTCAATATACATGCCACCCTGAGAAAAAACAGGGATATCGACTCTTGCACCCAAGTCCAGGTGAATCGGGTATACATCTTGATAGTCAACACCATTCCAAAACCAAGAATAATATGCATCCGCATAAACTTGTGCGAACAACTGATTATCCAAATATTTTTTTTGATATGACACACTGGTTCCAATATCAATATTTCTTTCTAGTGTTCTTGTTTTGACATAAGAAGAGGTATACACATCTGCCATAATTTCATGGCTGGCTAAAAAAGAAAAATCCACAAACTCTGGCACATTATAACCCATTGCATCAGAAATATCATCAATGGACGCACCAACGTTTAGCCTATCTCCAGTATTGTGAGGCATTTGCAAGAACTGCTTTGAATCTGTTTTCATGCCGAAGCGTACATCAATATCACAATCAATTGCATGAGAAGCTACCGCAGAAAAAAGCAATGAAGCCCCTACAATTGCATTAAGTTTTATATACATCTCTATTCCTTTAGTGTTTATCTAGGACAATGATACTGAATGACAACAAAAAAAACAACCTTTGAGACGTCTACGACTGAAAATATGTTTTAAGAGAGCCAAAAACAATTGATTATAAACAATTAACAACCCAAAGTTTGCAAAAGATCCAAAAACAGCGTTTTGCCTACCTTCTGGGGACTTTTAGCAAGCAACATAGCAAGATCTAAGCCTTCGATGGTCACATCCTTCATCGGGCCTTCTAATATTTCTGTAACAGACAGCCCTGTCGACAAATAGTGACCGAACTTTCCATTTCTGCCACCAAGACACGTCACATAAAGATCACCCGTTCCTGACAATCCATATGTATTTTTATCATCCGCATGATAATCACTCAGCCACTGCTGCATTTCAAATAAAGATTGTGCAAACAGACTAGAACGATGATTTAAATGATCACCTGCTTTCGCGATAATGATTGCATACACATTTTTCAATGCTGCCAATAACTGACACCCTATCATATCCTCATTAGGACACAGCGTATAGTGAGGCAAGGACAACAATGAGGACCACTGGACGGCCAACGCATATTGGTTAGAAGAAATTTCAACAGAAGTTTTGCAGCCTTGTGCCAACTCTTTGGCAATACAAGGTCCTGTAATGGCTAATACATCAACACCCAATGTCTCTTGAACCCAAACAGGCAACGCCACCAACGTATCACCTGACTGCTGCAGCCCTTTCGTTAATAATAACACTGGAACTTTTTTATGATTTATCAGACTTCGTGCAATATCAATAGCCCAACCCATACCCGCTGAACTAACCCCTATAACAATGAGATCAAACTCTGATACCACCTTCTCGTCAACAAAAGATACTGAGCTAGGCCACGAACACTCAAGCCGCTCATCAAACCCTGTTGCTTCTATACAGCTTCTTGTCCGCTGATCAAAAGGTGATGAAATAATAGATACTTGATGACATGCACCCTGAGCAACCGAAAAGGCTGAAGACATAACTCCAGCCCCTATCGATACGATATGCATTATTTAGATTCGTCGTCTGAATTCTGCGATAATTGTCCCTTCATCAAGTCACCTAAGGTTGAACCTGGCGCTGATGAGGATTGTTGTGCAGGTAGCGTACTTAGCTGAACCATCTGGTTCTTACGCTCACCGGAAACAACGTACAATGAAAGAACTTCATCTTCCTCTAGCGACTGAGATTCATCAAACTCAGAACGTTTGACTGTTCCTGTTAGCCCAGCATCTAGTGATACAAGTACTTTCTTTGCATCGACAGACAGAATCTTACCGTTTATTTGCTGACCCACAGGGCATGAAGCAATAAAGTTATCGAATGGATCTGTATCTACTTGCTTTAGACCCAATGAAATTCTTTCTCTATCAGGGTCAATTGACAAAATAACCGCTTCAACTTCTTGACCTTTCTTATAAGCACGTAGCGCTTTATCACCAGGAAGAACCCAAGACAAGTCCGTTAGATGCACCAAACCATCGATATTACCTTCGAGCCCAACAAAGACACCAAAGTCTGTAATTGAGCGAATCGCTCCTTTTACTTTACTACCTACTTCATGGTTTTGACCAAATTCATTCCAAGGATTTAACATACATTGTTTCAAACCAAGTGAAATACGACGTCTGGTTTCGTCAATATCCAAAACCATAACCTCAACTTCTTGATCAATTTCAACCACCTTATGCGGATGAATATTCTTATTGGTCCAATCCATTTCAGACATATGCACCAAACCTTCAATGCCGTCTTCAATTTCTACAAAACAACCATACTCGGTAATGTTGGTAACGCGACCAAAGAGCCTTGTTCCCACAGGGTTACGCTCTAATAAATCATGCCAAGGATCACCCTGTAGCTGCTTCAACCCTAGTGAAACACGCTTCTTTTCACGATCAAAGGATAAGATCTTAACTGTGATTTCATCGTGAACGCTCAACATTTCTGATGGATGTTTGATACGCTTCCATGACATATCTAGACTGTGTAGCAGGCCGTCAATACCACCTAGATCTACGAATGCACCATAGTCTGTTAGATTCTTAACAACACCTTTCACTTCTTGACCTTCTGCCAATGTGCTTAGAAGCTGCTCACGCTCTTCACTTGTTTCCTCTTCAATCACTGCTCTTCTAGATACAACCACGTTATTACGCTTCATATCCATTTTAACAACTTTAAATTCGAACTCTTGCTTTGTTGCAACCATATCAAGATCTTTGATTGGTCGTAAATCTACCTGAGAACCCGGCAAGAATGCTCTGACGCCTTCTACATTCACTGTAAAGCCGCCTTTAACCCGATCTATAATTTGACCGACAACATTCTCTTCATTTCTTAGCGCTTCTTCTAGACGCTCCCAAACTGCAGCTTTAATGGCTTTTTCACGAGATACACATGTTTCTCCGAAACCATTATCGACAGCTTCGAGCAAGAAATCTAACTCTTCACCTGCCTCAACCGTCAGCTCTCCAGATACATTCAAAAATTCTGCAACTGGGACCAAGGCTTCTGATTTCATATTGACATCAACAACGACAAACTCTGGCCCTACTTCTGTGACCTGGCCTTTAATCAGTGACCCTGATTTTGCGTTGAATGATGGAATCGTATTTACCAAGTCTACTAAGGACTGGAAATCTGTATTAGATGATGTTGACATAATTATATTCCCTTATAGGGATAGTTCGTTAATACTCCAGTACCCCTAAGGGATACCACCAAATGCTCGGATAATACTATACTTATACCAAAAATTCAATAACTTTTAACCAAATCCCCCGATAAAGTTATTAGATACTACTTGAACCAAAAATTGATCCATGTAAAATAACCTCATGATACCCTATTACAAGTTAAGCAACGACTGGCACAAGGTAAGCCAGCATTTCACCATTATTGGCCCTGAAGGACTGATATTAAGTAACTTGTTTGGCACAATCCAGCAACGTTATCCAAAATATCGAGTCAATAGACGCTCGCTACTAGATATTGATGATATCGAATCCTTTAAAGCGCAGCACCTCTCTAGCTCTCTATTTGCAGAACCCGAAATCCAATACATCAGACTATCTGACAAGCTAATCACAAAGTTTCCTTGGAAGGTCCCAACCTGCTCTGAAAAAATTATTGTTATTTATGGCATAGAAAAAGCCCCTAAAGATACCAAAAACATGCTGTCTTTTGGCTCGGTTATTCGAACTTATGCCCTAAAAGAACCGTTCTTGTCGCGAGAAATCGCTACTCTGACATCCAAAAGTGGTCTTCAAATGTCTAAACGTGGCATTCAATGGTTAGCCATCAGCCACCAGGGCTCTGAAAGCCTAATCCCGGCAACGATTAATCGGCTTTTGCTTATCTTTGGTAACAAAAAAATTTCTGACGCTGAACTCAAAACAGCGATTTACATGCAAAACAATATGAGCGCTTATGACATCTTAGATGCCGTGCTCTCCAGTCCAACAAAACTCTATATATTTTTACAGGCACAAAACAACCCAATGCAACTTTTTTGGGCAACAACTTCGCTCTGGCGAAAGCTGTATCTTACTGCAAAAAACCCTCCTGAGATAAAACAGCACTTTCCCTGGCCAAACCAGCATAAAACAGTACAGAAAGTCCTTCATCAATTGACACGTTCCACACTTGCAACGCAATATTCAGATCTAATAGCTCTTGAGCGCCATTTCAAAGGACTCGGCTCCGAAGACCCCACGCTATTACTTCACTACTGGCTATTTAATACGCAAAAAGACCTGATACAGGTACCATATACTAAGCAATAGCCATCAAGACTCCATGTACAAAAAGTCGTCAATATTATAATCTATTCTAACTGTTTTGTTGGCCAAACCTTGCCCTACATTCAGCGCAATTTGAAAAACCCTCTTCGCTGTTACAGGGTGCTTCTGTGGTATACGAATCAACTGATTGTAAAAATGCTGATCTACTATCTGGAAGTCAGGCGACATAAAATCATTCATCTCTTCTGACCGACTATCTGCATAAACGTTGAAACCCCGCTGATATGCCGGCATCAACCAACGCATACCTGGCAATGGATCCTCTCCATATTTTTTCTCAATATCTAACACTTGCATACGCCACCACTCTAAGATCTTGCTATTACCCGTTAACTCATGCTGCTGACGTAATTGATATGCGCGCTCCTTCGTTAACTTAAAATCAACCTCGAGCTCTTTAGGCAATACACCACGAGGCAGCATCTCAACAACCTTATGATACATCTGATCTAAGTTTTCTCCCCAAGGTAACGCAGCATCAATCATGATCGCATCAGTTGCTGGAACCAATGGTGATACATCACGATTTTCATCTTGAAAATCTCTTGCCCGTAACTGCTCTACCAGCTCTTCTTCTGTTCGCATCATACCCATAGCCAATAACTGCTGATGCCGACGCTTTGCTCTAATCTGAACATCTGCCGCTAAAAAAAACTTTAAATCCGCATTAGGAAAGATAACTGTACCCATGTCACGGCCTTCAGCTACTAAGCCTGGATTCACGTAAAAATCATGCTGCACCGGCTCTAACAAGTCCCTAACTTCTTTATCTTTTGCTATATCAGAAGCCATTTTGGTCACATCAGTCGCATTCAATATCGCAGTGACATCTTTTCCCCCAAATAATACCTTCATGTCTCCCTGATGGTACTCAAAAGAAACTGCCTCAACCAAACCTGTGACAATATTTTCAAAGCTTTTGCTAGAATTCAGCCTTTGATACGCTACCAAACGGTATAGTGAACCTGTGCCTAAAAAATTAAACCCCAAACGACAAGCCAAGGCGCCAGCCAATGAGCTTTTCCCTGTTGATGACTGGCCATCAACAGCAACCAGCATCACTTTTCTTCACCCTCTGCTTCTTCATCACCATCCACTACAGCGAACACCTGCGTTGACACCAAATACTCTTGTGGCTTCAAACGCAAAAGCCGTACGCCTTTGGTACTTCGGCCAATGGTTGAAACTTCTGACTCTGTAATTCTCACCAACGTACTACCGTCCGTGATCAAAAAGATATCATCTCCTTCTGAGATTGCACTAGCACCAACCAGTTCAATACCCTCAGGTAACTGCATGGCGATAATACCTTGCCCTCCTCGCCCAGTACGACGAAACTCTTCTACTTTGGTTTTTTTACCAAAACCTGATGAGGCAACAGTTAACACCTTCTTGTCAAGTTGAGCCACAATCATCGATACCAACTCATCACCGTCCTTCAGACGAATACCTCTGACACCACGAGCACCACGTCCCATGACTCTCACATCATCATTTGAAAATCGGATGACTTTACCTTGGCGAGAAAATAACATGACATCTTCTGACATGGTCAACGAGGCACCAACCAATGAATCCCCTTCATCAAGATTAATGGCTATAATTCCAGACTGTCTTGGTCTTGAGAAGTTATCTAAAGCCACACGCTTAATAACCCCACAACGGGTTGCCATTACAACGGAAAACGGCTCTTCAAAATCTCTAATTGGAAGAACGGCTGTCACGTCTTCTTTATCCTGTAAAGGCAAATAATTAACAATGGGTTTTCCTTTAGAGCCTCTACTCACCATCGGCAACTGATACACTCTCAACCAATATAAGCGACCTAAATTGGTGAAACACAACAAGAAATCATGCCGAGAAGCAATATATAAATGCTTAACATAATCTTCCTCTTTTACCACTGCCGATGATTTCCCAACACCACCTCGACGCTGAGCTTTATACCCATCAAGTGCTTGGATCTTAGTATAACCTTGACAAGAGATCGTCACCACAACAGGTTCATCAGGAATCAAATCTAAATCTTCAATATCAATTTTACTATCCAATATCTCAGTACGACGCCCATCTTTAAACTGTTCTGCAACTTCTTCCGACTCTTGACGGATCACACCCATTAATTTCTGATAGTCAGCCAAAATTTCCATTAACTCACGTATTTTCGCAATAAGATCTTTGTACTCAACCAATATCTTATCTTGCTCCAAACCTGTCAACCGGTGCAGCCTCATATCAAGAATGGCTTGTGCTTGCATTTCAGACAAATGATAAACATTGCTCTTCGCATCAAGACCCGCCTTAGGATACAAGGTTAATACCTTAAGCATATCAGGGTCATTATAGGGTAACTCAACATCGCCCAAGCCCCACGCTGCTTCTACCAAAACTTTTTTTGCTTCTTGGGGTGTTTTAGAAGCCTTGATAATGGTGACAATCTCATCAATATTAATTAAAGCAACTGCCAAACCTTCTAATAAATGCGCCCGTGACTTTGCTTTATTCAAGTCAAACTGGGTTCTACGTCTCACCACATCCCGGCGATGATCAATAAATGACGACAAGATCTCTCTTAAAGTTAAGCACTTAGGCTGCCCTTGATCAAGGGCTACCATATTGATTCCAAATACCGACTGTAACTGAGTCATCGCATACAGCTTATTTAAAATAACTTCTGCAGACTCCCCTCGCTTCACCTCAACAACCACTCGCATGCCGTCCCTATCTGACTCATCACGAAATGCACTAATCCCTTCAATCTTTTTCTCTCTGACCAACCAGCCAATTTTCTCTAGAAGCCGTGATTTATTCAGCATATATGGTATTTCAGTCACCACAATAATCTCTTGATTTTTGTGGGTTTCAACAAATGCCTTTGCTTTCATATAAATTTTGCCGCGCCCAGTCTTATAAGCCTGCACAATACCCGCACGACCATTAATCATGGCGCCAGTAGGGAAATCTGGCCCTTTTACCACATCAATCAACGCCTCAATATCAACCTCAGGTTCATCAATCATCATAATAACAGCCTGCATCACATCATATAGATTATGAGGCGGGATATTGGTTGCCATGCCTACTGCAATCCCTGTTGAGCCATTCACCAATAAATTGGGGATCTGAGTTGGCATTACACTGGGTGCAAACTCTGTATTATCATAGTTGGGAACAAAGTCGACCGTGTCTTTATTAATATCCTTTAAAACAGCCCTGGTGATCTTTGACAATCTGACTTCAGTATAACGCATTGCTGCTGCAGCATCACCATCGATTGAACCAAAGTTTCCTTGCCCTTGAATCAACATATATCTGAGTGAAAAAGGCTGCGCCATTCTTACCAATGCTTCATATACAGCAGAATCACCATGCGGGTGGTACTTACCAATAACATCACCCACAATTCTCGCTGACTTTTTTGTTGGCTTTCCCCAGTCATTTCCTAGCTCATGCATCGCATAAAGAATCCTTCTTTGCACGGGCTTAAATCCATCTCTAACCTCAGGAAGCGCACGTGCTAATGAGCTATACGCGTACATTGACCAACCATCGACCAACACACTTTCCACTGTACTTTGGCTAATTTCACCAACCTTAATTTCGCTCATAAACCACCTTTTTCTCTTTCGCGCAATATTCATAAATCATATTTGCCACACTATAGCAAATTTCACTAGCGAATACCACTCCAATTGCCGGATTACAACAACCCAACCTACAAGTCTCAGATATTAAAAATTTCTCAATATTATTCAAAGAAGAACTTAGACTTGCATATTTGTTAGCAATACAGTATAGTCGCTTTATCTATGTAGGATTCATGAAAACTGAAGTATATATAGTATTGTTTAAATTTTTTAATATATGAGGATCAATCATGGAAAGCGGTATAGTTAAGTGGTATAACCCTACAAAAGGTTATGGTTTCATTGTCCCAGATTCTGGGGAAAATGATGTATTTGTTCATTCTAGTGCTGTTAGAGCAGCTGGACTTCAATCTCTTGAAGAAGGCCAAAGACTTCAATTTAATATTGAATCAGGCAACGGTGGCAAACCTGCGGCAACTGATCTACAAGTTTCCTCAGAGTAGCCCCCAGCGAATTTAAAGGATGTCAAATCCTTTGAATTCTGTATCAGTATCTAAATCAGATACAACGATACGCTCAAGGTGACCTGGTGAGGAGTTCTTTAACTCCTCACAGTAGCTTTCTATATCTTCTATTCTTCCAACAACTGCGCTTTCAACATATCCCTCTGGCATATTCTTTGCATAGCCCATTATATTTAGATTTTTAGCCATATTCTGACAAAAAGCTCTAAACCCTACGCCTTGCACCTCTCCATGTGCCTCAATTAAGTATCTTTCCATCTTAAGCTCCCCTGTGAAAAAAACCATCTAATGTCGCCATATTCCAATGAATCCAAGTTGGCCGCCCATGATTGCATTGACTACCATGCTCTGCCTCTTCAATGTCCCTTAACAGCTGGTTCATTTCAATGATAGATAACTGACGATTAGCCCTGATTGCTCGATGACACGCCATCGTCGACAGTACCGCATGAACAGTCTCTTCTACAGGTGAAACCGCCTGATGATCTAATAATGACTGGACCACGGCTTGAACCAGCACTGAAATATTTTTCTCAGACAAGCCTTGGGGAATGGCTCGGACCATCAGCTGATCAGGCCCCGATTGATGCACCTCAAAGCCCAGCTGCTCAAGCAGCAACTGGTTTTTTATAGCACACGCAAGCTGCTCAGATATAACGTCAACCACAACAGGAACCAACTGGGTTTGCCTATAGATACCCTTATCTGCATAAGCTGCCTTCATTTTCTCGTACAATATCCGCTCATGTGCTGCATGCATATCCACAATCACCATACCATCTTGCGCTTGACTTAAAATATACACCCCTTGTAACTGCACCATTGCTTGCCCCAGCGGCTGTGGTCGTACAACTTCACTCTGCTGAGCTGAAACTGTCACAGGCATAGGGTCTTCATTAACAACTGCCGCTCCAGGCTCTTGTATCATTAACTGCGTTGGCACTGGCGCTGCAACCGTTGCTCTCATTGGCACTGGCGGCATAGCCAGTGTCAATGAGGTACTTTGCCCTACCTCAGAGTACAAGGGGGGCGTTGCTACCACAGGCCTCAGTCCTCTCAACGTTGATTTCACCAAATGGAACAGGAAACTTGTGACACTCTTCATGTCTTTAATACGAATAAGCTCTTTTGTTGGGTGAATATTTGCGTCTACTCGGCAAGGATCCAACGTGATATAAATCACAAGCCCTGGCTGATTCTTTTGGTACATGACATCCTGATAAGCTTGCCTAATTGACATAACAATCGAGGTATCTTTAATGGCTCTTCCATTAACAAAAACATACTGCATATCACCTCTTGCCCTTTGATACTGAGGGTCTGTCACAAAACCAGAGAGGCTCACACCATCTTGGTCCCCTTCAATCCATAAGGCATGTTTTGCAAAAGCATCTCCCATAATACTGGCAAGACGCTTAACGTCTGACCTCTCTTCAGAAGCAGGTATCTCAAAAGACCTTTTCTCAGAAGCATACTGAATCATGATGTCATGACGTGACAATGCTACTTTTTTAACCACCTCTTCTATTTTTCTTGCCTCAGAGCTGGCTGATGATAAAAACTCTCTCCTGGCTTTTGCATTAAAAAAAAGGTCCTTTATTTCAAGCATTGTTCCTTTCTGGATGGCATGCGGTTTGAGTTGGTTTTTATCAAAAACATCTTCTGAAGCTGTTAATACCCAACCGTGAGATTGATCTTTAACCGTAGATGCTAACGTTACCCGTGAGACCGATACGATACTGGCTAGTGCCTCTCCTCGAAAACCCATCGTTTTCATTTTAGAAAAGTCCTCCAATGCTGAAAGCTTACTGGTCGCATGTGCCGTGAGCGCCAATTCAAGCTGATGCTTTTCAATACCACAGCCATTATCTTTAAGAACAATAGACGTGAGACCTCCCCCCTTAACCTCCAAAAGCAGCTGATTGGCCCCAGCATCAAGTGCATTTTCCAAAACTTCCTTTACAACATCTTTTGGCTGGTTGATCACCTCACCTGCCTTAATTTGATTCTTTAATAATTCTGGTAATTTCTTAATCATATTTGTACCTCAGTCAATAACACTATTGCTTAAAAAGCCTCTTCGATATAAAAAACCTTGGCGCTTTTTCCCGGTTCTATTCCCTGATTTATTAATAGCTATACGATAGGCTTCAGCCCAATCATATTTATCTATATTAAAATCAGCATCCTCTTTCGCAACCACCCTGGAGACATAAGAAGGACCATAGCCACGCTTTATATATTCCCCTACTTTTTTATCAAGATCAAACGAAGTCGTCAACCATACATCGTACTTATCTTTAACCAGATAGCGCTCTTCTTCTTGAATATCAAATCCCATCGCCTCGAGCCGCCCAATCAAGCCATCATAATCTAAACCACCACCACTGAGAAGACTGTCCATCATTTTAAGCAAAACTGTATTATCCATGGTTTGGCAATACCTTGGCCAAAACAGCTGCCTCAATTTCTGCCCCCAAAGCTGTATTGGCTTTTAACAGCTCTCTAACCTTATCCTTTCCTTGCCCTAGCTTTTCACCACCGTAGCTATACCATGCTCCTGACTTCTCAATCACTTTATACGCAACACCCAGATCTATAATTTCACCCGCCCGAGAGATCCCTTCTCCATAAAAGATCTCAAACTGAACCACTTTAAATGGCGGAGCCATTTTATTCTTTACAACCTTAACTTTGGTTTGATTCCCAATAATCTCATCACCGTGCTTGATCGCACCTATTCGGCGAATATCTAACCGCACTGAGGCATAAAACTTTAACGCATTCCCGCCCGTTGTTGTTTCTGGATTCCCAAACATCACACCAATTTTCATTCTTAGCTGATTAATAAAAATGACCATGGTGTTAGAACGCTTGATATGCCCTGTTAACTTTCTCAATGCCTGAGACATTAACCTGGCTTGAAGCCCGACATGAGAGTCTCCCATATCACCCTCAATTTCAGCCTTAGGTGTTAATGCCGCTACTGAGTCAATCACCACCAGATCAATCGCTCCTGAACGGACCAGCATATCAGCAATCTCTAGCGCTTGCTCTCCCGTATCTGGCTGAGACACCAATAATTTATCAATATCAACGCCTAACTTCCTTGCATACAAGGGATCAAGTGCATGCTCTGCGTCAATAAACGCTGCCACACCCCCCTTCTTTTGACAATCTGCAATAGCATGTAGAGTTAATGTTGTTTTACCCGAAGACTCTGGCCCATATATCTCAACCACCCGACCAACTGGAAGTCCTCCAATACCCAAAGCAACATCTAAAGACAATGACCCTGTTGAAATGGTGTCAACGTCCGCGACAGGCACATCCCCCAAACACCACACAGCACCTTTACCACACTGCGCCTCAATGTCCTTCATTACAGCATCAAGGGTACTTTTACCTTTTTTTGTTTCCATACGCATCGTCCTCTAAGATATTTTTTACAGTTTAATACTTTTTTATCTTATCTGATAGACGTGCTTCTACTTTTTTTAAAAATCTTGTATCTTAAAAGTGATAGACCCTATCAGCTATTTTGGCTGTAGACCATACTCATTGCGACCCTGACTACCCGGAAGTAACAGGACAATAAACACATACAGAACAAGCACCATAAATACCAATGAAGATACTATGTATGAGCGACTAAACCCAGAGACAATCATAGAGATCATCCACACCATACTGACAATTTTGCCCACTGCTTCAGCAACACATAACCACCCAGAGCGGTCTGTATCATGAAAACGCTTTATCTTCATCGCTAACATCAGTAAAACAAACACCACGCTTGGCAAAAACATCATCATATAAAAATGTTTAAGCGCGACTTTCCATGCCAAAACTGCCGATGGATCTTGATCATTTAACAGTGCTTGAGCAAAAAAATAAGGCACGGCATTTAACAGCAAATTGATACATACATACCCTGGCCAAAACTGCTCCCTTGATACCCTACCTGACGTATCAGACCATTGAGTAAAGATGATGATGAAACTATGTTTGATTTTTTTTATAAACGAACGACTAGATATGATTAAATTCATTATAATAACCTATCTTATTCATATTAAATTTACCACAACCGTCAAAAAACACAAGCTAATTTTCAATTATTGTATCAAAAATCAATTTCGGCTATTATGTTAATAATTCATACCATTATCCGCTATGTTACTACTCGACCAATACCTGTTATTTCTTGCTAAAGGCCTTACTGTTCTTTTTTTCATTCTACTCATCATTAAAGCCAGCACAAAAAAGGCCCGTAGCCACAAACCGTCTATCACCCATTACAACAAAGAGGCACTAGAGGATCAAGCATCCACCTGTAAAGAACTGAAGTCATTCAAGCATTTTAAAAGTGTCCTCAAGAAAATCAAAAAATCGACCAAAGCACTATCAAAGCCCTCAGAACATTTATTTGTCCTCGACTTTGATGGTGACATTAAAGCCTCCCAAGTATCAGTCTTACGCCAAGAAATTAACCTGATCCTCTCCATAGCCAATGAAAACGACCAAGTATTGATTCGACTCAACAGCCGTGGTGGAACCGTAACAGGCTATGGCTTGGCAGCATCTCAGATACACCGTATTCGCAAAGCAGGGTTGCACCTTACCATTGCTATCGATGAAATGGCTGCCAGTGGTGGCTATCTGATTGCCTCTCTTGCCAATCAAATCATTGCCGCCCCTTTTGCTTGTATTGGCTCTATCGGTGTTGCTTATGAGCTTCCAAATATTTACCAATTACTTGCCAAACATGGTATTGAGTACAAACAAATCACTGCAGGCAAATACAAACGTACTTTGTCTGTCTTTGGCGAACCGACTGAAGAAGGTGAAAATAAAGTTAAAGAAGATGCTGAGTTAACCCATAAGCTCTTTAAAGAGCATATCACCCAGTATAGAGACCTTAACCTTGATGAGGTTGCTACTGGTGAAACATGGCCCGCAACCGTGGCACATGAGAAAGGTTTGGTTGACCAACTCTACACCAGTGATGAATACATCCAGGACCACCTCACATCGCACGCCATCTTTATCATTTCAACACCCACTGAAGAAAGCTTGCTTAAGACCTTAAAAGCCAAGGCCATCCAGGCCCTTCAAGCTCTTGGATAGCTAGTGCTCACAGAGTTTGGCCACTTCTCGGCGTACTATATCAGCATGGGTTGAAACCAAATCATGAGTTGCTAATGGAATCTCTTGATAGGTAATTCCAGCAGAGAAACGCTCAGCCATGCTTCTTGACATTGTAACCGGCACCACCTCATCATCAGAACCATGAAGCAAGAACACTTTAGGCCGACAACGCTGCTTTAACAGCTGATCAAGCCCACTCTCAATATCATATTGATCGAATAAAAACGGTCTTAATAACGGATATGTCCATGGGTAATGGGTTTTTAACATGTCCTGCATCGATGTGAATGGGCTGAACAGGACAACCCGATCAACAGTATGCTTACTAGAAAAGTCAACGGCCATCGCACCACCAAGTGAGTAGCCCATAACACCCAGCTTTAACCTTCGTAGATGTGGATGTTGGCGCATGAGCGCCTGATAAGCAGCCGATCCTGCCTGCATATTTAAACCCAAACTAGGCCGGGCTTTATTGTCACCATAACCCGGATAATCAACCAATAAAAATCCTGCCTTATCACCTAACTTTTCTTGAAGAATAGACAACCACCCTAAAGCCAATGACGCATTGCCTGAGAACATCACCCAAAGGCAGCCCTGATCATTGCTTCCTGGCGGAATAAAATAAGCCGTTTGAGCATGACCTTCAATCTGATATTGAACCGCCTCAACCCCAGGCAAATCCTTAGTGACGCCATCAGGGTATTGACTAGGGAAATAGATCATCTTACGTTGCATCACAACAAGCAACAGTAAATAGAAAAAAAGCCCTCCAGAAAATGTCCATAATAACGACATCGTAGAATTCAAAAACTTTGACACATATCCCTCCCTATAACACTGTACTTAACATGGATATTATGACTGACTATACACAATCTTTCATCCTATAAATAACACAGAACCACAATAAAGTTTTAACAACCGACCCTCATAAAGCTATGTTATGTAACAATGATTTCTGACTATCATACCATAACCACTATTAGGGACACATAACGCATCAATATACCGAGAATTTTTACAATACCACCAGATGGCCATTAGCCGCTTTTGGCTAAGCAATACAAAGCGTCCTCAACTGTATAAAATAGCACCGCTCTTTTTTTATAGGCCAACTTTTGGTCTTCAGTATGTTCTGCAACAGGATATAAAATATGAAGCAGTTGCTCGGACAGCAATCGTCCAAAAACATGAATGTTAATGTCTGCTTGATATCTACTCAAGCAGAAGAGCAATGTATACCATATTTTGCGCAATATTGGAAAGCAGAACGCAACACTTCTTGCATATTGAGAATTTAGATATTTAGAATCTAGTGTGGGTATAACCATACCAATCACTTCAAGCTCAGTAAGCTTTAGTACTTCATTACCATGGAACTCCGCACCCTTTTTAACCATGAACGCTACTAAATCTTTTTGCTCTTTAATACACGCCAACTTTAGCATAGAAGATCCCTGATATCCTCCAGATATAACTTTGTGCATGAGATTTGCTCCGTGCTGAATCAAAAGTATTGCGATCGCCATACGTTTCCACTTTATAGCAACCTCTAGAGCCGTTTCATTCTCAAAGATTCCTCCTTCATCTTTACGTGAACAAATATATCTAAGACATGCACCATCGGCCAAAAGCTTTTTAACCTCTGTCTCATTCTTTTGAAATACTGCTAACACCAATTGTATATTTTTTCTTTTTTGTCTCATTCTTTTTTTTACATTATAATCAGGAATATAATACAGCATACCCTCATATGAAACAAGGTTTTTTTTAGACTCACATACAAATTGTTGACAGGAGAACTATCTCACCTTAGTCTGTGCATAATATTTCTAGGATTGGCTTATGGCTTCTAAAGGCAAAATAACCCCCATGATGCAACAGTATTTGCAAATCAAAGAGGAACACCCTGATGCATTATTATTTTTCCGACTTGGAGATTTTTATGAACTGTTTCACCAAGATGCCATTGATGCCTCAAAGCTTCTAGACATCACGTTAACCAAGCGCGGGAAGTCTGAAAATGCCACTCCAATGGCTGGCGTCCCACATCATGCTGCAGAAAACTATATCGCAAGGCTTATCAAACAAGGCAAAAGTGTTGTGGTTTGTGAACAAGTTGGTGAAGTTACTGGAAAAGGCCCTGTTAAACGTGCAGTAAGTCGTATTATTACCCCTGGCACCCTCTCTGACGACCATCTGCTAAACCAACAAGAATCTGTTTACATTGCCTCTGTTGTAAAAGTTAAAAAACAATATGGTATTGCTTGGGCTGAATGTGCATCGGGGAAGTTTTCTTTAGACCTTGCCGCCTCCGAATCAGAGATCATAGAAAAGCTTACCCAAATCCAACCAAAAGAAATCATCAAACCTGAAAAACTGTCCCTAGACACTAAGGCTTTAACCTCTAACCGACCTGAATGGGAGTTTGGTTACGAGCGTTGTTACCAAGTTTTAACAGAACACTTCAACACCAAAACCTTAGATGCCTTTGGCTGTGAAAAAATACCTCCAGCCATACAAGCAGCCGGAGCTCTGCTACAATATCTACGATATACTCAAAAAACACAGCTCCACCATATAAAAAAGCTCACTGTTGACACTCAAAATGCTTATCTGATCATTGATGCCACCACCATCAAACATTTGGCACTGGTTAAGAATATGGATGGTGGGAGAGAACACACCCTTTATGAGTCACTGAATTATTGTAAAACACCGATGGGCCAACGATTGTTAAAACATTGGATTCTAAAACCCATGCGAGATTTTGAGCAAATTCAACTGCGCTATCAGATCATTTCGCATTTGATTCATATTGGTCTCATCCTACCAGCACAATCTCTTTTAGAAGAAATCTCTGATATAGAACGCATCACATCAAGAATTGGCTTACTAACCGCAAGGCCACATGATTTGTTAAGCCTTAGCCACTCTCTGACAAAACTCCCGGAATTAAAAGCTTTGCTACAAAAGATTCCAGGCCACGGGACCCATGCTTTATCTGAAGCATTAGTTGATTGTAGCCACGAAATTGCACAAATTAACACGACAATTGACGAAAACCCAAGCGCCATCATTCGAGATGGTGGTGTGATACAATCAGGCTATGATGCAGAGCTTGATCGACTAAGATCCCTAAGCCGAAATAGTAGTGAATTTTTACTAGAGATAGAAAAAAGAGAGCAAGATACCACTGGGTTGTCCAGTTTAAAAGTGAGCTACAACAAAATCCATGGCTACTTTATTGAAGTCAGCCAAAGCCAGGCCAAGCAGGTTCCTAGCCATTATAAAGCTAAACAGATATTAAAAAACGTTCATCGTTATACCATTGATGAACTCCAGCGGTACGAACAGGACATACAACATGCAAGGCTAAAAGCGATTGAGAAAGAAAAGACGCTTTACCAAAACCTCCTAATATCACTACAGAGCAGCATTCAAACACTACAGCAGATATCCCAAGCCATTAGCGTTTTTGATAACTTGGTTTCTATGGCATTTATAGCGCAACAAAGATCCTATATTCAGCCCATTTTGGTGAAAGATACGTGTATTGAAATTACCAATGGACAGCACCCTATTTTATCGCAGTTACTCAAAGAAAACTTTGTACCCAACCATGCTTCGTTAACCCCCTCTCAAAGAACTCAGGTGATCACAGGGCCAAACATGGGGGGGAAATCTACCTATATGCGTCAAGTGGCGTTACTGGTGATTATGGCACACCTTGGGTGCTACATACCTGCTGAATATGCGAAAATTGGCCCTATAGATAGAATATTTAGCCGCATTGGATCCGGTGATGATTTGGCTGCTGGGCGCTCTACATTCATGGTTGAGATGAGCGAAACAGCATACATTCTTCATCACGCAACCTCTCAAAGCTTGGTTTTAATTGATGAAATTGGCCGAGGAACCTCAACTTATGATGGCCTATCTTTGGCCCAAAGCTGCTGTTTGCATCTAGCACAAAAAATCCAATGCCTCACTCTATTCTCAACACATTTTTTTGAAATTACTTTATTGGCACAGCATTATCCCTTTATCTTTAATGTTCATCTTGCCGCAGCTGAACATGAACAAGAACTGGTGTTTTTGTACAAACTCATGCAAGGTGCTGCAACCAAAAGCTATGGCATTTGGGTCGCAAAACTTGCAGGGATTCCGGACAGCATGATTGAACATGCTAAGGTCATATTGAACACCTTAGAAAACAACCAAACATCATCGCCACCACCACCGCAGCAGCTGGCTATCCTAGAACAAGTGAATCTTTCCAAAACAACCCCAAAACAAGCTTTGCAAATCTTATATCAACTGAAGCAGACTGGTCTAAAGTTATCCATAGAGGATTAACCTCGCGATTGACTGGAAGATTCTCCATATATCGTCTATATTATACCAAGATGAAAACAGGATTGAGAATGTCATTCGAACAAGCATGCAAAGATTACCACAGCAAACCCAAACCTGGAAAAATATCTATTAAAACCACCAAGCCAACAGAGACACTTGAGGATCTCTCTAAAGCTTATAGCCCTGGAGTTGGGGTACCTGTCAAAGAAATCCATGCAAACCCCGAGGACGCATATCAATATACAAACAAAGGCAACCTAATCGGGGTTATCAGCAACGGAACTGCTGTCCTTGGCTTTGGTAACGTCGGCCCATTAGCTGCGAAACCAGTGATGGAGGGTAAGGCTGTCCTCTTTAGCAAAATGGCTGGCTTGGATGCTTACGACATTGTCATCAATGAAGAAGACCCTGATAAACTAATTAATATTATTGAAGCCATTGCACCCACTTTTGGCGCCATTAATCTTGAAGATATCAAATCACCGGACTGCTTCTATATTGAGACTGAACTCAGAAGAAGACTCAATATCCCAGTTTTTCATGATGACCAGCACGGTACAGCAATTGTCGTTGCTGCAGGACTGCTCAACGCACTGTCTGTGCAAAACCTAGAGATTCATCAATCTAAGATTGTATTACTGGGTGCTGGTGCAGCGGGTATTGCTGTTGCACACATCGTCCTAAACTTAGGTGCTAGCCCAGAGCTGTTTCATCTGGTTGACCGGAATGGTGTCGTCCATGAAGAGAGAGACCTACCTGACTTCAAACGCCCTTTTGCCAAAAAGGCAAATATGAGTTTAAAAGATGCCATGACTGATGCGGATGTTTTCATTGGTCTTGCTGCACCCAATGCCCTTCCTGAACACTATTTAGATCTCATGAAAGAAAAATCCATTGTATTTGCATTGTCCAATCCAGTCCCTGAGGTCTCGCCAGAAAGTGTCAGCAAGCGACTGCCTTCAGCCATTTATAGCACTGGTAGAAGCGATTTACCCAATCAAATCAACAATGCATTGGCTTTCCCCCATATTCTCCGTGCAGCACTGACGCTTAAAATACCGCAAATAACACCTCAGATGATTGCAAACTGTGCCACAGCTGTAGCCAACCTTATCAAAAAACCGTCAAAAACAGAAATTGTACCAACAGCGTTTGATAAACGATTGCCTGAAGCATTTTTAAATGCTTTAAGCGAATCCAGTTAAGTCGATCAACACAAGAACCTTAGCGCCGGTATAATATGATGAATACACCATTTGCAACGACCGTTATTACTTGGCAGAAACAGCATGGGCGACATAGCCTACCATGGCAACAAAACCCGACACCATATAGAGTTTGGGTGTCTGAAATCATGCTGCAGCAGACGCAAGTAAGCACTGCTATACCTTACTATAATAATTTCATGGATAAATTTCCCACTATTGGGGATCTCGCTCGATGTGACACGGATACGCTCATGAAGTACTGGCAAGGCTTGGGTTACTATTCCAGAGCTCGTAACTTACATAAAGCTGCTACCATCATCGTCAATGAGCAGAAAGGTATATTCCCAGAGACAAGAGCGCAGCTAGTTGAACTTCCAGGCATTGGGCGCTCAACAGCAGCGGCCATTATGTCTCTTGCATACAACCAACCTGATGCCATTTTAGATGGCAATGTTAAGCGTGTACTATGTCGATACCATGGCATTACCAGTGACCCTAAAGCAACGTCAACAATGAAAGTACTTTGGCAAAAAGCGGAAGACAATAGCCCCACAGAAAATGCACGAGCGTATACCCAGGGCATGATGGACTTAGGTGCCAACATCTGTACTAGAACCAAGCCCAGCTGTACATATTGCCCATTGCACACATCATGTTATGCCCATACCCACCAAATGACTAATACAATCCCCGCCAAAACACAACGTGCCAAGCCTAAGCCAAAAGATCTGTATCTATTACTAGAAGTTAGAGATCAAAAAATCCGTTTGATCAAACGTTCCAATACTGGTTTGTGGGCCCAACTGTATTCACCCGCATTATTTGAAAGCTTTACCGAATTAAATCCTGACAATAAAGTTCTTCATCCTTTACCCAGATACAAGCACAAATTGACCCATTTAACCTTAACCATCTATCCTTTTATAGACCTGAACCCGTCTAACCATGAAGATCAATGGCAATTATTAAGCGATATTACCCTAGGCCTGCCCACTGGAATAAAGCCTGCTCTTGAGCTTCTTAATGCCTACATACAAGTTGCAACCCTGCCACAGGAGTCCTTATGAGTAACCTTATTTATTGTAAGAAGCTGAAACAAAACCTGCCCCAACTAGCCTTTCTTCCATTTCCAGGAGACATGGGTGCCAGAATACAACAAAACATATCTGCAGAAGCCTGGCAACAATGGTTAATCCAGCAAACGAAACTCATTAATGAATATCGCATGGATCCTATGAGTGAGAAAACACAACAGTTTTTACGAGAAGAAATGGAGTCGTTTCTATTTGAATAGAGGATTTGGCCAGAGGCAGATTCGAACTGCCGACACGAGGATTTTCAGTCCACTGCTCTACCTACTGAGCTATCTGGCCAAGCACCTTAACGTTACCAAGCATCCTTCTCTACGTCAAGCATTTTCAACCCCAATGCCAGATAAAACTTCTTTATCTCAAAAAGAAAAAGGCACAAATCCAGTACGGTACTAGATTTGTGCCTTTGACCTAACTCAGTAGAACTATAAAAGGTCCATTGATGCTGTTACCTGAAGAGAGTTCGTTGCACTATCTGCAATGAACTGAATCTTTTTGCCGTCATCTAACGTATACTGCACTGCTGCTGAAGGACCAAACAACATACTATCACTAACCGATACTTTATGTTCGAAATAGCTACTGCCATCATTCCCCAAATCAGCTTCAATACTATACATAATCGTCTTAGCAACAGATGGTCCAATCAAAAGGGCATAATTATCACCACAATCAAAAACAATGCGGGCTGACGCTTGCGCCAGTGTTAAATTTTGATTCGCAAGCATACCAACTTTAAATTCAATGTCTGTCGGTGATTTTTCATGCGATACAAGGTGTGATAATGACACGCCATACATACACTCAGAAGAAGTCTCACGGGAAGAAGAATAAGAGTGCTTACCTTGATAGCTGTAATCAACTTTTACCTCAAGAGGCGATCCTACACCTGCAGTGACACCAAATTCAGCCCCATATGCAGCGGCTGCCAATAGTAATATTATTCTTTTCATGACTTTTTCTCTTTTTTTTCGTGCCGAATCTTAATAGTCATTCAAAGCAATGTCAACATAGTCAGCAGCTTGAGGCAGAAATATAAAAGGACCCCATGCTTTGATCTATATTAATTTGAAACTTTTTACCATCAGGCCATGAGACCTGATAACCGATAGCCGTGCCTATCGCCACACGGGGTTCAATATGTTCCTGCTTATCCCAAAACGCGGGAAGGGAAAAATCAGACGCCACTTTCATATCATCACTAATCCATAAAGCTTTCCCGATACTTGGACCAACAAGGATAGCCTCTCGGTAGGAAACTGGAAATACCAGACGAGCTGAAGCATTTGCAAAGCCTAAATCCTCAAACGCAAAGAAACTTCCTTTAACCTCAACGTCTAATGGCAATAACCCTCTCTCCAAAATATGGACTACAGACATACCATAAACGGCTGCTTCATTCCAAACATAACCTTTTTTTTCTTCAGAAGAGTAGCCACTTTGATACGTAACAGCCGGTGATGCAACACCTGCAGACACACCAATTCCAACAGCTTGAGAGAGTGCGGCAATAGACAACAATACTTTTTTCATAATTTATTCCTTTATTCGTTTATTCGTTTATTCGTTTATTCGTTTATTCGTTTATTCGTTTATTCAATATATCTTACAAAGATAATAAGATCAACACCTTATTAAACCAAGGCTACAACTGCTGCTGCATGCGCGGAACGGGTCATAGGATCGATATTCAACTGCAGCTTACACTGATCAACCAAGTACTGTATACCCGTTGAGATCCCTGCTATGTCTTTACTGTCATCACTATGAGTCTCAAAATCTAAGGAAAAAGTGGGGCCTATTAGCACTTCAACGGTATCATTAAGGCTATAAGCAAACCTTGCTGAGGTCCCTACCTGCCAACCGGATAAATCACCGACCAAAGTTGCTTTAAACTCTATTGCACAAGGTAAGCTAATCAGTTGATGGTCTTTTTGTAAGGAAAATCCATAAATTATTTGACCAGTATCTAAACCTCTGCCACTCAATAAACCAACATCAACTGCTTGAGCCCCAGTTACACATAAACCTAATAAAATCCTTCTCATTTTCTATCCTAATAGCATTAGGATGAAAAAGTAACATTCTATCAGCCAACTATCAACAATTATTCTGCAGAATAGGGCTATTTCGATGTTAAATATATAGCGCTCACCTCATCTACAAATGTATGCTGATAGAAAGCTTTTATCTCAGAGTAAGTTAGATCCTCAAGCGCCTGAATCATTTTTTGCTTTGAGTCAAATTCTTCAGTGCCCTGCCATATTTTATACCAATAAAAATCTGAGACCTCGCCCATTGTCTCAAATGGGTCTTCATACTGATGGATCAGTGTCGCTTTAGCTGTTTCATAAGATGAATCATGCCAAAACTCCCCCGCTTCTAAAAAGGCATGTATTCGATCAATTAATGTGGCAGAATCTGTATGTGGGGACTGTATCAGGAATGCCATACCTGGCCAATCATGTATAGGCCTATACGCAGAACGCACAAAGTAACCTAACTGCTGATTTGTTCGGAGCTCTTCAAAGAAATCTGGTGCAATCATTTTGTTTAAAATCATCGTCATTGCGCGTTCTCGATAACTATTACCCGGCATCTGATAGTATAAGATTACAGCATGGTCGCTTTGCTCACTAGGGTACGCATACCGAGCAATCCCCTTTTCAAGCTTTAGCACCCTATTTGGCTTAACGTCTAAATATTGCTTACCAACTTTCATACCTTCAGTTTCTGGTGAAATGTTCTGTATACTGTCGACTGTCAAATTACCATAGTACATCTGCTTCATAGAGGTTTCAGCAAAATAGTCTTGCAAAAATGACACCACATCCTGCAATGTTAAGGCATCTAACACCTCCAATCGATCTTCTCTATGGGCAAGATCTGGCCGAAGTATTGTATTAAGCCTTTTAGATAGCATCGCAGCAGGCAAGATAGTGTCTTCTTCTTTTAAAGCCTGTTCATAACGCTCCTTTAACAGATGAAACATGGCATCTGATGTTATCTGAGGCATCTCTCCAAGCATCTTTAATATCGTCTGTAGCACAGCCTGTGATTGGTCTCCCATTCCCCAAACTGATATATTTAACCCATGCAGGTGTCTTGATACACTCCAGTTTAAACCTGCATTATTCGCCGGATACAGTACTGGATTAGCCAAATGTCTTAAAAGCAATACCCCCATATCCATAGCAACAATATCTTTGGTTGATACAATTTCTTTACCTAACAAAGCGATATCCATATACTGCTTTGGCTGAAGAAAATCTGAGTCTGTCAGGTACCATTTCCCAGAAGATATTTCTACGGGTAAGGGCATAGGATCTGCTTTATGGATAGATATGCTGTTCGGAATAAATGAGTTTTCTTTTGGAAGCGCCAATGCAAAATTGCTGGGTTCAAGCCACCGAACCGCTTCTAGCATGCCAATGGGTCTGTTACTATATTCGACATGATAAACGTCATCTACTTCGTTGGTTTCTTCATCAGGACTCGATAACCATATTCTGGCATTATCAAGCCTAATGGCATCCAATAACTGATAGATATGCGCCTTATCAAAGACTGATTCATCGGTAATGTATCGTGCCTTTCTCAACAAACGATAAGGCGTATTGGGCATACTAGCCACCAAACCGTTCACCTGAGATAATACTGGCTGCTGTCCATAGAACAAATACTCTAAAAAACTGATTCTTTGTGCTTCATTAAATCGAGTTTGTGTGACCCCTTCATAGCGAATCAATTCAACATAACTCATCACTGCTGAGATGATTTCATGAATATGATGGTAACCTTTTTCTGTTAACTCGATTTCAACATTAATCGTTCCTTCATGATCAGATACCTTTCCATAACCTGCTGACAGACTTTGAGCCCACCCTTCACGTTTTAAGGCCTCCAAGATACTGCCCTCTCCTTCATCCCCTATTAACGATGAAATATAGCTAGCAGCAGGTGAAAAATACTCTTTATCTTGATTGGGAATTGCAAACTCAAAATCAAGAGAGCGATTTGGGGCTATATTTTCAACCTGGATAAACCGTCCTAATGATGTTTTATCAAAGCGTTTACCCAAGTCTTTTTTGACCGTATTCCGATTGGGTATGCTTAGTAATCGCTGCTTTATCGTGTCTAAATGTGTTTCTATCGTATCAGGTGTCACCGCTACAAAGTACATATTATTTGAACTATAATACTTATGATAAAATGCAAGCAACGATTTACGCAAATCTCCCTCACGGCACTCCTTTAATGTATCAAGATTGCCGACATGAAATCGATTTGCTGGATGGTTGGGATTACTAATTAGCTGAGATACTGCATAATGCCGCCAAGGATCTTCCTTTTGATGCATTTTAAACTCAGCATGAACGGCGTGCCGTTCTCGCTCAACATACCCTTCATCAAATAAGGGTGAAACAAAAAATGACGAAAAGATATTAAACCCCTCAGAAAAAAATTGGGGCTGTACCGAGAAGAAATACTGTGTGTGATCTCTAGATGTAAAAGCATTATAGCCCCCACCATGATCAGAAACATAATGACTTAAGGCATCAACTTCTGGATACTCTTCTGTCCCAATAAAGAGCATATGCTCTAAAAAATGCGCCAATCCTTCAATGCCTGGAGGGTCATCTTGAGACCCAACCCCCACATACATAGCAGCAGCAGATTCGCGCGCAGCAGGATCCTGGACAATAAGCATTGATAGCCCATTATCCAATACTTCACAATGAAATGTCCTTGGATCAGTTTGGGGGTGATCCACACATGCACGCGCGACAATGGCAATCCCTAATAAAAAACGGGCGAATATACTAGCCACTATGCTTATTCCTAGCCGTTATTGTTAACCATAATAATGCGCCATATGTGGAGCAAAAGATTTTTAAACAGGTCACGACCAGCATGAAGAGAAGAAAGCCAGACTCATCAAGCTCATACACAGCATCTGGGACGATGTATCCATAAAGAGTCTCAACCAATAAAAAAACTAGCAAAAATCGCCATGACAGTGCGATACTATGGGAAAAGATATCTTTATCATACATACAAACATCACCATATTTTCATATGAATATAGTCTACTCTGACAACTGACTCCAAGTCAAGTTACTCAAACTTATGAATAGTACTTTATGAACATATGGGTGCGATCTTGAATGCTATATTTCAAAAATTAACCCAAGGGCCTAAATGTTAGAAACAAAATTTATGATTTCACAGATATCTCTACTAAACCATTGCCATACGACCAAACAATAAAAAAGAGCCCAAAGGCCCTTTAATCTTTAAATGCTTATCCAGATATAACTGGTGATTTGATATTATGAATCTTTTTAGGCAACATTACATTCTTAACTGCTTTAGCAACTGGTAACAATGTATGACTCAGTACAAACTTCGTGGCTTTAAATGTTCCCTCAAAGATTGGCGGCAAGATAAATCCTACTGCAGATGCTGCTGTTAGAATCATTGGCCTTAACTGATGAACAGACAAAACTGCTGCTTGGATCGCTTGAGATTTGATCAACTCAGCAACAACAACTGGCGTATACGATGGCAAACCCGATACTGCAGCGGCACCAACAGTCATTCCATAAGAAATTACAATATGCGGTATAACGATCCATGCTACTACCAAAGCAAATGCACTACTAATAAACATACGTGTGGACATATTCATAATTCTAGCCTCTTTATTATTATGAGACCATTATAACACAAACAGCCATATAAATCAACACCTTACAAAAACACTCACATTGTTTAAGCGTATAGCACCATCGCATCAAGCCATACATCTAAGCATGGCCCTTAATCACACACGAGTTAAAACAGATAGCCATAAAAAAAGGGGGCAATGGCCCCCTTTCTAATCCATGGACTGGTAGATTACATCATACCCATGCCGCCCATGCCGCCCATGCCACCCATGCCACCAGCAGCATCATCACTGCCTTCAGATGGGATTTCAACAATCATACTGTCGGTTGTAATCAACATTCCAGCAATCGATGCAGCATTCTGTAGTGCAGAACGTGTCACTTTGGCAGGATCAATGATCCCCATCTCCATTAGATCACCGTATTCACTATTGGCTGCATTAAATCCGAAGTTGGCTTTTCCGTCCAAGACATTATTCAGAACTACAGAAGCATCATCCCCTGCATTGGTTACAATTTGTCTTAGAGGGGCAAACATGGCTTGCTTCACAATCTTAACGCCGATATCTTGGTCTTCATGACCACAGCTAAAATCAGCCAAAGCTTGTGCAGCTCTTACTAAGGCAACTCCGCCTCCAGGCACAACACCTTCTTCAACCGCTGCTTTTGTTGCATTTAAGGCATCTTCTACAATATCCTTATTGGCTTTCATCTCAGCTTCAGTCGCAGCGCCAACCTTTAGAACAGCAACACCACCAGACAACTTTGCCAAACGCTCTTGGAACTTTTCACGATCATAATCTGAACATGACTTGTCATCCATCTGAGCTTGAATATGTGCTGTACGTTCATCAATCGCTTTGCGATCTCCCGAGCCATCAACAATCGTTGTATCATCTTTTGTAATCACCGCACGCTTACAGCTACCCAAATGATCAACAGTAGTTGATTCAAGAGTCAAGCCAATCTCTTCTGAAATCACTTGTGCTCCTGTTAGAATCGCAATATCTTCTAACATGGATTTTCTTCGATCTCCGAAACCAGGTGCCTTAACCGCACAGACCTTTACAACCCCACGAATATTATTTAGAACCAAAGTGCTTAAAGCTTCGCCTTCAACATCTTCTGCTATAATCAATAACGGACGGCCAGATTTGGCAACACCTTCTAGCAATGGCACCATATCTCTAATGGTACTTAGCTTTTTATCTAATAACAGGATGTACGGGTTCTCAAATTCACACAACATGGCTTTGGCATCCGATACAAAATGGGGTGATACATACCCTCGGTCAAACTGCATACCTTTAACCACTTGCAGTTCTGTTTCAATTGCAGAGCCAGATTCAGCAGTAATGACACCATTGATACCCACTTGATCCATTGCCTTAGCAATAAAACCACCGATACTTTCATCGCCATTTGCAGACACTGTACCAACACGCTTGATTGTTTCACTGTCCTGGCACTGCGTTGCTAACGTCTCTAATGACTTCACCACTTCGACAATAGCAGCGTCCATTCCTCGTTTTAGCTCCCATCGATTCACCTCTGCTACCTGATACTTAGCTGCAGCTTGTAACATTGCATGAGTCAAAACAGTCGCTGTTGTGGTTCCATCTCCTGCATTGTCATTGGTTTTCATCGCAGCTTCACGCAATAACTTAATAATCACATCTTCATGATGATTATCTACAGTCACATTTTTTGCCACAGTCACGCCATCATTGGTCACTTTAGGCGCACCACCGACCCCAATAACAACACTTTTGCCATGAGGGCCCATGGTCGAGCCTACAAGCTTGCTTAAAGCTTCACTGGCACTAATCACTGTATTGCCAACCATTTGACCACTTAATATTTCTGATTTAGACATCTATTTTCTCCTATTCAATCACCGCAACTACGTCATCTTCACGCAGCACCAAAAACTTTTCACCTTCAGACTCAACCTCTGTTGCAGAATATTGATTAAACACAACTGTTTGACCAACCTTAAGGACCAGACTTATACTTTTACCATCAGCGACCTTACCAGGACCAACAGCGACAACTTCTGCCTCGACAACCTTTTCTTCCGTCTTTACAGGAATATATATCCCACCTTGGGTCTTCTCCTCTGCAGGATGAGCCTTTACAACCACCCTATCAGCCAATGGTTTAATTTTTACTGTCATCATTACCTCCTCATGTTATGTAAAAAATTATGACACTTTAATCATGATCCTATTTTAAGGCCATTGGGACTAAATTAAAGAGCCATGACTATTTTTTTTTGACGGCAGCAAAAATATTCATTAAAATTTAATGATGTTACCCGATATTTTTTTTCTAAAACACTTGCTGCAATGCGCTTCTGTCACACCCGACGATGCCGGGTGCATGGATGTCATTGCCCAATACCTACAAACAACCCCTATAAATTATCACCAAGGCGACACGAATAATAGCTATTTCGAGCTGGGAACTGGCGATACGCTCTTTTTATTTGTTGGCCACACCGATGTTGTGCCTCCTGGACCACTAGATTATTGGGACAATCATCCATTCTCATGCCAAGAAACCAACCCTATTATTGCACGGGGCATTGTAGATATGAAAGGTGCAATTTGGGCGTTTTGCCATGCCTTAAAAACAGTTCAGCATAAACTGAAAGGCCGCGTAGGCATTTTATTAACCAGCGATGAAGAAGGCGATGGACAAAATGGTATGCAATCTGTCATCCCCAAACTTCAACAACAAGGCTTTTTAGCTCAATGGGCACTTGTTGGAGAACCCACTTGCGTCAATAATATTGGGGATTACTATAAACATGAACGGAGAGGATCATATACATTTAACATTACGCTAAAAGGCCAACAAGGGCATACTGCTTATCCTGACCAAGCTTGGTCACCCAATACTGCTTTATCTCAGTTTCTGATAAGCCTGCAGCATTTACAAGAAACGCTGCCAGAGCATCATAATATTTCATTATTTTCAGTAAACACCAGCACCAGCACCTCCAATATCATCCCGCAAAGCATTTCTATTGGTCTAAACCTCCGATATTTTTCAAAAAACACCATCAAACAATGCATGACGGTATTTCAACAGCATCATGCAGCTATTCAAGAGAAACCTGGAGCCCTACCGTATCAAGCCAAGCCAATCCGTCTTAAAGAGGCTCTAGAACAAGCTGTCGCCTCTGTAACAGGGCTCACGCCCCAAGCATCGATTAAAGGTGGCACGAGTGATGCACGGTTTCTCAAACCCATTGCACAAGAAATTATTGAATTTGGCTTACGCTCAGAATACGCTCACAAGATTAATGAGCAAGCAACAGAGACTGAATTACACCAGCTGACAAATATCTACCAAGAACTCCTTCTCAATCTTCTATCGAAAACCTGACGAAATAACTGTCAAATACTAATAATGCATTATAACATACAAAATGAGGATACATTAATGGCAAATACAGAGACCCAGCTCATCATTAATAATGAAACCGATGATTTTGATCATCGAGATGTTCCATTGTCCCTAGCTTTTTCAGCAACTGAACAGAGCTTAGGGCGTTCTCTCAGTATTGAACTCAACTTTTTACCATTAGATGCTATGTTCCATCTAAACAATCAACTCAGGCAAAAGCCCACCGCAACAGATGTGATTTCATTACCTCATGAAACACACACCGGTGAAGTTTACATTTGCCCGGCTTTCATTTTCCAAGACCACCATTCAACTGATCGAATACTCCACTTATTTGTCCATGGCTTACTCCACATCTCAGGATACACCCATGATCACGATGAGGACTTCAAAGCCATGAGCCTCAAAGAGATCGATATTTTAAACCAGGCAGGAGTACCCAACCCTTATGCTTAAAAAACTGTTTCTTAAATTAATTACGATCATGCTGAACAGTCAGGAACAGCTCATGACATTAATTGCACATGCTGCCGAAAAGAAAATCATTAACCCCAATGAGCTGAAGCTCATTGAACACAGCCTATCCGCTCGAAACACCCCTATCGATCAAGTCATGTTGAACAAATCTCAAACCATCACCTTATCTCATCAATCTACCATTGAAGATGCATTAGGTATTTACAGCAAAACAAAACACTCTCGCTACCCGGTGATTGATGACAATCACAATATTTGTGGCATACTGCTGATCAAGGATCTAATACCTCTTGGTGACAACACTTCAACACCCATTATCAATATATTACGCACACCTCACTTTACGCCCTCCAGCCAATCTGTACTGTCTTTACTCAACCGCATGCAACAAACCTATCAACATATGAGCATTGTTCTGGATGAATATGGTCAGTTTCAAGGTGTGGTGACCATTGAAGACCTATTAGAACAAATTGTCGGTCAAATTGAAGATGAGTATGATGACCACCACCCTGAGTATATTATCAAGCTGGCTCATGGTGAATTCCTTGTTCAAGGCGCAACCCCCATAGAGCAGTATAACCGTTATTTCGAAGCCAAATTAGACACACAGTCATTTGATACTATCGCGGGCATTGTTTCTCATCACTTTGGCTATATCCCCAAGAAAGGTGAAACCATCACCATTCATGATATGGTGCTGACCATTCACAAAGCCAGCGCAACTGCCATAAAAGAACTACATGTCAATAAAGAGACCTCAAGCCCAGGGCAAGAATCAAATTAAGCCCTCGCTTAAAAACCATCCTCATTCCCCTTAGTAAAACTGTTTTCTTTCCTTGAAAATCATTTGCGATTATTCCCAATATTATCTATAGTGTTTATAAATCAGTAAGGTGCAGATAATGAGCAACGACTATAACCCCCATAACATCCAAAACCAAACCGCCGCGCAACTTTTTGCAAAGCCTAAGCTGAACGTTGCTAATAAAAAATACATTTTAGCAATGTTTCCTTATCCTAGTGGACAGTTTCATATGGGCCATGCTCGATGCTATACCTTGGCAGATACGATGAGCAAATACTATCGAACCAGAGGATTTAATGTGTTTTCCCCAATGGGATGGGATGCTTTTGGACTGCCTGCTGAAAATGCTGCCATCAAACACAACAAACACCCAAAGGATTGGACTGACGGCAACATAAAGCAAATGCGTGAACAATTTGACATGCTTGGACTACACTTTGATTGGGATCATGAACTCAAAACATGTGATCCAGAGTATTACCGCTGGCAACAATGGCTGTTCATCAAACTATATGAAAAAGGACTTGCTTACCGAAAAAATGCAACCGTTAATTGGGACCCTGTAGACCAAACTGTGCTTGCTAATGAACAAGTTATTGATGGTAAAGGCTGGCGTTCTGGTGCACCAGTTGAGCGAAAAGAAATCAATCAATGGTTTTTGAAAATTACGAACTATGCAGATGCGCTACTCGATGAGTGCGAACATTTAACCCACTGGCCTGAACAAGTTGTCACCATGCAAAAAAATTGGATTGGTAAGTCTAAAGGCGTTGATATCACCTTTTCCATTATTGGACTTGATGCAACGTGTCAAGTCTATACAACACGAGCCGACACCCTATTGGGTGCACAAGCATTGGTACTTGCCCCAACCCACCCCATATGCGAAGCAGTCAGCAAAACAAACCCTAAAATTGCACAAGCCCTCACCCAACTATCTCAAAGTGGCGTGAGTGAAGCTGAGATTGAAGCCGGTGAAAAACTTGGCGTCGCTATTGGTCTAACAGCCCTCTGCCCCATATCTAAACGTGAAATTCCTGTTTATGCTGGAAACTATGTCCTAATGGACTACGGCCATGGTGCTGTCATCATGGTCCCTGCACACTGCGACCGTGACTATGCATTTGCCAAACGCTACCAAATTCCTGTGATACCTGTTGTTGACAATGGCAAAGAGCATGACTATAGCCAGTCTGCAATGACTGAAACCGGCACTTTGATAAACTCAGCCCAGCTAACGGGCTTATCAAGCCAAGAAGCCATTGAAGAGATCGCAAAAACCTTAGCCGCCTCTCAACAAGGGCAAGCCAAGGACCAATACCGTTTAAGAGACTGGGGAATTTCACGTCAGCGCTATTGGGGCTGTCCTATACCAATCATTTATTGTGATAACTGCGGCATCGTCCCAGAAAGTGAAGCCAACCTTCCGGTAACGCTACCTACAAATATCACCTTCTCAGATTCAAGCAAAATGCTTGCAAATAATCCAGATTTTGTCAACACATCTTGCCCTAAATGCCATCAGCCTGCCAAACGTGAAACAGACACATTTGATACTTTCTTTGATTCCTCTTGGTACTATGCCAGATTCTTATCGCCTAAAGAATCCAACGACTTGATTGCGCCTAGTGTTACAGATGGCCTTCCTGTAGACTTATATATTGGCGGCATCGAACATGCCATCTTACACTTATTATATGCAAGGTTTATCCACCACTTTATGCATGACATTGGCATCACACCTGCAAAAGAGCCCTTTAAAGAACTTTTAACGCAAGGAATGGTGCTTAAAGATGGCAGCAAGATGTCCAAATCAAAGGGTAACCTGGTAACACCCTCAGAGTTACATAAGACCTATGGCGCAGATGCTCTAAGGCTATTTATCTTATTTGCAGCACCACCCTCTCAGTCATTAGAATGGTGTCATTCTGGCATTGAAGGCATGCACCGCTTCCTCAAAAAAGTATCTCTATACTTTTCAAACAAACAGCCGGTAAGCGAAGGCGTAACCCCAAAGCTTTGGTCAGATGCCCAGACAATTTTATCAAAAATAGAACATGACTATGAAAAGAGACAACTAAACACTACAGTTGCTGGCTGCATGAAGTTATTCAATATTATCCAGCAATCACCGGTACGAAACACCACCATTCAAAAAATAGAAGAAATCTTTTTTATCGCCCTATTCCCACTTGCTCCCCATACCAGCAGCTTTTACTGGGATGGAGAAAAACCTTTATCAGAAACAGCATGGCCTAAAATAGATCAAGAAGCACTACAACAGCAAACCAGGCCCATTGTTGTACAGGTTAATGGCAAGCGCCGCGGAGAACTCAACCTTAATAAAGAGTGTTCAGAGAGTGATATTATCCATTTGGCACAGGAAACACTATCAATTCAAAAGCATTTAGAAGGTAAAAGCATAAAACGGGTCATCCACATTCCAGGAAAGTTGATTAATATTGTGGTCTCTTGATAGAGACCACAACAGATGATGGAAAAACTTTAAAAAACTTCTTCTTCAAAGCTTTCAACATACTTGTTGAAATCTTCGACGCCATCTTCACGCAACACTTCTTCATCGACAAAGAATTCACCGGTCAAGCCCATTGCATTACGAACAATGAGGCTCCAGCATGCGTCACCCATTATTGCCGGATGACGGCACTGTTTTTGGGACTCATAAGTTCCTTGAATCACATTACAGGCATCTTTGCTATTGATATTTGTTTTTGGCCATAGTGCATTGACCAATATGTTACTTGATTTAAATTCTTCTGACAGACCCACAACCATCATACTTGCTAAATAACGGCTAGAGGTATAAGCCAGATGCGCACCAAGCCATTTAGGATCTAAATTCATAGGGGGTGCTATCATACAAATATGGGCAATTTCTGACTCCTGCAAATACTGGCGTGCAGATTTTGCAATTAAAAAGTTACTTCTGGCATTCACTTGATGCATCATATCGTATACATCAATAGACGTTTCTTCTGTATTCGTCAAAACAACAACACTTGCGTTAAGCACACAAATATCTAAGCCTCCCAATACTTCAGCAGCTTTTGAAACACCCAATTCAATATCATCTTTAGAACGTATATCTGCTTTAATGAGATGAACTTCTCCACCAAGCTGTGACAGTTCACTTTGAATCTTTTGACAATCTTCTCCTTTATCGTCTCGCACAATCATTGCCAACCTTGCGCCTTCCTGAGCAAACTTAGCAGCAATTGCCAAACCAATACCTCGCATTGCACCTGTCATCAAGACAGCTGGCTGGTACATATCTGCGTTCATAGCCTAATTCTCCTTGTCTATCTATTGAGACATAGTACAGATTTTACCATTATTGTTCAAGCACAAGTCACCAAAAAAACATAGACATTTGCTAAAAATGGAAATAAAATACATTTATATAATCACAGGAGCCAAACATGAATTTTCGTGTCCATACCGCCACCCAATCCTCACATTTAGAAACGAATAGTGTCCTTCGCAACACTTATGCTCTTCTTGGGTTAACGTTACTATTTAGTGCTATTGTTGCGTGGGGCTCAATGATTTTACGCCTACCTCACCCAGGCTTTCTTGGAATGATTTTAGGATTTTATGGTTTATACTTTTTAACCCAGCGCTACAGTCATAGTGCTATGGGTGTGTTAACAGCATTTTTATTTACCGGATTCTTAGGATACTCCCTTGGCCCAATTTTAGGTATGGTGTTACGTTCAACGACCAATGGCTATGCCATCCTAGGCATGTCTCTTGCCACAACTGGGGTTACTTTTTTAACATTATCTGCCTATGTATTAACGACCAGTCGTAACTTCAGCTACATGGGTGGCATGCTAATTATCGGCTCTGTAATTGCGATGCTCGCGGCAATCGCCTCATTCTTCTTCCCTTCTATTATGATGATGGTCATCACATCTGCGGTCTTTGCTTTAATTTCAGCTGGCTATATATTATTCCATACCAGCCAAATCATACATGGTGGCGAAACGAACTATATTATGGCAACCGTAGCTTTATTTGTCTCAATATATAACTTGTTTTTGAGCTTACTGAGAATATTTTTGATTTTCTCTGGCCAAAGAGATTAAAAGAGATCCACAGCGGCAATCCATGCCTGCCAACAATCCATAGCTCCTTATTGGCCTGTGAACCAACGCGAGTCCAAACGCGCTACTGCAAGCAGCTAAAGAAATACTAGCATACTTATAAATAAAATGTATCGTATTTCTCAAGCAACTGCATAAGTAACATAAAATCAACACCCCAGATACTGCGACAAAAGCATCAATTACCGATTGTATATAGTTTATCATTTCTGTAAAATGTGGGCACTGAAACTCGAACAGTATCCACTATCCATCAAAGGAGATGAACATGGCCATCATCGAAAAACAAAAACTTTTAGCGCTCTACGGATCAGAAGAGACAGCAAAAGAAATTATCTTAATGTTTGTTAAAAAATCAGGGCAGCTTATCAAAGAAATTGAGCACTCTCTTGACCTCAATGATCAAGATATGATTAACAAGATATGCCATAAAGGCATTGGCCAGTCTCGATATATTGCAGCACCGGAACTTGAAAAAACACTACAATCGATACAAACAGAAGCATCCTCTCGCCAAGACCACCTTGAGCATTTAAAAACCATTATTCAGGAAATTGAAGATGCCTACGCATAAACCATTCACTGAGGATCCTGACACCTGGTGGGACAAGGAAGGTCCTTTTTGGACCCTTCATGCCATCAATCCCCTAAGAACTCAGTTTATATTGAACCATATCAAAAAAGGCAGAGGACTTGATGTAGGCTGTGGTGGCGGCATATTAACAGAGGCCTTAGCACATCACTTCGATATGACTGGAATCGACACCGATGAAAACCTGATTGATATTGCAAAACATCACAACCAAGTTATTGACTATCAGCATATCTACCTTGAAGAGTTTGTCAAAAGTCCTCCAGAATTATTTGACCTAATTACCTGCCTAGAGGTCCTGGAGCACGTTGACAACCCAGCAGCCATGATTAAAAGCATTGCTAACATTACAGCACCAAATGGCTATGTCTTTTTTTCGACACTTAATCGAAACCCAATATCCTTTTTAGGCGCAATTGTCGCCGCTGAATACATCTTACAGATCCTTCCGAAACATACCCATGAGTACCGAGCATTCATCAAGCCAAGCGAACTGATCCATGCAGCCTCTAACGAAGGACTCAAGCTTGTCGATATCAAAGGAATTGCATACAACCCCCTCTTTAAAAGCTTCTCAATGTGTCACAACACCTGGATAAACTATATTGTTTGCTTTAAGAAAACACCACCTTAAGCCGAGCACATAAGCTTGCGAACAAATGTGCACTATAGTAATAATCAACCCCTGGCTGAACCAATCTGACTTGAGCACACCGCCCTGTTTCCAACAAAGCCAGCACTTCTTCTTTAACCCTTTCTAGCTGACAATCCCCTGCTTCTGAGCCCAAGACAATCATAACGCCAGGAACGGGGTTTTCCAACCAAGCCTCTACTGAAGACACATCTGTCAATAGTGGTAACATTTTAACATTACTCACCACGGACATCTTAAATACCTTTCCAGGAGACCTGTTAAGAAACCATAACCCTGACACAGGCCTTTGCTGTCGAGCTTCACGAGCTATATTGGCTGGATGAGAATACAATGCCATTTCAATCTCTTGAGCAGCAACATGAGGCAACTGACTTGCAATAGACACCACATCCTCAGAAAAAACATGACGCCAGTCACTTTTCAAAGACCAAAACTGACCAGATTGGCTAATATTATAATCAAAATCTACCAATAGCTGGCTGATTTCTTCATAATGACTAGACGATAGATCCCCTAAAACCTCCACCACATTATTATGACCACGCCTTTGATAATATACCGGCAAAACAATCATATTTGCTTTAGGTTCATGACTCTTGGTTAAAATAACATCTGCCAAACCCTCTGCCTCTGCCAACAAGCCAGCCGAAGCCAGTAGCGCCATGTTAGAGTAACACGCTGTTTTCTTTAGCGAAACCTCAGGCCAGGACAACCTAATATCAAACAAAGGATTCATATCTGTCAATTGAACAATCGTAATCTGCTTAAACATCGGCTACCATATCCATAATATTACTTAGCCATCTTATCATGAAAACCAACCATACCCAACTGCCAGACGCACCAATGATTGACCACGTAGATCAATCTATTATCGTAAACCAAAATACCTATACATGCCCTATTTTGATCACCAAAACTTGGCTGGTAACAGAACTTGATGCGTTGACACCCGATACATGGATTAACCACCCCATGCGCTTACCGGTCCAGCAAATTTTATCTTGGCCAGAAATAACACCAAACCCTAGCCTTCTTGATCTCTACTGGCAGAAAAATATTCAAATAGAACTTTTAAAAATAGCAGCAGCATGCCAGATGACAAAATTATCTATTGCAGAAAACCGTGACTACCAACTGGTGATCTTTCCCCTAGCCTTCTAGGTAAGATAGCACTTTTTCTAAAAGTGGCGTATCAATGTCCGCATATCCAGCATAGTATCGATCCAATCGTTGGCTTGCTGCATCAAGATTACCCTTCTGAGCATAGTGCAATGCGATACCCAGCTCATGGTTGGCTAGAGCAAACCGTGTATCAGCTAGCATTTCACGCAATGGCTCCAGATACTGACTTCGTGGATATAGTGTTGCAAAAGTCTCAAATTGCTGCACTGCTTTCTCAATCTCTCCATGATTTCTATAAACCTGCTTCATTTTAAACAACTCTGCCATCCAATGCTTGCTTTTTGTTACATACAGTTTAATCTCGTAAAACGATAAGTCCTCGTGGTAGGTTTTTTTTAACAAAACACTATTTCTTAACTGTTCTATATAGGTTGCTGCTAACTTAAACCGTCGACTGTCAATATACGCAGACACCAGTTTTAAGCGCACGGCATCGATACGTTCATCAAGCGGAAAGTGCGCAACAAAAAACTCAGCTGAATCCCTTACCTCTTTGTAGTCAGCTCGCTGCTCTTTACGTTCTATCTGCGAATAAATTTCATCAGCTGAGTAAGCCTCATAATCAAAAGCGGCCACAACGTTTCCTAACAACATGACTACTGCAATCACAAAAATATGTTTTTTCATCATACTTTACCTCCTTTTTTCCAATTATTTGTGCCTTCTAAACACATTCATAATATAAAGTCTCCACGGCACCACCATATCAACTTTTATTACCATGCCCAAGCTTTTTATACAAAAATCATACCCTAAACAAAAAAGGCACTGAAAAATAACACAAAAGGTGAAAAAAGTCAACCTATCCTAAACTTTTAACCCCATAGAAGCGCATTGATAAACAATTGATCTTCTCTTAAAAAAAAACTATGATAAGGTTATGAATATATGTAATCTATCAATTCCCGAAGCACATGACAAAAAAAGGTTAGATGCCGCGCTTGCAGCACTTTGCCAAGACATCTCACGTGCCAACATTCAAAAACTCATTGCAAACGGCAAGGTAACGATTAATGGTGAAACTCAAACCAGCAAAAAAGTCTTGGTAAATGCTCATGACGACATAACTCTGACATTAGAACAAGAAACCATTACTCATGACAAACCTCAAAACATTCCTCTTGATATTATCTATGACGATGCTGATCTCTTTGTTATTAACAAACCTGCTGGTCTTGTTGTCCACCCCGGTGCTGGCGTACCAGACCAAACTTTGCTAAATGCCATTTTAGCCTACTACCCTGGCAATGAAGCATTACCTCAGGCCGGCCTCATTCACCGACTGGACAAAGATACAACCGGCCTACTACTGATTGCAAAAAACGCTGAGAGCTACTATCATTTGAACCAAGCCATGGCAGAACGCCATATCAAAAGAGAGTATTTGGCCCTGGTCAAAGGTGTTGTGCATCGAGGGGGCACCATCAATGAGCCTCTAGCCCGACACCCTAAAAACCGACAAAAATTCGCCATTAATGCACATGGGAAAACGGCTATCACGCACTACAAAGTTCATGAACGATTTGAAGCTCATACGCTATTAAAAGTTCAACTTGAAACGGGAAGAACCCATCAAATTCGTGTCCATATGTGCCATATCAAACACCCTGTTGTTGGTGACTTAACCTACCATCGCGGGCAATATTTAAAACACCAGTCACTGAGCACAGAGACGCTAAATCTTCTCTATAATTTCAAGCGACAAGCGTTGCATGCTGGATTCCTTTCATTTCAACATCCCTCAGAAGACAAAATCGTTCAACTGGAATGCCCAATCCCTGAAGACTTCTCAGCACTTCTGGGGGCCCTTAGATCTTAACCCTAAAGCCCAATCTAACCCGTGCATCTGATATTTTAAGATCTGGGTCGAGTGTCATTGTCGCGGTATCTAAAGCATACGAGTACATGGAGTCATAATAGACCTTTACTTCAGCAATATAATCCAAATAATCACTCATACCTTTTGTATAACCTGCCCCATAAAAACAAGGCTTCACATTCAACTCAAATGCATGTCCCTCTGTTTCAACATGCTGTGTAAAACTACCCACCTGATATCCCAACATCATATACACATCGTTGTCTGTTAGGCGCAAACCTGGCTTTAACATCACTTCTAAAGGCGCCAGATCATTTGCCGAAATCTTTTCAGGATTCACATAAGACTCAACCGTTGTTGTTTTCCCTTCAAGCATCACTGGCATAACCACAATATCTCTAAACGAGATCATATACCCTACAGAAATATCCAACGGTGAGGCTTCTTCCTGCGTATATTTAACATCGTAACCTGACAACTTGCTCAGCGTATCATTGACTTGAAAGGAATAACTCCCCTGAACAAGAAACTCTGCACAACAGACACTTGCTAACATCGCTAATATAATCTTCTTTTTACTCATTTCGGCTCTCATAGAACATGTTCTCATATATTACACCGTCAAAAACAGCATGTAAAGTTCCCGTGTTAACCATTTTTAAGATCACGATTGACAAGCTTAAGTAATATCCTTTAGAATAACTCATAAGTACCAAGGAGGATACTTTATGTTTTTTCTCAGAGTGTTTTTTACTTTCCTATCATTGGCTTCACTAGCCAGTTCTGATAATACTCCTCATGACTTCATGGAGTCAGTTGTGGGTGTCTATGTTGAGTATTATGACCACAACACCGGGCAAAACAAGGCTTTTGGCTCAGGCGTCATCGTATCCGAAGATGGCTATATTGTCACCAATCATCATGTTATCCAACAAGCCATGCAGATTGTTGTACAGACCCACGAAGGGCAAAGAGCAGTTGCAAGAGTCATAGGTGCAGCACCCGAGTTTGATATCAGTGTCCTAAAAATAGAGCCATTGCCCAACCAACCCTTTAAGCCCATATCAATTGGTGAATCACACCACTTGCATGCAGGTGACTCTGTGACAGCAATTGGAAATGCATTTGGTTTTGACCAAACACTGACCCATGGTGTTGTCAGTCACATTGATCGGCAAGTGAGCTTGAGCTCAAGAGTTAAAAGTTATATCCAAGTTGATGCTGCCGTTAACCCTGGAAACTCTGGTGGCGCATTGGTAAACAAAAATGGTGAGTTAGTAGGAATTGTCAGTGGTATTTTTGGTCCTAAATTCAATATCGGTATCGCATTTGCTATCCCAGCAGACATCGCAACTCCCGTAATCAAACAATTAATTAACAAAGGTCATGTAAATCCTGGCTGGATTGGTATGGCCACCCAGTCACTAACCCCTGAAATAAAAGATGCGTTAGACATTTCTAATCATGATGGTGTACTTGTGAGCGAAGTATACCCCGGCTCACCTGCAGAACGGGCTAATTTAGAAGCTAAAGACGTTATCTTAGCGGTGAATGATATTAACATTCTATCGCCACAGCACTTTGCAAGCTTGATCACAGCCCAGGGAAATCAGACCCTGCTATCCATGAGCTATTTACGGGGACATAAAGTTTTTACCACAAGAATTAAAACAGACTCGCCCCATCAAAGGCCCAATAATTCTCTAGGCACTTGGGGACTTAATTTAATGGAGTACCAACATATGCAACTGGATGGAAAAGTTGACCAAGGTATTGAAGTTCACCAAGTATCATATCCTTCAAGCGCCGCTCTCAGCGGAATACAAACTGGAGATGTTATTAAATCAGTTGACAACATCCCAATTCGAAGCTTTAATGACATCAAACAGAATGCATTTCAACCAAATAAAACCCATTTAATTGAAATACAACGACAGCAACAAATATTTTTCGTACCAATAAGATGATGAAACCGACCAAATACCACCAGTTCGCTTGGTGCTTGTATGACTGGGCGCACAGTGTGTGGCCTGTTCTAATTATAACCTTTATTTTTTCCAATTACTTTGTCAATTCGGTTGCCAGCAACCCTGTGGAAGGCAATATCTATTGGGCCAATACATTGACTATTTCTGGTATTATTATTGCCATTTTAGCCCCTATCACTGGCGTTATATCTGACACGCTAAAAAACAGCCTCTCTTGGTTTCGTTTTTTCACAGCCATCAATATCATTTGTGCATACTTATTGTGGTTCGTTCAGCCCAGTCCTGACTATATGATTTTAGCCATGACACTCTGCATTACAGGCTCTATTGGCTTTGAGGTCTCAAGCGCTTTTTACAATAGCTATTTGGTACAAGTTACCACACCGAAAGACCTCAGTAAAATATCAGGATTTGCATGGGGGCTTGGCTATATTGCGGGGATTTTTTGCCTAGGACTCTGTTTGGTTGCCATTGTACTACCAGACCAACCATTATTTGGCTTGATAACAAAGAGCAATGCCGCTCATATTAGAATGATTGGTCCTATCGTTGGAACATGGTATTTGGCGTTTTCACTGCCCATACTATTTATTTCATCAGAAAAATCATCCCTCCAGCTACCCCCGCTTAGAAGTATTGTACACCAAGCATTTGGCCAGGTTAGACAATCTATTAAAAAGACTGAGTCCACACCCTATATTTACTACTTCCTTGTTTACCGTATGATCTACACCGATGGTATCAATACCTTATTTAGCTTTGCTGGCATCTATGCCGCTAGCACCTTCAATATGGGATTTGAAGATATCATCTACTTTGGCATTGCTTGCAACCTGACAGCAGGCTTAGGCTGCTTTTTAGCCAGCTATAGCGACAGCGTTTTTGGAGAAAAGAAGACCATTATGGGAAGTTTGGCCATTTTGTCTGTGACCATATACTTTCTTTTGACAACCAATGATCTATCTACATTTTGGTCATTGGCGCTGATAGCCACCACATTTGTTGGACCATTACAAACGTCAAGCCGCTCTCTTATGGCCAAAATGTGTCCTTTAGACTCTCAGGCTGAATTTTTTGGTTTATATGCTTTGTCTGGTCGGATCACAGCCTTCTTAGGCCCCCTGGCTCTTGGGTTTGTTACAAGCTACACTGGCTCTCAAACCTTAGGCATGAGCACGATAATCGTATTCCTAATCATCGGGCTCATTGGCCTTGCCTATGTCAATATTCCTGAAGAGGTTATCCTACCAAAAGAGCCGCGTTGATACGTTCTAATACCTGATCTTTTGTCATCAAGGCACCGATAACCTTTAGCTCCATACCAGACTGGATACCAATTAGTGCTACTCTAATGGGTGCAAATAATCGCTTGCCCTTAACACCCATTTGTTCACCCGTTGCCTTCATGGCTGATAAAAACGCCTCTTCACTATAATTTGATTCATTGGATAAAATTCCCTGAAATGTTGTGACAACGTCTCTACCCTCACCCAATAGTAATTCTTTATCTCGAATCTCATGCTGCTCAAAGAACGCTAAGGTGTCATTCACTTCAAGGAGAGTATGAAATTGATGCCCTATCAGTGTCCAAAACTGCTCAAACCAGACTGTATCATTCAACAAAGGCGACGATGAAATATCTTGCAGTGCCTGAGCCACCTCTTCAGAACGGTATTGGTTTAAGTGGTAATGGTTCAACCAGTTTAGTTTGTCTCGGTCAAACATGGCAGGAGATTTGTTCACACGGTCTAACGTAAAAGAACTGATCATCTCATCAAGCGTGAACTTCTCCTCACCATCAGAATGAGACCAACCCAATAGCGCAACATAATTTAAAATCGCCTGAGGCAAATACCCTGATGACACAAAATCTTTTACCGACACCGCATCATCTCGCTTCGATAACTTCTTACGGTTCGCCCCCAAAATCATCGATAAATGACCAAATTGCGGGATATCCCAACCAAAAGCATCATAGATCATCAATTGCCTTAAGGTATTAGACAAATGCTCTTCTCCTCTCAATACATGTGAAATTGCCATTAAATGGTCGTCAACTGCACAACAAAAGTTATACACTGGCTGCTTGTTTGACCGAATCAATACAAAATCACCAACCATATCTCCAGCCAGCTCAGTCGTTCCATGAACAAGGTCGTCAAATTGAAACACCCGATCATCCCAATTATTCTTAAAGCGAATGACACATGACTCACCTGCATCAATCTTTGCTTGAGCCTCTTCTAAAGACGTATCTCTATAAGGACTTTTCAGCTGACGGTTTTCATGGGAGTGAAGTGCATCTAACTCAGCATCGGTTAAAAAACAATAAAAGGCTTTCCCTTCTTTTACCAAGGTCTCTGCATGCTGTTGATAGATATCCTGACGTTTACTTTGATAATACGGACCATAATCACCAGGGTTATTAGGGCCCTCATCTGCCTCAATCCCTAACCATGCCAAATCTGCCAACTGATTGTTCTCAGCACCTTGCTGGTTTCTTTCTAAATCTGTGTCTTCAACCCGAATGACAAAGGCTCCGCCATTCTTTTTTGCTAATAAGAAATTATATAATGCGGTGCGCACACCCCCTAAATGTAGTGATCCTGTTGGTGATGGTGCAAATCTAACCCTCATCGACATCGGTACTCTCCTGTAAAATATATCTCTGATCATAATAAAAATTTTCAACTAATGCAATCTTCCAACTAGCAAAGAAGACCGGTTTAACTTAGAATAATGTTATACATAAATAGGTTAACAGTGATGTTTCCAGACTATACCCGCACCCGTCATACGCTCTTATTAGCAAGCATCTTTTTAACGTCAATATGGTTTCCCCAATACCAAATCATAGCATTCACTCTATACACCCTGAATCAGCTCTATCAGTCTTACTACCAAATAAGCCCCCCGCCGCTTTTAAAAATATCTAATGCACAGTCAGAATTTTGGAAGAAAATTTTCAACAGCTCCACGCCGCAACAGACAGCATCCAACACGGTATCATTCTCAGGCATGGGCCGAACAACAAGAGACAGTCTTTCATCAAAAATCACCACACATCTCAATACATTGATTTTAAAATATCGACACTGGATTCCCCTATACCGTCAAAAAATTAAGGGCTGTCATCATATTCGATTAGGCTGGGAACCATTTGGGTTTAGTGCGGCATTTTCCAAACATTATCTATCACTAAGCATAAAGGCTCTATTACATTCTCGAATCACATTAAGCTACCCAATGGTCGCTGCATGTGTCTCTATTTTGGTCCTGATATTATTCACAAATCCCCTAACCAGCTTTATGACCACATATGCATTACTTTTATCGTATGACTCACCGCATAAAAAGGCAGACTTCCACTTAATGGACCCACTCTCCAATCCCCCTTCACCATATTACAGGTCACTGCACTATCTTCCACAACTGTTAATATGCCGTCTAATGCTCCCCTCAGGTTTTAAATTTTTACCCGATAGTATCATATTGGCAACCTCCCTTTGCATGATGGACTCCTGCCCAAAGGCCCCAAACCAAAAAGAGCAACCTACTGCTCATAGTCGATTATTACACCAATAACAAGGTTAACTTAATTCATTAAAATCTAGGTCTTTTTGCTAAGGAACCCTTTTCCTTAGCACAGTAATTATTTGACTGAGGCGACACTGGAGCTTGCTTTTCAATGATACCTTCTAGCCTTATAGATTCCGGAGAAAGTGCGTTAGTATCAACCCTAAATACGCTGCGATCATCTAAACCAGAAGGCCCTGGCTCACATAATATCCCTATATTCATCAGCACATTCGACCGGTCAGAATCTCCTAGCAGCCCAAATCCAGCATGGCCTCTTAATAGTAAAAGAATCAAGAATGCTTCATTTTTAGCTGCATTAATCCCAAGATCACTAAGTCCTCCAAGATATAGATTTGCTAAACCATAGTGAGATCTGAACATCCGATGTATCATTTAACTGTCGGGCTACTCTTCTAGGTACATCTAGGTTTCTTTGCTGGGTTACCATACTCCTTATCACTAGAAGAAGCCTGACGATTAGACCCCAGAGACACAAGACTGAGTGCTGCTTTTTGAACACTTATTCTCTGAATCTTAGCCTCTACTCTCTGAATGTTGGCATTAGCTACTTGACTATTTTTAGAATCTTCAGCAACTCTTCTATAAGAGTCCAACGCTCTTTCTAATGCATCCTCCAAACCAAATTTATAAATTTCATACAATACTCCCATATTTATAAGCACTGAGGACTTAATATCATCTGTCAAATCTTCAAACCTAGTATGCCTAGTAGCATCTTGAAAGTTCTTAAGCGCTATTTTTTTAGACTCAATTGTATTAGCGCTATAAGCCTGTAAGGTAGCTATCATAGAGATAGTTAGGGCTTGAAATACCGCTTTGATATCCCCAAACCCGTTATGAGCTCTTACTTGCTTAAAATCACGAAGCGCTCGCTGCTTAGATTCAGTGGGGTTTAGAGAACTATAGCCGTCATACTGTAGCTGTGCTATATAAAAAATAGCAACAGCTTGCCTCAGATTACTTAGCTTCAAAAAACCACCATGCATTCTTGCTTGTTGAAAGTAGATGAATGCTTCTTTTTCCCCTTCAGCCGTACCTCGTTCTTTTAGTAGGCATGCAATACTATAAAGAGTATGCGCTTGAATGACATCCGCCAACCTCTCAAATGCGCCGTGTACTCTTACTTCTTTATAATGACGCAGCGCTTCTTCTTTAGCTTCCTTAGGGCAAAGATGACTGAATCCGTCATACTGTAGCTGTGCTATCCAATAAATAGTGCTGGCCTGATCTACAGGCCATACCCCATGAAAACCATTATGCGCCTGAGCTAACTGAAAATTTTTGAGTGCTTCTCTTTTAGCGCCACCAAGATCAAGATCGCTATATCCTACCAACTGGAGCATGGCTATATTATAAAGAGTGAAAGCCTGATCTACAGCCTGTAAGGCCCCAAAGCCATCATGCTTTCTGACTGTCTGAAAATTTGTATATGCCTCTTGTTTCGCCTCATGAATATCAAGATCACTGAACCCTTCATTCTGCAGCCGTGCGATACGATAAATACTCTCAGCCTGAGCTACAGCTTTCCTCTCCTTAAATCCATCATGCTCTCTAGCTTTTTGAAAATTTTTCAGCGCTTCTTTTGGGGCAATATCAGCAGTAAGATTGCTATAACCTATATACTGAAGATATGCTAACTTAACAATAGCAGAAACCTGATTAAGAAGCGTCAACGTATTGAAATCATCATGGTTAATCATCATACTAAGAGGTCTATAATATTGATCATAATGACCTGCATTTTGATAGGCATACACCATCTCTTGTAATAACGCTATGCTGGGTTCACTCTTTATAAACTTATCCTTGAGAAAACCTGCCCACTCTTTTTTATACTCAAATGTCGCTCTAAATAGCTCCCCAAACTGAGTCATATTATTGGAACCAACAAGATCATCAAACCATAGTATGATCTGATTATCCGTTATGCCATTTAACTGTGCAGCTACTGCTGCATTTATACTATCAATTTTTTTCATTTATTTGTCACCTAATTGATGCCACAAATATAACTCTAACACACTAAAAGTAAATACTTTTATCTACAAATCATTGCCAAACAATGGTGCTTGTATGTATTCAGAACAGTATTGTTTCCTCAAAACAATAATTATAGTGTTTTTTTCTATGTATGGTTCTAATTATGTGTTAATAAATTCACTCGTGACACAATATCAATAGCTTCTTGTTGCATCAAATGCTGATCAGGAATCATCACAACAGGCTCTTGCTCATGGGATAGCCGGCTAACGTTACTTATCTCGCCGGGATGGACTGCTTCTTGGTGCTCTAATGTCAGCACTTTGTATTCATAAAGAACCGATTTAATCAAATGAGTCAAACGAGAGGGCTTAAGAAAAAAACGCCTTATTCCAGAGCTTGCTGCGTTATCAATCTCTTCTACTACCTTAAGAATACTACACAATAAAACAAAGTCACTTTGACAACTCTCACACAACTGAAGAATTTTACTCATTTGACTGTGCCTCCAAGGCTTGACTGTGCTGACTGTAGCCCGGTATGCCACCAAAGCATCTTGCACCATAGTCACCAAAAGGTCTTTAGAATACGTCATAGACTGTTATCTCCTGATAAATATTGATGATGAAACGTAGGTGTATCTGCTAACTGCTTCATATCCTGCATACCAATACGCCAAGCAATATGTGGACATTTGGAAAACTGTCCTGATACATCTGAAACACGTTTTCTATCCCAACGCTGATACCATATATATTTTGCAAGAACTGCCATATACGCTTGCAGCTGGTATTTCACTTGAATAGGCAAGCACTCATGGCTATCCAACCAAAATAATAGCTTTTTATGAAATGACTCTAGATTATAGACTGGGGTGCGCATCACACAATCCAGTGACTGCCATATCACCCAAGCGCTTTTAAGTGCTTGAAACGTCAAACCCGTACTTATCTGAAACGATAAATCCGCCAATTGTTTGCAGTTTTCTCGCATCGACTGACGATTATGACTACGCTGAAAACTCATCACAAAACCCGGATAATCTTTTATAGGTACCTTTGCCAGCACAATAGGCTCATGAGAATTTAAAAATATTGAACCTGGCACATATTGCCAGCTCATTATTTTTTTATGTACCCATGTCTCATGTGTTTCATTACTATAGCGTTTTGCTATGACTTGAAACTGATACCAAAAACCAAAAGATTTTGAGATGGTTTTCTCAAAAAGTGCTGCCAATGTTGATCCATCTATTGGTTCACTATTTAATAGACGATGAATAATATGAGCATATAAGTACCCTTGCCTACCACCACTTAAGATCATTCTCTCATCAAAGATCAAATATCTTGAACACCACAGTTCATATTCTTCTGGTGACAATATATCTGATGTTAGGCCTTTATAAACAACCAAACATTCTGGCGCATACATCTCCCAACCAACTTTTAAGGCGTCTACCTCCTCGGCCGAAAACACAAACTGAAACAGCTCAGGATAAAACCCCTCTTGCAATAACATATCCCCAATTTGCACACAGCATTTGTCTATATTGAAGCGCTCCTTTAGCTTGAGATTTAGAGCGATAATGTCTTGATTCAACTGATCAATAGCTTTCAATAATAAGGATCTAAGACCGAATTGCCAAAACCAGGTTTGAGATTGCAATGATTGTAAATACGCAATAAGATCTCGATGGAGGCGGATATATCGTAACCATAACTCTGGGGTATTCTCAAGTGGCATTGTTAAAAGCATATAATAAGCATAATAGTAACATAGAAACTGATGGTTTCTTGACCATGCTTGTAAGAGGTGAGCACCAAAAAAAAACCGATTATAAAAACAATCTGCTGTGTAACGATAGGATGCCGGAATCAGCGTTAACCATAGCCTACTGGTCGTAAACTCTATGTAGTTACTCAAAAACCCTTTAAAACCCAGATCAATGCCGGCAAACCACAAAATATCATTACAGGGTCTCTCAGAGAACGTCATGCTCTGATACATATATACCCAGCAAAGTTGCTGATATAGATTTTGAGATACATCAATAATTGGCTCAAAACAGTCTACATTATCCAGATAATTCAATAATAACCTTTGTAACAATTGTAGATCTATTCCATTTTCCCATGTTGCCATTTTCATAGCACTTAGCTTATGCCAGACTGTCTTTGATACTACGGTTAAATCAACTGCAGTCATTCGATCTCCCATCCAAATAATCGCTACCATAAAAAAATATACATCCAAATCCAATACCGTATGGCGTCTCAACCTGAATTGCTTTTTACTTTATCTGGCCATATGTTATAATTATGATACGGAAAGGATGACCATAATGATGAAACAGGTATGTATTACAGGAGCCAATAGAGGCATTGGTTTGGCTTTAACCAGGTATTTAGCAGATAATAACCATATTTTTTGCTTATGCCGAAAAAGAGCAGATGATTTGGTAGCCATTCCCAATACAACCATCATTGAGGACATTGATATCAATCACCACTCAAATCGTTTGGCTGCAATTAAGCAACTACCAAACTTAGATCTTGTTATCTTAAATGCTGGTATTCTGCAGAAAGATTCCAATGAAATCATAGAACACGAACAAACACTGCAGCAGCAATTACAAACAAATGCTATAAGCCCACTTATATTTGCGAGAATGCTTATACCACACTTAAAGCCGAATGCTAAAATTGTTCTAATGACAAGTCGAATGGGCTCAATGAGTGATAATTCCTCAGGGCAATTAGATGGTTATAGAATGAGCAAAGCCGCTTTAAATGCTGCAGGATGCAACTTGGCTCATGACCTGAAAGAACAAGGTATTGGAGTCTTTCTAATACACCCGGGCTATATTAAAACAGAAATGACCAATAACCAAGGATATCTCTCACCTGAGGAAGCTGCTCAAAACATCTGTAAACTTATTTCAACATTAACCTTAGAAAATACAGGGCAGTTTTGGCATGCTGAAGGCCATAAACTACCTTGGTAACTGGAGATACTCATGCACAAACTCAATAAAATCGGGGTTGGATTTTCATTAGCAGCTACCTGGGGCCTTACAACGCTTCTGATTGGTTTATTTTCCCACTTTTTAGGCATTGAAAGCTCATATGTTGAAGCACTTGACGCCCTCTACCCTGGGACAGGAACAGGTCCAAGAGGGGTCTTGATACTCTTTATATTTTCAGTGCTTCATGGCTTCATATCAGGATATATGATCGGACTTTTTTACAATACTTTTTGCCGTCATAACCTATAAGAAAATAATTAAAAGCCCTGTATCTTGTGCTACCGTTTAAAAGATAGTATATTTTTTTAGATATGTCACACTTTAGGAAGAAAGCATGGATGCGCAAACTAGTGTAAAGCCCCTTGAGCAGCACTATCGTATATCACTGAAAACGATTTATTCCCCACACTATACAAATCAAGATCTTGAAGAACTACCCTGCACCATATATACCAGCTTTGCAAACCCCTACTTTTTTGGAAACCGACTGTACTCATTCCTTAAATATCTAGAAAATTCTAAGAAAAAATTGGTTATAGTAACTCCTGGTTATCTATACCGTTATGCTTATATGGCGTCAAAACATATAAACCATGAAGAGGGCTTAAAAATGGCCATGGACAAACAATATACCTACATCAATGAAGAACTAAACCCCACACTGGTAAGTCTTCCTAACCTAAACCCACGTATTATTGACTGGGAGCAATATTATAAGGCCCCAGCTTTTCAACATATATTACAAGACTTCAAATCTGCATATGCTAAAAATGGCCCCTTTGCCCACGTGATGAGAGAGTTTGTATGTTCTTTTTTAAAACTCCACCACCAGGTTGACAAGGAAACATTTTATGAAAGTGACGCATTTAAAATGTCTATTGAATTTGTTTTGGAAGAATGCGCATGCTTTACCTACGCGACAGTCCAAGGGCATCCTATGATTCTCTATCCTGGGCGTGTATTTTTAGACTTTGATCATTTAACGAAGCTGGAAGATTGCCCTAAGCAACTTGCCTATGTAGCATATGCTAGCGTTATCTATAAGCGTAAAAGCAAAAAGAAAAGGAAGTAAGCTATGAGCTTTTCTTGACACACACAAGCTTTCCCCCCTCCTTAGTAGCAACCACCATACATCCATACTATGTATGAATAAGTGTTACATCATAACCAAAAATACCATTATCTATATCAACTTAGACTATACAGCAACATGTAGCACTTTAGAAATCTCAGTTAAACTACTAATTGTTGCAAATGATAATATTGAATATATCGCTAAAGAAAACACCTTATAAACATAGGCTCATTGATTCTTAGGATCCTGGATGTTTTTATTATACTCACAAATTTTATAGTATGAAGCTGGAATAATAAATAGAGCAGCAACACCTGCTCAAAGGAAAAATTTATTTGTTAGCGCAGGAGCAACAATAGCAATATGAAGGGCAATTAATGGGTGAAGAATAATATCTATGATGAATAATAAATGACTTATATTCTTCCAAGTCACAATGCTTGCTACTAAATTGACAACAGAATAAATAAAATCCCACAATGGCACGAAAAACCAGTTTAACCAAACATTCTATAACGGGACAATAACCCGATACGTAAAGGCAGCCAAAACAGCAGTAATACCATTAATAATCCATGCAATACAATAACAATCGGCCATAAAACTGATTATAGATAAGCTGAAAAAAGTTACTCACCATGTTAAGAACGAGCCGAATAGCTAACAATCATTAACATATTTTATCTTCTTTTTTAATTTAATTATATAATAGCATAAATCCGAAAAATACCGTTAAAAACAAAGGGTTTAATTCGAGCCGCGAACCAGCATAGCATATGCTATTTACTATTCTAATATCTCACCATTAACATGACGTATCCCTCAAATCATATTTACCTAGAAGAGGAGATATGAGGCTGCTTTAAAATGCTTCCTATGATCAACTATCACAATAATGAAACCAATTACCAAGCATAGGGAAGTGTGACTCGCTACTGTGCACAAAACAAAACGAGAATGGCCTGTAACCCGAAATAAATATTGAAAATCATTGACGCATTAGCCTTAATATACGACTATCATACATAGATACAGACTTGAAGAATATAATGAAAAAAACTACACACCCCATCTCGGAAGATTATAAAAAAAACCAAGCTTGTCTAGAAAAAATATTATTTGTATGGCTGCGTATGCACACAGTGCCCTTTTTTTCTCCAACATCTACTATCGCCCCTAGTTTTTCTGAAGCTAAGTCTTTTATTATCTCCGAGCATTATGCAGATACAGTCTGGGTTGATAAAGCACTCAAAGGATTTATCTTACATGCAAATATACAAGACACGCCTTCTCAATCAACAAACATTATCGCTGATATCATGGTGCTTCTCTTTAACACAACAAAACTAGACCATAGAATATTGCGCTATATGAGCAAACCATTCATACATAGCCAACCTGGCTGCGCCTTCCACGCATTAGAATATTTGTATACCACAGCGCCCACAACACACGATAACGCAAACTTTCTTATACTGCTGATTTCTCAAACAGCAGATATGAGTTTTATCCGAAAATTGATATCTATTGACTCTCGACACCAGCCTAAACTTTGCCAAAAAATATGTCAAACACTCAGCACAAGCCAAATTAATGATCTATTAACTCAATTTTCAGGCTCTGGTGAAATTTGTAAAGCGATATTTACTGGACTGATTAAGAATGGGGGGTTTAAACAGCTTGAACAGTTAATGCCAACCCACTACCATAGCCTACCTCGCACACTCCCTACTGCGCTTATTCAAACAATTATCTCCACTCAGTATAGACACAAAATGCCATTCGTCATTACAAACATTCTGCAACCACACTTTGGTAAAAAAGATTATTATGCCCTATCAATTATAGAGCTTGCACAAGAAAGAAAGACTGCTGCGCTTAAAACCATATTACGTGACCCCATTTTCTCTAACTACCACTTTAAGTATCAATGGGAGCGCTTTTCAAGTTCCCCTGAAATATTAACAGTGATAGCGCACTGCATCCCCTCACTTGAGTTTTGCATTAGAACACAGCAACTTGTTGTCACAAGAGAGACGGCAAAAGTCTGTACCTTAAAACAAATATCAGCTATAGAATTATCCCAGCATCTTGAGCAGGAACTTAAAGGTGCATCATTAGACGTAGTACAAAGCTACCTTATGTCATTTCTAACCAAAATGCCAAACAGTACTCAGAGTAGTCGCCTCTTAGGATGTTTTGAAAAACACCGTATTTTCAAACCCTTTCATTTATTAATCCCTGAAGCTGTAGGAATCTGTTTATTGGCCTCAGACCATTATCAAATTGCCTACAAGCAATATCGTACTTTCATGGTCAAAGCCTTAGAATCTGCAGCATATAGAAAGGCCTTCATTAGGGAAGTCACCCGAAAAGAAGAGATTTTTATGGAGTGGTTCCAACCACGAGGAAAAGGGCACCTAGCTCAAATCCTTCCCCATCACTCGCCTGTAATGGCAGAAACATGGCAATGCATCATCCAAAAGCAAGCAAGCCCATACATACAACACTTCGTAAAATTGTACCCTGAAGTTCTCACCAATCAGTATTCGCTAGCGCTTATTAAAGAGTACCTCAAACATGAAGACACTAAATATCTTGCTAACTTTATGTTAACAATCATGCCCTACTTAGCTATGAATCTTTCAAATACCGAAAAGGACCTACTAGATCCTGCAGTAGTGGGCCCTTACTTACAGGAGGGGCAGCTGACTGCTGTAGGTCTCGATAAAACCAAAAAAGTGTTGCAATATGCTAAATCATACTATACCCAAAAAACGGCTAATGAAACGACTCTCAGACTTATTGAGCAGTACCCCTTCTTAAGAGATCAAACTTTTTTTATACCAATCCTACTCTCCTGGGCAAACAGCACAGCCTATACTGCGATACCCAGAGAACTATGCGCAACATATCAGGCTATCATTGCAAACTATACTCAACATGGTATACCAAGAGATATGCCTTGGTATGATTTCTGCGAACTTGCTGGAATGTTAAATATTGATATTTCAAACATCAGTACAACCTATGGCAAAAAGTGTGAACTTAGCCTGGCGGTTGGTCGCGTTAAAATAAACCTTCTCGCCTGGGAAAAAATCCTCCCCCTTATGCCTAGATTTCCTGCAAAAATACACCAACGCTTAATTAGCGAAACATTCCAGTACCATCATGTGACTCCAAAGATATTTTCTAGTATTTTACCATATATCACAGCCGTAGATTTTACAGATTTTTTTCAACATGCACAGTTCAACACCCCTGAAAAATTTAACCAAATCATGACATCCTGTATGGGCCTACGCATAACCATGGCACAAATTCTCCATGTTCTAGCACACTCCTCTATGAGCAAAGATCAGGTTTTAGACACACTCTTAACTTACTACCCAAACTATATTCTATCCTATCAACTGCTCTACCCTGACGCAAAAATAGAAGATGACTTAGCATTCTCTGACCTTAATAAATCCCTAGCCAAGGCGATTAAATTAATCACAGATAGCAATCTGAATACCGCAGCAATACATGATATTTTTGAGAGATTCACACCTTGGTCATTGTCTGAAGAAGGCCTAGATCTTGATAAAACACTAATCAGCAAAGGTGTCTCATTATCCAAAACAGCTAATATGAAAGCAGTTGTCTCAAATATCACACAATGCCATCAAGTTTTTCGTTCCCCTGAAAGATTTCCTGTGATCAAACACAGAAAATTTAGTCCATCACTAGCAATACATGTCTGGGCATTCTACAAAAGAACTCAAAAATTCCCTAGCATTCCAAAGCATCTTCCAGAAGACACCATACTTAAAGCTGTATCATATATTCTTGATACCTTTGAAGTATCTAAAAGTGAACTCGCAGCTTTAATGACATTATTTAGTAAAACTAACGTAGGACCATCAATATACTATTTGCTCAAAAACAACCACCTATCTTTCAGAAGCATCTACCAAGCGCTACTTAAAAAGCCTGAGAACGCCTACCTACAACCACTCTGCTTTTCTCCCACTGCCATTGATCAACTCAACAGCCATACGCTCCACTCTGATGCTTGCATGAAGGACATGGCCAAGTATCAAGCCTTGTTTAGTCACGATACCTACTGCACATCTATTGCAGAAATTCTTCACTCCTCTGAAAAAGAGGACCTTGTTAACATGGCGAATATGCTCTGCGATCTGCCACCTCAAGTCAATGAATCTATTATTGTGTATTTTATTGAGCATAGCTCCAAAGAGCAATGGCTATCATTCCTTCAACATATTTCTTTTCAACACCCAGAAAGCTTACTACTGATCCAGTGCGCTCCTAATGCATATCTAAAAGATGCGTTAGAAGGTAACCAGCTGTCTTTAGCAGACATGCGATACCTTTATAACCACATTGTGCTGCACCGGGCTCAATTACACAAATCCTTAGATAATAGTTTTACTTACCTCATAGACCCAAGATCACTGACACAAACAATTCAAAAACATTATATTCAAAGTGCATGGAACAGTGTATTTACAGAAATGGCAATTGAGTTCCCTTTTATCATCTTTATAGCAGATGTTCCTTCCCACCCAACGCTACTTATCCCTGCAGCACAAGAATTAATTGCACTATACAAAAAGCAAGAGCAACTCGCTCTAGACATTGAATGGGCTTTTGAATTTCCTCCAGAAGAAGTTCAAAGAATGACTGAAGCGGTTATAGCCTTAATAGACCACCAGTGCTTTGAAACAGCTATAGCATTCATCAGTCATTTTACTCTTCTTCAAGAAACTGAGTATATCGCCCAGATTATCAATCACTTTGCAGAAACCAAAGTGAATATCGCCTCTGACTCAGAAAAACAGCTGGTGCAATCACTCCTACCCCAAACTCTCACAACCTACCAAGAACTGTTTTCTCAATTAACAGAAAATGCACAACTAATGGTTAATGCAGAAACGCTATCGCACGTTAACACTCAAAAAGAAACGCCAGCAGCGCTTAAAAAAACAAACCCACTGATACAAAATTGTATTAAAATATTATTAGCACATCAGCGAACCATGCCTTTAATAGATTTAATTAAAGTGCAGGAATCGATGGATATAGACAGCAGCATCACAGATTCTATTATTGATTTATTAATTCAAGATGGCTATCTCGTCAAAGTCGAGCAACCTGATGGTGGCCTTGTACACACTGGCTATAGAATATCATCACAACTTGATACAGAAAGCGCTTTTGATGATATTTCTCAAAAAATCAGTATGTATTCTGAGCACATTTTAGATATTCTTGAACATATTTATAATCAAGAAGAAACTGCCAAGCCCATGTTAATACAAACTTTGTATGAACAGCTTGGCGTCACAGCCATGAGTCTTGCTGATTTCAAGGCTCTTCTAAAGCAACTTGACCAATTTAGAGTGAGCGAAACAACCATATTGTTAGATCCTAGCATTGAAACATATACAGCAAGATCAGAATGCCCCTTGCCTCCTATGTCACTGTTCACCAACAATCTTCTTACCCACTGTAAAAAAATGCTTGCTAGCCTCTATCAATCACATGAAGCTCTGGTCTCTATAACATTATGCCAAACTGGGCGTATAGCACTTCCCCTTAAAGCAGCAGACTTACAACATTTTTTATCATTTGTTACACCAGTTATACAAAGTCTGCCTACTGAAGAACAAACAATCTTATGGGATCAACTTTGTTCTCTCTTCAATCAGTCCTGCTGCTATATTCATGACATTAGCAGTATTGATAGTGAATACTTATGGAGCATACAACGCCTAAATATTCCATGCTCGCCTCCTGCCCTTACGAATACCCACCAATTAGACCAACAACTAGCAAGCAAACTCATTGAGCTAAAAAAGAATGAAATCATAACATCTGCATCATTACAAAACACACGCAGTACTGTACCTATTATATGGTGCTACCCAACAAGAAATCATACTAAATCTGCTAAATTCACACTGTTCCTCTCAGAAGATCCATACACAAAAAATAAATTCTTTTCTCGCTTGTCATTACCGACAGAAACACAAGAGTTCAAAATCCATGAGTTACAACAGCATGTTAAAACCATGCCTCAGCTAGTACTACTTTCACCACACTGTCAATTTAGTGACTCTGTTAAAAAACGTGCACCAAACAGCGCTGCCCTTCACTCTCAAAGAGCACAAACTGCTAAAAGCGCAAATTCATGGTGGGAAAGAGTGATTAACCAATCCAGTTCAAAACTGAAAAAGATGCTTAGTACGCTTGAAATCAAAGAAGCAGCACATGAGATCACTGTCCTGATGCAAGCAGTTAAACGCCCTCAATCGTTTGACCATATCGAAGCGTTTTTACCCAACCATATCACCCCTCGAGCACACCAAATTCATGCTTTTCAAAAGATCGTCCGTACAAGCCTGCCAGGAAATATCATTAATTTCTCCGTTGGGGGCGGTAAAACACTACTGAGCATTGCACTTGTCATGCGAATGATAAAAATTTCCCTCCGACCTACAACAACTGTTATTGTTTGTCCAGTAACGGTTATTGATGTTTGGAAAAAAGAATTATCAGATATCTGTGTGCTTAAAACCACATATGAAAAACATCATATCACAGTTCAACATAATAGCCTCAAACATACTGTTATAGTTGGATCACATCCCTCATTAAAAACGCACATAGATAACCAACTGGAAATTGATGCACTCGTTGTTGATGAAGCACATGCTTTTTGTAACAAATCACAAAACCAAAAGAATCTCTCTGATCTCATCGAAACTAACAGCATCCGTCTCCTACTGTTAAATACTGCCACACCCATTATTAGTAAAATGGGCAACCTTCTGTCTCTTGCAAAACAGCTTCTAACCCAGAGCCCAAGCCTACAATTTACCATAGACAAACTAATAAACGCAGAGGATAAACTTGACGCTGTTTTCCGAAAACTCATGAAAACATTCACACATGATGATCAAATATTATCAGCAGATGCGCTACTTCATGAGCTGGGAAGATCTGCAAAGCTTATTGGCATTACCAGCCAACTTATAGAGCTATGCCTAACATCATCTAAAGATCTAAGACCAGCATTACATGCACATGAGTACAAAAGGCTTATACCTGCCAAAGCAGGACACTGTGATCTTTGCAGTGTTCCTCATGAAAGTGTTGTACACATCGAACACCATGAAGTGGAAATCACCCCTGAGCTACAGGCATACTACACAGATGTGAAAAAAGCCTATGAGCAATCAACAAATGAAGAATCTGGAAAACCGGCCACACTTTTTGCATATCTTTCTCGATTAAACTCACGAGATACCACATACTATCCCAAAGTTGAACCCGAGCAAGCCATCCCCCTTATTATTGGTTTGAGCAAAGAGAATTTTGCAAAATTCATTAAGCAGTCACCTCGAGTACAGTTCATTCTTCGACTCATAAAAGAATCCCAAGAAAAAGATGGGATTGTACCTCAAATAGCCATTTTTTCTAAAACCTATTTAGAAGCAAAAACCATATTGGCAAGTATCCATAGAGTGTACTCGCATATAGCCATCACAACTTTAACTGGCCAAAACAGTGAACGTCAAAATATACTAAATAAAAACCTATTTAATAACATTATATCCGTTGACTCTATTCGTGCTGAGTTACTAAAAGGAGGCATTAAATGCAAACAACCCCAAATAGGAATGGTTTTAGTCCATCTAAAAGATCATTGTAAGATTTTAACCCAACTCAACGAAACTACTTTTAGCTTCTCTGATACTTTTCGCTTTGCTCTGTCTGAAACACTTCGTGCTAAAAGCCATCCCTTAAAGCAGACTATTTCCGCTCAATTTATAAAACAGTTTGGGCGGCATACCAAACGCTTTAATGAAAATAGCGGCGGTCTACTTGAAGCCGTTGTCTCACGACTATATGAAGTATTTGTGACACGTATTGTCATTTGCACACCCACAGCAATAGAAGGTATATCATTATCTGCAGACATACTAATTGATGCAGGTCTTTCAGGATTCACGCCTGACACACAATTCCGAGGCCGTATCGGCCGCATTGGCAAGCTCCCTCTACATGGACAAACCCACAGGATGCAACCAGGCCAACAAATACATAGCCGAATTATTAAGCTCTCCAATTTGCTCAGCGCACAAATATTTAGCACGTACCAAAAAATCAGTTTAATGCTATTAGAACAAGCATCAATTACTGACTATTCTGCAGAAAGTATTTCACTTATCGAAAATGCATTTATAAAACGAGTTGCTTATATTATCGCTAAATCAGCAGCGCTTTACGATAGTCCTGTGAATGCTGATAGCGTGCATAGCTTCATTGAAGATTTTCCAGAATGCTATAGCACACGTGATGGGCTAAAAGAACATATTAATGGCTTAATCGCATCCATTAAAACAAACATTCCTGGCGAGACATTATCCCATCTACTTTATAAAGTAGCATGCTATATTGACCTACCCACAACCTTAAGCTCATTCCGAATACTTCTCGCTAATACCCAAGAGCAATTCCCATCTATTGCAGAAGCACCAGAAGAGAGCCTGCCTGTTTCAAAACGCCACCAACCTGCGCCTAAGGCCCCTCAAGCCCCTGCTCCCGCCTTGCCCATACAACATGTCCAGCCAGGTGGTGGTAGTGCAGCGCAATCTGCTAGACCTGTTTTATATATTAATGCATACCAAATATTTTCCTCATGTGGCACTAGAAACCATACCTATGACTTATTATATAAATACAGCAAACACTATGGCCGTGCTGGTTACACCATTCGGTTTATCTGTACAACTGAGCAGAAATCTAAAACCCTACTCAACTTACGGCAATCATTACAAAATGAAGAATTATACAGCTTCATCACGCAACGACTAAATGTGGAACAAACTATACTTAGACACACTATTCCATCATTTAAAGTCCTCCACCAGACTATTTATGAACGTGATCGTAAAATGTTTAATTTTATCTACCCAAAATATAGCCAGAAAAAGTCAGCTGAGAATCCTCGGGGAGGTTTGTGAACTTATCGATGACATACTTATTCTATGGCATTAGCAGGTTGTCTGGCGCTCATACTCGTTGTAATCAGATACTCTAATGCATCTGTTGGTGATAAAGCAATTCTTGACGCCAACATTTGATGGTACAACACTGTTGATGGTGTTAAAGCAGGAAGGGTATTCATTTCAACAATATAAATATGCCGAGTTAGAGGGTGGTAAAATAAATCGATACGTGCATAATGGTTTAAGCCAACATAAGCTGCTAAACGTTCAATTTTATCCTTTATATCCTCAATTACATCCTCATCAAGATTATTTGGGGGGGTGATATTAACACCAGTCCCCCCCTGAAATTTTTCTTCAATGTTTAATATGCTATCTTGGCTTATTGTTTCAGATGGATAGAGTGCACGATAAGCACCTTCATGCTCAAGAACAACTATCGTCAGCTCTTGCCATTGATTTAGGCCTGATCGAACCACTTGGTTATTTTTTATCAGAACACTGCCTGTATCAATAAAGGGTTCCACTAGGTAATCTTGCTGAGCAATCATTTTTTTCTGATAGCACAAATACTCTGACACTGTCGTGATTTTCTCCACCCCAACAGAGCATCCTTGGGACCTTGGCTTGACTACCCATGGTAAACTGATTTTAATAGCCTCAATGACAGTATTTGAAGTGACTACCTGCTTATCTAATGCACTGAGTCCTTTAATACTGGCTTGATTCACCATTTTACCAAAAGCATACTTATCCATCCCTAAAGCAGATACTTGATCCTTGGGGCCATTAAATAGAATCTTATGCTCAAATAGTAACTGCTGTATTCGACCATCTTCACCAAACCCACCATGTAGTGCAAGAAAGATATAATCTATTTCCTGCTCGCAAAAATCCTTTAGGGAAATTGGCTTGACCTGAGGTAAAATACTCCCTACTGCTTTTGATATTAACTGTAACCTTTGTCGAATACCTGGAACAAAACACATCAATTGTTTCTGTAGTGCCCTCTGATTGTCTAATAAACCTAATATCTCCTCTGTTGTATGATGCAGGGCTAAGGTATACGGTAATTCCCATAATTGTCGCTTGTCATCAAGTAAATAAGGGACTGGATGATATAAATGAGAACGTCTTAACTTCAACCAAACATTTGTGCCACTCATCAATGATACTTGCCGCTCTTCAGTATCACCTCCCATAAGAATAGGGACACTCAGTCTACATCCCATCTTAGTTCTTGGCCTGACAAAATCTATCCCATGCCTTTGACAACTGTGGCCAATGAGACAATACAAGATATCTTGGTGAGTCAGTCCAACACGACTTGCTTGTAGAAAGAGAAAACTATTTTGTTCCATGCCACTAATTGGATTAAAATCAGAAAATAATACCTTACCGTTCCGATCCACCCAGCCATCTAGCCGGGCAAAATCTTTCATGTTAAATTTAAGGAAAATTTCTTCAGCCAAGGATTGAATCTTCTGGATACACTCCTTAGAAAACCTTGGCGGGCAATGCCATCGGGTATTACTCGTTGGTAAATACTTGCGACGATAATCATAGATTTCTCCCGGCTTATCAATCTCGATTTCCGTAGGCAATAATGCCACAGGACCAGATAGCGATTCTAGCACTAATACTGTAAACTCATCACCGGTACAATAAGCCTCACATAAAGGATTTAATAATTTCTCTCTTGCTGCCAGTAAATCTTGATAGCAACTCACAACCGATACGCCCAGTGACGAGCCTCCGGCCTGGGGCTTAATGACCACACGGCCGTGCTTTTGCAACAAGTGCTGACACCGTGGATCATATGCTGAGAACATTTGCAGTGTGTCATAACCTTCTTTTCGTAAAGCAGCAATCGCAACATCTTTGTAAAACATGCTTTTACACGCCTGAGAGCCTGAGCCAGCAAAAGGTATGTTGTGTTCCTCTAGCAACACCTGTAAGGTCCCATCTTCACCAAAAGCACCATGAATCAAAGGCAATACTAAACTGAGGCTTTGAAGTTGGGATAACCACTGTTTTTGAGTCATGCTCGTTTGCGTATCATGTAACTTAAAGTCAAAGTCTTCTGGCGTATTGGAATAGACCTGCTGAGGGTCAAGTAGAAAGACTTCCAGTTTAGGGTTCATATAATACAAAACAACATCTATTTCCCATAAATGGTCCATGACACTCCGTGCAGAATTTAAAGAAATCCCACGCTCTCCAGAAGGGCCACCACAAATCACACCCAAGCGAAAATTACTCATATACTTTAACCTCTAGCTGTAATTGGATACCATATTCTGCAAACACCTGCTCTTTAATAAACTGGATAATTTGACGCACATCGGCACTGGTTGCTTTACCTTGGATGTTCTCAATAAAATTTCCATGTTTAGGAGAGACTCTGGCCATCCCTACCTGGTAGCCTAACAACCCTAATTGATCAACCATTTTACCGGCACTTTGCCCTTCTGGATTACGAAACACACTACCACAATTAAATGTACCAATGGGCTGGGTTGTGTTTCTCTGGAGTAAAAACTGTTTCATGGTTTTTTTTGCTTCTAATGCACAACTTGGAATAAAAGACAACTTTGCTGATAAGAAACAGATCAAATCTTTTGGTCCTTGAACACATCGGTACCCGATCTTAAAATCAGACGGTAATAAGGTTCTAATCCCTTTACTGGTTAACACCGTCACACTATCAACATGCTGCCAAATCTCATATTTATATGCACCAGCATTCATGGCTAAAGCCCCTCCTATCGTTCCTGGAATACCGGCTAAAAACACCGCATCAACACACCCATGCTTCATACAAAATTTTGCAAATTTTGCCAAACTCACACCAGCTTCAACGTAAAAATACTGATCAAAAGACATCACTGACAGTGCTTTATTGGTTCGAATGATATGAGCATTTAATACGTCATCTGAAAATAATATATTACTCCCAAGCCCCAACCAAATTGTTGGAACATGTTGATACTGTTCATAAAGACTGACCAATGCCTCTAATGATTGAGGCTGTGAGAAATAACGAACTCTGTCTCCTAAGCGCCAGGAGTTTAATGATTTAATGGGGTAATTTACATGCATGTTGTTGAATAATTTTGATGATTTCTTGTACTGCGTTAGGCGGGTTTAATTGAGAAATTGTATCCGCCAAATGTTGCATTTTGTTATCACTGAGCATGATGGACAGTGCTTCTTGTAATGACGCCGCGCTTTCTTCAGCAAGCAACGCTGCATTTTTATTAACATAGTGCATTGCATTATGCCGTTGATGGTTTCCTGCTGCATGCGGATACGGCACCACAATCGCAGGCTTAGCATACCCACTAAGCTCTGCCAACGTCATTGCACCAGCTCTTGCAATAACAAACTTGGCTTGCTGATAGACATGTGCCATATCATCCACGAAAGGATGCACCTCTGCTTCCATCCCAAGGTTCTGATAAACCTCAGCCACCACCTGATGATGGTTGCCCGCAATATGGATGATCCCTGAATTTATTTGATTATTTTTCAACACTTTCGGTGATATTTCATTCAAAAACTTACACCCTTGAGAACCTCCCATAATGAGCACTTTATTCCCTATATGAGCCATTGATCTTTTGGGTATTGGGTTGCCCGTAACCCATGATAGAGGAAGGCCTGAAATCGGCATGCCCAAACAAACACCATCAGCCATACGCATTAATAATGTATTGGCTTTTCCCATCACGGTATTTTGCTCCTGAATCACCAAGGGAATTCCAAGAGATTTGGCTGCAAGTGCCGTAGGTAATGATACAAATGCTCCTGTGGCAAACAAACAATCAATTGGATGCCGCCTTAAATGCTGTCGGATCTTAAGAACATCCCCTGTTATTGCCACTGCTAACCGAGGAATACGCCAATGATGGCTGGTCACTCGAGACACCCATGCTTGAAAAGGAATGTCATGTGTGTGCGCTATCTTACTTTCCATACTCGCACTTCTGCCAACCCATAGACATTCCCCTCCTAATTTCTGAATGGCTTTTGCAACCTGTAATGCTGGTACAATATGGCCTCCTGTTCCACCTGCTGCAATACCCAAACGTATGCTCATACTTTACCAACCTCCCGAGTAATTCTTAATAAAACCCCTATGGCAATAGCATTGACCAATAAGTTTGAGCCTCCGTAGCTGAAAAATGGCAGTGCAATGCCTTTGGTCGGAACCAATCCCAAATTGACACTCATACTAAACATTGCACTAACACTCCACCAAATCATCATGCCATAAAGACACATAGCCTCATAACATAAGCCCTTTTTAGAAGCCTTGTAAACCCAGTAGCCTAAACGCCCTACCAACAGCATGAAGCACATAATAATAAATGCGCTTCCCAAAAGCCCCGTTTCTTCAGCAAGTATGGCATAAATAAAGTCTGTATGTGCCTCAGGAAGATATAACTGCTTTTGTAACCCTTGGCCAAGACCAACACCAAACACACCCCCACGGCCAATGGCCATCAATGACTGTGTTAATTGATAGCTGTCACCAAAGGGGTTTTTCCAAGGGTCAAAAAACGCAGTTAGCCTGGCCAACCGATATGGTGTCATGTATACCAAAGCCAACATCAATACCCCCACAACTCCCATTAATGTTAAGATCACTCGCCATGGTAGTCCGGCAAAAAACAACATACCGATACCTATTGTTAGTATCACAAAAAAACCACCAAAATCAGGTTCTAGCAACACCAAAGAACCTAGAACTCCCATTACCAACAATGGTGTCAGAACGCCTCGAACACTCTCTTGAATATAGTACTGCTTTCGTTGGATATAACTCGACAAATAAACAATCAACCCAAGCTTTGCAATTTCTGAGACTTGGATATTAATCCCTAAAAAATGAATCCAGCGTGTTGCACCATTAACCGATCGGCCTATCCCAGGCAGTAAAACCAAGATTAATAACAACACCACGATGAGCAATACAAATGGTGACACTGAACGAATCACGGAAACAGGAATGGCGTACGTGATAGCACCTGTAATCACAGCCAGTATCATATGAAACACATGCCGCGTAATGTAATAACTGCCATGCCCCACTGTATGATAAGATAGGAAGTATGATGAGCTTAACACTGCGAGCAATCCCAGAACAAAGAAAACACCAAACAACCCCAACAACCAGTAGTCTACTGAGGGCTTATGGCCTGTATATTCTTGCAGCGTTAGATCTGCCTGTACAATCCCTATGTCATTCATCACTGATCCATCAGTCTCTTGTTCCATCATACCCTCTTTCAGTCAGAAGTTACAGTCCCACAATAACGCTGAATACATCGATCAAAATCTTCTCCTCGTGCTTCAAAGTGGCTATAAGCATCATAGCTAGCACCTGCTGGGGAGAATAAAATCACACCTTTAAACAGTGCTAACGTTTTAATTGCATCCTCTAAATTAGAAAATCTCTGCCCGATATCTTCCAAGTCTTGAAAATCATTGCCTACGATCAATAACTGACATCCCCTCACCGATTCTCTGAGCTGAGAATGATTTGTTACCTTGCTGACTCCGGCCAAAATCAACACCTTTGATTGATTGGGGTACCGCATTTTCATCATAGCAACAGCACTCAATGTTGCCGCAATATTGGTTGCTTTAGAGTCGTTAATAACAATCGATAGTGGCTGATAGCCAATAGACTGACGATATGGCAAACCTGGCCATTGTTCAGGAATTGCGACCTCCATTCCCAAAGACTTTAAGACGAGCTGTGCTGCTGCCATGTTCATCGCATCATGCCAAGCATGCCCTCTATGGAACAGCTTGTGCGCCAACGGCATAAACGACATACCCCCATAATCTCCAGAATCAACACATACTTGACCATACTGATGAACCCCCTGCTTCAGACTGGTGTATGCTGAAAAGCTGCCATGCCAATCAATATGATCGTGTTCAACATTTAATAACACCGTTGCTGCTACATGATGATTCTTCTGTAGCCAATACAGCTGATAACTTGATAGCTCGATAATCACCCAATCAAGATCTTGGGTTTCAAGACTCAGAATACCAGGTTGAAAATTACCAACACACACACTGTTCTTGCCCATTTTTTTTAGCAAGCTCTGAAGGTATAAACACACGGAGCTTTTCCCATTGGTCCCGGTAACCAGTATGGCCGGAACCTCTGTATGGGCTAGAAAATAATCAACATCCAAAATAATGTTGTCTTTTCGAAGTAACTCAAGAACGGGGTCCTCTGGCGAGATACCCGGGCTCATCCATACTTGCGTAGAGGGAACAAAACTATTCGTATAAAGGTGTGATAATTCCTGAGGGAGATGATTGTCTTTCAAGGAGAATATTTTAACTTTTTTTGATTTACTTAGTAGAAAACGTGCCGTGTGCTGAGCGGTGACACCTTGCCCTATTACCACGTTAGATGACAAATCATAAACCATACAACAACCCAGAAACCCCAACCATGAATAATGTGACCAGGCCAAAAACCACAACAATTTTTGTTTCAGACCAACCAATTATTTCAAAGTGATGGTGAATTGGGGCCATTTTGAACACTCTAACTTTATAACGTTTGTAATAATATACCTGTAAAATGACTGATATTGTTTCTATAACCATCACCAGGGCAACCAGTGCATACAAAATTTCACAGTGCAGCAGCACAGCATACAACCCCAGGACAGCTCCTACTGCCAGTGAGCCAACATCTCCCATAAAAAGCTTTGCAGGATAAAGATTAAAACACATAAACCCTACCAGGGAAGAGATCAATATCATTGAGAAAGTGACCAACTCTTCAGAACCAGTAGCCAACGCCAGAACGCCAAAAAATAGCAATACCAAGATACCTTGAGACACCGCCAAACCATCAATACCATCTGTTAAGTTAAATGCATTTGATGATGCCACAATTATAAAACTTGAAAAAATATAAAAGAAGCCTCCAAGATTAAGAACATAACCAAAAACGTTTAAGGGATGCACTGGTAATTGAGACACAACGGCAAACGCAAGTCCCCATTGATAAAGAAATTTGCGAGATGCTGAAATACCCTGGCTACTGCCATAATATACTTTATGCCCATCATCATAGAGCCCTAAAAACCCATATCCTACCAATACCTGGCATAATGGATGTGACAAAATTCCTGACTGAAAGCAAAGCACTAACGTCAGTAGAATAAAGATCAGTCCACCCATTGTAGGAACTGACTTTTTCAAATGAGACTTGGGCCCATCTTCTCGAATGGGTTGCGCAAGCCCAAGCAAACATTGCCGACCAACGTAATGACCTATCAATGATATCAAAATATTATACATACACCTCCTCTAGGGCTAAATGCCTTGATCCTTTCACCAAAACAACAACTCCTGGCCTCAAAAAACAATTGAGATCTTTTTCTAATACTTTTTTACAATGATAATATGTAGCTTCTCCCATATAACTGAGTAGTGTTGCCTGGTGATGCACTCCAATCAACCAAACTTCTCGAATACCTAATGTGCTCAAAACATGACCCAACAACTCATGGTAATATGCACTTAAGTGCCCCAAACCTGCCATTTCTCCCAATACAACCAAATCAACATTCTCTTGCGCTGCATGCTGTAACGATACCAAACAAGAGCTATAATTTGCGTTATAGCAATCTTCAATAATCTTCGCACCACTCAAATGAATATACGTTGACATCCTCAAACGCGGCCATTTAATCCCAGAAAGATTCATTGGTATCTTCAAATAGACGTGTAGCGCAAATGCTGCAGCAATCATATTTTTACGGTAGCTGGGAATGCCGACCAATGACATACGCTGATGACCAAAGGTCAGTTCTGTCTCACTGACCACAACATCTGCATAAGGGGAAACGCCAAATGATATCGTTTTCATCTGACTTTTTGATACCATACTATCAGGCACAATCACCCCCGTTGCAAATCGCATGATTTTTTGTTTTTCAGCCCATACCCCTTCTCTGTTCTTGAGAAATTCTAAATGTGATGGACCAATATGGGTAACTATAGCAATGTCTGGTCTCACAATATCAACCAATATGTCCATATCACCTGGTTTTGCAACCCCCATCTCTACAATCACAAACTCTGTCAATTCATAAGCACGCAGCAATGTGAAACAAACACCCAGTTCATTGTTCTCATTTCCAAGGGTTGCAATAACCTGAGCATGATGACCCAATGAATAACGTAGACATTGAGTCAAACTGGTTTTACCAACACTACCCGTCACACCAATGACTGTGGCGTTCAACTGCAACCGGTATGCTCTAGCCAATTCACCTAGCCAACGGGTGGTACACCCCACAACGTGTACCTTTGGATGATCTGAGTCAACAGTTGTGACAACTGCACTCGCCCCTTGATCTAGGGCATGATTGATGTATTCCCCACCAGTATTTAAAGCAACAAATACATCTCCGTTACGGACTACCCTTGAATCAAAATGTACAGTAGCACTCAGCGGCACATTAAGCCCACGCTGACCAAGTAACGCATGCAACATTAATTGGCCTCTAATATTGATTCCACTGCGAGTATGTCTGAGTATGACTTTAGCGTTTCTCCATTATCCTGATAAGTTTCATGTCCTTTGCCTGCGATCAAAACGATATCACCCGCTTGTGCTTGACGTATGGCATATCCTATAGCTTTCTGTCGACTTTTAATGGTATGACAATAAGCTGGACACTTTGCGCCTGATAAGATTTCTTGGGCAATATCTTCAAACTGCTCTGATCGAGAATTGTCTTCTGTAATAATGACTTCATCTGCATAGCGTTCTGCAATTGATCCCATCATTGGTCTCTTTTTACGATCACGATCACCACCACAACCAAAGACCAGCCATAACCGACCTTGCTTGACTTCGTCCAACGTTTGTAGCACCCCCTCAAGCGCTGCAGGCGTATGGCTATAATCAATAATCACTTCACACAATAATTCAGAAAATTGAATCCTTTGCATTCTACCAGGGATTGATGAGACAGACCCCAAAGCAGATGCTGCCAGTAAAGGATCAATACCCGAAACACATAATGCTGCATGAGATAACATTAAGTTTTCTGCGTTGAAACGACCAATCAATGGGGTATCTATTGAAACGCTTGCTTCATGTGTTGTTATTTTTAGCCGCATTCCATTAAGCGTTTGATCATGCACCGTACAATAACTCCATCTTTGAGGACCGCGTGGTACTGCGTTTAACCCACATGCCCATAAAGGCTTATTAATCCGAGCCGCCAAAATCTCACCACTTGGGTCATCATAATTGATCACAGCCACCCCAACAGATTGCATCATAAATAGCTTTTGTTTTGCTGCTAAATAATCATTAATGGTCTTATGATAATCCAGATGTTCATGAGTGAGATTGGTAAAAACAGCTACATCAATCATAACACCAGCTAGCCTCCCTTGGTCCAAACCGTGTGATGAGGCTTCCATTGCAATAAAATCAGCACCTCGATCTCTTGCCAATGCCAGCTTTTGATGTAACTCTCCTACTGGTGGTGTTGTATGACGCTGTGGCCTAATCTGACCTAAAGGCCCATAACCCAAAGTACCAATCATGGTCGCTGAGCGTTGCAGGTAACTCATTGCAGAGGCACAAAGATAGGCGACTGTTGTTTTACCATTGGTTCCAGTAACCGCCATAATATTCATATGACTGGATGGTTCAGCATATAACACATTCAATAGAACACCCAACGACTGCTCTAAATGATTTGTTTGCAAGAAATCAACACCCTCAACAGCAGGAACATCACGGCACAATATCGCAACCACGCCTTGTTCTTTGGCCAAAGCACACTGAGCCTCTGTCGGCCTAAGCGATGCCCAAATATCTCCCTGCATCACAACTGACACATCGGTATGAATGCCTCTAACGATAGCATCATTGTCTGAAACAATACCAATGCTTGCAGCTAACTCTGAAACCGTTGAATGATAGTCTCCACTTACGTCCATTTAACATTCTCCTTTGGAACATACTCTAATGCTCTAGATAGCAGACTTGAAAATATTGGTGCTGCCACCTGCCCTCCATAGTGTCCATGTTTTTTAGGTTTGTAAACCATAACCGTCACCACAATCTCCGGATCCTCACTGGGTGCAAAACCTGCAAAAGTGGCCACATAACTATTTTCGTACTGACCACTCTCTCCCAAAAGGTGTGACGTTCCTGATTTCCCTGCAACCGAAACGCCATTAACCTTTGCTTTATGACTACTGACACCCTGTTCTGTCACTTTAACCATCAAAGGTAATAATTCTTTCACCGTTTTCGCAGACACAACACGCTCCGATTTTGGTCGATGTTTTTCAAACACCAAGTGTACACCAAAATCCTCTCCTGAATTTGCGAGAATATTATAGGCTCGTGCCATCGCCAATAAATTTACTGACAATCCATATCCGTAGGACATAGCAGCCTCATCAACTTTTGTTGGATGATCGACATGAGTTCCTCTAGACTCCCCCGGCAACTGTACAAATAATGGTGAGAACAAACCAAACTTTTGATAACTTTGAATCAATGTATTCTCAGGCATCTGAGATACCAGTTTTACCATGGCAATATTAGACGATTTAAGCAAAATGTCTTCAAACTCCACCTCGCCTAAATCCTGATGATCCTGGAATTTTTGCCCAAGATAGGTATAGGACCCGCCATGAGTATCAACACTGGTTGGCATATTATGCTGATTTTTTTCTAGTGCTGACGCTAAGGCCAAAGGTTTAATGATAGACCCTGGTTCAAATAAATCTGAAATCGCATGGTTTTTTACCCGTTCATCCAAAGACGCCATAGGTATGTTAGGATCAAAGCTTGGATAATTGGCCAACGCCAACACTTCTCCTGTGCGACTTGATAAAATGACTGCACTGGCATACTCAGCATCATGATAGTCCACAGCGTCTTTTAAAGCATCATATGCCATTTTTTGTAACCGCCGATCGATCGTGAGCGTTAAACACTTTCCAGCAATGGGGGGGTGGTATGCATGAACCTGAGTCACTTGATTCAACAAATTTTGAGTGAATGACATCGTGCCTTCTTTCCCATCAATATATTGGTCAAATTGATACTCCATACCAATTTGTCCTTTCCCGCCCAAATCAACATATCCAACCAAAGTAGATGCCGATTCACCCATAGGGTAGTACCGACCACGACGGTTCTCAAAGATGAGTCCTTCCCATGATAGTGCCATCAAATCTTTAACTTGAGTATCGGTTAGTCGATTTGAAATTAAGATGTATTTTTTGCCTTGTGAATGCTCAATTTTTTGCCACAAACGATCAAAACTGTCCCCTAAAATACTGGCCAGCTTTTTAACCTCACCTTTATTATAATCGTGTTTACGAGGATCTATAGCAAAACGGTAATATGGCAAACTAACTGCCAACAACTGACCATTACGGTCCATCATTTGTCCCTTATCTGCAGTAAAGGTTAATGCTCTCTCTGTTCTCGCATGACTTTTTTTTAATAAGAAACTTTGTTGATGGTGAACCAAAAAGCCATGCCGATACAATATTAAACAAAACCCAAAGATAATAACCATTAATGTAACAATAAAGCGAAAATATCTAAATCGCTGAACCAACACTATCGCTTCCCTCTTGTAACAAAACCTTCATTGATACCCCACTGATACAATGTTTCCTCCGCTGATAAATATGCCACCAGGACTTTATTCAGCTGTTGCTGCTCAATACGCTGATCTCGGTGAATTTCCTGTAGCTGAATAAAACGTATTTGGTTTTCTTGCCGCAAAACCAGGAGAACCAACAACTGAAAAACCAATGAAAAAATTAGCACCGTCCTTGCTGACTTGGTCATTTAACTCGTTCCATCACCCTTATAAATGCACTTCGTGATCTAGGATTTTGCTTACGCTCATGCCAGCTCACCCCTTGTGCTTTGCCGATTTGCTTTAGCACAATATCGCCATCTTTTTGACGATATTCTCTAATAAAAGCTTTGACGATCCTATGCTCTAATCCGTGAAAGCTTAAAACCACCAATCGGCCTCCAATTGCCAAACTCTGCAACCCACTATACAATCCCTGCTCCAAAACCTCAACCTCGCGATTCACAGCAATTCTAATTGCTTGAAATGTTCGTGTTGCAGCATGTTTATGCTTGTCTCTTTTTGCGCCTGAAGCCTCAATGATCTCAACCAATGATAACGTTGAATTTTTCAACCTATTGTCTTTAACTGACTGCACAATGCCCTTAGCAATGCGTCTGGCATAACGTTCTTCCCCATAAACTTCTAAAATATGGTGTAGCTCCTTTTCACTAATATTTGATAAATAGTCAAACGCAGATTGAGCTTTCCGCTGATCCATTCTCATATCTAAAGGCCCATCTCGCATAAAACTGAACCCACGCTCTGCATCATCTAACTGGGGTGAACTGACGCCAATATCCATCAAGATCCCATCAACCGCCCCGTACACACCATGCTGATTTAAGTACTGCGACATTTGAGAAAAATTGTCATGGACCAAGCTGAGCCTCGACTCTTTCTCAAAACGTTGCTGCCCGTATCGAATCGCCTCTTTATCTTGATCAAAGGCTATGACTGTTGCAGAATCATCCAAGGCTCCAAGAATTAAGGCCGTATGCCCACCGCGCCCAAAAGTGGCATCAACATAACAACCACCTGGCTTTAATTGCAGTGCTGCCAGGCATTCATTGGGCAAAACAGACTGGTGTTCAAATACTTTATTCAACTGGAATCTCATTAATAATCATTATTATAACAAGTGATACCACAATGTGCAAATTAAAAGCATTTGCCAAAATACGCCTTATACGTTATAAATAGAGGTAACAAGGACGAAACCAATGTATCTATACTATCTTATAACATTTATACTCACCAGCTTAAGACCTGGAGAGGCCTCTCAAGCATTCTTTTTTAAAGACACCACTGAAGACACCATCAGCCTTCACCTGTTACTCACCTACTTCTTGAACACCTTAAGCGCTCAAAGTATTGGCAAACTCAAAGATCTTGTCTCCCAGCAAGACATATACCCTGTTCAAATGACCCATACTCAGAATCTCCTTATTCTACAAATAGCCTATGCCCATAATCATGCAACCAGTATGCTTCAAAAAATACTTTCCCATCAAGAAGATGGCGACAACATCACACTGCATATACTGCAACAAAGCTTTTTACACCTTTTAATTCACCACTTAACCTTCAAGCAGTTAAACGAGAGGCAACAGCAAGTTCTGCTTACAAAATTAAGTGAGTGCTCCTCTAGTAACGCTGTGGCTGAGGTATTTGGAAGCGATTTACTAAAACACAGTGAACCCCATACCCATGATGATTTAAATCCTGATCTTAGCATGACAGACTTTGGCGGTGGCAGCGGTGAGCCAGGATTCCAACTACTTTCCGATGGTAGCCTGGTAGACAAAAGGCTAGCAACTGGCTCACCTGATGGTGGAGATGAAGCCAATGCGTTCAATCATCTTCTAAAAGATTTGTTAATACGCCTCCTACGTTTTCACAGTCTTTACTATGAAAGCAGCAATCCAAACGCGCACAGCCTTGAGACCGCGATAATTCATATGCTGCAACCGTTTGGCAGCACCGAGACACAAACCATACTGATCGATGAAGCATTCGCCTTACATGAGCGGGCTATTATTGCATTCATAAATTATAGAACTGGGGCAGATGCAACAGTGGCTACGCAGATTTACCATCGATTATGTGGCATAACCAATCCAAAAGCACAACAAATTGAGTTTGCTAACTGTTTAATACTCCCAGGCTATGCGCTAGACCAAAGTGTCCAACCTGATACAAGCATCCAACAGGCTCTTAACCATAGCCTTACCCAAGTTTATCCAGCAATACCACGAGGCACCTCTGCTGTTGACTGGTTGATATCCTCGCAATACAGCGACTACCTCAGCCACACAGCATCCATGGTATTCTCAATATTTAACACCCTCTTAGCTCCGATACTATTGATGTTCAGTATCGTGCTCTGCTTAGCATTCCATATCTCTATCCCCACTGCATGCTTTACAGTCATTGGGACAGCAGCTCTGAGCTTATGTAGCCAATACTATACCAAGCACTATATCATCCCTAAATATGTCAACCACGTTAGGAGCATGCATATCCTTAATCCATTTTCAGCTGCTGCAGCGCCAAATGCTGAAGTCACAAAAGGTCCTACAAAAACATCTTGGCTGTCCTTTATCTTTTAGTAAATTTTAGGAGACGGTACATACGAGACGCCTATCAGCATCACGGCAACAAATAATGTTGTTGCTGCTCGGGCTAGAGGATGCGCTTGAGCATTACTGCGATACCGAGCATATTGGTGAACACTTGACAACAGCATCCCCAGACCAAAAGCAAAACACAGGCTTTGCACAACATACTGTATGTCTAAAGCCACCGTCATCAGTCGCATCGGCTTTTTCGTTGTTTGTACAAATGTACTTGCAGTGACTGCGTTAACCAAAAATATCCCGATATATCTTAAAAAAACCTTCATCTTCTTCTCTATTAAAACTCTATTTCTGTCATATAATACAAACCAACAAACATTAGCCCTATTAACATAGGAACCAACGAAGGCAGCAGCATTTTAACCATAGGCTGCCTCCTACCGGCAAGATACTTCGCAGCCCCAAAAGCGGCAAGCCCCATACCCAATACAAGTGAATACTCTTCTAATGCATGACCTAATGCATAAAGAACACCAAGCATTGTACCCTGTCTGGCTTTTAATGAAACATCCAAAGCCCAACCAAGCGGCATCAGAATCAAAAAACACCATGACCTCATACCTTAGCCTCGATTATCCTACATATATGACACAAAATCAAGACATTATTCTTAACCTCAACCACTTCAATCACATACTCGCCCAAGCTGATTGCACAAGCCGCATCAGGAATTCGTTCTAAATGCTCAAAAACCATACCACCCACTGTAGTCGCTCGTTCTGGCAATGACCACTGCAAATAACGGTTTAGATCTCGAACATTCAAGTCTGCTCGAATCCAATAGCCTTTGTCACCATCAAAGCGCACGCTACCTATAGGCACAGCCCGCCGGTTGGCGTAATACCCTACGACTTCCTCAAGAATATCGTGCACATCCAACACGCCCAAAATAGCCCCATACTCATCAACCACTACAGACACTTCTTGCCGACGACGCTTGAAGTTTGCCAACTGTTTGTTTAACGCCATACCACTGGGAATACAGACCACATCTTTTAATTGGCGTTTTAAAAAGTTCAAACTCAAAGGTTCAGTAGAAAAAACAAAGTCGTGAACATATATCACTCCCAAGACTTCATGCCAACTACGATCAGAGACCACCAAAAGATAATGCGACGAACATTGTCGAATCATTTGTTTGATCTCACCGATAGACAGCGATATATCAATCACTTTCACCAAATGCTTTGGCTTCATCACCTCATCGACGGTTAATTGACTTAATTCAAAAACCCCCTCTAACATATCCTGCTCTTCATCAGATAGATGCGCACTTGCTGCTCGGACAACCTTTTGAACTTCCTTCACACTAACAGAAGCCACTGTTTTTGATTGATTCATATATGACATCATATAACGCATCACAATCAATAATGGTGCTAAAATATACTCTAAGGCCATAATCACCCTAACCACTGCCATACTGATAACCAAAGAATGTCTAGCTGCCATAGACTTTGGCCAATATTCACAAAACAACAATACCCAGATGGTTAAAACAATGGTTGCCAACATCGACATTTCCCCCCAAACATCCACAACCCAGACAGTAAATAAAGACGCTGCTGCAATGTTCGCAAAGGTATTCCCTAGCAATACAACTGAGAAGAATCGTTCTGGCTTTTCTAAATACTGCAGCAAGCGCTTAGCATTCTCATGCCCCTCATTGGCCAATGCTTTAATATGATAACGATCCAGCGCCATAACCGCCGTCTCAGTCCCAGAGAAAAAAGCCGACAACCCCAACAGTAATGCAATTCCAAAAAATATCAATGTTCAACTCCTGATTCCCCTTAGACTAACAAATAAATACCCCTAAGCACAAATAAATCATCAAAAATAAAGTCACCTCTCAAGACTATTAAATCTGTTTTTTTTTTGATAACCTACGCATAGTCACATAACTGATTCTGAAATATGTACAAAACCTTAACACAAAAAATCTCTCAAGCACTGGCCAATATGACCAGCAAGCAGCTTAAAGACAGTGACATTCAAACAGCACTAGATGAAATCGAACGTGCCTTTATTGAAGCCGATGTTTCTAGAGCCGCTATTGCTCACTTCAGGTCTGATATTTTAGAGCTAGCACAACGTACTGAAAAAGAGAAATCACTCAGCGCTCAAGCACACTTAATGAAGATTATTCGTGAAGCCCTGTTAGACCTACTCTCTCACGAAACCCCATTGCCAAACTTTCAGCACCACCAATTACAGATCATACTCATGGTTGGTCTGCAAGGTGCCGGTAAAACCACCACCTGCGGAAAAATAGCGCAATATATCCAGCAACAAAATCCCAAACACAAAATCATGATGGCATCTATTGACATCTACCGCCCAAAAGCCATTGAGCAATTAAAGATTTTAAGCACCCAAACTCAAACGACCTTTCATCCACATCATGATACCCTTGATCCCGTCACAATATGTCAGCATGCCGTTGATCATGCCAAAAGAACCAACCACCAAGTCCTAATCATCGATACCGCAGGCCGATTGGACATTGATGAAGAACGAATGCAAGAGCTTGAGTCCGTTAACCGAGCAATCAACCCTAATCATACATTTTATGTCGTCGATAGCATGATGGGACAGAGTGCCTTACAAATTGCTGAAACCTTCAACAAGCGGGTCGATATCTCTGGCATTATATTATCTAAAATCGACTCTGACACCAAAGGTGGCGTCGCTCTATCTGTAAAAACTGCTATTGAAAAGCCCATTTTATGGATGGGAACCGGGGAACACCTCTCAAAGCTAGAACCATTTGATCCTGAACGCATCGCAGACCAATTATTGGATATGGGAGACATCATTGGACTTGCCAAAAAAGCCCAACAACACTTTGATGAGAAAAAATCCAAACAACTGTCTGATCGCTTACAAAAAGGCCAATTTACGTTAAATGACCTTTTAGAACAAATCCAACAAATCAACCAAATGGGCGGCATGGCTTCCATTCTCAAAATGCTCCCAGGCGCTGCCAAAATCCCCGACCATATGGTGAAAATGATTGAAGATGATACCAAAGTCACATCCATACAATCCCTTATCCAATCCATGACGCCACTAGAAAGAAACCGGCCAGAATTAATTCGAAACAATAAAAGCCGACAAAAAAGGGTTCTCAAAGGATCTGGACGAAACAAAAATGACCTGAATGATTTGATTAAAAGCTACGATAAAATGAAAAAAATGACGGAAAAACTCAAGGGTGGCAAAATGCGCGCACTCATGCAGCAGTTTTCCCAATCAGGCCAACCTCCTTGGGATCAGTCTTAAACTTACAAGCAAACATAGCACTGACTTACAGAAACAGTTGACGACGAAGACGATACATGAAAGACCAATGAAAATAGCAGGAAAACTTCATGAAGACATTAACGATCAAAAATCATAGCCTGACATTGGCAACAGTTGCAATAGCAACGCTACTTGGATTTTACGCCCCGCTTGCATTAGGTGTCATATCATTATCTACAGCACTCTGGGCAGTAGTTTTCAACAAAAGCGCCACTTTATACCCTGATGCTCTTTTATCCCTATTTTACAATGACATAACCCTTAAGCCTGAAGCGCTTGTTTTCACAGCTTTTACAGCACTCTACCTAACCGTGCTTTACCATGGAGCTTGAGAATGCAATACCCCGTTGACCATGGCTTTAAAACATGAAACAATGAAAACTGGTTAACAGAGAAAAATGATGAACATTAAGATATCCCATGTTGCGCCAGCAATATTTTCAGTCCTACTAGCTGCACACTCCCCTTTAGCGCTAGCTGCAATTTTATCATCAGCAACGATCTGGACAATCTTTGCAACCCACCATTGTAGCCCGTATCTATACAAACATCGAAATCGGCACTTCAAGCCCTCAACATTAAACACTGCGCCATCTCTTTTCATGATTTTTTCAGTGCTTTATTCTATCACTCTTGCTTCTTTTAAATTATATCTCAACTTTGGTCTTTTTGGCAGCATTGGCTTTTTGGCTATCTTGCAATCATTTTCTGTCGGACCACTCTTAACCGCTATTGTATTCGGGCTACCTTGTCTTAGTATCATCATTGCATCTCTAGCAGCCACGGCACTGATACAACTTGCTTTTTGTGCGATACACGCAGGCTTTGCCTTCACACTACTTGCCAGTGCATCACATGCTCAGTTTGGTGCCACTGTATCCATTGGTCTTGTCAACGCAGTTCCAGCATACGCATTCATTAAAGATACAATCAGCTTCATAACTCAAAAAGATGTATTTCGATTTAAATACTCTCCACACCCAAGTGAAGCGCTTGTGCCAGTATATAATGCAAGCTCCCCCCAGTCGCATCGTGATGGTAGCATTCTACGTTCACTTGCCGACCTCCTGGTCAGCATTTAGACTATAACACCTCATTGCTACCACTCTTTTACAAGCCCTTGGCTATTGATGCGTATCATGACATACTGATATTTACATAGCCTCCATTTTAAGATAGGCTATAACATAAATCATTTACTAAGGACATTGCAGTGCAACAAAAAATCAGTATCAGAACTACACTATATATAATATCAGTAATCACTGCACTATGTGCTACATTTTCTACCACGCTTGTCATAGGGGCACCATTAATACTCAGCATAATTTTTATCACACTCATTAGCCCAAAAGTGACTCCACCATTGATTGACAGACCAGAATTCAAAGACTTTAGTATATTTCAAGGATATCCAAAGTCTTCCCGTATTTTTTGTGTTTTTTTATCCATACTGTGGATTTCTGTGAGCATTACAATGGCCATAGCCCTTGTCATTATCTTAGTAGCGCTATTCGGTAGGCTGCCTTCCTATCCAATCCTTATAATATCAAAAGATCTTTATGTGGATGACTTGCGTTCACCTATGCTCAGAAATGCTGCGACACTGCTGTGCTTTTGGGCTATTTTTTCCGGCCTCGGTCTTACCCTTGCGCTAGTTAGCCAGGTATCTCAGGGAATCACCCACTGTTTTTTAGCAACCCATTCCGCAATGGGTGCATGGGGGTACTATAGTGCTATTATTTCTAACATTGCCGCTGGATACAAGAGTCGCGAAAATAGCTCTTCAATCAGCTGTGGGTTAATCCTTGCTGCGCAGTTCTGCCCCCCCGCATTGAGCACTGCCTTAAAAGTGACAGCCATTCCAGTCGGAACACTAGCAAGCTGCCTCTTCGGCTTGGATAATAACACAAGCTCTCCCAACACCTGCGGGGCCAACTAAACTTTAAAAGTGGGATGCTTAAAAGCAGCGCTAAAATGCATTCAACACACATCTAACCCCTGCTCGCCCGAAAACAATGATGAGAACAAAATTCTCGATCGCTGCTTTCAATTGGTCAAGAAGAGCCAAGAGCAACAAGATAACAATGATTATACTATATATAGCCGAAGGAGTTATACTGATCAGCAGAACAAAGCCCGGGGAATCCACTAAGAAGCAGACGGCATAGGCTATCATAAAAAAGCATTGGCAGATCGGTGTTAATGCTTTTTTTGTATCCGGGTGCGGTAACGATCATTTATCACACAATATTCTTTACATTTGATTTTTTTTCCTATAAATTACATGTAAATTAATCGATTATGAGGTAATCTTAATATGGTAAAAATACGTTTTTCACGAGGTGGAAGAAAAAAAGCACCATTCTATCATATCATTGTTGCAGATAGCAGATCTGCTCGCGATGGTAAGTTCATTGAGCGAATTGGCCACTTTGATCCTTTACAGGAAGAGCAAAAGGGTTTAACACTAAGCATTGAAAGACTTGAGCACTGGGTTGGTGAAGGCGCTCAGATGTCTCCTCGTGTTAAGTCTTTATATAAAGTCTTGAAAAAGAACAAAGGTTAATGACCTTCGTTCCTTTGCATATTGCCACAATCGGTAAAGCCCATGGCATTAAAGGCTTGGTTTCTATCATTTCAAAAACTGAGCCTGTAGAGACAATCTTTGATATCCCCTTATATATCAAAAGAGATCACCAGTTCCAAACGTTTGACGTGACATCATTTGATATCTTCCACAAAAAAGTCGTTTGCAAGTCACCACTCATTGCTGATAGAACAGAAGCCGAACGCTTTAACTCCGTTAAGATCTATTGCGAGCTGGAGCCATTCCGGGCCCAATATCCTGAGCAGATTTTTAGTGACTTATGTCACGGCTATCGTATCTATAATGCTAATAGTAAACTACTTGGCCTATTAAACAATATCTCTATAATGCAAAACTTGTATATGATGGTTATCCAAAGTGACCAACAAACCTTACACTTGCCCCTGCAAATTGAGCATATTGATCATCACGATAAAACCATTCAACTCTCATACAGTCCCGCATGATTATCAATGTTATTACATCGATACCCGATATCTTAGATGCTGCTAACCATGGCATTTTAGGCCATGCTATCAAAAACAAACAGATTACCTTGAATATTATTCCTTTAAGAGCGTTTAGTGATCGAGCAGATGGACGTATCGATGATCGGCCCTATGGCGGTGGTGCAGGTATGGTGATTCAACCTCACGTTATGAGCAAAGCGATTGCAAGCATTGGTAAAAGCCACTTTATTGAATTGTGTCCGAAAGGCCAACGTTTGAATCAAAAGCTTGCTCGGAGCTTTGCCAAAAAAGACAATATTACGTTAATATGTGGTCGATATGAAGGCATTGATGCCCGTATTGAGCCCTTAATAGATCAAAAAGTCTCGATTGGTGACTATGTCCTCTCAGGTGGTGAGCTTCCTGCACTGATCATGATCGATGCCATTGGCCGATTAATCCCTGGTGTCATCAAGACCGAGTCTGTTGAAAACGATTCTTTTGAGAATGGACTGCTGGACCATGAACACTACACCCGACCTGAAAATTGGGAAGAAAACAAGGTCCCTAGCGTCTTACTAGAGGGCAACCATCAAAAGATTGAAGATTATCGATTAATGCAGTCACTAGGAAAAACCTGGCTAAATCGGCCAGATTTGCTGTTAAATCGTAAATTAAATGAAAGAGAGCTTGCATTACTGGTTAAATTCATGCAAAATCATCAGCGAAGAGGTGAAGACTATGACTAATTTATTGAAACAATTTGAAAACAAACAGTTAAAGCAAGATGGCATCCCTGAATATCATCCAGGAGATACCGTTGTTGTTAAGGTACAAATCGAAGAAGGAAACCGTGTTAGGACACAGGCCTTTGAAGGTGTTGTCATTAAAAAACGTGACAGAAGCATCAGCACATCCATTACCGTTAGGAAAATATCAAACGGTGAAGGTGTTGAACGTACCTTTAAAATCCATAGCCCGCTGGTAAAGAGCATTGTTGTTAAGCGTCACGGTAAAGTACGCCAAGCAAAGCTATACTACATCAGGGATCTGACTGCCAAGAAGGCAAGAATTGCTGAAAAGCGCAGGGTTAAACCTGCCGAAAGCAAGAAATCTTAAGGCTGGGTAGGCACCTAATGTTATTTTAGGTGCCCATATTCTATCATGAATACGCATCACGGAAATATACTCTTCGCCCATTCTGGGGGAGTTACTTCTGTTGTCAATACGGTTGCAGCAACCATCTATCGCTTAGCCAAAGCCCACCAGCGAAAAATGTTTATCAGTCCTTATGGTGTTGATGGCATGACTCAGCACACTTTTATTGATGGTGATGGGATTGCTGAAGATGAATGGGCCAAGATTCATATAACGCCAAGCAGTGCATTTGGCACAAGTCGTAAACCTTTTGACAACAGCCCAAAAGCGCTTGAACGTTTTTTTAAAAACCTTCAAGATTTAAATATTCGTACCATTTTTATCAATGGGGGCAATAATTCTCAAATCATTACCCAAGCGATTCAAGAGGCGTCTGAAGCTTACCAATACCCATTACAGTGTATTGGAATTCCAAAAACCATTGATAACGATATTCATAAAACAGATACCTGCCCTGGGTTTGGGTCCACTGCAAAATATACCGCAACCTCTGTCTATGAGATCTCATTAGATCTTGCAGCCATGTGTTTTAGTTCAACGCAAGTGCTTATTTATGAAGCCATGGGAAGAGATACCGGGTGGATTGCTGCTGCAAGTGCTTTGGCCAAAAAGCATCCCTATGCAGGGCCTCATATTATTTTATTGCCTGAAGCCACGTTCTCAATCAAGAGTGTTATTGAAAAAACTCGGGATATTTTAGCAACACACAAACACTGTGTCATATGCTTGGCAGAAGGCATTGATGATATTGATGGGCTTCTATCAAGCGCCAAACATCAGTACGCTTATAAAAGCCTGCATCTTAGTGATATCTTACAAAAAGAACTAGCCATTAAAGCACATACTGTCATACCTGACTATCTACAACGTTCAGCCAGGCACTTAAGCTCTCATGTTGATGTGATGCAAACAATCGCTCTAGCAGAGCATGCTTATCTCATTGCAGAAAAAGGCAAAACAGGACTCATGGCTTGCATTGTTCGTGAGAGCACAACACCCTATACATGGCATACCAGCCATATCCCACTGCAAGACATTGCAGGGAAAACACGTTATTTACCCAGTGAGTTTATCTCTCAAGACCAAATGTTTGTATCCGACGCATGCATCGACTACCTTCAACCATTAATTGAAGGGGAAGAACAAACCCCATATGTAGCGGGAGTTCCAGATTATAGCCAGTTCATTTATAATAATATAGCCAAAAAACTAGAGGTATTAAAATGATTTTAACAACTGAATTGTTAAGAAAAAGAAAGTTTTTACCACTGTTTATCACTCAGCTACTGGGTGCTCTTAATGATAACATCCTAAGAAATGGGATCATTATTTTTATCAGCTTCACGTTAGCAACAGATGCGCAACAAGCTGGCATATGGGCAAATATTGCAACCGCAATGTTTATCTTGCCAGTACTGATATTTTCTGCAATATCGGGAGAACTTGCTGATAAATATAAAAAGTCATCCCTGCTGCGTTTTGTGAAACTCAGTGAGATATTTATTATTTTTTATGCGGCTTATTTATTACTGGGGGATGACCCCTCTCCGATCTTTCTCATGAGCTGTATCTTTTTGATGGGAACGCATGCAGCTATCTTTAGTCCTGCTAAATTTGCATACCTTCCAGAATACCTTGAAGATGATGAGCTCTTACCTGCAAATGGATTGATTGAAGGGTCTACATTTGCGGTCATTGCCATTGGATCCGGCATCAGTACTCTGATTGAAAACACGCAATTCGGTATCATTGCCATTGTCTCTATCATGATGACTGTGGCTGTCGCAGGGTGGTTATCCAGTTTAATCATCCCAAGCAATCGCGCTCAGAACCCCCATCTTAAACTGCAATTAAACGTCTTAACATCCACACAAGAAAAAATTGATGCTTGTTCTAATAATCCTGATATTTGGCTACCAATACTTGGTATCTCATGGTTTTGGGTTGTGGGAATGGTTCATACGGCCAACCTTGCCAATTATGTACAATTTGTACTACATTATAATGCCAGTGTATTGGCGCTACTACATTCTGTTTTTACGATTGGAATCGCATTTGGCTCTATCCTGTGTAACAAAGCCTTAAAGGGTGAAGTGAATGCGCGCTTTGTGCCTATCAGTCTATTTTTAATTGGCATATTTGGGATTCACCTAGTGTCATCTTCAACCTCAAGTGTTCCGATAGATGCACCGCTAGGCACTATCAAAGACTTTTTAGGTACATGGCATAACTACATTATTCTTTTAGACTTTTGTGCCATATCAATCTTCTCTGGACTGTTTGTTGTTCCACTATACGCCTTACTACAAAAAAACAGTCCTCAAGATTCTTGTGCTCAAGTGATTGCAACATCTAATATTGTCAGCGGATTATATATGATATGTGCTTCTCTTCTGAGCTTATTTGTGTTATTTATTCTTCAACTACCCATTACCCAATTATTCTTTTTCACCGCTTTATTTAACATAGGACTGAGCATGTATCTTTTGAAAATCCTACCCTTTTCTTCAATTAAACCGATTGTTGCACGTGCATTTAAGTGGTTCTTTCGTATAGAAACTCAAGGCCTAGAACATTTTAATACCGCAAGCAAACGTTTGATCATTATTGCAAACCATGTGTCATTTTTAGATCCAGTCCTCTTAGCACTATTCCTTCCAGGAGAATACATTTTTGCTGTTGATACCGAAATTGCAAAAACCCCCATTGTAAAATTTGCCCGGAAGTTTGCAACCGCATACGAAGTTGATCCAACCAACCCAATGCAGATTAGACGCATTGTTGACGCAATCAGCCAAGGGAAACGCTGTATTATCTTCCCAGAAGGCCGTCTAACCAATACTGGTAGCTTAATGAAAATATTTGAAGGTACTGCAGCCATTGCCAATATGTCTGATGCCGACATCTTACCGGTTCATCTGAGTGGGCTAAAATACAGTCTATTCTCAAGACTGCGTGGCATCTTTAAACTTAAGCTCAGAACCCAAGTATCTATTACTGCTTTCCCAACATTTAAGCTTATTAAAGACGAAGCACTCAGTTCAAAAGAACAAAGAAAAAAGCAGGTTGACCAAATTCACCAAGCGTTGGCGTATGGCCAATATGTTGGTGAAGGCAGATCACCGTTATACCAATCATTAATCGAAGCCGCAAAGAATCATGGATATGGCCATAAAATCGTTGAAGATTTCACACGAAAGAAATTGTCCTACCGCAACCTAATTTTAAAATCCCTTATTATTGGTCGTATTATCCACCAAAAAGCTGAAAAGGAATCCAATATCGGGATGCTACTTCCCAATACCTTGGCCAATGTTGTCGCATTATTTGGGCTTTATGCATACCGCAAAGTTCCTACCATGTTAAACTATACTGCCGGTAGCAAAAACTTGGTGAACAGCTGCATAACCAGTCAGCTAAAAACCGTGATTACCTCTAGACAATTTATCAGTAAAGCAGATCTTGCTGAAGAGCTACAAGCGTTAAAAGGCGAAGTTTCTCAAATCATCTTCCTAGAAGATCTGGCTAAAAACATAGGTATTGGTGATAAAGTCAAAGGTCTATGGCGATATCTCACCATTAACCGCTTTTACCGCCGTAATCCTCAATTCGTACCTGCAATTGATTCTCCTGCAGCCATATTGTTCACATCTGGTTCAGAAGGGTCTCCTAAAGGCGTAGTCTTGTCTCACCGCAACATAACTGCAAACATTCAGCAATGTTGCGCTGTCATGGATCTAAACCCAACAGACACAATGTTTAATGCCCTACCCATGTTCCACGCATTTGGATTTAACTTGGGAACCATCACGCCACTACTGATTGGGGTCAAAACATTCCTATATCCTAACCCCAAACATTTTGCAACAGTGGTTGAGCTTATCTACGATACTCGAGCAACACTGTTGATTGGAACCAATACCTTTTTATCCGCCTATCTAAAGTTCTCAAAAAGTTATGACTTCAATAATTTACGCATGGTCTTTACTGGTGGTGAAAAACTGCAAGATGATACCCGAACGAACTGGTTAGAACAGCGTGGTATCAGACTTCTAGAAGGCTATGGCTCAACAGAGTGTGGACCCGTTATTAGCTGCAACTCTTTGATGTACCAAAAAGCGCATTCTGTGGGAATGACACTACCAGGAATAGAGACCCGCTATAACCCTTTCCCTGGATTGGAGATTGGTGGCGAATTGTGCATCAGGGGTGAAAATGTGATGCTTGGATACCTCTATCTAGATAACCCAGGTAAAATTGTTCCACTACCCAATGGATGGTACGATACTGGGGATATTGTCACCTATGATGACAATGGCTTTATCACCATTGTTGACCGAATCAAACGCTTTGCTAAAATCTCTGGGGAAATGGTCTCACTCAGCGCCATTGAAAATGAAGTTGCTATTTGCTGGCCTGAACACATTCATGGTATTGTCAGTATGCATGATCAAAAAAGAGGAGAAAAGCTCATTTTGATTACTGACAAACCGGATGCAGACCGAGCAGAATTGGCACGTAAACTGAAGTCACAAGGTGTTAGCAGTATTGCTGTGCCAAGCCAAATCCAAGTGATGAAGCAAATCCCATTATTGGGTACGGGTAAAGTTGACTATCCAAAACTCATTGCGTTTATTAAAGGCATTCCCAGTACAACCAAGAATCTTCTTAAGAAGAAAAAGAAAGACGATTGATGGTTAAACTTTTTGGCAGTGGGTTTCTTGAATAACATAAGCAGCCCACAGCGCAAAAATTAACGCCACCGGGAAACAAAAGACAGCTGCTTCGTATGCCTGTGTGCTGTAAATCATGGCACCAGAAGCACCTTCTTGAGCATATTGACCCATGACATAGCCCACAAACGGTAATGCCACTGCTCCCAATAAAATTGAGCACATATTGCAAAATGCAATTGAGACACCCGAAACATTATCTGGATTAATTTCTCCTGAGATGGCATAAGAAACCACCAATGCCGAGTTGAATACCCCGTAGGCAAATAACGAACCATAAACCAGAGCTACCGGCATACTATGCCAGTACAATACTGGCATTAAAGTGAGCAGACAACCGATAGGTCCCAATATCATCAAAGGCTTCCTTTTTTGAATATAATCTGACAACCAACCAGTCAACACCCCACCTAAGGCCCAACCAATAAAAATAGTACTCATGGCAACCGATGCTTCATGAGGTCCAAACCCAGTATTGGTATTGACCAAATACAACTGCCCCCAGTGTTCACCAAAAGCCGCTGTAGGCAAATAAATTAATCCTGCGAATAAACCATTATACCAACTTTGAGGATTTCGCCAAACCCGCAGCAGCCCCTGCAACATGGCAACACCCTGACTTTTATCGCCTTGATAGGGTTTATCCCGCATAAGGACAATCATGAGCAACACCAATACCCCCAATAACGATGAGAATATCTTCACCACATGACGCCACTGACCTGCCACCATTAAGTAGTCTACCAACGTATAACCCGCAACCACTCCCAACATACCAGATACTTGGGTTAACCCCGCCAAGACACCTAAGAAACGATTATTAAACCATACCAACGCCAGCTTCATGGTCACCACAAAGGCAAATGCGCCCATAGCACCCATCAGTGCTCTAGAAATAGCCACTTCCAGCAGTGAGGTAGACTCAGAGAAAAACTGGTTGGCCATAAAGAATACCAATGTCGTTGCAATCAAAACTTGGTGAGCGGGATTTTGATCTACAATCCGACCGACAAATAACTGCATCAAGACATACGGTATTAAAAAATAAGACCCGATCATCCCTGCTGCTGCTGGATCAATTTGAAAATCTTGCATGACCTGACCTAGAAAACTTCCCGTCGATACCCGACAAGCATACTGTAGTAAGAAAGATGCAGCCCCAAAACCCCACATTAAAGTAGGCCAAAATAATGTCGTTCTACGCATAAATATCATATTGCAAATAAGGTAATGATAACATAACATAGAACCAATCTAGGCACCAGAAAACCATGTCCCAAGCAATATATTTTTATGTCAAACAACCCAATCAAGCCCATGAGCTGTCGGAATTTATCTTAGAGAAAAGTTTCAAGAATCTTTATATTCATGCCAATGATTTAGAACACGCAAACCAGATCAGCGATTTACTCTGGTCTCACCCTCCTGATCGGTTTATTGCCAATATGGTTGCAACACCATGCCCTACTGCCATTATTCACATTGGCTATCAAGACATTCCAGAAGATCGAGAATGCATTATCAATTGTTCTACATCGATATTACCTAAGATACCCCATATAGAATGGATTATAGATCACCCCAATACCGATCACAAAGCACTGGCACGCCAACGCTACAAGCACTGGAAACAACTCGGCTTTGATTTACACTATACCGCTTAGAATCATTAGCCGCTAGGATTGGGAGTACTATCCTGAGCATTTCTTAGTGAATAATCTTCGTTCTCTTTTACACCAAATGATTCTAGCAAATCATTAATATAATCTTCTCTACCATCTTGGTTAGCAAAATCTTTATGGGTATTTTCTTGCATTCCCCAATTTTTTATATTTGCCAAAACACTTTTTGGTAAATTATCAAACACCCTATCCTGATCCTGTGCACTTGGCTTCAACCCTTGCAGAAACTTCATCCCCGCCATATGCATTGTTTTTAGTGTCGCGCTATGGGCAGGACCTTTTTTTTCAATGAGCTTCTGCTTAATAGTAGCTAGCGCCGATGGCTCACTGGATGCCGACTCAGTCATACCCAACATACACACTGCAAATATCTTTTCAGCTGATTGAGTGACCAATTCATTCTGATAAGACTCATCGAAGTGAGACCTGACTTCCAAGCCGTTTAATTTTTTAGCAAGCACATCATTTTTAGCGACTGTCTCCCCAGCATCATCTAAAAATGTATCTAACGTCATAATACCTCTCCCCATATTGTAAACTGGCTTATTATAGCCGGTTATTTTATCTTGACAGAAATATATCTCTTGCATCTATTTATTTGTAAAGATAGAATTAATTTGATTCAAATGACCGAAGAGATGTTAACGAAAACCTTTGACCCAAAAACCATTGAAACACAATTAACTGCCTTTTGGCAAGATAACAACATTGGCTCACCTAAGGGTGATGGTCAACCATACTGCATCATGGTGCCCCCGCCAAATGTCACAGGCAGCTTGCACTTAGGGCATGCGCTACAGCATGCCATTATGGATACACTGGTTCGCCATAAACGTTCAAATGGTTATCAAGTCTTACTACAGCCTGGTACAGATCATGCTGGTATTGCCACACAGATGGTTGTAGAGCGACAATTGAATGCCCAAAACATCCGTAAATCAGATCTTGGCAGAGAGGCTTTTATTCAAAAGATTTGGGAATGGAAAGCGCAATCTGGTGGTAAAATTTCTGAGCAAATGAAACAAATGGGCGTCTCTGTCGATTGGGATAATGAACGCTTCACCATGGACCCTGAGTTCTCTAAAGCCGTCTCTCATACATTTATTCAGCTTTATGAACAAGGCTATATCTATCGTGGCAAACGTTTGGTTAACTGGGATACTGTCTTAAAGACTGCGGTCTCTGATTTAGAAGTGATTAACGAAGAACGTCAGGGCCAAATTTGGTACATCAAATACCCAGTTGGTGACACCTTTATTACCGTTGCCACAACAAGACCGGAAACCCTCTTGGGAGATATGGCCATCTGTGTGCACCCAGAAGACAAACGTTACCAACATTTAATTGGACAACAAGCCACAGTGCCACTATGCCAACGTGAAATCCCTATTATTGCCGATGATCAAGTAGACCCAGAATTTGGGACAGGCTGTGTTAAAATCACCCCCGCACATGACTTTAATGATTATGACATTGGCAAACGACATCAATTAGACATGCTGAATATCTTAAATGATGATGGCAGCTTGAATCATAATTGCCCCAGTGAGTACCAAAACCTAGACCGTTTTAGTGCCCGTAAGCAAATGATCAAAGATCTAACCAGTCTAGGGCTGATGGAAAAAGTTGAACCCCATACCTCAGCAGTACCCATAGGTGATCGTACCAACACCGTGCTCGAGCCGTATCTCACTGACCAATGGTACATCAAGATGGATGCATTGGCTGAAGCAGCATTAGAAGATCTTAACAATGGATCATTAAAATTTGTACCGGACAATTGGAAGAAAAATTATCAGATGTGGCTTGATAATATCCAAGATTGGTGTATCTCTCGCCAACTCTGGTGGGGACATCAAATTCCAGCATTTTATGATGAGAATGGTAACGTCTATGTTGGGACGTCTGAAGAAGCTGTGAGAAAAGCCCATGACATCTCAGGCCCGCTGACTCAAGACAACGATGTCTTAGATACTTGGTTTTCCTCTGCCCTATGGCCATTTGCCACTTTGGGCTGGCCAAACAATAGTTCTCGATTAGACACCTTTTATCCCAACAACCTTCTGGTGACTGGCTTTGACATTATATTCTTCTGGGTTGCCCGTATGTGCATGTTCGGCAAGCATTTTACACAAAGAATGCCTTTTTCAACCGTGTATGTGACTGGTCTCATTCGGGATGAATTTGGTCAAAAAATGTCTAAAAGCAAAGGCAATGTGATTGATCCGACTGATTTAATAGAAGGCGCAACATTAGAAGATCTTATTGAAAAAAGAACCCACGGGATGATGCAACCAAAAATGCGTGATGCTGCAATAAAAGCCACTAAAAAATCTTTCCCAGAAGGGATAAGCCCTCATGGGACTGATGCATTACGCTTAACGCTTCTTGCACTATCTACCCATACCAAAGACATTAACTTTGATCTCAATAAATTACGCTCTAGTAGAAACTTTTGTAATAAAATTTGGAATGCAGCACGATTTTTATCCCAGCAAGATGCCGCCTCGGGTCAAGTGGATACTCTCATTACCCAAGCATTAAACCATCAAGTTCATCAGTGGATAACAGGCCTTGAGAAGCATTTAAACGACTATCGATTTGATCGCTATGCACAAGCCATTTATGAGTTCTTTTGGTATGACTTCTGTGATTGGCACCTCGAAATTGCAAAAGTTTCTAATGAAACTGCCACAAATGCAGAACGCATGGCCCATCTCAACCAATTATTTGATAAAATCCTGATTGTCATGCACCCAGCATTGCCCTTTATTACTGAAGCACTATGGCAAGACAAGCATGGTTCTAAAGCCTCTATCTGCTCAGAATCATTCCCCAGCCTGACAGAGTTCCCAGAAAATGCTGCAGCCTTTAAGCAATTCAATGCACTCAAAACATTGGTGAGTGGCATCCGTAATATACGCTCAGAGCTCAATATCCCCCCTAAGGCAACATTAGACCTATACTGCATTAAAGATGAGCTAAAGCTCACCGAGACCTTTATGGATGAAGTGAAGTCGTTGGCTGGAATTGAAGCGATCCATAACACAGGCACCATGCCTAAAACATGCTGTGCGTTTGTGCAAAGCAACCTTGAGATTGGTATTGATCTCTCTGGTCATATTGATGTCTCTCAAGAGCATCAACGACTCCTAAAGAAAATTGCCAAGCTTGAACAAAACTTATCCAAACTTGTACAAAAAACCAGTAATCCTAAATATCAAGAGAGAGCACCTGAATCGCTAAAGAAAAGCGACGCAAGTGCAATGAGAGCCCTTGAAGATGAAAAAACACAGCTACAAGCATATCTTGACATTATCTCTCAATTAGATACTTAAGATTCGAAAAACTCTACGATTTAGGCGAAGGCCCAGCACTTGAAGATTCCTCAACAGTCTCATCACTGCTTGCCTCAGCGTCAGCAGATTCTTCTTTAGCTTCCTCTACCGCTTCAGCCATATCTTCAGCAGGTTCTTCTTTAGCTTCCTCTATCGCTTCAGCCATATCTTCAGCAGATTCTTCTTTAGCTTCCTCTACCGCTTCAGCCATATCTTCAGCAGGTTCTTCTTTAGCTTCCTCTACCGCTTCAGCCTTATCTTCAGCAGGTTCTTCTTTAGATGCTGCAGCTTCTGTCTTTTTACTTGCAGACTTTGACTGATAGTCACTAATTGCACTTTGTGCTTTATCAGCTCCTGCTACTGCAAGATCAACAACGTCTTTACCCAGTGACGACAGTGAACTTCCAATACCACCCAAAATCTCATTTACATCTCTTTTATCCTTACTCATAATTCACCTTTTCAATTTAAACATGAATGTTATAACGCAAGATTTGAGTTTGGCAGAATTAAATGCAACTAAATAATATAGTCAGAATCAATAAACTATAAAAACTAACTTGAGCACCTACCCAAAGTAACTTCTTTGCTTGTAATCGACCAGTGCCTAAAATAAGCGCATTAGGTGGCGTGGCAGTCGGTAAACTAAAGGCTGAGTTGGCACTGAATGTAATCAAGAATATACATGGTAATACCTCTAAATGGGACAATTTCATCATAATATCGGATAATGGTAAGCCCAGTGCCGTAATGGCCGTATTATTACACAACTCAGTTACTGAGCTCATTAGCATCCCAAATAGAATCAGCGTTTGGTAATTATATAGCCACTGATCGGATAAACAGAAATCAATTAACTGCTTAACCAGGCCATAATTTTCGATGCCGCTGGCCATAAAAATACCCGTTATCACCATCCAGATACTGGTAAACGGTAGTCTCTTGATATCACTCAATACCACAGCACGATGACTTTGATCCTGTAATAAGGCACAAAGCAGTATCGCAACCATACCAATGTACTCTTCTTTGATATGATAGCCTAGCCACGCTGACCAACCACCATTAGGAAAGGTTTGAGTTGCCCAAAGAAAAATACACCCTCCAAATAGCTGCATTACCCGCTTTTGAACATAAGTAACCTTTTGCTGAGTATATGTCGTTGACAAGGGCTGGTCATCCATGACGCGATAAAAGTAAAGCGCTAGCATGCTTGCCAGCAGCACAACAAACGGCAGTGCCCATAAAACCCACGTGATAAAATCTATCTCAATATGAAAATACCGACTGGCATAATCAATAGCGACAAGGTTTGCTGGTGTACCTATAGGGGTTAGCATACCCCCAATAGTTGCTCCATAAGCAATACTTAAGAGCAAATACTCACAACCAATATCATTAGACTTTGATAAATGTAATACCACAGGAATCAGCATAGCAACAACCGAAGTATTGGATACCCACATACTAATTAAACCTGAAATACCCAGCATAATCAGCACCAATCTTAATTCTGTACTTGGCCGAAAGGTTTTTAATAAGAATGACGATACCACCAAATGTATTTTATTTTTGGTAATCACCTCTGCCATTAAACAACCAACCACCAATAACAATACTGGGTGGCTACACAATATGGTTTGAGCCTCCCATATAGAAACATGTTGAAACATCACCAAGCCTAAGCACGTTGATATACTTGCAACCAATGCTGCTGATGGATGAAAGAACCAACAAAAAAGACAGCTCAATATCATCATACATAGATGAAGACTGCCCCCAACAAGAGGGTATGCCAGTAATAATACTAGCGGTAAAATCCTTTTATAATTTGAGTTTTTTAGTAACTCAATCACGCGCCCTCTCCTATCATTTCAAGATACCTTTCGCCTTACTACGGGGTTCACTAAACAAAGAATCCATCAATTCCTGAGAAATTCTGTGCTCTTTTCTTAACGGAAATTGTATTTGGTGTTTCATCTGTATCGATGTTAAATTTAACATAAGAATATCCACAACATCTAATACTTTCTCCACATCTTTTGGCAAAGAGTGTCTTTCGAGACTCTCCTTAACCCAAACTTCAACGAGTTTCTTATAAATACTGCTCGTTTTTATAATCATCGCTTTGATTGATGAATCTAGGTCGCGTTTTCCTTCTAACAGAGATCTGGAGCTTATATCCGGGGCCAGTAGCGACAGTCTCACCCATAAAGCATACTCCGATCGCCAAGATGATTTCAGCATAAAGCAGCTTAGAACGTCTGCTGACAGTCCTATTTGTTCAAAATAATTCACCAAATACTCAGGAAAGTACCTTAATGCGTCTTTCTCTGAATATGCCGCATGCAATAAGTGTGTGTGTAATTCTAGTGATAGGCCTCTAAAATATTGGCTACACTTATTTTTAACCGCCAACAAATAAGCTTTCTTTACTGGCACAATGGTTGATGATAGATACACTCTAGACCCTGATAAGTCATACATGATTGACAAATAGCTCTTTAAGTACTCAACCATCCTTGAATAAATCTCTGGAAAAATAAGCTGAAATTTCCTTATTGTTGAGATCTCAAGATTTTCAACATTCGCCATGTCTAAGTCACAGCCAGCCTCTTCCTCCTGTGGACAGACCAATTCATATATATACTTATTTAATATCATTGGCTTATCATTATCCCAGCCAAGTCTTAAAGCCTCTAACGTTTCATGCATTATAATCTACGGCATATCATATTAATCCATTGGAGTATAATTGAATATTTTATGCAAGGCCAGTGAATCTTATTGATATTTGGGCAATCTACAACATAAATTGAATACCATTTGCCTATCCTAGTCATAATTGCTAATTTGCCTAATAACTTCAGCCATGACATTACAATGAAACATCCTTGGAAAAGCCTTATCCTCCATATTGACATGGATGCATTTTTTGCATCTGTTGAGCAAGCCCGCAACCCTGAGCTACGGAACAAAGCCGTTGTGGTACTGAGTAATAAATATAGCCAAACAGCCATTGCCGCCTCTTACCAAGCAAAAGCTTTAGGTGTGGTGGTCGGTAAACCCATACCAAATGCAACCAACTTAAGTCTTGTCATTGCAGACCATACCCACTATAGCACTGTCTCTAAAATTATTATGGATGTCCTACAAACGTTTTCACCCCACTTACAACCCTATTCAATTGATGAAGCATTTCTGGATATAAGTGGTATGGAACATATCTATCAGAACGAAATAGATATTATCCAACGCATACAAAAGCACATAAAAGATCAGGTTGGTATCACCTGCTCAATTGGGGTTGCTGAAAACACCGCTCTTGCCAAAGTCGCCTCTAAAGTGAACAAACCTAGCGGGCATTTCATCATCCCTCCTGGAACTGGCGCACAATATTTACATGATAAGCCAATCAGTATTCTCTGTGGCATTGGCAAAAAAACCCAACGTTTTCTAAATCAGTACGGGGTAATGAATTGTGGTGATATCCGAAAAATCCCCATCAGTGTCTTGTCAAACCGGTGGGGAGAAATCGGCCGCCAGATATGGCATATGTGTTTGGGAGATGGCGCCACTACCCTCAATACAAAGCCCAAGCTTCCAAAAAGCATGGGGCACTGCCGACATATTGTACCAACCCACTATAACGCCTCTGAACTCAAGAAAGCTTTCGATACACTGAACCTTAAGCTCTGTCATAGGCTTCAAGAACATCAACTGTTTTCTAAGCGAATTACCTTAGTAATATACACAAGAACACAGAAAATAAAGACGTACTTTAATATCAGTGCAGGAACCCATAACCCGGAAACAGTTGAACAAGAATATCAGCGCTATTTGCTATCACTGAGCTGGCCTTTAAATGTCATCAGGATCGGTATATATGCTACAAAACTCTGTTTGTCTCAGCAAGTAGACTGGCTAGATCAAACCTCTGATGCCAAAATGAAGGTATACCATGATATCAAGCAACGCTTTGGAAATAATGCGATCCTGCACGCGAACGAATTAAGCTTTACTGCTTAAAGCGTCGCCGAAAATGCAACGTATCAACGTCCCAGATGCCGCCTTTGTTGCATTTACAACAGGTTTTGGTACAGATACTTTGGCAGAAGCTAACAAACATGATGCCACTGAACCAAACAATGGAAACAAATGATACATTCTTGGTAAACTTGCAAAGCGGAGCATATTCACCCCAACCGAAACAGTCGATAATAAAAAGAGCGTCATGTTTGTGGCGATGACAATATTATCAACCCCAATAAACCCAATGAATTGTTGTAATAAGCTATTACTAATAAGCTTAAAGTACGTTGCATTGAAGCTTTTTGAAATACTTTCTTGATGCTCAGTTTGCTTCGATGAAAAGTATTGTAACACCCCTGCTTTATCCGCATTACTGATGTAATCGGTACTTTTCTCTCTAGACGAATTATAAAACCATAGTGAATGTCCTAAAAACGGATTAAAAGTCGCCAACTGATACGCAAAAGCTGCCCAGTTTATTCGCTTTCTTACTAGATACACAGAAGCATTCTCACCATGATAATCACCCAATATTTGCTGACCAGACGCTGGAACGGGATCAAAATCATAGTCATGCGAAATAATGTTAAAATGCACTGGAGATTGCTTATCTAACAAGGTTTTCAAAAGTGTTTCTGCTCTTTCTGCCACACGGTTATTAACCCCTGCCGATTGATACAAAGCCACATTAATGGTTTTAATTCCTGTTAGCTCTCCTTCGTTGATCCGATCAAGAAGCTCTACGGCCATCATCATGGCATATGCGCCGCCTAAACTGTGGCCACATAGGTTAATGGTCTCTTTATCACTGACCTTCTCTACTAACGCTTTAAGCAGCGTCTTTTTGTGTTTCTGAAACACACCATAACCTGGTCCATTCGCATCAAAGTCATGCTCAATAGACGTATCAAGCTTATATAGCGATGTTCCTCTAAACGCCATATTCAGAATACTGTCACTTTCTTTACTCGCTAACAACGCATACAAATCATCGGCAAGCGGTTGTTTCACAAACGGTGATGCATTCTCCCCAATATGGTATGAGGCTGTAGCTACTTTAGAACGTGCAATGTCATGCTGCGTCGTATCTGGAAATGACAACCCATAGGAGTACCTCGCCAACACTTCTAACTTATCAAGATTAAGCTCTTGAAGACTTTCACGTATTGTACTTTGGTATTTATCTTCAGTCACTGTAATTTGACTTAACTCCGCTAACGCATAAATTGCACCGCATAATAATGCCACCGAGATATTAGAGAAGCACAATAAGGTTATCATACCAATAAAGACAAAGCGTAGAATAAACTCACGGTATTTGTGAACTTTCGCCATTGTATCTGAAATACAATGACCTAAGAAGTGCATCAGATCTTTGAAGAAATGATACGAACCAGACGGAACCTGAAAAACAAAAGATTTTATACTATTAAAATATGACATAAATGATCCTTTTTAACAATATTATAGCCAAAATTGCAAAAAAGTCAAACTATGGGGGTCAAAAGGCGACTTTATTCGCCTTGTTCAACCAATTGGATGTAAGCCATTGGTGCATTATCACCGGCTCTGTGACCCGCCTTTAACACTCTGACATATCCGCCAGGGCGGTCTTTATTTCTAGGTCCAACAACATTTAAAAGCTTTTTCACTGTTTCTTTACAGTTAAGTGCTGCTTTTAGATAACGAACACTGTTAAAGTCATTAACTTTAGACTTAGTGATCAACTTCTCTACAAACGATCGCATTTCTTTTGCTTTAGGTAATGTTGTTTTGATGGTCTCATGCTCTACCAAGCTACACGTAAGATTGCGCATCAATGCTTTTCTATGAGAAGATGTGCGGTTTAACTTTCTAAATTTAATCTTGTTACTCATGTTTTACCCCTTTACCTTACTTTCATCTGGCGTTTCCCAGCCTTCAACATGTAAACCTAAAGACAAGCCTTGGTCTGCTAACATGTTTTTTATCTCTGCCAATGATTTACGACCTAAGTTTGGTGTTCTCAATAACTGAGACTCACTTCTTGTCACCAAATCACCGATGTATCTAATATTCTCGGACTTCAAGCAATTTGCAGCACGAACCGTTAACTCTAAAGTATCTACTTTCTCATAGAGCTTAGGGTTGACCGTATAACCTTGAGAATCATCAACCTGCTGAGCAACTTGTAACTCAACGAATGATGATAACTGATGCTGCAACACACTTGCAGACCATCTGATCGCATCATCTGGCGAAATAGAACCATTGGTTTCAACTTCCAAAACCAATTTATCTAGATCAGTTCTGTTTTCAACACGAGCGTCTTCGACTTTGTAAATCACACGATTAATTGGTGAGTATGATGCATCAATTTTAATGGCATTCACATCTTCATCAGAACTAGACGCGGGAACATAGCCAATCCCACGCTCAACCGTCACATACATCGTGAATGTATCTGATGAGTTTAATGTTGCAAGAACAAGATCCGGATTAAAGATGGTTGCTTTACCTTCGGTATCAATATCTCCCGCTTTAATCTGACAAGGTCCTTTCACCTCAAGCTTAAACTCTTCCGAAGAATATTCATCACCTAGTGCAACCACAACAGACTTTAGATTCAATTTTACTTGTACAAAATCATCTTGCAAACCATTCATAGTCGTGTACTCGTGCATAACCCCTTCAACTTTAAATGAAGAGATAGCACAACCTGGCATTGATGATAGCAGTGTTCTTCTTAGAGAAAAGCCAACAGTATGCCCGAAACCTCTTTCGAAAGGCTCTAGAACAATCTTTGCAGTATTATCATCGATCATGTCAATCTTGATCGTCTCTGGCTTTAACATATTATATGCATCTTGAATATTCATACTTGGACCTAATTATTTAGAATAATACACAATCACCATACCCAACATATTAGAATCAAACAAATTAATTTGATCTAATGTAGGATGAGACTTGTACACACCGGAGACTGAGTCATAATCACACTCAACCCATTCATACTGCTTATTTTCGCGGGCAAGTTGAACTGACATCTGCACCTGATCTTGCTTACGTGCAGATTCTTTAATCGCAACTTCATCACCTGGCTTGATAGCATATCCTGGCTTATTCACAACCTTACCATTCACGGTAACAAGGCCATGAGACACCATTTGACGAGTCTGACGCTTGGTAAGACCAAAGCCCATCGTAAACACCACGCTATCTAACCGAGACTCAAGAAGTTGGATAAAGTTTTCATCCGTTGCACCTGATAATTTCTTCGCTTTAGAAAAATAGTTTTCAAACTGTTTCCCTTTCACATAGTAGTAGTGACGCATAGCGTTCACTGCCTTCTGCTGGTCACCGAAGCGACTAGACCCTGGGCGTCTTTTACCAGACTGGCCAGGTTTCGTTGTGTTTTTACACTTTGTTTCATATGGACGAACACCAAACTGGTTCAAATCCATACCAACTGCTCTTGATTTTTTAGCCCTTGGGCCATGATACATTCCCATAACTTCCCCCTACTTTCTCTGACGCTTCTTCTTTTTAACACCATTATGAGCAACGCCAGTTACATCATGCAATGTTGTCACAGTCAAACCTGACACGACCAAACCACGAATAGCACCTTCACGACCTTGTCCAGCACCGTTCAGTTTAATCACAACCGTGGTCATACCTCTAGATTTAATATACTCGCCCAAGCGCTTCGCAGCAACTTCTGCGGCTTCTGACGTACCTTTCCTAGAGTTCTTAAAACCCGCAGAACCGCCAGACTCTTGACGAATCGTTTGATCCTTCTGGTTGGCACACGTAATAATCGTATTATTGGATGTTGCCTTAATATAAATTGTTCCAACACTAGACACTGTAGCACCATGCTTTCCAGCTTTCTTGCGTGTTGATGTTTTCATAACTTTTTTAGTAGAAACTGACATTATTTACTCACAAATTATTAACTATCTCTTCGTCGGCGTGCAGACTTTGCATTTGTCTTTGTGCGCTGACCTCTTACCGGCAACTTAACGGCATGTCTACGCCCCTGGTAAGAACGAATCATTTTCTTAACAGAAATGAATTTATTGACAGCTCTACGTAGTGCAGTACCAATATCCCAACCAGTTCCTGTTAACTGATGACGGATTTCTTCAACATCTTTATCGGATAAGCTTTTCACCATTCTATCTGGCGCTATATTGCTTAACTCACAAATTTCGTACGCTCTAGTTTTCCCAACACCATAAATACGTGTTAGACCAACCCAAATGTGTTGGTTTTCTGCTAAACGGCTTCCCGCTATAATGGTCATATTTTCTCCAAAATTTTAATCAGCTATGTTTACGGTCATAGATTAAACGTTTAATAACGATAAATCAACGTTTTTTATCATTTTATTACCTACCCCTGCCTCTGCTTGTGCTTCGGATTTTTCTTACATCGCACAATTAGCACCCCATGACGGCGTATTAATTGGCAAGATTTACAGATTTTTTTTACAGATGCTCTAACTTTCATACTTTTCACCTAAATAGTTGCAGGTTTTGTTTATTCCCCGTTTTACTTGGCTTATCTACTAAGTTTGCGTACTTGTCTGGTAATAAATGAGCAGATAGTTGGCTCATAAAATCCACAACAACCACAACAACAATCAATAGTGATGTGCCCCCAAAATAGAATGGAATTTGCCAGAGTCTTACAAATACTTCTGGAAGAAGTATCACAAAAGACAAATAGATAATTCCAAATAATGTAATTCTTTTAATGATTGAGTCAATATGACTTGCAGTCTGAGCACCCGGTCGTATGCCTGGCACAATCACACCGCCTCTCTTCAAGTTATCGGCAATTTCACTGGGATTAATGACCATTGCTGTGTAGAAGAAAGAGAAAAAAGCAATTGCTGATATCATGGCAATAATGTACAACGGCTGGCCTGGTGACAAAGCTCTCATCATTGCTGCAACAAATGGACTCTGTCCCGAACCATACACCATATTCAAAATTGACATTGGCATAAACACCAATGTTGTTGCAAAGATCGGTGGAATAACACCAGCCATGTTTAACTTCAGTGGAATAGAGTGCGCTGATGCTGAACGTGCTTGATGCCTTGATGGGTGCATAATCTTGATCTGTCTTTGAGCTTTCTCAAAAAATACCACTCCTGCAGTGATGGCAATGACTGCGGCGATGACTAACAGGAAAACAATGGTATTCATCTCACCAGAAGCCACCATATCATATAACTGTGACGCACCTTCCGGAAATCTTGATGAGATTCCTGCAAAAATTAACACAGAAATGCCATTACCAATGCCTCGTTCTGTAATTTGCTCCCCTAACCACAAAAGGAAAAGCGTTCCTGTTGCCAAGGTCATGGCCGTCACAATATAAAATAGGCGGCTAGGATCAATGACAACGCCCATAGAAATCATCATACGGGTCATTGGAATGGACTGGATTAAAGCAATCATTAAAGCGAATATACGAGTGTACTGGGTCATCTTGTGCTTACCACGGCCACCTTCTTTACGTAGTTGCTCAAGATGAGGAATCACATAAGACATAAATTGCATCGCAATAGATGCTGAAATGTAAGGAGAAAGGCTTAACGTAAAGACACTCATTCTTGATAAAGAACCACCAGACATCACATTAATGAATCCAAAAAGACCCGTTTTTGTCTGTGCATAGATAACAGAGAGTTTGCTGTAATCAATACCTGGAACAGGTATGTGAGAACCTACACGGAATACAAATATCGCAAATAGAACGAATAAAATACGAGATTTTACGTCGTTAAAACCTGATTTGCTTGCAACCATGTTTTGTTTCATTACTCACTCTCTGTATATTGGCCGCCAGCGCTCTCAATTTCAGCTTTAGCACCAGATGTCACTGGAATGCCTTTTACTGTATGAGCGATACTAACTTTCCCAGATGCATAAAACTTAACAAACTGCGTGCTCTTACGAATGACACCAATTTCACGTAATACTTCAATCGTTACCTCAGGATGTAACTTGGCATCAATATGGTTTAACACGCCAACTGGCAATGCTTCTCTAACAAATTGCTTTCTAGAAGAGAAACCACTCTTTGGCGTACGAAGATAAAATGGCATTTGACCACCTTCAAAACCAGGGCGTATACTTCCACCAGATCGTGACTTCTGACCTTTATAACCACGGCCACAGGTATCACCTCTAAAACCACTTGATCCTCTTCCACGACGGGATTTAGATTTATTTGACCCTTTAACAGGTGACAATTGATTTAAAAAACTCATAACTATTTACCTTTCTCTGATTCAATAACCTCTTGACCTACGACGACTGACTTACTGACAGCGCGACGGCGAGCAACTACAGAAATAGACTCCATTTCCATCAGACCTTTAATCGTTGCTTTAGCGACGTTGATAGGATTAGATGAGCGATAGCGCTTGGCCAAAATATTTTTAATCCCCAAACAATCAAACACAGCACGCATTGCACCACCTGCAATAACCCCTGTACCTATACTTGCTGGCGCCATGTATACCACAGAAGCACCGTACTTCGAACGAATCGGGTGATGAATAGTTCCCTTCTTCAAATGAATATTCACCATATTCTTTTTGGCTTCGCCTACAGCTTTTTGAACAGCTAAAGATACTTCTTTTGCCTTTCCTATACCTAAACCGATCTTAGACTTTCCATCACCGACAACCACAACCGCTGTAAAACTGAAAGTACGACCGCCTCTTTTTACCAACGACGTACGATTGATCGTAACGACTTCAGTCTTTAATTCGTAACCTTGTTCCTGCTCTCTCTTTGCCATAACTTTACCCATTTAAATTTTGATTTTTGCTGCTCTCAAACCTTCAGCAACCATTGCCACTCGACCATGATAGACATAGCCCGATCGGTCAAATGCCAAATTGTCCGTCAACTTTAACTTCTTAATCACAGCAGCAAGTGCCATACCTACTTCTTTGGCAGCCTCTTTGTTCCCTGTATAAGAAATTTTCTTCTTAACAGCAGGTGTTAATGTAGAAACACCGCCCAATACTCGACCATTCAAATTAACAACTTGGACTCTTATATGGCGGTTGCTACGTGTAATGATTATACGGTCTTTGCCCGCTAATCTTGCACGACTCTTACGCTTAACTCTATCCCGAACTCGACTTTTCAACTTACTCATATTTATTCCTCAATTAATCGCTTTTGGTTCGATAATGAACACCGCGGATACGAACGCCTTTTGCTTTATAAGCATCCGGTCTACGCTTAGAACACACTTCAGCAACAAAATCACCAAGTTTTTTCTTAGAATGTGAGCGGCAAACAATCTCTTTTTCACCTGTCATTTCAACAGCAACATCACTGACGATGTCAACGATATCATCATGAGACTTACCTAATGATAAGACCAGCTGATTTCCAGACATCTTCACACGATAACCAAGACCATGTATTTCCAAAACAGTTTCAAAAGGCTTGGCCATGCCTGTAACAAGGTTACTGATATGACGATAATCTGTTCCTAACATTGCACGACAGAACGCATCTTTTTTATCGGATTCTTTCATCGTAAACACTAATGAATCATCTTCTAATGCGACATTAACCGCGCTATGTAGCGCCCACTTTTCAGTCACTTTACCATTTGAGATACTCAGTGACTTATTCTCAACAGTGACGGTCACACTACTTGGTATTTTTATTGGTACATTTGCTAAACGAGACATATTTTCACCTATTATTCAACCACACAAACTAATTCACCACCCACACCAGCAGATTTTGCTTGGTGGGTTGTCATCATACCCTTAGAGGTAGACATCACACCATATGCAAGACCTGACTTAAATGTCGGGATCTTGTCACAGGCATGGTATACTCTTAAACCTGGACGGCTGCATACCTTTACAGACCTTAAAGATGGCCTACGGTTGATATACATTAGGCTTACAACGATGAAGTACTTATCATCACCTTGACCGTTTTCGTAGCCCTTGATACTACCCTGCTCTTTTAATACAGCAAGAACAGAAGCATTAAACTTCGTCTTTCTTACCTTCGTCTTGGACTGGCCACGCAAATAAGCATTTCTTATTCTTGTTAAGCAATCTGCTATTTCATACTGTAACATATCGTTCCCCTCTACCAACTGGCCTTTCTGAAACCAACTAACCAGCCTCGTCTCATTGCATCAAAAATGCAACAACGACACAAACCTAACTTACGATAAACACCTTTAGGGCGTCCACACTTCCAACATCGTCTTGTATTCCTACTTGGAGACTCGTCAACCTTTCGACCAGCAAGCGTAAACATGGCATGAAGCTTTTCATCAGGTGTTGACTTCAAGCACTTCACAACCCTTCTAAGATCTGCTCTTTTCTCTTGGTTCTCTTTGTGCGAAAGAAGTTTTGATAATTTCGTTGATCGTGCGATCTTACTCTTCGTTGCCATTGTCACCTCCTGACATATTTTCTTTAAATGGGAAGCCCATTCGTTTTAACAATTCAAAACCAGAAGCCGAATCACTCGCGCTGGTTGTAATACAAACATCCATTCCAGTTCGACGCTTAATCTGCTCAAACGGGATTGAACGGAACACTGAATAATCAGATAATCCAAAGGATATGTTCCCCTGACGATCAATTGATTTTTTTGTTAGGCCGTTGAATTCCCTTAACGCAGGAAGACAAATCAATAGTAAATGCTCAAGGAAGCGATACATATTATCACGTCTTAAAGTCACTTTAACGCCGATAGGCCAACCCTGCCTAATTTTAAATCCTGCTTCGGATCGCTTTACATAAGTAACAATTGGTTTCTGACCAGATATTTTCTCAATATCTGATACCGCTCTCTCTACATCCTCTTTTGATGCGTCTTGGCCCAAACCAACATTTAAAGTCACTTTCTTAATGCCTGGAACAGCCATGATGCTCTTCATACCTAAAGCTTTCATGAGCTCTGGTTTGATTGATTGATACTGTTTATCCAAATCTGTTTTCATGTTCATAACTTTCTCTCTATACTTGCTCGCCAGATGCTTTATTTACGCGAACCTTGCTACCATCAACAGTTTTAAAGCCAACCTTGATTTTCTTTTTGTGGTCTGCGTTATATAGTGCAACATTAGAATGATGAATCTTACCTTCAATCGATTTAATTTCAGCTGCAATATTGTTTTGTGGATCAGCTTTGATACACTTCTTACGCATGTTGGCGCCCGATACAATGAGATATCCATCATCTAGTACCTGTAAAATAGCACCAACGTGGCCTTTACTCTTACCGGTTACTACAATCACTTGATCACTTTTCTTTAACTTACTTGCCATGATATGCTCCTATAATACTTCTTCAGCCAAAGAGACAATCTTTGCAAACTGCTCTCTTAACTCTCTTGGAATGGGGCCAAAGATACGCGTGCCTGCTAGCTCTTTACTGGCATTCAAAATAACTGCAGCGTTATTGTCAAATCGAATAGAAGAACCATCAGGACGACCATGCTTATACTTTGATCGAACAATCACTGCAAAATGAACAGAGCCTTTCTTAATTTTGCTCGTTGGCAGTACCTCTTTAATAGACACTTTGATAATATCACCAATGCCTGCTGAATTTCTATGTGAACCACCTAGAACTTTAATACACTGGACTATCTTCGCACCACTATTATCAGCCACTTTCAGCTTTGTTTGCATCTGAATCATGAGGAGACTCCTGCCGCATGACTAATCACTTTTATCAAAGACCATGACTTGTCCTTAGATATTGGCTTAACTTCACCAATCTCAACTGTATCCCCAATCTGAAGTACATTTTCTGCATCATGTACTTTAAGCTTTTGGCTACGGTTGTAATATTTTCCAACAACTTCATGTTTTACTTTTCGAGTAACAACCACAACAGCTGTTTTATCCATCTTATTCGATGATACTACACCTGTTAACTTTTTCTGGCGAGATGACATTACTTATCCTCCTTCTTTTCTTTCTCAGTAAGAACTGTCTCAATTCGAGCAATATCCCTACGGATTTCTTTCAATCGGTGCAACATAATGTCTTCACCTTGTGATTTTTGCATTCTTAATTTCAAACGCTCCTTACGAAGGTCTCGAATTGTCTGGAGCAATTCTTTATCTGTTTTCTCTCTAAGAGCTACTGCTTTCATCATGGCTCATTTCTCGTTTTAAAAAGTTAACTCTGAACGGAAGTTTAGCTGCTGCTAGTCGAAAAGCTTCTCTTGCTAACTCTTCAGACACACCTGCCAATTCAAAAATAATCGTGCCAGGCTTTACATTAAATGCATAATGATCAACTGCACCTTTACCTTTACCTTGCCTTACTTCTAGAGGTTTCTTCGATATTGGTCTATCTGGGAATACCCTAGTGTATGACTTACCGTCTCTTTTCAAATATCTTGTCATTGCACGCCGTGCAGACTCAATTTGTCTTGCATTTAATCTAGAGCGACCTGCTGACTGCATTCCAAAATCTCCGAACACAACTGCAGACTTACGAGCAGATCCTTTGGACCTACCTTTTCGCATCTTGTTAAATTTTGTATTTTTTGGTGGCTGTAACATGCCTCACTCCAATCTTATGACAAACTCTCAATATCAAATACATCGCCTTTATAGACCCATATCTTAACGCCGATCACACCATAGGTGGTATGAGCTTCCGCCAAAGCATAATCAATATCTGCTCTAAAGGTATGTAGAGGAACGCGACCTTCTTTATAAGTCTCGCTTCTCGCTATTTCAGCACCGGACAAACGCCCACTAACTGTAACTTTTATCCCCAGCGCACCCGCTCTCATTGCTGATTGGATGGCACGCTTAACAGCTTTCCTGAATAATACCCTTTTTTCTAGCTGCAATGCAACTGATTCTGCTAACAAATTTGCAGATAGGTCAGGCTTTTTCACTTCACGGATACTTAAATGAACATTGGTTTTAAGGATGTTTTTGCATTTACCCTTGATAACTTCAGCATCTGCGCCTTTTTTACCAATGATCGCACCAGGCTTAGCACAATATACGATCACATGTGCTTCACTTGCTGTTCTTTCAATAACCACTTTCTCAATGCCTGGATACTTATCATGTATCATTGTACGAACCAATATGTCTGCCTTTGTACGCTCAACATACTCCTTTTTATTATTCGTACAACCAATTGATAATGGAAGCTTAGATATATAAATTCTATTTGCGATTGGACTCGTTTTCTGACCCATACTACTTACTCTCCACCTTTTCTGCTAGCTCTACTGTGACATGAATAGAACGCTTTAATATACGTGCTGATCTACCCTTTGCACGAGCTCTCCAACGCTTTAATGTTGGCCCTTTGTTAACCAAGACTGTTGATACATACATTTCATCTGAGTCTAAACCTAGATTATTTTCTGCATTAGCAACGGCTGAACGTAACACCTTCAGCACAATCTTTGCAGTTTTTTGATTCATAAACTGCAACTGCGTTAACACAACAGGAACTGACTTTCCTCGAACAATTTTAGCCACCAACTGGGCTTTCTTGACCGACGATCTTTGATTTTTTATTTCTGCTCTTACTACCACAAATAACTCCCCACTTAAGATTTCTTATCGCTGTGTCTAGGTGGCTTACGCGTCGCAGCAAACTCTCCTAACTTATGACCAATCATCTCCATGATCACAAATACACGAATAAACTCTTTACCATTATGGACATCGAACGTTAAACCTTCCATCATAGGTAAAATAGTACTGGATCTAGACCAAGTTTTAATCACTCCCTTAGACTGACCTTCAACTTGTGCTAGTACTTTTTTAAACAAACTAGGATCAATATATGGCCCTTTACGTAATGATCTTGCCATGATTAGCTACCCCTCTTTTCTTTCGCCTTTCTACGTGAGCGAACAATAAACTTATCTGTACGCTTGTTAGACCTTGTTTTATAACCTTTGGTCTTCCAACCCCATGGCGAACATGGATGACGACCACCAGATGTACGGCCTTCACCACCACCCATTGGGTGGTCTACTGGGTTCATCGCAACACCACGAACTGTAGAGCGAATACCAATCCAACGCTTTGCACCAGCTTTACCAAACTTCTTCAATGAATGTTCTGAATTAGACACTTCACCGATTGTTGCACGGCATGACAAATGAATCTTTCTTGTTTCACCGGAACGCAAACGAACAATCGCATACCCTGACTCTTTACCAAGCAGAGAAACATAAGAACCTGCACTACGTGCAATCTGTCCACCTTTTCCTGGACGCATTTCAACATTGTGAATGACGGTTCCAACTGGAATAGATTCCAAAGGCATGTGGTTACCCGCTGTAATCTGAGCTTGAGCACCTGACATTACCTCATCACCTGCTCGCATTCCTTTGGCAGCAATGATATATGACCATTCACCATCGGCATAGCAAACCAAGGCAATATGTGCAGAACGGTGAGGATCGTACTCAATACGATGCACTTTAGCTGCAATATTATCTTTAGCCGTTCTTTTGAAGTCAATCAAACGAAGCTGTGATCTGTGGTTACGAGAAGAACGGTGACGAACTGTAATCCGACCTTCTGAGTTTCTTCCACCTTGACTGATACCTTTCTTAGAAGTCAGCAAGCTTTTCTTTGGCTTACCTTTATAAAGATGAGGATGCTTTGCAGCTTGAGTTCCTCTCTGACCCGGGGTTGTCGGCTTTTTAACCTGAATATATGTTGTCGTTGCTGTCATAATTAGCTCTCCTGACTGGTCAAGTTAAGTTCTTGGCCGCTTTCAAGCGTCACATACGCAATCTTGAAAGCTTTGGTGCTTCCATTACGTCGGGCTTTAAACTTGCCTCTTCTATTTACAATGTTACAAGCTTTTACTTTAACACCGTAGGTTTCTGAAATAAGCCGCTTAATAAGCGTTTTCGTTGCATCTTTTCTAACTTTAAAGACGTACTGATTATGAGCAGAACAACGAGATGTTTTTTCTGTAATACGCTGGGCTTCTAATATATCAAATTGACTTGATTGAATCATGACAACCACTCCTCTATCTGTTTGAGTGCTTCCCGAGTGATCAATAACTCACTCGCATGCTTTAATGACAATGGGTCTAAACTTCTGACATCAGTTAACATGTACTCATACAAGTTAGAAGATGCAAGATACATAGACTCACTTAAATCGCCAACGATGATCAAACCTGTCCAGTTATTTGGCTTACCTGCTTTCACAAAGTCCAAACCAGTCATCAACTGCTTGAAGCTTTTGGTCTTCGCTTCAGTCACGTTGAGCTCTGATACAAGTTTAATGCGGCCTTCTCTCATGTGATCTGACAACATGACACGAATCGCTTGACGATATTCTTTTTTATTGATTTTGTATTTACTACGGTAATCAATTGATGTTTTAGCAAATGTAACACCACCTTTTCTCCATATCGGGCTGGCTTTTGTTCCCGCACGAGCACGTCCTAAACCTTTCTGCTGCCATGGCTTCTTACCACTAAATGCAACATCAGAACGACTCTTATTTGCAGAAGTTGTGATACGTTTCTTCGTATAGATAGTGATCACTTTCCAGACAACTGTTGGATTGGTATCAACACCAAAAACACTTGGTGAAAAATCTACTGATGACTTTTTGTTATCCTGCATGGCTACTTTCATGATTGGCTCCTATTCTTCTTCAGCGCTTCTTTCAGCAGTACATAACCGCCCTTAGGACCTGGAATCGCACCCTTAACAATAACAAGCTTGTTTTCATGATCGATTTCCATCACACGAAGCGACTGAATGGTTTTTCTTTCATTACCCAAACGTCTCGCCATTTTCTTACCAGGGAATACTCGACCTGGATCCTGACACTGACCAGAAGAACCTGGCTTTCTGTGTGCCAATGAGACACCGTGGGTAGCACGCTGTCCTGCAAAATTATGCGCTTTCATAACCCCAGCAAAACCTTTACCCTTACTATAAGCAACTGCATCAACATGAGTCCACTCGCTCATTGTCTCTAAAGTTAGCTCCGAACCAAGATCATACTGTGAAAGATCCTCAACACGGCATTCATATAATTTACGCTTTGGCTCAACACTGGCTTTAGCATAGTGCTGACTCAAAGGTTTGGTTGGCTTCTTCTTTTTAGGACCGGCTGAAAGCTGAACAGCAGTATAGCCGTCAACTTCTGCTGTCTTATGACTGACCACATGCTGGTCATCAGCATGAGATAAAAGCGTTACTGCATGTGCTTGACCTTTATCATCAAACACTGTGGTCATTCCAATTTTTTTAGCTATTACTGCTATCGTCATCTCTAATACCTACTTAACTTCATCTACTCTAATTTCAACATGAACCCCTGCTGCCAAGTTTAAACGCATCAATGCATCTACTGTTGCAGGATCAGGTTGTATAATATCCATCAAACGACTGTGAGTACGAATCTCATACTGATCTCTCGCATGCTTATTCACATGCGGAGAAACCAGAATGGTAATACGCTCTTTACGAGTCGGCATAGGAATTGGGCCATGTATCTTCGCCCCGGTCTTTTTAGCCGTTTCAACAATCTCTTTTGTTGCCTTATCAATTAGACGATAATCATGCGCCTTAAGCTTAATCCTGATTATCGAGCTTTTATTCTTAACAGCCATATCAACCTCTCAATACTTACTTATTCAACTACTTTAGATATTACACCAGAACCAACCGTTCTACCACCTTCACGAATTGCAAAACGTAGACCGTCTTCCATTGCAATCGGCGCAATCAGCTCAACCGTAATAGTGATATTATCACCTGGCATGACCATCTCAACACCTTCTGGCAGCTCAACAGCACCTGTCACATCAGTTGTTCTGAAGTAAAACTGAGGTCTATAACCTTTGAAGAATGGCGTATGACGACCACCTTCTTTACTGCTCAAGATATACACTTCAGCAACAAACTTGGTATGAGGTGTAATAGAACCTGGGGTTGCAATAACCTGACCACGCTCAATATCTTCACGCTTTAGCCCTCTTAAGAGAACACCTACGTTATCACCAGCCTGACCTTGCTTTAATTCCTTACGGAACATTTCAACACCAGTACAGGTTGTCTTCTGAGTGTCACGAATACCAATGATTTCTACTTCATCACCGACCTTCAAGATTCCTTGCTCGATACGACCTGTTGCAACAGAACCACGACCTGAAATGGTCATCACGTTCTCAATTGGCACCAATACTGGCTTATCCAAATCACGCACTGGATCAGAAATAAACGTATCCAAAGCCTCAACCAGCTTATCAATAGCTCCAGCACCAAGATCACCTGCTTCACCTTCAACAGCTTTCAGTGCTGAACCGCGAATAACAGGCGCGTTATCACCATCAAAGCCATGTTGGCCCAATAGATCTCTAACATCCATCTCAACCAGCTCTAGCAGCTCTTCATCATCGACCATGTCACACTTGTTCATGAATACTACGATCTGAGGAACACCAACCTGACGTGCAAGCAAAATATGCTCTTTTGTTTGAGGCATTGGACCATCGTTTGCTGATACAACAAGGATAGCACCATCCATTTGGGCAGCACCCGTGATCATATTCTTTACGTAATCTTTGTGCCCTGGGCAATCAACGTGTGCATAGTGCCTGTTTTCTGACTCGTACTCCACGTGAGCAGTATTAATTGTAATACCACGCGCAGACTCTTCAGGTGCTCTGTCAATATCTTTAACAGATATACCGCCTTCTGCACCTTTTTGACGAACCAACGCCGCCGTTAATGTTGTCTTACCATGATCAACGTGACCAATAGTTCCGACATTCACGTGTACCTTTGCCATTATGCTACTCCACTATATTTTACACATCAAATTTATACTTAACTCAATAACACATCTTTTTTAACATGTTAACCCGATTAAATCAAGGCATAATTACGAATAATTAATGACTTTCACCCTTGATTACCGCTTCAGCAATGCTCGCAGGAACTTCACCATATCTCTTAGGATCGACATTTGGTACCGCTCTACCCTTCGTCATAGAACGAAGCTGTGTCACATAACCAAATAATTCAGACAAAGGAACCTCTGCCTTCACAATCTTTCCAGCATGCCCATCTTCCATACCAAGAATGATACCTCGACGCCTATTCAAGTCGCCAACAACATCACCTACGCTTTCTTCAGGCGTCACCACCTCAACTTGCATAATTGGCTCTAGAAGGAACGGATCTGCATTTTTGACTGCCTCACGGAAGCACTGTGATCCCGCAATTTTAAATGCAATCTCACTTGAATCTACTTCGTGGAACGATCCATCATAAACAGTGACCTTGACATCTTGTACAGGATATCCTGCCAGTACGCCATTTGCCGCCTGCTCTTTAACCCCTTTATCAATTGCTGGGATATACTCTCTAGGAATCACGCCACCCACAATTTCATTATGGAATTCATAACCATCGCCTTCAGACATTGGCTCAACACGCAACCAAACGTGACCGTATTGTCCACGACCACCACTTTGTTTAATGTATTTGGCTTCTTGCTCAACACTCTTTCTAATACCTTCACGATACGCAACGTGCGGTTTACCAACAGCAGCTTCAACACTAAATTCTGTTCTTAGGCGATCAACAATCACTTCTAAGTGTAGTTCCCCCATACCCATGATAATGGTTTGACCCGAATCAGGATCTGTCTTAATCTGGAAAGATGGATCTTCAACGGTTAAGCGACCCAAAGCAATCGATAGCTTCTCTTGGTCTGCTTTCGTTTTAGGCTCAATCGCAACAGAGATAACAGGCTCTGGAATATGCATGGATTCAAGTGATATAGGCTTGTCTTGATCACACAAGGTATGACCTGTCGTCACATTCTTCATGCCGACTGCAGCAATAATTTCACCCGCCTTAGCTTCAGTGATATCAATTCTTTGGTCAGACTGCATCAATAATAGTCGACCAACACGCTCTTTCTTACCTTTGGCAATATTATATACTGAACTTCCCGCCTTCAGCGTACCAGAATATACACGAATATAGGTCAATGTACCCACAAATGGGTCGGTAACGATCTTAAATGCTAAGGCAGACAATGGCTGACTTGGGTCCGCTGAACGTGTGATCTCATTTTCAGCCTCATCCACACCCTTAACATCTGGCACATCCTTAGGACTTGGCAAGTAGTCAATAACCGCATCCAAAACTGGCTGAACACCTTTATTTTTAAACGCTGATCCACAAAAGATTGGAATGATTTCATTCGCAACCGTACGGGCACGAATACCTTCTTTAATTTGCTCATCAGAAAGATCATTGGTTGCAAAATAGGCATCCATTAAAGCATCACTGCCTTCTGCAGCAGCCTCAACCAACGCTGCACGCTTCTCTTCAGCAATCGCTTTCAGCGCGTCAGGAATCTCTTTCTCTTCCCATGTCAGGCCATTATCACTTTCATTCCAAATGATGGCTCTCATCTTAACGATGTCTACAACACCTTCAAAATAATCCTCTTTACCAATCGGTAAGTTCATAATAACTGGAGTTGCCTTCAAGCGGTTTTCCACCTGACCAACGACATTAAAGAAGTCTGCACCAGATCTATCCATTTTATTGATGAAACCAACCCTTGGAACACCATATCGATCTGCCTGACGCCATACTGTCTCAGACTGTGGCTCAACACCACCCACTGCACAAAACACAACAACCGCGCCGTCTAGCACACGAAGTGAGCGCTCTACCTCAACCGTAAAATCTACGTGACCAGGTGTATCAATAATATTGATTCTATGATCAGACCAATAACAGGTCACTGCCGCTGACTGAATGGTGATACCACGCTTTCGCTCAGCATCCATTGTATCCATAACCGTTGTGCCAGAATCAACGCTTCCCAACTTACGGGTATGCCCCGCATAGTACAGAATACGCTCTGTCGTGGTTGTCTTACCGGCATCAACGTGAGCTGAAATACCGATATTCCTTGTCATTTCAATATTTACGTTCTTAATACTCACACTTTACCCCTTGATCCTTCGTCTCTATCCTTAGTTGACTGCTCTCTTCTTGCAAGATTGGCATTTGCCCTATTTGCACTCGCCATTTTATCTTGAGTTTCTTTCTTGCTCAATGCACTACTTTTACCTTCTAGCGTATCCAGCATTTCACGAGACAACTTGGCTGAAATTGGCTGACCTTCTTTACGATTACGCGCAGAATCTACCAACCATCTGAGTGCCAATGTCCTACCACGCTCACGGTTTACCATGATAGGGACCTGATAGTTAGCACCACCAACACGTCGACTCTTTACTTCAACACGCGGTGTTACAGATTCTATGACTTTCTCAAGTAGCAAAACCTCTTTTTCACGAACATCGTTATGCTCTGGAAGATCGACATTTTTGGCTTTCTCAGCCATGATATTCATTGCTTTATACACTTCGCGTCTAGCAATAGATGCCTTACCATCTTTCATTAGTGCTCTAATTAGCTTAGACACACTCTCAGAGTTATCATATCTCGTATCAACGATCTTTTTCCTTCTTGCACTATTCTTTAATGCTGCACTTTTACCTCTAGACATACTCTACCACCTATTCTTTACCTTTAGGACGCTTTGTACCATACTTAGAGCGACCCTGTTTACGACCTTGGACACCTGTTGCGTCCAACTTACCACGAACAACTGTATATCCGACACCTGGTAGATCTTTTCTACGACCACCCGCAACCAAAACAACGGAGTGCTCTTTCAAGTCATGATCAATACCTGGAATATAAGCTGTTATTTCCATACCATTACTCAACAATACACGACAAACTTTACGGTTTGCTGAGTTTGGTTTCTTAGGCTTTACAACCTTTACATTCAAACAGACACCACGTCTCTGCGGCGAACCTGTCAATGCAGGTACTTTTGTTTTAATTTGTGGCCTCTTTCGTGGCTTTCTTACTAACTGGTTTGTCGTTGGCATAATATCACCCTAATTACTAACTAATAACGATGGAGTATTCTATGTGATTTACATTGAATCTGTCAAGCAAGATTTCAAAAATCATACATTTACTCCGTCTCTTTTTCTTAATCACTGCTATTGTCCTCAGAAGATGCTGAAGGTTCTTCTGACTCCTCTACCAATGATGTTGTGAATAACTGGTCAAGATTGAACCCAGCACTCTCATGTTTCACTTCTTTCTTAAAGCCTGTACCTGCTGGGATCAAACGTCCAACAATTACATTCTCTTTCAAGCCCTTCAACTCATCACTCTTACCTTGAACCGCACTGTCTGTTAAGATTCTAGTTGTTTCCTGGAAAGAAGCAGCAGAAATCCAAGACTCTGTTGACAAAGATGCTTTCGTAATTCCTAACAGAACACGCTCATACTTTGGCTTCAGACCTTCACCAGACAAGCGATCTTCTTCCTCTGTCACCTGTTTATAAGTAACAATATCTCCTCTCATAAACGCTGAATCACCACCATTGGTAATCATAACTTTACGCAACATTTGTTTGGTAATAACTTCAATGTGCTTGTCGTTGATGGTCACACCCTGAAGTCGATAAACATCCTGAACTTCATTAATAATGTAGTTCGCAAATGCGCCAACCCCAAGGAGTCGGAGAATCGCATGTGGATCACTTGCACCATCTACAACCACATCACCTTTCTCAACAGTTTCACCTTCAAATACTGTGATTGAACGCCACTTTGGAATTAACTCTTCACAGCGCTCATCAGAATCCATATCCGTGATGATCAAACGTCTCTTATCTTTTGTTTCTTTACCGAAGCTTACCAACCCTGAAATCTCAGCATGAATCGCTGCATCTTTTGGCTTTCTTGCTTCAAACAAATCTGCAACACGCGGTAGACCACCTGCAATATCCGTTGTTTTAAAGCTTTCTTTTGGAATTCTTGCCACAACATCACCGACCTCAATCTTAGCACCATCTTCTAAAGATGTAATTGCGCCAGAGCCAAGGAAGTAGTTTGCTGGCAACTTGGTTCCAGGAATCATCACAACTTCACCCTTCTTGTCGACAATACCAATCATTGGGCGCTGCTCACGGCTCATTTTACTATCACTTGGTAGAACAACAATGTTTGACAAACCTGTCATCTCATCTACCTGACGCGTAATCGTTGCACCTTCAACCATATCATGCAAACGGATATAACCCGCTACTTCAGAAACAATTGGATGCGTATATGGATCCCACTCAGCCATGACTTGACCAGACTCAACGCGGTCACCTTCTTTAAAGAGAATCTTAGCACCATATACAATTGGATACTTCTCAAGTTCACGGTTGGTTTTCTCATCCACCAAGCTAATGCTTCCAGAACGCGATACTGCGATCAACTTACCTTCAGCATTCTCAATGATTTTAACATTATGAATACGCAACACACCTGTACCACGCGCTTCGATATTATTCTCAGCTGCAGCACGAGACGCTGCACCACCAATGTGGAACGTTCTCATCGTTAGCTGCGTACCTGGCTCACCAATTGATTGTGCTGCAATAATTCCAATCGCTTCACCTTTATTCACCAGATTTCCTCTAGCAAGATCACGACCATAACAATATGCACACACACCATTGACCGTTTCACAAGTGATCACAGAACGTACAAATACACGCTCTATACCTGCGGCCTCTAGCTTATCTGCTTCATCTTCATTGATTAAGGCATTACGCTTCATTAGAAGATTGCCCTCTGAGTCCATAATGTCGTCTCTAACAACACGACCTAGGACACGATCTCGTAGTGATTCGATAATTTCACCACCCTCAATCAAGGACTCGACTTCAACGCCGCCCAATGTCCCACAATCCTTCTCAGTGACAACAAGATCATGTGCAACATCCACCAAACGTCTGGTTAGATAACCTGAGTTTGCTGTCTTTAATGCTGTATCCGCTAGCCCCTTTCTTGCTGAGTGTGTTGTAATAAAGTATTGCAATACATCCAAACCTTCTTTAAAGTTTGCCTTTACTGGTGTTTCAATAATACTACCATCTGGTCGTGTCATTGGACCACGCATACCCGCTAACTGTCGTAGCTGAGCAACCGATCCCCTCGCACCAGAGTCTGCCATCATGTAAACTGGATTTGATGATGCCTGCTCATGCTTCACACCATCTTTGTCTTCAACCGTTTCAACGGACATACTCGCCATCATTGCGTCTGCTACTTTATCACGAGCATCTGACCAGATATCAATCACTTTGTTTGAACACTCACCACGTGTAATAAGACCCGTATTGAACTGCTTGTAAACATCCTCTACCTGTTTTGCACTATCATCCAAAATTTGCCCTTTTTCAGCAGGAATCTCAATATCATCAATACCAATTGATGCACCGGATCGCGTTGCAAATTCAAAGCCTAGATACATGATTTGATCAACAAAAACAACAGTATCTTTTGTTCCACACACACGATAGCATTCTTGTACCAACTGAGAGACATCTTTCTTTTTAAGCAACTTATTCACAGAAGCAAAAGATAACTTCTTAGGCAGTACTTTAGATAGAATCACCCGTCCTGGCGTTGTTTCATAGATCTTAGCTTCGCCATTCTCACTCATACGAACCTTAATCTTCGCATGCAAGGATACATAGCCTTGATCATATGCACGTTTTAACTCATCAGTATTCGAGAACTCCATGCCTTCGCCCTTCTCTGCAATATGCATACGGGTTAAGTAATACAGTCCCAAAACAATATCCAATTGTGGATCAACCACTGGATTACCATTTGCTGGTGATAAGATATTATTGGTTGACATCATCAAACATCTTGCTTCAAGCTGCGCTTCATACGTCAATGGCAAGTGGACTGACATTGTATCACCATCAAAGTCAGCATTAAACGATGCACACGCCAATGGGTGCAATTGAATGGCTTTACCTTCAACAAGTTTTGGTTCAAACGCTTGAATACCCAATCTATGTAGTGTTGGCGCCCTATTCAGTAGAATTGGATGCTCATGAATCGCATGCTCTAACACATCCCATACGACAGCCTCTTCTTTTTCTACCATTTTCTTAGCAGCCTTAATAGTGCTAGCAAGCCCCAAACGCTGAAGGCGTCCATAAACAAATGGCTTAAATAGCTCAAGAGCCATCTTCTTAGGAATTCCACACTGGTGTAGCTTTAAGGTAGGACCTACCACAATCACAGAACGTGCTGAATAATCAACGCGCTTACCCAATAGATTTTGTCTAAATCGACCACGCTTACCAGTTAACCCTTTTGTAAACGAGTGATACTCACGCTTATTGGTCCCGGTAACAGGCTTGCCACGTCGACCGTTATCAAACAACGCATCAACCGCTTCTTGCAACATACGTTTTTCATTATTGACAATAATGCCAGGCGCACCAATCTCTAACAATCTCTTCAAACGATTGTTTCTATTAATAACACGACGGTAAAGATCATTCAAATCTGATGTTGCAAACCGACCACCTGGTAATGGTACCAAAGGACGCAAATCAGGAGGCAACACTGGCAATACCGTCATCACCATATTTTCTGGCTTGTTATCAGAGTTCTTAAAAGCCTCAAGCATTTGCAGACGCTTTAACATTTTTTTCAACTTGGCATCAGATGATGTTGATGGAACTGCTTCTTTAATAATTGCAATTTCTTCATCAATGTCTGTCGTTTCTAACATTTTACGAATGGCTTCACCACCCATTTTAGCATCAAAGTCATCACCATAATTAAGCACACACTCATGATACTCTTCTTCAGATAACAATTGACCTCGCTCAAGATCTGTCATCCCACCGTCAATCACAATATAGGACTCAAAGTATAACACCCGCTCTACTTCTTTACGTTTTAAATCCAACAACCAACTAATACGAGATGGTAATGACTTCAAGAACCAGATATGTGCAATTGGGGTTGCAAGATCAATATGCCCCATTCTCTCACGACGAACTTTACTATAAGTAACTTCTACGCCACATTTCTCACAAACAACACCGCGGTGCTTGAGACGTTTGTACTTACCACACTGACACTCCCAGTCTTTAATCGGACCAAAGATCTCCGCACATAGCAAACCGCCACGAACTGGACCAAGTGTTCTGTAGTTCACAGTTTCAGAGTTACGCACTTCACCACGAGAACGTGCTTTAATTTCTTCAGGCGATAAAATTGACAAGGATACAGACTTTAGCTGCTGTGGGTCCTTATCTTCTAAATGCGACGGCACAGTAGAAAACAAATCTCTTTTCTTACTTGTTGTTGAAAATGGTTTGAATTGCATCAGTTACTCCTACTGTTTGTTCATAGTTACGTTAATACCCAACGCCATAATCTCTTTGACGAGTACATTAAATGATTCAGGCAAGTTCGCTTGAATCTTATAATTACCGTCAACAATGTTCTTATACATCTTGCTTCGACCCATAACATCATCTGATTTAACTGTTAGCATCTCTTGCAATGTATACGCAGCACCATATGCCTCTAACGCCCATACTTCCATCTCACCAAATCTCTGACCACCAAACTGTGCTTTACCACTGAGTGGCTGCTGAGTGACTAGACTATAGGATCCTGTAGATCTGGCATGCATTTTATCATCAACCAAATGGTTCAGTTTCAAAATATACATATAACCTACGGTACTCTTCTTATCGAATGGCAAACCAGTTCGACCATCATATAATTGAGCCTGACCACTTTGAGGCATACCTGCCATTTCTAGCAATGATTTAATGGTTTCAATATTCGCACCATCAAATACCGGAGATGCCATTGGAACACCTGCCACCAAGTTCTTTGCCAGTTCTAATACCTGCTCATCGGTATAGGCTATTAAATCAATATCACTTACCTTAGAGACCTTATAAACCTTCTGCAAATACGTTCGTAATTTTGCAACAGGGTGATCTTTCATCATCCCTTGGATCTTTTTACCAATCCCTTTTGCAGCAAGTCCTAAGTGCATCTCCAAAATCTGACCTACGTTCATCCTTGATGGAACACCCAACGGGTTAAGAATCACATCAATTGACGTACCGTCTTCCATATATGGCATATCTTCTACCGGAACAACTTTTGAGATCACACCTTTGTTACCATGGCGACCTGCCATTTTATCACCAGGCTGAATATGCAACGTTGTTGCCAAAAAGATCTTCACAACCTTAATCACACCAGGCGTTAACTCATCACCCATTTGGATTTGAGCACGACGCTTTTCGAGCTTCTCCTCAAAAGTTTTTTCTAACGTCTCTAGAACAACCGCAACCTCTGCAACCTTGTCATTGACTTCAACATCATCAGTCAGAACGCTTGCCAAAGACTTTGCTGATTGACTGTCAAGCCATGCCGCTGTTATCTTAACGCCTTTCTTAATACCTTTGATACCAGACTGGTATACATGACCTTTCAAAAGACCCTTAATTTTATCATACAACAAACCAGACTTCAGCTTGAACTCATCTGAGAGATCTCGACGCGCGAGCTCTAACTGCTCTGCTTCAATCGCTAACGCTCTTGAGTCTTTTTGAGTACCGTCTCGTGTAAAGACTTTTACGTCTACAACCGTACCTTCTGAACTGGACTTCACTCTGAGTGACGTATCTTTCACATCGGATGCCTTTTCACCAAAGATTGCTCTTAACAACTTTTCTTCTGGTGTTAACTGGCTTTCACCTTTTGGTGTGACTTTACCCACCAAAATATCCCCAGCTTTTACTTTAGCACCAATGTATGCAATTCCAGATTCATCAAGTTTAGAAAGCGCACCTTCACCAACATTTGGAATATCTGCCGTAACCTCTTCAGGACCCAATTTGGTATCCCGAGCAATACACTGCAATTCTTGAATATGAATTGACGTGAAACGGTTCTCTGCAGCCACTCTCTCAGAAAGAATAATGGAATCTTCAAAGTTATAACCATTCCATGACATGAAGGCGACTAACATGTTCTGCCCCAATGCCAATTCCCCAAGATCGGTACCAGACCCGTCAGTGATGATATCACCTTTCTTAACCACATCACCCAATGAAACGATCGGACGCTGGTTCACACAAGTGTTTTGATTCGACCTAAAGAACTTGGTGGTACGATAGATATCAACTCCCACACCTTCTTCATCACTGCTTTCATCAGTACGTATCACAATTCTTGATGAATCTACAAACTCAACAACACCACTACGCTTGGCAACCATCGAGACCCCTGAGTCAGACGCTACTGTGCGCTCCATACCCGTTCCGACCAATGGCTTATCTGCCACAATCGTTGGTACCGCTTGACGTTGCATGTTTGATCCCATCAAAGCACGGTTTGCATCATCATGCTCCAAGAATGGAATCAACGAAGCCGCAACCGATACTGGCTGGTTAGCAGCCACTTCAATGTACTTTAATTGCTTTGGTTTGGCAGAAGTATACTCACCATTATAGCGACACGCTACCATATCACTTTGAATAACGCCGTCTTCATCAACAGGAATTGTTGCCTGAGCAATATATGAATCATACTCATCATGCGCTGACAAATATTCAACTTTAGACGTAACCTTTCCTTCCTCAACAACATAAAACGGCGTTACCATAAAACCATATTTATTCAAGTCTGAATAAACAGCTAATGAGTTAATCAAACCAATATTTTGCCCTTCCGGTGTTTCGATAGGACAAATACGGCCATAATGCGATGGGTGAACATCACGAACATCAATCGTTGCTCTCGCACGATCAAGACCACCTTGCCCCAGAGCAGACACACGCCTTAAGTGGGTAATTAATGCCAAAGGATTGCCGCGCTCCATATACTGAGATAGCTGACTGGAACTAAAGAGTTCACGCCATGCAGATACAATCGGCTTTGAATTAAAGAAATCTTGTGGTAGTTTACCTTCAATTTCAGGCTGTACCATTCTATCTTGTGTGGACCTAGCCACTTTTGTCATGGCAATTCTAAATTGGTTAACAACCATTTCACCGACACAACGTACACGACGGTTACTAAGATTATCGATATCATCAACGATATGGCCATTCATACCATCACGGGTATCTACCAATGACTGCACCACATCCATGACATCATCAGGATCTAGCACACCATGCGATTCTGGCTTACCTTTTCCAAAACGCTCGTTTAACTTCATACGACCAATATGAGATAGATCGTACCTTGAGGCATCATAAAACAATGACTCAAACAAATTCTTTGCCGCATCTACTGTTGGCGGCTCACCTGGACGAAGAACATGATAAATTTCAACCCATGCATCTACTTGAGATTGACAGGTATCCAACATCATGGTATCTGAAATATATGAACCTCTTTCAAGATCATTCACATAGATCACTTTAAATGACTGCACACCAGTGGCTGCCACTTTTTCCATTAACTCTTCAGTAATCACCGCATTCACAGGCGCAATAATCTCACCTGTTTCTTGATCAATAATTGGTTCAGCAGTCACACGGCCCACTGCAAAACTTGGGTCAACAAAGACCCGATCAATTTTAGATTTCTTCAGCTCACGGATCTGTTTAACCCAGATACGCGTCCCTTTTTCAATAACAACATTGCCTTTCTCATCAATCAAATCTTGAGAAGCAATAACACCCTTCATACGATCAGGAATCATCTCAAACGATAAACGACCCTCATCAAAAGTAAAGGTGTCCTTCTCATAGAATGAATCAATAATCTGCTGGTCATCATAACCCATGGCTTTTAAAAGCACAGTAACTGGCAATTTTTTACGGCGATCGATACGAACACTAATGATGTCTTTTGCATCAAACTCAATATCAATCCACGCCCCTCTATAAGGAATAATACGCGCAGAATATAGCAACTTACCCGAAGAGTGGGTCTTACCACGATCATGCTCAATCGCAACACCTGGCGACCGATACAACTGCGATACAATCACTCTTTCTGTACCATTAACAATGAAACTTCCCGTCTCAGTCATTAATGGGATGTCACCTATATAGACATCTTGCTCTTTAACTTCCTTAATCTTTTTAAACTTTCCAACATCCTTATCATAATATACCAAACGCAGTTTTGCCCTGAGCGGTGCTGAGTAAGTTAATCCTCGCACCTTGCATTCGTGCTCATGGAAGCTGGGCTCACCAACGGTATATGAATCATACTCCAGCACAACTTGTGCTGCAGATGAACTAATAGGAAAAGATGACTGTAATTCAGCATGTAAGCCTATATCCAAACGCTTGCTAGGCTCAACACCTAACTGTAAAAATTCGTCAATATAAGACTGTGGTTGTAACCTGGTTAAGTGTGGGTACTCAAGCCCCTTCTTTGTCCCTAGATCCAAACGCGGTCTTTTCTCACAAACTGTTAATGTTTTAACTGTCATGCTCTTTACCCTATATAATATTTAATGAATGCATTAACGATGAAACAGTATTATTCAACTGATACGTCAGCACCTGCTTCTTTTAGCTGTGCAGCTAACTCTTCTGCCTTAGCTTTATCAGCACCTTCTAGCAATGCAACTGGCGCAGAATCAACTTTTTCTTTTGCGTCTTTAATACCAAGACCAAGTGCTTCTTTAACCACTTTAATCACAGCAATTTTACTAGAACCGGCACCTTTCAGAACCAAGTTAAACTCAGTTTGTTCAGCAGCAGCTTCACCACCAGCTGGAGCAGCAGCAACAGCAACAGCAGCAGGCTGAGGATCAACACCGTACTTTTCTTTAATAGCTTCAACCAACTCAACCAACTGAGCAACCGTTAAACTATCAATACTATTTAATAAATCATCAACTTTGACTTTTTCACTCATTATTTATCTCCAATTTATCTAAACTCAACCTTGCTTTTGTTCAGACACAGCGTGTAGAACTCTAGCAAATTGACCATATAACTCCTGTAGCACACCGGAAAACTGTACTAAAGGAGATTTGACGCCCAGAACAACCATGCAAATTGCTTGCTCTCTGTTCGGCAAATTCATAACATACTTAATGTTGTCTGCACCATATCGAATACCTTCGATCGCTGCAGCTTGAACTGTAAGCTTGTCATTAACCTTTGAAAACTCACCCAATACCTTCGTACTTGATGACAGATCTTCCATTGAAAATCCTAACATCACTGGGTTCTTTAAGTCTTCACAAACCACGTTAAACTGTTCAGAGTCATTAAAAACTCGTCTGGTTAAATTATTCTTTGCAACCATTAAAACAACATTGTTTTCTCTTGCTTTAACACGCAGTGCATTCATATCATTTGACTCGACACCATGATTTACTGCAATCGTTACTGCATGTGCTTTGTCAGCCAACTCTTTTATAACCGCAACCTGTTGCTGTTTTTTCTCTTTTGAAATAGCCATTTTTTATCCCCTAGTCTAATGTATGAATATCAACACGGATACCTGGACCCATGGTTGTTGATACAAAGCATGAACGTATATACTGTCCTTTCGCACGAGCTGGCTTCAATCGCTTCAACTCTGCTACCAATGTTTGCACAGTATTTATCAACTGCTCTGGCTTAAATGCAACCGGCCCCAATCGTGCATGCAAAGAACCTGCATTGTCACTTCTGAAGAAAATCTGACCACTCTTAGCATTTTTAACCGCTTGAGCCACATCTGTAGTTACCGTACCTAACTTCAAGTTTGGCATCAAACCTTTAGGACCCAATATACGGCCGACTTTACCAACCTTTGGCATCATGTCTGGCGTTGCAATCAATACATCAAAATTCATATCACCTTTTTGAATCATCTCAATCAGATCATCAGAACCCACAATGTCAGCACCGGCATCTGTTGCCTTCGCAACTTGATCACCTTGTGCCAATACAGCAACTCGCTTACTTTTACCAATACCGTCCTCAGGACTTAACGCACCGCGAACACTTTCACCTTTTGGCAAACCTAAGCTCATGACGATATCCACCGCAGGTGAACATTTTTCAGTAGACAGCTTTTGCGCTAAAGCAATGGCTTCCTGTAATGGCAATACCTTGGATTTGTCATATGCGTCATGCGCTTCTTTCATTCTCTTACTGACCATCTTTATTCTCCCCGATCTCAACCTCTACACCCATACTTCTTGCAGTACCAGCTACTGTATTAATAAGCGCTTGGTCAGAAACACCTGTTAACTCTTCACGCTTCTTCTCTATAATTGCCATGATATCTTTCATCGCAAGCTTACCCACCTTATTTTTATTGGGCTCACCACTACCTTTGCAACCGATAATGTCTTTAATCATATGCGCAACTGGCTGCTGAGAAATCTTCATGGTGAATGAACGGTCTTTCTTGTTCACATGCAATGTTACCGGTAGCTTCGCACCTGGCTTTACATCAAACTTCGAACTTTCATCATTAAACTTCTTACAAAAATCCATCAACTGGACACCGTATTGACCCAATACAGCACCAACAGAACCTGGGTTTGCTTTTCCAGCCTCAACCTGCAACTTAACAATCTGTATGTTATCCTCTGCCATTATCTACACCCTTACAATATTATGTTATTTTCTCTACTTGCCCAAACTCCAGTTCAACTGGTGTTGAGCGACCAAAAATCATCACCGAGACGACCAAACGCTGTTTCTCGTGAATGATATCCTCCACAGACCCTTGAAAGTCTGCAAAAGGCCCCGAAGACACCCGAACAAGTTCGCCGTAATCAAATACCACACTCAACCTTGGCTTATCTTCTTCTGCCTTCTTATCACGATTCAGCATATTTTCGACTTCGTTGGCTGGCATTGGCAAAGGTTTCTTTCCTTTCTTCGCCCCTAGGAAGCCCAGCACTTTTGTTGCGTTACGAACCAAAAACCACGCTTCATCATTCATATCCATTTGAATAAAGATATAGCCAGGAATTAGCTTCTTGACTACTTTACGCTTCTTACCGTTTTTAAGCTCTATCACCTCTTCAGTTGGCACAACCATATCACCAAAAGACTCACCCAAACCCTCAAGAGAGATCTTAGATGCAATTTCTTGAATCATTTTGCTTTCAAAACCCGTTGCAACCTGTACGGCATACCAACTTAACTGTTTTTCTTCACTCGACATGATCATTACCCTATAATTTTTGCCAATAGGCCACTTAACATTGAATCCAATAATGACACCAATATTGAAAAGATTGCAACCGCGATACCCACTGCCGTTGTTGCAGACATAACTTCTGATGACTGAGGCCAAACAACCTTGCGCAATTCAGCACGCGCCTGTTTAACATATACAATAAAATCTTGACCTGGCTGGCTCATTCGCAAAAACAAAAACACCACAACAAGAACCAAACCCCATACATATGGTACCTGCTGACGGATTTGTATCGGTGCGAAATACTGCACATAAACCGCATACGCAGAAGCGGCTCCGAGCAATGCCGAAAAAAACCTATCTTTTACTTTAAGACTCATGGGTAATACCTTAAATATTTTTGCAATAAATCATGCACTTTGCACCAACCTTAATATACAACTTACTATTTAGCAACAAAAAAATACAACTATTTACAATAAAATGAACTTTTTTCAAAAAAAATGCCGATTATTGTTAATAATCAGCACTTTAAAATCAGGCCAGGAGGGAGTCGAACCCCCAACCTGCGGTTTTGGAGACCGCTGCTCTGCCAATTGAGCTACTGGCCTAAACTTTTTACCTATTCGATGATTGATGCAATCACACCAGAACCTACTGTTCTACCACCTTCACGGATCGCAAAACGTAGACCGTCTTCCATCGCAATCGGCGCAATCAACTCAACCGTAATGGTGATGTTATCACCCGGCATGACCATCTCTACACCTTCTGGCAACTCAACAGCACCCGTTACATCAGTTGTTCTGAAATAGAACTGCGGTCTGTAACCTTTAAAGAATGGCGTATGACGACCACCTTCTTTGCTTGTCAAGATATATACCTCAGCAACAAACTTGGTATGAGGTGTAATAGAACCTGGGGTTGCAATAACCTGACCACGCTCAATATCTTCACGCTTCAGCCCTCTTAGGAGAACACCTACGTTATCACCAGCCTGACCTTGCTTTAATTCCTTACGGAACATTTCAACACCAGTACAAGTTGTCTTCTGAGTGTCTCGAATACCAATGATCTCTACTTCATCGCCGACCTTCAAGATACCTTGATCGATACGACCTGTTGCAACAGAACCACGACCTGAAATGGTCATCACGTTCTCAATTGGCACCAACACTGGCTTATCCAAATCACGCACTGGATCAGAAATAAACGTATCCAAAGCCTCAGCCAGCTTATCAATCGCACCAGCCCCAAGATCACCCGCTTCACCTTCAACAGCTTTCAGTGCTGAACCGCGAATAACAGGCGCATTATCACCATCAAAGCCATGTTGGCCCAATAGATCTCTAATATCCATCTCAACCAGCTCTAATAGCTCTTCATCATCGACCATGTCACACTTGTTCATGAATACGACGATCTGAGGAACACCGACCTGACGCGCAAGCAAAATATGCTCTTTTGTTTGAGGCATAGGACCATCGTTTGCTGACACAACAAGGATAGCACCATCCATTTGAGCAGCACCCGTGATCATATTCTTTACGTAATCTTTGTGCCCTGGACAGTCAACGTGTGCATAATGTCTATTGTCTGTCTCATACTCAACGTGAGCAGTATTAATTGTTATTCCACGCGCAGATTCTTCTGGCGCACGGTCAATATCTTTTACAGATATACCGCCTTCCGCACCTTTCTGACGAACCAACGCCGCTGTTAATGTTGTTTTACCATGGTCTACGTGACCAATGGTTCCCACATTCACGTGTACTTTTGACATGAATTTCTCCACCATTTACTATTACCTGAGCCCACAACCGGACTTGAACCGGTGACCTCTTCCTTACCAAGGAAGTGCTCTACCGAACTGAGCTATGTGGGCGTACCCATTTAAACCCTGGAGCGGGTGATGGGGATCGAACCCACACCATCAGCTTGGAAGGCTGAGGTTCTACCATTGAACTACACCCGCATATGGTGGGAGAAGGATTCGAACCTTCGAAGGCGAAGCCGTCAGATTTACAGTCTGATCCCTTTGACCGCTCGGGAATCCCACCAATGATCGAATTTTGTTATATATTAGCGCCCTTGTCAACCCTTATTGTTATTTTTTCTCCCAAAATAAAATATTTTTAGTGTCACCGCACAAGACTTCGTAATATTAAGCCTATAATTACCTTAATGCGCTTATGTACTCATCATGCGCCCTTGCTTCGTCATCATCAAGAACGCACGCATGATATGACACCGGCCGCAAAGATTTATGCTGGTCTTTTTTACCCGCATACGCGAAACGCTCTTGCTTCTGAGTCATCGCTATATACACCTGTATCAACAATTCAGTATCCAGTAAGGCACCATGCAAAACACGACTAGAACGATCAATCGACAAACGGTTACACAAGGCATCAAGACTGTTCTTCTGTCCTGGATACATCTCCTTTGCTAACTTTAATGTATCCAACACTTCAACATCTCGACCAATTTGAAAGTCAAAACCTGCTCGCTTGAACTCTTCATTCAAGAATCCCATATCAAACGGTGCATTATGTGCTACAAACACCCCACCTTTTAGCATATCAATAATCGACTCTGCCACATCCGCAAACACCGGTTCATGTTTGACCTTTTCCCAACTGATCCCATGAACTTTAAACGCCCCTGCCTCAACCGCTTTTTCAGGATTGATATACTGGTGCAGCTGCCGCCCTGTACGATGTCGATTATCCACCTCAATACATGCTACTTCAAGTATCCGCTCTGTCTTACGACTGATACCCGTTGTTTCCGTATCCACAAAAATCAATTTACTCACTTAACTTCTCCGCCGCCAATCTTGCCGCCTCATCGACCCGTTCATTCTCAACATGCCCCGAATGACCCTTTACCCAATGCCACTCTATCTCATGCTTATCGGCCTCTGCAACCAACATTTGCCACAAATCTTGATTCTTCACTGGCTTTTTCTGAGAATTCCGCCAGTTATTCCTCACCCAACCTGGCAACCATTCTATCATCCCCCGCCGTACATACTGAGAGTCTGTCCAAACTTCAACTTTGGTATGCCGCTTCAGCGCCGCCAACCCTTTTACTGCTGCCAACAGCTCCATTCTGTTATTGGTTGTGTCATACGCCGCACCTGACAACAACTTCTCATGCTCCCCCAAAACCAATAGTGCCGCCCAACCACCACGACCAGGATTCCCCAAACAACTACCATCTGTATATAACCGAACCTTTTGACTCATTTTGCAACACCCACCATACCAGACCAAACTGGCTTTGCCCTTACAACCTCTAACCCAATAGGCGAAACAATGGTTTCTCTCACCCGATCTCCCATCATCACAGCATTGGGATCTGACATTAACGAAAACTCTGACACCACTTCCAAACCAACCCTAGCCAAACAAAGCTTAATCCGCCTCAATGTCCTAGGCGCCACCTTTAAACCACCTAACGGATGGTACGTCGCTGGAATACTCCCCCCAATCCATGAGCTTACCAATGTGGTCACTATAATACTCCCCTTCGGCGCCAAAACCCTTTCAAACTCACAACAAAGCGCTGGCATATTCTGATACAGTTCCAACGCATGAGCCACCAGTAATAACTCAACCGACTGATCTGGGAATGGCATAAATGCCTGCTCTGCCTCAACGGTATAACCATGCGCTTCTACCACAGCATCTTCAGACACATGATAGTAATCCACCGTATCAGGATAATGATCCAATAACGGTCTACCTTCTAACTGCACCACCAACCCCGGCTTATGTGATTGTAGCATCTTATCCACATACGCTTTGCTATTGGCATGAATCGCATCCCCTGTTGCCTGGCTTTGCCAATCTCTAAAATCAGCATAGATACTCATACCCCCTCCTGATCAAAATCACTCTTCCAAGACCTTAAAGCCCCTAAGACACTGGCTCGGTCTGTCACCACAACCCCTTTCAACGCCAAAGCCTGCTGTATCTCTTCATGATTCACTCGTAAAAAAGGATTGGTTTTCCGCTCTACAGCAAGCGTTGACGGCAGCAAATCTGAATGCGTCATCCGCTCTTTTATATCAGGATTATTTGGCTCAACATATGCCGCAAACTTCAAATTCCCAGCGGTATATTCATGCCCTGGATAGATCTTTGTCTCATCAGGATATTGTAAAATACGGTCCATACTAAGCAGCATATCATCCACGGTTCCCTCAAAAATCCGACCACACCCTGCACCAAACAACACATCACCTGTAAATAGATTGTCTGCAATTTTAAACCCACAAGCCCCCATGGTATGCCCTGGCAAATGAATGCACTCAATCACCACTCCTTGAATATCAACAACCTCACCATGAGACAATAAATGATCAACAGGCACATCAAAATCTTCTACAGCCCCACCATAAACCTCATGTGGATATGCCGCCAATAAATCCTGAAGACCTGCAGTATGATCCCAATGCTTATGAGTCAGCAAAGTAGCCACCACATTCAGATCGTGTGCCCTTAAATAATCATCCAAAGGCTCAAACTCACCAGGATCAATAACGATACACCCACCCACACAACTGATAACATAAGTGTAGTTGGTGTCTAATACCCTTAACGCTTCTATCTCCACAATTGCTCCACTCAAACCTGATATTTTATTCTACACCGATCATAAAGAGTATCAAGGATACATTGACAATATTCCCTGCTACCCGATAAAAATATCATACTGACTGTCAATTGAGCAACAACCATTGCAATACCCCCAATAGCGAGTACAATATAAGTTACATTGTATCGACAAATGGAGATGTCATGATCGAATACGCAATACTCTTTGTCTGGGCCTGGATGTCATTCTTCTGGATCATCTCAACCCTTATTCGCAACGTATCCATTGTTGACACCATATACGGCCTCAACTTCATCCTAATCCATGTGGCCTACGGGTTATTTGCCCCCAATATCGACATCATCAGCCAAATATTATTCGCCACCACAAGCCTATGGGCCCTCCGCCTCAGCGGGTATATCGGATTAAAAAACTATGGCATCGGTGAAGAAAAACGCTATCAACGCTTCAGAGAAAAATACGGCAAAGACAGATTTTGGTGGTTCAGCTATTTTCAACCCTTCATGATCCAAGGCCTCTTTCTCCTCATCTTTGCAACCCCCATCCACATCAGTTACTACCAAACCATCCAATTCACCCACGAGATCCAATACGTACTTCTCGCACTAGGCTGCATCCTCTTCATCACTGGACTCATCTATGAAAGCATCGCAGACTTTCAAATGTACACGTTCAAAAAATCACACGCCCATCATGAGTTCTTAAAAACTGGCTTATGGCAATACTCCCGCCACCCAAATTACTTCGGTGAAATCCTACTCTGGTTTGGCATGGCTCTCATTGCATCCAGCAAAGCCCTAACAGCCTTCTCCCTAATCGCTTTCATCGGCCCCATGTTATTATTCTACACCCTATCAGAACTCTCCGGCGCCAAGAACCATGAGCCTTACCTACAACAAGAAAAACCCGGCTATTTGGCCCATCAAGCCAATACCCCATGCATCATCCCCTTCCGCATCAAATAACCAACCACAAAGCCTAAACCACAAGACATGGGCTGACAATACCAGACCAGCATGTCTTGCCCCCACCGACCACACGCACATACAACCCCATACAGTGCTGACCAAAGATAACACATAACACCATAACAAGATATAACGGCACTCAGCCCTAAGCGTGTTATATACCCTACCTAGCCTGAACACCGCATCACACACTATATAGCAATCATCTAATACGACCTAACACTGGGGAAGCTTCATCTCAACATTAGTGCTAACATCAAAACTGATCTCCCTAAATTTCACCCAAATAAAAAGAGGCCCATAAGGGCCCCTTTTAACTTGACATGGCGTTCCCATCCTTAGGAAGGCACCATGCGAAGCGGACTAGAAGTCAACAAACATCATACCAATGTTCACTGAAACTCTCGTGATGTTTGTATGCGTAGAGCTGTGCGCTATATCAGCAGCATTAGCAGTAGCAGCAACATCATATTTTACAGAATCAATATGACCTGTAGATTCTTGCTGATTTGTTATAAGATTCTTATAATAAGAATCTGCTTCACTGTCAGATTTCGCACTGAAGTTTGACATGGCTTCAACCGATACGATCAAGCTGATGTCTTCCATGTCATAGTTCATTTCACCACGAAGACCGAATAGGATTTGGTTTTCTTTGAACCCTGCACTCTTTTCAAAAGCAACGCCATGGCCTGAGATCTCAAACTCTTGCATGAAGTACTCAGCACCCACATAGAGACAGTCATAACCTAAGAAAGCTGCTGGTGCCAGTGCCATTTTTGACTTCCATGTTGACTCACTAGCAACAGTTGGATTAGCACCATCACTAACTGCAGCCCCTATTGCAGCTGTACCAAACATTTTCGCGTCATCAGCACCTGTTGAAATTCCGAAACGAAGCATCAATTTGAAATCTTCTGCCAACTGTGTTCTAACAATAGCGGAACCACCAAAATTGTAGTTCGGAAGCTTTTCATTAGACTCGCCATAACGGAACGTTGTTTTGTTAAAAGCATGCGATAAAGTCCCACCCAATGCATCACCTGCTGTAGGAGTAGCAGTACTAGCCGTACCCCAGCTCTGCTCTAAAATACCCGCTGAACCTTCAAAACCTAGGCTCAAAGTCATGCCATCGTCCATAGAACGGTTGTCGTTATCGCCATAAGCGAATAGTAAAGGAGTTGCTAGTAATAAACTTGCTTTAAGTAACTTTGTCATAATCAGACCCTAATAAATAAACTTAAATTTAATATAACGGCTTTCAACACCATCTTCAACCCCTATTTTAACTTTTTTTTAATTTTAGTGGATAGCACTTGCTAAGCCTATGTATTCTATGTAATACTGCAAAAAGATTATAGCGGAGATGGACGATGCAACGATATCAAACCTTATTATGCCTAGGGATCAGCTTATCGACTTTATCAGGATGTGGGTCTTATTTTAATGAACCCCAAGAGCACGCTGCTGATAGCCAATCTTGTCCAACAGCGGCCTATGTTGATTCTGAGTTTCATTTAACTGCCTCAAATGAATACCTCACTCAAATAGACCATCAAGCCATCTCGCAAGCACTGATTCAAAAGCAGCATATGCTCCACTATGTCATGGCAGCTTGCCAAGCAGCAAAGGTACCATCAGACATTGCATTGATTCCTTTATTGGACTCCCAATACCAAAATACCTTAACGACGAATAACAATACGGGTATCTGGCAATTAAGCCCCACCATGGCACAAAACTTATCTCTCACCAATGGCTATTGGTTTGATGCAAGACAAGACCTCCAGCAATCAACAGACGCTGTCATTGCTTATATGCAGTTTCTGCATACCACTTTAGGTAATGATTGGACGCTAGCACTCACAGCTTACCATACCGGACTACAACCGGTTCTTGATGCAGTGAATACCAACAAACGAATGGGCAAAGACATTAGCCTTGATGCTCTGCCTATTGATGCTGATGCCAAAGCCTATACCACCAAGTTACAAGCGGTCTTACAAGTGTATCGTCACAACCAAGACAAACTCGATGAAACCATCACGGTTAAACACGTTGACTTCCCAGGTCAACTAGAGATTGATCAACTGGCCAAAGTTGCAGAAATTGATCCTTTGTCACTAGAAGAAATCAACTCTGGGTTTAAACGACATTTATCAGACCCTGATGGCCCACACCAGATCCTTGTGCAAAGCACTGATTACAAAGCCTTGAAAACCATCACTCATGATGCATCCAAACTGCGCCAAGTCTCCAAATCCAACTGGAACTATCATATTGTATCCCCCAACGAAAGCCTCAGTGTTATCGCCCATAACTTTGACACCTCTGTGGCTGAAATAAAACGGGTCAACCATCTTAAAAATGACATCATACGAGTCAATCAAAAACTCTTGATCCCTGAGCACACCCACCGTTCAGCACCAAAAGAAACCATCGGTTCAATCAACCAATTCAGTCCAGAACCTCAAAGAATTGTCCATACGGTTAAGAAGAAAGAAACCTTGTATCATATCTCACAGAAATACCATGTGGATATCGACAATATCGTCGCCTGGAACAACCTCGAGTCCCCTGCAATCAGACCGAACCAAACCATTGTGGTCTGGAAATACACCCCTGCAGATACCGCACACTTCTACACAGTCAAGGTTAATGACTCATTAACCAAAATAGCCAGAGACCATCGTGTCTCCTTAAAAGCATTAAAGGATGCAAACCAGCTTAAGAGTAATATTATTCACCCTCAAGACCGGCTTGTCATCCCTTCTGTTAATAAAGGTTAGTGCTGCTCTTTAAAGTCTGTGAGCTGGCGCTCAAGCTTGTCTATGACTGCATCAATCGCTGCATACATATCATTTTTCTCATTGGCTGAAGCCTTCACCACTTTCTTTTGAGGCAAACCCAATACCACTGAGACATGATGCTCAAGCTTAATGATCTCCAACACAATCTTTGCGCTGGATATTCTTGAATAATACTTCACAAGCTTATCCATCTTCTTTTGACAATAGTCTTTAATCGCATCAGACGACTCCATCTGATGAAATGTAACTTGAATATCCATTTTTCTCTCCCAGTTATTTTAAGTAATTGATCACCGATGCAAGATACCATGATGACCCATAGAGGAACCCTCCCCATAAAAAGTCCAGTAATACCAGACTTGCCGTCCAGCGATCCAAAATCAACCAATTGGTTAACCCATACACCCCATAGACCACAAAACCAAAAATAATCGCACTCATTAACCCTGAGCCTTCTACCAAGACAAAGTAAAACAATCCCAATAAAAGCAAGCCATACACAAGGCATAGCCCCACTGCCAGTGGCATTCCTGTTGGCATCACCAAGAACTCTCCCAAAGCATCCCGATACTGCTTTGTTGCAAACTGCGTAATCCATACCGCATCTGCCAATAAAAAGTAAACAGCTATCCCCAACCCACGCATAATGTCCATTCATCTCTCCATTGATACTTATAGTACTATAATGGCTTTGACTGAGAATAAAAAGCATCCCTTCATCTTTTTTTAACAAACCGCTTTCCCCTTAATAGCTGACACACAAGCGTGATAACATCAAGACACTGAAAATGATATAAATTATAGCAATCCTAAATAAAAAACCAGCAAGCTGCGTTGCAGGCTTGAGCAAAAGACCAACTGAAAGATTACCTCATGTTCGGAGTGCCGCTGAAAGAGAAGTTCTTTTTTCACCACCTAGAAAACTATTTTAATCATCAATAGGTCCTAACGGTATAATCTGGTTGGGATTGATCTTGGGGTGCGACATATAATAGTGCTGTTTGATATGATCTTTATTCACTGTTGTTGAAAGCAATTGGTGCATTTTATCAACATATAAAGATAAGTTGGGATAATCTTTAATACGACGAATATTACACTTAAAGTGTCCCACATACACCCAATCAAAGCGGATTAACGTCACAAACAATCGGATATCTGGCTCTAATATCTCAGAGCCTAACAGATATTCACTCTTACCCAGGCGCTCATCTAGAATATCAAGCGCTTGGAACAACGCCTGACATTCCGTCTCATAAATCTCTTGCTCTGTTGCAAAGCCGGTACGGTAAACCGCATTGTTGATATGCTGATAAATCCATTCATTTAATTCAATAATTTGATCTAATTGGTCTTCTGGAATCAGATTGAATGATGATGGATGTACGTCACGCCAACAGGAATTGAGCATGGCAATGATCTCTGATGATTCATTGTTTCGAATCTCTTGTTTCTTACGATCCCACAATACTGGAACCGTGACCCGACCTACATAGTCTTGATGGACAGCATAAATATCACGCAAGTAACTGCCCCCCAAATTAGGCTCTGGCTTCTCAAAAGACCACCCCTCCTCTGACATATATGGATCCACCACATGAACTGGGATATAAGACTCTAGTCCCAAGAGCTCACGAAAGATGAGTGTCCGGTGTGCCCAAGGACAGGCATGTGATACATACAATTCAAAACGGTTGGGGTCTTCTTGAATCTCTAAAGGATCAATCTTCCCCCGAAAGCCTGCGGCTTCTCTGACAAATGCCCCTGATTTAATCGGGAAGTCTCCGACAACCCACTGTCCTTTATTCAAATATCCCATGCTCACTCCTTGAGGATTATGTTAACAACTGAATCTGTGCCAATTTTGCGTAAATACTCGAGCCTTTACGAAGGGATTTATGCGTACCAATAGACTCTATCGCACCTTGATCAATCACCACGATTTGATCCGCATTTACCACCGTTGACAAACGGTGCGCAATAACCAAGACTGTTTTATCCTTGAATGCATCAGAAATCGCATGACTAATAGCTTCTTCCGTAATGGCATCCAAAGCATTGGTTGCTTCATCCAGTAATACTATTGGCGCATCTCTTAGGATAGCACGAGCAAGAGCGATTCTCTGACGCTGTCCTTCTGACAACAGTACCCCTCTCTCACCCAATAGTGTCTCATAACCATCTGGTAGACTCTCAATAAAACCGGCTATATTGGCTTTCATACACGCATTATGTAGTGCTTCATCGGTATAGACTTCTCCCATGGATAAATTGTCTCGAACAGATGTTGGAAAAATCCCACAATCATGACCCACAAAGGCAATCTTTTCTCGTAAGTGCTTCAGTGACATTTTCGTGGCATTCACCCCGCCAACAGCAATCTCTCCTGAAGCATGCTCATAGTAACGCATGAGCATTTTGAAAATGGTACTTTTCCCCGCCCCTGAAGGACCAACCAAAGCAGTCACCGTGCCTTCTGGAACTTCAAAGGAGATTCCTTGCAAGGTCTTCATATGCAAACGGTTGGGATAAGCAAAAGACACATCTTTAAATGAAATATTATAGCCCGATGATTTCTGGCTTCCTTGATCACTTTGCTCAATTTCTGCCAGTAGCGCAATAATTCTTTGTAAAGCGCCGGATGCTCGCATTAAGTCTCCCCAAACTTCCGACAGTGATCCAGCAGACGTTGCAACAAAAACCGCATAACCAAAAAACTGAGCCAGCTGCCCAGACGTCAATGTCGCATTGGCACTCAGTACCTCTAGAGCACCCAACCACATCACACCAACCATGGCTCCCACCATGAGCACAAAGATAAATACCGTTAAGTAGGAACGTGCCATGATCCGTTTCTTGGAAATATCAAAGCCATCCTCAACCACGACATCAAAATGTTTTCTTGCCGTTGCTTCATATTGATACGACTTGGTGACATCCATAGCCCCCAACACTTGAGCCGCATAAGCACTCGATTTGGCAACATATTCTTGGCTTTCTTTAGACAACAAACGGTACTTTCTTGCAAACATCACCACAGGAATAATTGCCACTGGGGTCATTACCAATACCCATAAGGTCATCTTCACACTGGTATACAACAGCATCGCCAATGATCCCACTAACAACAGACTGTTTCGTAATGCCAAAGAGACACTCGTACCCACAACCCGTTCTACCAATGTGGTATCTGTTGTTAAACGACTTAACAATTCACCCGTTTGGTTTTGATCATAAAATGCATTGGGTAACTTCAATAAATGTGAAAAGAGCCTCTTACGAACATCACTCACTACCCTTTCACCCAACCAAGAGACCATATAGAAACGGCAAGCCGTTGTCAGCCCCAAAAACACCGCACACACAAACAAAAATAGAAATCCCTGTTGCATGAGTATGATATTTGCAGCACTACCTGCATCACCAATCATCCGAATAATGATTGGGAATGCCAAGGTAAAACCTGCAGCAGCCAATAAGGCAAACAAAGCCTGAACCAACTGCCAACGGTATTGTACCAGAATTGGCTTGAGCAACCGGTATGGCGCAAAGCGAGAGGGTCTCGCTGATTGGCTACTCAACAAACGCATGTTTAAACACATCTGTGACTGTAGCGACCAAATGAACCTGAATCTTACCCTCAATGTCTTTTTGGAAATCCTTTAAATCCTTTTTATTCCCCTTAGGTATCACAACCTCATCAGCACCAGAACGAATCGCTGCAAGAATCTTTTCTTTCAAACCACCAATCGGCAAGACATCACCACGTAGTGTTAACTCACCAGTCATCGCAAGCTTGTTTTTCACTTTACGCCTTGTGGCAACTGATAGAATCGCTGTTGCCATCCCAATGCCAGCACTCGGGCCATCTTTTGGTGTGGCTCCTTCTGGTACATGAATATGAAAATCTTTATCGGTAAAGACATCGTCTTTGATCTTATGCCTACTAGCAACAGAACGCACAACCGTATGGGCTGCCCGAATAGACTCTTGCATCACTTCACCTAAAGACCCCGTATACACCAACTCCCCTTTACCTGGAATTAATAAGGCTTCAATATTGAGTAACTCTCCTCCAGAAGGTGTCCACGCGAGCCCGTTGACAATACCAACCCTCGATTCTTTAGCCACATCCAATAACTCATAAGGCGCCGACTCTAAATACTTTTGTAAATCCTTTTTCTGAATAACTTTGGCTTTTGTTGGCTTACGCTTTGCAACATGGATCTCTTTAACCACTTTCCGGCACACTTTTGAAATATGACGATCCAACTCACGCACACCGGCCTCACGGGTATATGATTGGATAATCTCTTGGATCGCATCTTGCCCCACAGATAACTCTTTTTTCGTCAAACCATTCTCTTTAAGACATTTTGACATCAAGTGCTCTTTAGCAATATGCATCTTTTCATCTTCAGTATATCCACTCAGCTCAATCATTTCCATCCGATCTAATAATGCTGGTGGCACATCCATGGTATTGGCTGTTGTTATAAACAATACCCCAGATAGATCCACTTCTGACTCTACATAATGATCCACAAATTTATCATTCTGCTCAGGATCTAAAACCTCTAATAATGCAGAAGCGGGATCGCCTCTGAAATCCATTCCCATCTTGTCTACCTCATCCAGCATGATCAATGGGTTCATAGATTTAGATCGAGTCAATGCACGAATAATTTGTCCTGGCATGGCGCCAACATAAGTACGTCGATGCCCTCTGATCTCAGACTCATCTCTAACACCACCCAATGCAACCCGCACAAAAGGCCGTCCCATGGCTTCAGCTATTGAGCGTCCCAATGATGTTTTACCCACACCCGGTGGCCCCATTAAACATAAAATCGGTGCTTTCACCTTCTTGACACGAAGTGACACCGCTAATGCTTCCAATATCCGTTCTTTTACCTTCTTTAGCCCATAGTGATTGTCCTCAAGTAGCTTAGCAGCCAAATCCAAATCACTGTTAATCTTAGACGCTTTCCCCCAAGGCAAACCCAAAACCGTATCTAAATAATTCCTAACTACCGTAGACTCTGCTGACATGTCAGGCATGAATTTCAGTTTACCTGATTCATGTAGTAACTTTTGTTCCAATTCCTTAGGAAGTTTTAACTTCTTAATTTTATCATCGTAGCTGGCCGCATCGGAGATCGAATCATCTCCCATCTTTTTAAGCTCTTCTTCATAAACTTTCATCTTTTTACGAATAAAGTAACTTTGCTGGTCCTCATTGATCTCATCCCGAACCTTTTCAAGCATTTCTTTTTCTTTGTCTTGCCAGTTAAGCTCCTGCTCCAACGCCACTAGGATCATTTTTACCCGAGCCTCAATATCAACAGTTTCCAATATATTCTGTTTAATTTTTGTCTTCAATGGCAAATGCGCTGCTATTAAATCTGCATAATCAGAAACACCTGCACTGGTGGCCATCTGGGTCACAATGTCCATCATTGTGTGCTCTGAAGTCTTGAGATAATCACTGAATTTATCCTGCAACACTCTTAGCAATGTTTCAGATAATGACCCTGATACCTTTGGTGCCACAACCTCTTTATAATGTGCTGTTACAGCGTCCTTCGTTTTCTCAAGCTTGGTAATGCTTGCCCGTGCGACACCTTCAACCAAAACTTTTAAGCTACCATCAGGCATTTGAACCGCCTGCAAGACTTTAACCAATGTTCCATAACGGTATAAATCTCTAGCCGATACCTCTTCTTTTTCTGGGTCTTTTTGCGTCACACACAGCACAATCCCATCGTCAGACAATGCTTCCTCTATCGCTGCTAATGATGGCTTCCTCCCTACATACAAAGGAATCACAGTTCCAGGAAAAATTACCACCTCACGGACGGCAACCACCCGTCTTTTTTTCACATCATCTAAACTTGCCATCATTATTCTCCAGAACGTTTTTTACTATCTTGCTTATACACCAAAATTGGGTCTGACTTTCCATCAATCACATCAGCATCAATAATCACCTTTTCTAATCCTTTCATCGACGGCAAATGATACATTGTATCCATCAACAAGCGCTCGGTCACACCGCGCAAGCCCCTCGCACCGGTTTTGGTACGAACGGCATTCTTGGCTAACTTTGATATTGCAGATTCTTCAAACACAACTTCAACATTATCAACCAAATCAAATAAATGCTGGTATTGCTTAATCAACGAATTTTCAGGTTCAACCAAGACGCGCTCAAGATCTTTTTGACTCAAACTTGATAGCACCGCATGAACAGGAACCCTTCCCATTAATTCAGCAATCATACCAAACCTAACCAAATCCTCTGTTTCAACCCGGCTCAACAAAGAATCAGACGTTGACAACTGCTTGACATGGGCACCAAAACCAATACCTGCTTTCTCAGTCCTTTCACGTATGATCTCTTCCAAACCAACAAAAGCCCCCGCACAAATAAACAATATCTGTGAGGTATCAACCTGAATAGACTCTTTTCCAGGATGTTTACGTGAACCTTGTAGTGGGACATTCACCACACTGCCTTCAATCAGTTTTAATAAAGCTTGCTGGACTCCTTCACCGGAAACATCACGGGTAATTGAAGCACTGGCACCACGACGGGCTATTTTATCAATCTCATCAATATAGATAATACCACGTTGCGCTTTCTCAACATCAAAATCACAGGTTTGAAGTAATTTTTGAATAATGGTTTCAACATCTTCACCGACATAGCCAGCTTCTGTTAATGATGTTGCATCAACAATTGTAAATGGCACATGAAGCAAATCTGCTAAAGATTGTGCCAGAAGCGTTTTACCACAACCCGTTGGCCCTAGTAACAAAATATTACTTTTATTCATTTTGACTTTAGGAGATTCTACTGAAAGAAGCCGCTTGTAATGATTATACATCGCCACAGCCAACACTTTTTTAGCATCTTCTTGACCAATAACATGCTTATCTAAATATTCTTTGGTTTCTTTCGGCGTTAATAAATTAACCTCATCGCCTTCGGCAATATCCTCGCCCAATTGCTGGTGTAAAATATCATTACACAGTTTAATACATTCATTACAAATATATACGTTTGGCCCAGCAACCAGCTTTTTGACCTCATCTTGAGTTTTACCACAAAATGAGCATTTGTGAATACTTACATCGACCATATCTAAAACCTCTTATCATTAACTTATAACCGCTTTTTCAAAAAAAGCATGATTCATTTTCAATGTAAGGCTATATAGGCAATATTTCTAGGTTCTTTCAGTAACTATTTCGTCAATTAACCCATATTCAATAGATTGCTCAGCTGTCATAAAGTTATCCCTATCGGTATCCTTCTCGATAACTTTCATGCTTTGTCCCGTATGATCAGCCAAGATCTTATTCACAACAGCACTAATTCTGAGCGTTTCCTGAGCATGAATTTGAATATCGGAGTTCTGTCCTTGGTAACCACCCAAAACTTGGTGAATCATCACGGTCGCGTTTGGTAACGCTCTCCTTTTACCCTTAGCACCAGCTGTTAACAATAATGATGCAGCACTCGCAGCCATTCCCAAACAAAGCGTTGAGACATCTGGCTTGATAAATTGCATGGTGTCATAAATTGCCAATCCCGCACTCACAACACCACCTGGTGAATTAATATATAACGAGATATCCTTTTCTGGATTTTCAGACTCTAAAAACAACAACTGTGCAACAACAAGATTTGCCATATGAGGTTCAATTGGCCCTACGATAAAGATAATTCTCTCTTTTAGTAGACGAGAATAAATATCATAAGCTCTTTCACCTCGTGGTGAAGACTCTACAACCATCGGTACCAATTGATTCACATTCATCTATGCTGCCTCCTGCAATTCCTTTTCAATCTCATTGATCGAAGCACTCACTTCTTTCACCGTTACTTTATCCAAAATAGCATCTAAAACGTTCTGCTCCATAACGGCACCTCTAACTTGCTCTAAGCGCTTCTGGTCTTGTGCATACCAATCGTAAAACATCTCTGCATCAATCCCTTCTGGTGCACCAATCGCAATATAATCCTTAATATCATCTTTGGATGCCTTCACTGAAAGTTCCTGAATATAGTGTCTTAAGATCAAGGCCAATCGCAAAGTTTCAGTAGCTTGCTTATTCGCTTCTTTATCTGACAACGAGTCATTCTTCTCCTTTAACGCAGCCACTTCTTCATTCACTGTGACTTCAGGCAAGGCCAAACTAATCTTATCTTTCAGCACCTTGATTAACCGCTTACGATTAATCGCCTGTGCCAATTTTTTGGCATCTGACTCTAAACGAGACGTAATTTCTTTTTCAAACTCTGGTTTTTGTTTGGCTTCAGATCCTGAAGCTTCATAGAGATTTTCACCCAGGGCCATTGGCGTTTTTTCACTGACCGTATGGATCTTCGCTTCAAATGTCGCGGTTTTACCAGCCAACTGCTCACTTTGATAATCTTTCGGGAAGGATACTGGAAACGTTACTTCATCCCCTGCCTTACGCTTTAACAAACTCTTCTCAAAGTCTGGTAGGTACTTCCCTTCTCCCAACTCAATTTCTTGCCCCGTCGCGCTACCACCTTCAAAGATCTCATCATCCAACCGACCAACAAAGTCAATCTTTAATTTATCACCTTTTTTACTGGCACGATCAACGTCACCCCAACCACCATGATGCTCTTGGAGCTTGGTGATCTCACTGGCAACATTCTCAGAAGAAACTGCCGCTTTGACTGAAGTGACTTTCAACTTTGCCAAATCAACTTCTGGGAACTCAGCAAAAACCTCATAGGCCAGCTGACACTCTAAATCTTCTGCAACACCGTCTCCCTTCGTATTTACAACTTCAGGACGCGCCGCTAATGAATGCTTTTCTGCTTTAATCACTTCTTCAAGCTTTTCTTGTAATAACTGATCGACTGCTTCAGACCGCACATAAGCACCACGAGTTCTTTCCAACTCTTTCATCTTTAAATCACGTGCACTACGACGAAACCCTTTTAAGTTCACTTGAGATGCTACTTTTGCCAAATGCTTCTGATAGGCCTGACCAACTTCTGCAACCGGCAAGGTTATCTTTACACTGACGTTTAATCCTTTCTGGGAAACTTGCTTATTATCTTGACTCATAACTAATATAACCTTTAAGGGTATGAAAAACTTGCGAAAGGAGAGACTCGAACTCTCACGGGTTTAACCCCACTGGAACCTAAATCCAGCGCGTCTACCAATTCCGCCACTTTCGCTCAATATCACGCACAGACTATAGCACAGTACGGCATCAGTCAAGTATTTTCTTTCCACCCTTTAAGGCATTGTTAACCTAAACCTAAATTAGCCTCAATATCTAGAAGAAAATCTTCGTCTACACTGCCGTCAAGCCGAAAAACTGCCGCACTGAAATGATTCTCATCATATAATGTTCCTGTTTCCCGCACTGAATGGTTGAGCTCAGGCGACCACCAGCGGTATATTGCTCCGGTTATACTATGATTATAAAATGATTGCTGAATAAGTGTTTTGGTTCCACCCCACCCCAGATCGCGCAAATATTGACAGACCGCAACGGGAAACAAAAAAACAACATGAGTCAACACCTTGGCCAAAACTACTGCCGCTAATGTGACGTTAACTACTGCTATGAATTTCACCTCCCTAGACAAAAACAAAATTGTAGCCCTGAACAAATTAGCCCATGGCAAATAGCATTTGAGTGAGAACAATAACATTTGAGCCAGCAAACAACACCATGGGTTTTCAGTCCAGTATTCTATCACGGCACCCACCAAGATAAATGGCACCCTAAATAGCTTAAATACAATATAAAAAACCACTACAGGATAACCAAACAATAAGTTGTCCGTTACCTTCAAGATATAAAAAACAACCTCTAAAACATTAGCATAACTCATTGCCCATAAGAAGTAAGAGCAATTAGCACACATAGCTAAAAGTTTACATGCAATACTATAAGAGAATCGCATGACAGAAACAGCGAGACAAACCTGCTCTACAGACTGAAACAATAACAGAATAGAATAGAACGGTAGAGAGCATAGCATTATCTCAGCAAGAACAAGACCAATCCTTGCAAAAAGAAAATCCGAAAACAGTTCTTGATCTAACTTATACCTTATGCCACAACTATTCAGAGCTTTACGGAATTGATCGACTATCAAGCCAAACCAGTTAAGCACCTCTTCCTTCATCTCTCTCATATTGCGAGACAGGCGATGGTAGCAATAACCCCACAAGCTTCTTCTGACAGAAAGGGTAGCTAACCCTAGCGAATCTTGAAGAGTCAAAACGTTGCTGCTGTCGCCCAAGCACTGCTGCAAGCATTTCAAACCTGTCTCTGAATTCTGTTTATCTATGTCTTGACCACTTCCTTTTAAAGCATTAAGCGCCCCCAACAGAATGTCTTTTCTAAATTTGCTCTCATAGTTTGGGTAGATTAATTTGATCAATGTCACTCTAGTGACCTGAACAGCTTTAAAAGCATTGCTAAGACTGTCATGAATCCAGATTCTTTCAGTTGCTACTTCAGGGAACACTGGAGGATCCTCTTCATCATAGCAACTGTATGGATCTACAAACAAAAATGATATAGGATTCTTGAGTAGCTCAGTGATAGCAGATTGTTGCCATGGCTCTAAATCAATCTTGTCCTTTTCTAGAAAGCCCGTTGATGTTTTTTCTTGCAGATGACCTTCTTTATCAAATTCAAAAAACATTTTCAGAATATCATAACCTCTAGTCGCACCTTCAGCGTTAAATTTCTCAATAACAGCAGACGTGAAGTTTCTGGCCTGGAACTCTATCAGCCCCTGAATATCTTCAACATTACACGGATAGACGACCCTTTCAGAAGACAGTGGAATCCTCGATGGGTGGCTATTGGGTTTGATCCTGAGATAATCCTGAACAAAACTTGGCTCACCTCTCGCATCATACTCTGTATATATAGTAAATCTATTATCTGATGCAAAAGCCACTTATGACGCCCTCCTGATTATTTCTCCTTAAATGACTGTCTTTATCAGCCACTAAAACTTTAATAGTTCTCTTTTCTCAAATTTAGCATATTCATGTCTAGATCGCCAGCATTTCTTTTAATGCCACATTAAGTGTGCTAGTCTCTTTATTATTTAATCTGGAGAACATATGAGCACAATGACAACACTTGTCCTGGTATTGAATTTAGGCACTGTCAAAATAGAACTCATGCCTGATGTGGCACCAAAGCACGTTGCACAAATTCAAAAACTTGTTGCAGAAAAAGCCTACGATGGCATTGTCTTTCATCGAGTCATTGATGGCTTTATGGCCCAAACCGGTGATGTCAAGCATGGTCACATTGACAGTTTAAACTACCAAATGGTGGGGACTGGACAGTCTGACCTTCCCAACATTCCAGCAGAGTTCAACCCAGTGTCACACCAGCGTGGCGTTGTTTCCATGGCGCGCTCAAGCAACCCTGACTCTGGTAACAGTCAGTTCTTTATCTGCTTTGGCGATGCCTCCTTCTTAGACAAACAATACTCTGTCTTTGGTAAAGTGACTGAAGGTATGGACATCGTTGACTCCATTAAACGTGGCGCACCTGGCTCTGGGGCGGTACAAGAACCTGACTATATCAAAAGCGCATACTTAGAGTAAACTATGTGGGGGGAGAATCACTCCCCCACACCACCCCAAAATTCCATATCAGGCTTTCAGAACATGATCATGGATCAACGAAGTTAACAACCCCCTAGACCCTTAGATGCTGGAGCACCCAAGCTCTCTTCACTACTTTCCAGCATGTGCACTTGATAGTCATCATCTACATACAATGCCACTTGATATACCAGCTCAGAACGCAATTTTGCACTTTTTAGGCTATCCAAATAACCACCGGATATTGCAATTTTCTTCAATGACCGAAGCGCCTCTAAATCTTGAAAACATGCTGGCATCGCTGCCTGAATCATCTGAGAAAATAACGCAAATGTTTTTACCCTTGTGTCTCCTAGCGCCTTTAACAAGTATCGCACCTGGCTTCGGTAATGCTTACAACACTGTGGATAATACGTAGGACTCACTTTCAATAATGCATCATCCGTCATATCCTTCTGCTGATCATCCAAGCAGTATGTATGCAACGCCTGCTGCTTTTCAGGATGCTTTTGGATCTCAGCCATCAACATATCCGTAGCCAACTGATAATCCTCGTGACTCAATATGACTTTGTACTTTACAAACAATGGTAAAAAGCCCACACCTTTGCTCAATATTACCTTACGAATCAATGTCTCCGCCATTAGTGGCGAACCAAAGAAGGCAAAGTCCTTATCGCTAAGTGATTCTACATTAGTGCTACTTTGAATCAGCTCACAAACCTTCCCAACAACACACTCCTTTAAACCTTTATGCAAAGATACAAGCTCACCCAATACACTCGAGGATGCAACAATATTAGGGGATGCAGTCTTCACTGCATCTTCAATGCTACCAAACATCTTCTGATACTTTTCCCATCTTATAATACTGACCCTTCTATCAACGCTTCTCATTTCATCAAGCCACAGCGCCACCTGAGAAACACTCAGCGAACATACTAAAGACGGATTTTTACATAAAGCTGCATCAACATACTTAGGCAAAGGCTCATGTAGTGACAAAATAAACCCTGGCTTGTCTTTTAAAATCATTGTGATTCGACTATCCAGTTTGCCTTTTTTATCATGAGAATATAAATAACTAACAACGGCCTCTGACGTATTCGCTAGCTTCGACTTATTAAACTTTGACTCGTTCATCATCTCCACAATGCTATCTTTCCTCGAACTTGATAATAGCTTAAAGTGGCTCTTATCAAGCTGCAATATTCGGTCAGCAGCAATTTTCTGAGTCAATATACCATGCATATCTGATGTCTTGATAAAGCTCTCAGAAGGCCCAAATCGATGATAAGAAATGGCTGTCCGAATTACTGAGACAAGTTGCGGCCTGCCCGTACTGATAACACCACGATTTATCAAGGTGGTTAAGGTTTCCGCAGATGCTGCCAGAAAAACTGCAATATCCTCAATAGCTCCTAAATAGGCTATAGATACTTCTTTGAAATATGCCTCTACTCTTGGGTCATGCTGAAGCAGCATTTTAGTACTTCTATAATTTTTCAAAGCATCAAATTGAGCGATTTTACCCTTAAAAACAAAGTTAGGCTTATCTTCCTCATGGCGCAACAATCTGATAATGATTGGTACTGAAGCTATGTTTTTAAAATAATACTCATTCAAGATCCCCTTCTTAATAGCGGAGTTGAGAAACACTTCACAAAAACGATCATTTCTCCGAAAATTCATAGGAAAATGCCTAAAAATTTCAGGCGATCTTTGCAATAAATCTTCGAGCTGCTTAGACAGCAAGACCCTATTGACCACCCTGCTCATCCTTATCAAAGACTCAACCAGCGCTTTCTCCTCACCAGGGCGCCTTTCCAGGAACACATTTACATAATATCCCAATACATCTTTACACACCCAGTTGCCTGCAATTTCGGGTAATTGCAACACACTGTCTCCCACAGAGAAGAAAGTACGAACGTTGGCACGCAATTCTTCCTCAGCAGGATAGAGATAGTTAGAACCATCTCGGTTTTTCAACATCTTTGCTGATAGAACCTGGAGCAAGCTCACCCCCAACATGTTTGCTTGGTTAAACTTATTAATAAGCGCCATATTCTTTCTGAGAACATGTGCCAATAAAGTGACTCTGTTATCATAAAGGCTATCCTTACGATATCTGATTGCTGGCCACTGATCAAATGATGCAAGAAAGATCTCATCAACATCTAGCCCCTGAATCAGGAACTCAGCTAAGTTAACCTGCCATGCAGTAAATTCATCGGAGGACATTGAGCTATAGCCTGCGGACATAATCACTCCTGGCAGCATATCTAAAACCAACCTTATCGCCGCAGTAAGCGTCTTTGAGACCCCCTTTCTACTTATCAACATTCTAGAGACTAGTCCGACACCAAACAGACCATCACTCTTCTCAATATGAACCGGCCTGCCATTAACAGACTGATACTGCAACACTTGCAGATAACGCTGATAAACGGCCTTAACGAGGGATAACAGCTCCACATCTGAGGCATCTTTTATCACTTCTGACAGCTGTAATAGGGTAGTCTCTGGATCGTAACCCTCAATAAAATACTCTGCCACTGTCATCCGCGGACTCTCTTTGATGCTTGGACGATTAAAGCCAGTCATATCAGGCCGTGAGTCCGCTCCATTTCGCCCTGATAAACTTAGTGGAAATACCGAAGCATCGGCAAAACGGGTAAGCCCTTCATTGGTAAAAAAGTTCTGACCAAAAATAGTATCTCTTTTCTTTAATAAAGCATTATGATTACTCCAGGTCCTCTTACTTTTAACTGAAAACATATCTGTAACACCTGTGAACACACCATAATGTGCTTCAGGCACTCTAAGCTGATGACATACTGCCCCCCACTCTCTGTCACAAAAGTATAACCCTTCGTTTGATCAAAGCCTTAAGCCCGCCTGAGGATGATAAACCACCATACCTGGCGTGATTAATGACTGAATAACAACCTCTTTCGTCACTGGCGACAGTTGCTGCCACTGCTCAAAAGCATACTTCTTCTCAGCAATAGCTTTAATCACCTCACTTGCTTGCGAAACATTTAACATATGAAAAGCCATCACATCTTTCACAGTAAATAATGCCTGCCCGGTATTGCTTTTTTCCAATACCCAGCGCTTGAACTTATCCGTCTTAAAAGCCAGTGCCCTCTCTAAAATTTGGTTTTTTCTGTGACTATCAAGTAAGAAATATAACATCGGATGACTAAAAATAAGGTGATGGAGCTGGGTATTCAATGGCAACATATGACCAACAATCCGACCAGCATTCATCACCAGCTGCTTATTCATATATCTTGATGTTAATGCTAAGGGCATTAACTCTGGAATAGTCAGATAAGACATAACCTTAAGCAACATTTCTTGAGACAAACCTTGTAGCGTATTAAATTTTGCTGTTTGATCCGGCGCAAGACCAATAAAGTCTCCGCCCACAACTACCGATGGCAATGCCTCTAATGCTCTCTCATGCAAAGGGCTGATTTTTGATTTCAGAGCTTTATCAAGCTGTATTTGGATAATCTGAAAATCCTCAAGACCATGAACTATAAACCCAATAAATTCAACACAAGACGCTTCTTCAGAATTGTCGATAAATGTTTTGATAGCAGACTTCGTGCGCTCATCATACTAAACATTTTGAATGTGCCATGTTCCATCGATTTCTTGCAGCACTTGTGCATAGTGTTGATATACTCTTAATTTTATATCATACATCGTTATACTCCTTTGTTTTTATGCCAATTTTCCAGGTCATTTATTCATCTTTGATCTCTACAAACTGAAATGTTTGAGCACTAGACAAGGGGTGGGTGAACGATGGGACTCGAACCCACGACAACCGGAACCACAATCCGGGGCTCTACCAACTGAGCTACGCTCACCACAATCTTAAAATCGCGCCTGGTAGGACTCGAACCTACAACCCTCGGCTTAGAAGGCCGATGCTCTATCCAGTTGAGCTACAGGCGCATTATATTCGGGGTAGAGGGATTTGAACCCCCGACATCCTGCTCCCAAAGCAGGCGCGCTACCAGACTGCGCTATACCCCGATAAATACATAACGAAAATATAACAAATATACCTAAAATACAAGTTTTTTTTAGTTTCCATGGGATAAAACTAACCTCAAACCCGTTATTACTATCTATTTTTGCAATATATTTACCCTTTAGATGCACTATCCATTCACGATGAGCATAAGATAAGGCTAGATTTCCATACTCTTTTCAGGCACCATTAAAACCTGTTTGTCAAAGGATTTACAACACATGGAACAGCATATTGCAACACTCACAAAAGAATGTCCGATCATTTATCAAAACATGCTCGATGGCAAAAACCCCAGTGCAGACCAGCTGGCATATCTTGATGACGTGATTGCTTTGCTAGACAAAGGATTGATTCGAGTTAGTGAATTCCAGAACGATAACTGGCAGGTAAACCAATGGATCAAACAAGCCATCGTCGCCTATATTCATTACAAACAACCTGATGAAATGGCTGACTACAAAGTCCCCTACCGTGACCATACACCGTATAAATACTCTATAAGCCCCATTCGTCCATGTACCAGAATTGTACCACCAAGTCACATACGCTATGGTGCCTATATTGGCAAAAAATCTGTGATTATGCCGAGCTTTATTAATATTGGTGCATATATTGACGATGGCAGCATGGTTGATTCATTTGCCAGTGTTGGCTCTGGTGCCCAAATCGGCAAGAATGTCCACATTTCTGCAGGTGCCGGGATTGGCGGTGTTTTAGAGCCTATGCAAGCACTGCCAACCATTATTGAAGACAACTGCTTTATTGGTGCACGCTCAGAGGTCTCCGAAGGCATGATTGTGAGACAAGGCGCTGTTCTGTCCAGCGGGATGTTTATTTCACAATCAACCCGTATTTACAATCGCATGACTCAAGAAACCAGCTATGGTGAAATCCCAGAAAACGCAGTTGTTGTCCCAGGAACCATCCCTGCGCCTGACCAGAGCCACCATATTTATGCTGCCATTATCGTAAAATATGCTGATGCACAAACACGGACCAAAACACAGATCAATGATCTACTGCGTCCGACGACAAGCTAGCCCATATAACGTCTTGGTTGAGGCGCACCCAGATCATCATTGAAGACAAACAAACCACTGTTTTCGAAGCTAACATTTCTTTGCCCTTCTGGGTTTTGAAGCCCTTCTGCATAACGATCCAATGCCAACAACTGTTGAAAGGTCTCAACTGACTCTGAGCCCAAAGCTCGCGCAATCTCCAGCGCTTTAATCACAACAGGCGCAACAGGCTTATCCTCTGCATTCCCTTTCAGAACCTCTGGAAGTGGAAAAAACCATAAGAAAACTTTTTGAATTATCTTCATCAAAAATGATTTAGGCGCAAATTTTTCTCGGTTATCAAAAACACTTAGCTGGGGTTCATAAATAACTTTCTCACCATCTAGGCTTTCATCCTGACGGTCTATCAAATCTTTAAGGATGACACTGGCAATATAGGTTCCAGTCCGGCCATTCCCAGCCCCGCAATGCACCAAAGGGTTTCTATCCGAGTACTCTGATACCAATGCATTGAACGCATCAAAATCTTTAATACTTGGTGCTGAAAAATCTTCAGCATGGAAATGATACAGTACTGTCTCATCTGGAAGTGCTGAGCGATACTGCGTTATAATACGATCAGAATGAGATTGATCTAACAATGAAATCACTATGCCATGCTTTTTCGTCAAGTTTCTTAATATTTTTGGTGTTGGCTTAGCCATACCACCAATCGAATAAGCCCCCATATCATAGCAACGGTAATTAATGGGCGTTGTTCCAGAACTTTTAAAAATTCGTGAAAAGATTTCTTTTATTTTATTTTTTATCATCACAACCACTTTTTTATCTTTTATAACTTTAACATACATTATAGATTATATCAATATATCAAAACCATAAGGCCATTATTACGTATGAAAAAAATCCCGCTACGATATCATCCAGCAAGCACCCGCTGGCACCCTTAATATCTTTATCCACCCAAGATATGGGCCATGGCTTAACAATATCCAAAATCCGAAACAGCAAAAATGCCACAAACCACTGACTCATAGGTGTTATCAAAAGTACTGGCAAAATACCAATAATTTCATCACATACGATACTTTTATGATCACTATCTCCAAGCTTCTTGCCCGCGATATCTGCAGCGAGATAGGCCAAAACCAAAGCCCATGCATATACCATGACTTGTATCATCAGAGACTGATCATACAGCAACCATGCTACCGCTAAGGCTGGAAGTGTGCCCCAGGTCCCTGGCATCAATGGCAAATACCCTGTACCAAAGCCATGTGCATAGATGGTTAAGAAGCCACAACATACTGATTTGATCATAGGGATAAGAGACTTAAAAGAAATCATATAAACCCGACCGTTAATCTCTATATTCTAAACCACGTTCCTGCTTAGCAACCTGGTCCAATACTGAGTTCACAAATCGATATGCATCTTGTGCACCATAAGACTTTGCCAAATTAATCGCTTCATTGATAATAACACGGTATGGCACATCATACTGAAACATGAGCTCATATGACCCTACCACTAAAATGGCATACTCAATATCGGTCACTTCATCGAGCGATCTATCCACCAAAAATGGAACCAACTTTTTTTCAATCTCAGTTTTTTTGGATAAAGCTCCCTGAATCAAGTCTTCAAGATATGGCATATCAACAGCTGGTTTTTCTTGATAACGGTTTAACAGCTCGTCAACAGCTGTTTTCGTATGCATCCACTGATATACAATTTCCATCGCATAAACACGTGTGCGCTTTCTAGATCTATTCTTATTCATCAATTCATCTCACTGCTTGACACAAGGTTGTCAATAAACACTTTAAAGGATTCAGCATCCTGAAAAGCATGATATACTGATGCAAAACGGATCATTGACACCAAATCCACATCTTTCATCTCTTCCATAATAATATATCCAACTTGCTCAGAACGCAAGTGTTTTACCTGCATCTTATTAATTTTTTGCACTATTCTTTCTATAAGATTCTCTAACTGCCCCATAGTTAGTGGACGTTTCTCAACCGCCCTCATGATTCCTGAACGAACTTTACGAACGTCAAACTCTGCCAATGATCCTGAACGCTTAACGATTTTTGGCATCCCAGCATCAACAATCTCAATGGTTGAGAAACGAAACTCACAGTCAGAACACTGGCGCCTTCTTTTTATTTGATTACTTTCCAACATTGGACGAGAATCCAATACTCTTAAATCTTTAGAACCACATGCAGGGCATAACATATTTATTCCCCCAGCCTAGGTACAGGGAATAACGTCGCTACAAATGCATCAACTTGACGCCTAACTTGCTGTATATTTAGGGCAGTTGGGTCCTTTAAAATAGATACAACCATTTCGGCAATCTTAATAGCACCGGACTCTGAGACGCCACGACTGGTCATGGCTTGACTCCCAATACGAATTCCACTGGTTTTATTTGCTGGTAGTGGATCATTAGGAATACTATTTTTATTAACAACAATCCCTGCATCTTCTAATGCCTTTTGAGCTTCTGCACCATTGATCCCACTCCCGGTCAACGCCAGTAAAAACATGTGACACTCAGTGCCATTAGAAACAACATCATAGCCTTGCTGAATAAAATAGCCGGCCATTGCTTGAGCATTCTTCACCACTTGCTTTTGATACTCCTGGAACGCTTCTTGCATTGCTTCATGATAACAGACTGCTTTTGCAGCAATCACATGCATCAATGGTCCACCCTGCATGCCTGGAAACACTGAACGGTTTAATTGCTTTGCCAAAACACCATCCTTAGCTAGGATCATCCCTCCCCTTGGTCCACGAAGCGTTTTATGCGTTGTGCTGGTAACAATATCTGCGTAAGGAACCGGGGAAGGATAAACCCCTGCTGCAACCAACCCGGAAACATGTGCCATATCTGCCAACAGATACGCATTTACTTTTTTTGCAATTTGCGCAAATGCATCCCAGTCTATGATTTGAGAGTATGCTGAGAACCCTGCAATGATCAGCTTTGGTTGAGTAGCCTTAGCCAATGATTCCACTTCATCATAATCAATGAACCCATTTTGATTAACCCCATAACTTGCTGCCTGGTAAATTTTCCCGGATTGATTAACGCTATGACCATGCGTTAAATGACCGCCTGCATTCAAATCCATCCCCAATATTTGATCACCAGGCTTTAACAATGCTTGAAATACCGCAAAATTTGCACTGCTCCCTGAATGTGGCTGGACATTGACAAAATCTGCTTGAAACAACTCCTTTGCACGCGCAATGGCCAAAGTTTCAATCGCATCCACATGTTCACAACCTCCATAATAACGTCTTCCAGGCAAGCCTTCTGCATACTTATTTGTAGCAATGGAACCTTGGGCCATTAAGACGGCTTTTGATGCAAAGTTTTCTGAAGCAATGAGCTGTATACCAGAAGATTGCCGTTCATATTCTGCAGCCAAAATGATTGCAACATCCTGATCAATTTTAGCCAAATTGGCCAACGCATTATTTGTCATCTATGATCTCCATCACACGAGCCAATACACTTTTTTTCTCCAAAGCTGAGAGCTTGTGACCCACAACCTTCCCCGAAACAGACAATGCCGCTCCATTAACAAAGACTGAAACGCCTAAAGCCTCACACAATAACTCTAAATCTTTCTGGAGCACAGAGAGTCCACTAGCCGTGGACTGATAATCCTCTAACCCCATCAATAATAAACAATACTCTCTCATAGCTTCCCGATTATATAACATGTATAATATACTAGGTTTTTTAACAAACTTCCGTTATTATGTAATAAATTGTACATGAAATGCTTAGATACATTATCCACATACTGCTACTGACATTCTATTATGCCTCTGCTAACTTTTCAATAAGCGGTGCACCCAAGCATATACAAAACAATGTGGAAAAACGCCTACAGTATAAAATGCGTCAGCTTAACAACCTCAGCATCACTGAGCAACTCACTGACCAAATAGAGCATGAAGTCACTGAAGCCACCAAGCCATTTGGGTACTTTCGTCCAAGCACCTCTGTTACTACGGATGAGACTGGGGATATTAGTATCAAAATTGACCTTAATAGTCAGGCTTACTTTCACCAAATATCCACACTTTACCCAACTGAAACAGCAGATGCTAGTCTCAAGCTACAAATTCAACATACTGTTGCTAACTACCGCTTCACCCCTTTCACCTTAAATGATTTAAATACGCTAACCAATCATATAAAAGCCACCGCAGTAACTAATGGCTACACCAGTGCGCTGGTCAGCCGAGAGCACGCCTCATATGATCCAATTACCAATCAGGTCAACATCACATTTCGCATCACTCCTAACAAAATCAATACGTATGGAAAGATCATCACCGAAAACATGGCCCATGCCAAATGCTTAAAACGCTACCACAACATTCAAGAAGGCGAAAAATTCAATGATGGTAAGCGACGGGAATTTCAAAAGAATATGTTAAACTCGGGGTTGTTTCGATATGCAAATATTTCAACAGTTTCCCGGAAATTTCAGCCAGACATTAAGGACATTATTGTTGAATATCTGTATAACAAACCTGTTCAACTGTTCTTTGGTGTTGGAATAGAATCCAACTTAGATAATGATAAGTTCTCCCCTAATGCGCAACTGAATATCAGGTTAAACAACCTTGGCGGCTGTGGCATTTACTTAAATAGCCTAATTAAGTCTTCTAGCAACAACAGCCAAATAGCCAGTGAACTTATCATCCCATCTCCCAGTGGCCCCAATGACTTTAGCAGTATTGGATTCAACTTTAATAGCGACCTTACAAAAGATGAGGACAATAGTAAACTTTGGCAGGTATCCGCGATGATGCAGCGACAATTGTTTGCACTTGAGCACCAATTATCTGGCAATATCACTATTGAAGAATCCACACTGAACGATAATAGAACTTATATAACACAATTGGCATATCCTGAATACAACATTAATGGCCGGCTCAATAAAAAATCTTACTTTATCCAATTGCAATCTTCCTTTAAAGGTGGTTTAGAATCATTAGGGTCTGACCTAAACTTTTTTCAAGGCTTCTTAGATTTTAACTCACAATTTAATTTTAAACGCCTGATATTAAGAAGCCAACTCTCGGTTGGAAAGATATGGACATCTTCCTTTAGTCTCTACCCATTATCGATGCAATACACCCTTGGCGGCCCAGACTCCAATAGAGGCATGGAACGCCACCAAATCGATGAAGGCAATAGTTTGATCTTAAACCGCAACAGCATCCAAGTGCAAACATTGAAAAGCCTGTATGTTGGTTTATTTCTTGATGCTGGCTCATGCATTAATGATGAAAATGCGACACACAACTCATTTCACCCCTCTAATGGTCTTTTATTCTCATATATTACTGGCCTAGGAAATTTCGAGCTCTCCATTGGCCGAGAAGCTGATAGCCAAACATGGATCTTCCATATTAGCGCCGAACCTGGAGAAGACTTATTATGACCTCTCAGATCAGCCGAATAATACTTTCTACCATCTCGATACTTGTTATATCGGTACTGGTGATACTATCTCCATGGGGAACCAAAGCCTCATGTTATATACTAGGGTATTTTTATGAACTGGATATAACAGGTGTCTCGGGCAGCCTGTGGTCTAACCAAATTCATATATTAACAATTAAAACCCAGGACACCAAGCCAGTCCTCATCGAAAATATTCACATCCGTCACCCTCTAACAGCCAATAAAAGTCACATACAGATAGGAAAGCTCTCTTTACAAAACCTCAACTTTAGCTCCAGGAAAGACGATAGCAGTCTACCAACCTTACCCAGAAGCCTTCAAATCGATCAAGTGAGCATTGATATCGCAACAGGTATCTCACCGATCACCATTCAACACCTTAAGCTCTTGCAACAAAATAGCCTCTATACGCTCAACCTACAGGCTCATAACCAGCACATTGGGCTACAATATGAGCCCATGAACCCAGCATATAAGCTCACCATAACGCTAAATGATATCGCAACCAATTTGTTCATTCGAAATACCGGTAATGACTACCAGATTTCATCGATGGCTGATTCTCACATCAAAAACATTGAAGCCTCCTACAACCCCACTAGCGCACTATTAAGCGCTTCCATTAAGCATATTGGAACAGAGATTCTGGACTTTGACATATCGGCAAACCTGAGCACACCTGCAGTCTCAGCAGACATTCGCAGCATTTACCTATCGACCTATCAAGGGCCTTTTCAACTCAGTGGTAAACTTAACTCTGAACAACAACAATATAATATTGAAGCCAAGTATATTGATTCGACGTTAAAGTCTCGAACGATATCGGAAGGAAACACCATCATCTCAGCAAGCCTAGACAACTTGGAAAAAATTTCTCCTCACTTAAAAGGCAATAGTGATATCAATCTTCAGATTCAGGATGGACAGTATAAACTTTATGCCTACGCACCTGAACTGACATTGCCCATTATGAAGCTCACTGATCTGCAGCTGTCCTATGACAGCCACGCTAAAGACTGGCTTTATGTGTCCGCCACACAGCTAAGAAATCCTTTGCTGGCCATTGATAATCCCAGCTTAAAGATACAACAAAACGGTACCACGCATAATGTAACTGGTCTGGGTCTACAAAATGACATACCGCAGCAACTCTTGCTGAATATCAACAATCGTTCAGGGCAATGGGAAGTCATGACCAATAAATTCTTAATTGGCCAGAATCGGAACCAACAATGGTCTTTATCACAAAAGGCTCCTGCCATATTTAATAAAAAACATCTCCAAGTTCCTAGCCTCACTCTATCAAAAAGTTCTGAGGAATCTATGACATTATCAGGAGAATATAACTTCTTAGATCACTCCTGGGTGATCAACAGTAAGGTCAATAATTTAACATTGAGACTCAATAGTCAAAATATTGTTGACTCTGATACTGAGATTATCTTGAATCATAGCGTTGTTAATGGAGAAAGCCACCACTACTATAAGAACAATGAACTGAAAATCTTAGGGGACTATCAGATTTCTGATATTGATGCATTGCTACTCAATATCGTACCAAACTTAACAAATATTTACTTCCCACTTGATTACCACATCAAGGCGAGTCATTTGGTGTGGCATGACGGTGAGATCCAAGGACTTCTTAACTCTCCCCAAGGACAAATCACGCTGTCGAGCAATGGATCAGACACTTTTTTAACCAGTAAATCAACAACATTTGAACATGAAGACAATAAGATACAATGCGCCTTCAGCATTCTAAATAGCCCTACAAAAACTACCGGGGAAGTTGATGTCTTTGACCTTCAACTTTCGTTTGACCCAGTATCGGCATATCAAGTATTACCAAGAGACATACACATGTCTGGCGGAATGATGTCAGAGAATCCTACCGCGTATCAAGAAGTAGAATTATTACTCAGAATGAATGCCACGCCTGCAAACATATTAGGGTTTAGCGGCAATATTTCAGGAAACCTGCATTATATGCAACCTAGAAATGGCGATGAAGTCATCACTGGCAAACTGTCTCTTAAAGAACCGATGGTTCATATTTTGACGCGACAAATTAAACTTGATGAACTCTCTGCCTCCTTTAACCAATCAAGTTGGCTGGATGGTATTATTCACCTAAGCCTACAGAAAAACATCAGCAGCTACACTGAGTCAGCACAGTCAGGCAGTACCAAAATAATCATTAACGTCGATGGGCCCGTTAAATTACCCTCCTTTAATATAAACACTGACCCTGGTGACCAAAATAAAGCTGCTGCACTGACCCAGCTATTCTTAACCAGTCCTCACATCGATTCAAAAAAGCCTTATTACCGTTTGGTTGAGATCATCTCTGGCCTAGAGAAAAATGCCACCATTCTCACAATACTTCAAGCACTTAATAATTTAAATTTAGCGGGTATTCGGCTTGAGCCAAACTTAGACAGTAGCCGCTCTTTGTCTGCCAATTTGCAAAACCCAACATTCAATGTATCCAAACAGCTATATGATAAAATATGGGTATCAGTCCACCCTAACCTTGGGAAGAAAAATAGCTTTACCTCACGTCTTTCATTTCAGGTAAGCCCTAAGTTTTCTCTTGGCGCCCAATACACCTCACAAGAATACTTTGCACTCAATTTATTCTTCGACAATTAATAATTGTAAAAAATTTCTGTCAAAATAAAAAATGCCGCTAATATAACTCAATTGTTATTGTTATGGAGACAGGAAATGGAAAACTTTGAGCAAAAAACCAATGCGGTGAAAGCCGATGAAATATGTAAAACACTAATTAAACAACAGCCAATCGATATATTAATTGTTGATGATGAAGCCATCATCCGTACAGGACTTAGCAAGATCCTTGCAGAGCAACAATTAATGCATGTCATTGGTGAAGCCAGCAGTGGCGAAGAATCTGAGGAAATGATAACCAGTTTAAAACCTCATGTGGTTTTAATGGATATCTCAATGCCTGGGCAAGGCGGCATTGAAACAACCCGACGTATTCTAGCAAAGAATCCTAACATTAAAGTGTTGGCGTTGTCAGTCCATTGTGATGAGCACTATCCATCACAAATCTTATCTGCAGGAGCACAAGGTTATATCACCAAAGGTGTGAGCGCACAAGAAATGATTGAAGCCATCACACAAGTCAGCCAAGGCAACCAGTATATTTGTCATTCAGTCTCTCAAAAGATTAAAGATAAACACCTATTGGGCCGTGAAAGAATATTTGATTGTTTGTCACCTGAAGAACTCAAAGTCTCTTATCAATTGGTCTTTGGGGGAAATCTAGCCAGTATCTCACAGAAGTTGAACCTAACAGAAGATACAGTGACACAACACAGACTATCAATTTTCGAAAAACTCAACATAGAGAGCGATGTAGCACTATTACATCTAGCCATCAGAAGCGGTCTGCTGGACAAAGATGATAAGTTCCTAAATTAGGACTGGAAGCTATTGATGCTGTTAGTAATTTCCTCAATGGCAGCATCACGGTCTTGCCAACCTTGGAGCTTTACCCATTTCGTACTATCAAGATCTTTATAATGCTTGAAGAAATGCTCAATCTTATCTTTAAGCATTGAGTCAACGTCACCAATTGACTGAATATACGCGTACTGCTTCGCCACACCATCAACTGGAACAGCCAGGATCTTATTATCCAAACCCGCTTCATCTTCCATAACAAGCATGCCTACAGGTCGTACAGAAATGATAGCTCCAGGGATGATATCATACGGACTGATAACCAATACATCACATGGGTCACCGTCATCACTCAGTGTTGATGGAATATAACCATAATTACATGGGTAGACCATTGATGTTTGTAAAAACCGATCTACCTGCAAACGCCCACTGTCTTTACACACTTCATATTTTACCGGACCTTGCGCAGGTGATATCTCGATGATAACATCGACTTCTTGAGGTGCATTTTTCCCCGGGGTGAGCATTTGATCTGACATACCTTTATTCCCATTATAACTGCATCAAGTATATATTAATCATATAAATTTACAAGTTAACTTTCTCTTGATTTATCACCATATAGACGTTATAACAATAAAAACCACCGAGAGAATCCATGCCATCCTTCGACGCTGTATCTGAAATAAACCACCATGAAGTCACCAATGCTGTTGACCAAGCAAACCGTGAAGTTAGTAATCGTTTTGATTTAAAAGACAGCAACGCAAAAGTTACCCATGATAAAGAATGCATCACCATCAATGCCAATGAATCTTTTCATGTTGACCAAGTTGAGAAAGTACTGCAAACACGACTTGTCGCTCGTGGCATTGACCTGGCTGTACTCTCTGACGGTGACGCAACATCATCCTTAGGAAGTGCCCAAAAGGTCTACAAGCTAACTGAAGGTATTGATACACCCACAGGTAAAAAGATCAACAAAATGATCAAAGATGCCAAAATTAAAGCCCAAAGTAGCATTATGGATAGCAAAGTTAGAGTCACCGCCAAAAAGATTGATGACTTGAGAACCATTATGGACATGCTTAAAGAAGAGTCTTTTGATATGCCTTTACAATTTAATAACTTTAGAGATTAATGACACACGAAAAGTGGATGCTACTAGCCATTGAGCAAGCAAAACTCGCCGAAGAATCTGGTGAAGTACCCATCGGGGCCATTATCATCCAAAACGATCAATTAATTGCCACAGGTTTTAATCGAACCATCCAAAACAATGATCCATCTGCCCATGCTGAAATATGTTGCATTCGAAATGCAGGGCAGAAAATGGGGAACCATCGCCTATTAAACACAACACTATATATCACCCTAGAGCCCTGTATCATGTGCTATGGTGCCATTATCCAAGCCAGAATAACACATGTCGTATTTGGTGCATCTGATCCGAAAAATGGCATTATTTCTCAAAATAAATTGGCCGAATTTTCATTTAACCACCAGCCTAAAGTGGTTGCAAACATCTGTCAAGACATTTGCAAAAGGCAACTCAAAACTTTTTTTAACCAACGACGCTAACGAAAACCTAGCCACTGGCCAGATACCTTTTTGAAATATCTTGTAATCCTTTTGAAAGGACTTCGTTTACTTCTTCTCTAAAGAGAATACTCTCCCCATCACTCTCAACCCGCAGCAAATGAAAGTTCTTCACGCTCATAACATGGCCCTGTCTTTTAATATAAGCACGCAGTAAATACCCAAATCCTAACTGAATGAGTCGTAAACTACCGCATAGATTTTCCGCAATAGAACACTAGTGCACACATAATGACATGATCGTCTCACCATAAAAAAACCAATGGATTTCTTGCAACATGACTGGCCCAAAAACTTTCTGTTACAAACGGAATTTATTGCCTTCATATAGGTCGGTATTCGCTATGCCTAGGCTATTTACAATGATATTGGTGGGGACTTATGAAACAATAAAGCGCCCTACCGCAACGGATCAAAAATCCTTTATTCATAAAATAGCAGGCATAAGGCAGATTTTGCAAAGAAACTGAACAACTGGCCAGTGTCTGTCGACTATTCCGTTGATAGCAGCGTATCTGATTCTTTGATGTTTGTACGTATCCTACAGTATCGCCACTCAGCACACGACCCCACGCATGCAAGCGCTCTTAACTAAAGAGATTTCCTAATATTACTGGCTGCTACGGCATAGACTCAGCTGATTGACACGAGCCCAAAGTCGCCAGCGGTGGATTAGAAAACATTTCTTGATTTTGCACCAGGAAAGTCCCTGGGAGTTGATAAACCCCAACCCCGTCAGACATCAAACTCAAAAGACCCTTTCTTTGCTGTATCATCCGCTGATAACTGCGCCATACTTTTTTCGAAGTCATGGAGAACCTTGCTAAGAATTGGGGGTCTAGATGGTTACCGATGATACCGAAAGCCCATTCCCCCCTGTAGAGATCATTTTCTCTTGACGCCTAAGATATTAAAATCCTATTATAGCCAATACACATCTTATTAAAAATATTAACAATTACAAAAGCATCTCGCTTCATTTTTCACATTATCATTATTTACTAATGGCTACGCTTCTATAATCTTTATTAACCGACGCTTCCCAACCTGCAAGACATGCTCACCGGTCAAACCAGGTAACACATCAATGACCTGAGCATCTAGCCTGACCGCCCCCTGTTTTATCATACGATTGCCTTCAGAGGAAGATGCCACCAAACCTACGTCTCTTAATAAGACTCCCAATGGCATAGCCAATTGTTCTTGGGATAAACGAACAGAGGCAATATCATCAGGAACCCCGCCTTTGGTAAACTGCTGTATAAAGGCTTCCTGAGCCTGGTCTGCTAAAGACGCATCATGGAACCTAGTCACCAATAAATGCGCCAACTGGCGCTTAAGATCTCTAGGATTCACACCAGCATTCACCGTGTCCTTTAACCCCTGGGTCTCATGAATAGACTTTCCTGATATCAAATCATAATACCGCCACATCAAGGCATCGGAAATTGACATCACTTTTCCATACATATCGATAGGACTATCATTCAGTGCGATATAGTTGCCATAGCTTTTTGACATCTTTTTCACCCCATCCAAACCTTCCAATAAGGGTACCGTCAAGATCGCTTGTGGCTTCATCCCATGAGCTTTCTGAATTTCACGCCCCATCAACAAATTAAAAGTCTGGTCTGTCCCACCTAACTCAATATCTGCTTCAATCGCATAGGAATCATAACCTTGTAATAGCGGATATAAAAACTCATGAATACTAATAGGTTGATTGTCTTTATAACGTTTTGCAAAGTCATCCCTTTCAAGCATTCTTGCAACTGTTTGAGATGATGCCAGCTTGACCAAATCCATACTAGTCAGCTTTCCCAACCAATCATTATTAAAACATACCGTTGTTTTTTCAGGATCAAGGATCTTAAAGACTTGCTCGGTATAAGTCTTAGCATGGGCTTGAACTTGTTCTTCTGTTAAAGGTGGCCTTGTTGCGTTACGACCAGAAGGATCCCCGATCATGGCCGTATAATCACCAACAATGAAAATAACTTCGTGGCCATGAGCTTGAAATTGACGAAGTTTCTCAATCAGCACCGTGTGACCAAAATGCAAATCCTGAGCTGTAGGATCAAAGCCCGCCTTTACCTTTAAAGGACGCGCTTCTGCCAATAATTTTTCAAGCTCACCCTCTGGTAAGTTTGACTCTGTACCTAATAGTAACTGCTCAAGACTACTCGATGACATTCACAGCCTCCTCTTCTTCTGTCTGTTCCAATGGGAACCATGTTTTACATGCCTTGATTATCTGAGTAAAATACGGCACTGTCAACGAAAAGTCCGCCATAGCCTGTGCGATTGGGTCATCTAACTTTTCTTCTTCACCAAAGTTTAGAAACTTGACTCGACTAAAGTCTAGTTGGTCAGTCATTTGGAACTTCAACTGAGCATGGTACTGAACCATCAGTTGCGATACTGTCATCCCTTGAGACAAATGTCCTAGTATAGCAGACTCATCAAGCCCCGTTACCCTTGCCTTAGCATTCACATCATTCGGGTTAATCAATGTATACTCTGACTCAATATCTATACCTTCAGGGGGCTCTGTTACCCAGTTTTTCAGCACATGACTTATGGCTGTTCTTTGTTCAATATAATGCGTTAAAGGCAAGCTACCAACCGTTTGTCTAAGTAGGTCAATGACCACATCTTTCACAGAAGCTGACGTACTATCTACCATCAATAATTTGTTATCATGATCAACAATAACCTGTACCTTCTTACTGACCACAAAGGCTTTCGGCAATAAATCTAAAGTCACTTCATCCTTCATAACACGACGTTGTTTATTGGTTGGTGGGTAACCTTGCATCGCTTCTTGCTCAGCCAACTTCTCAGCAACAACATCTTTAACCACATTCGCAGGCAAAAGTTTTTGATCGATTCGAACAGCCAACCATAAATAAGAACCGCTTTCTACACACAGAGGATGACCTTCTCCCAAAGGACTCACCCAACCTAAAGATCTGCTTTGCGTTGCATGTGGTTTGTAGGCTTGCTTTTGAGACAGAGCCTCTTCTAACGCCTCTCCTTCCAATAAAAGATTGCTTCTCATATCAAACCATGAAACTTGCTTTAACCACATAGAATAACTCCTTAATCTGCTTCCTTTAACATTAGCGCTATCACTCCCAAAAATCCAGTACTTTCACAACCTGGATTTGGGATAAAAAGAACTTAACCTTCTGTCACTGTGACGCGCATTGACGTCATCTGTGAATTTGGAAAAAAGTGTTTTCCCGATTCATTCGATAAAATGGTATACCGCAAGTCTATACTTAGGATCTTGCCCGTAATACCACCAACTTCAATCATATCTCCAGGGGCAAACGGCCGATGTAACAGCAGCAATACACCTGAAAGGACATTACCAATCAAATCCTTTAATGCAAAACTTAATGCAAACCCTGAAAGACCAATACTGGCAATTAATGGAGCCGTATCAACACCCCAGGTTCCCAGTAATGACATTAATGTTAAGATCCATAAAACCACCGATGCTATCTTGCCCAGCAAACCCACAACACTCGCTTGCTGATCAGAAAAGTTAGCGTGTATACCACGGACAACAACACCAATCAGCCGCTTTAAAATACCATAGAATACAATAATCACTAGTGACAAACTCACTCTATTGGTATCCACGTACTCAACCATCCACATCATCGATGCCAACCTATCATCCATATTTTCTCCAAGGTTTTGTTGATTAAGCTCAATATAACATATCCAGAACCATGGATCTACTCAGTGTTCTAAAGGCTGACTTCATCGAATTGATCGGCAGCTCAATACTTCTTTTAGGGGACATTTTTACAGACAAATACAGCGATTTTCTTATAGATTGACGCTCAGATGGGTCTTCTATAAAGTCACCATATGCATTTGAATGACTTCCAATCTGAGTAAAAAACTCAAACAAGCACTCATTTTCCGCAACCATTGACTTAAAATATAATACCTTTGATGCCGCATATCCTGATTCTAAATACCCCAAGCCACTCACAAAATATAAGGCCCCTTTTTTAAACTTTACTCCTCCACCACTTGAGCCTCCATACAACACAAGTAGACACCAAAAAAAAATATTGGCTCGGTAACATAAATACACTGCGTTTTTAAGCCTCGCCAAACGAATACTTTTGGCACCAATGACATAGGGTTTCATGGTAAATGGTCGGAATAAAAGAACCAGGCTCCAAGGAAAGGATTTATGTTCAATATCTGGATATAAAAATATTGCTTGTTGGTACATCACATTCACCAGTAACGTTTGGTGTATTAAAAAATACCAATCAACCACTGAGTCCCACTGATAAATCATCAGAAATGATAAAAACAACAAATAACATACCTCAACGCCTTCAAAAACCATGACTTAAAGCCTCTTCCATATGCTCCTGTGGCCCTCTATACAGATAAGCGTTTTGATAACATGCATTAGCACTTACCAACAAGCGATAGCTAGGGAATATTGGCGCCACACTCGCAAGACCAGCGCCTATACGATGAAATGATACCTCTAAACTGCCATCATGATTCTTGTACATTTTCGCCATTGCACAATAAACCTTACCTGCCATGGTCGCTGTATGTAAAAATGTCATGACAACCATCATCCGATAAAACGGCATAAAGTAGTGATGATGGCTTAATTTTGTGAATATTTGGTATGCAACATAAGAAGTGCCATTGTCTCGCAATACAACCAAAGCAGGTTGGTGACCGTCAAAATATACCCAGATATTTGATAATATTAGTGAGAAAAAAACCATATTTGACAGCACATGCATCAGATCTTGCAGATAGTAAACATCCCCCACACCAACAACAACACCAAAAAGACAGATAATAGATTTACCTGAATGACCTGTTTGAAAAGAGGTCATGGCTCCCACCAATGAACGGTAACTGGGGTATATGGACACCTCGCTCACAGCCGGGCCACCCGAATGGTAAAATGATTCCCTTAAGCCTTGATGACGACTCTTACTCATTTTCTCTATAACACAAAAAACCTTGCCCAACATGGTTGCTGTATACAAAAATGTTGTGACGACAACTATCCGATAACAAGCCATGACATGATGATGACTCACCTCAGTTAATAGTCGATAGAGAACATAAGAGACCCCATTGTATTTAAATACCTCCAATGCCTTTTTGTTATTATCAAGATATACCGAAACGTTCAATAGCAGCAACAGACTAAAAGCATAGTTAGACACTGTATGCATAACCTCTTGCAGATAACCAACATCCCCCACAAGAACCACAATAGCGAGAAAAAAAATAACAACATTTTCAGTTACATAATTATTCAAAAAACCACTCATAACCGTATCCCTTATCTTAATTTTGTGCGCCATATCTACAGCCGCACCCAGCCCGCAACATCATCCTCTAACTGAGTCAGGCTTTTAGCTCCTTTTAAGGCTTCAAACAATGCACTTTCTTGCTCTGACCATTGCTCCTGTGCGACAAACCCCTCTGACCGCGCCCAACCTTGCTGACAAACCCAAGTTGGCGTATAGCTGCCTGAAAGCTTCGAACTCAATAGCACCGCCTTTTTCAAAGGCTCAAATTCTGGCATGTTTATATACCAACCCTCAAATTGATCACCCAAAAAGGTCTGTACCTTTTCTCGACACCAAGCTAAAGACAGATCAATATTCTCATTGAAGTGTTCACACTTTTGTACATCCAAAATAAACCGAAGCTGTGCCAATGCATAACGCACATAGGATTGCTCTTTTTTGCCTTCCATCTCATACAATGCCGAACTTAAGCAAAGCAATATGGGATCAACATCCGTGATATTCTGTGTGACCCACCCATTCACCTGTTCGTAAGATAAATAGTGCTTCCCTTTAAGCACCTCAGTCACCACTCGATCAGAGGCTGTTTCTAAATGTGATATGCCCCCTGGAGAGATTACTTCATAATCTGCTGGTAGATATACCGCTTCACTAAAAGGTGTATGAGACAAAATATATTGATGATACAAACCATCCAGTACTTTAGCATTATTCGTTGGATGGAACCCCACCCCTGCAGCCTTTAAGGGTTTCAATAACTGAACCCCTGGTAAAAACTTTTGCAGAGACAAAAAAGATGTTGCTGTCACTAGAGTCACAAAAATTGTATCTTTTTTGTGATTATATGATGCCTTGTAACCCTTCCCTATTTTTGACATTAAATACTTACTTTTAGCCCAGAGGGTATCTACAGCACGTTCCATCTATATTCTCAGTTATAACTTCGAGCAATTTAACACAGATTTCTTTTTGGCTCTAGTGAATTTTAACATGCCTTAAGAGGCATCTTCCCCATCTTTAACTCCAAGAGCCTCTAACCGTTCTTTTAACGGTGGATGCGTTGAAAACCACTCGTGGACATTCAAAAAGTTTCTGATCCCAGATTTCCTAGGTGAATAAATATATGCCAAGCTTCGCACACTTTCATTGGGGGTTTGCTCATACGCCTCCTGAACGTCCTTTTCATGCATTGTATGCCCTTGATGAATTTTTCTTAAAGCACTGGCCAATCCCAAATTATTTCTTGTTAAAGCCACACAACCTGCATCTGCTAAGAACTCCCGCTTTCGACTCACATACATGACCATAAAAGCCGTCAAAATTGGCAATAATATTCGTATGACCATAATCACAATCACCAATAAACCACTCGCATCATTTCGCCGCCCACGTCTTGGTTTTGAATAAAGCACACTCCTAAAGATAATATCAATCATCATTACCAAGACACTGGCCAACACAGACACCAGTGTCATCACCCGGGTATCTTGATGTCGTATATGGCTGATTTCATGCGCAATAACTGCTTGCAGCTCTTCTCGATTTAATGCTTCCAACAATGGCCGTGTTACCGCAAGTACGGCATTTTTTTCATGCCAACCTGATGCAAATGCATTCATATATCCCACTGGCATGATATAAATGGCCGGCATATACCGTAGCCCCGCCGCAATCTTCATTTCTTCTACAATATTGTATAACTGCTTTGCACGAAGGTCCTCACTATCCTCGGTGACCCGAACAGCCTTAGTCCCAGCTAATGATAACTTTCCACCAAAAAAAACCGCCGTCAATACAATCATTAATGATACCAGCAAAAATATCATAACAATCCACCGGCTTTGTGGTGTCAACAGGATCGTCCACCATGATTGTGTGGTATATGGCTGAAATAAAATCGCAACAAAGGCGCCCAACAAGAAATACAAAACAAAAAAAGACAATAATATCATTACTGTCTTTCTTTTATTGACGGTAAGTTGATGACGCCAGTTCATGATATAAACCTCTGATATGAATACTCAAGGTCATGCATTGCACTAAAGCTTTGCAATAAAGTCCTCTTTTTCTTTTTCATCATCCTTTTCTAACTGCCAGTATGCAAAAGCTTTAAACTGCTCCCCAAATAACCCAACAACCAGATTAACAGGAAACTGAAGTATTTTTGCATTAAAGCGCTCACTACTATCGTTATAAGACTGTTTGGAAAACGACAACTTATTCTCTGTACTAACAATCTCTTCCATTAATTGTATCACCGTTGTATTGGCCTTAAGATCTGGATATGCTTCCACCATCACATTCAGCCCTGGAATGATTTTTGATATCGCATTCTCTGCAGCAACACGATTCACCTGATCTCCACCTTCTACAGCACATTCTGCCTGTGACCTTAATGAAACCACGTCCTTCAATACGGTTTCTTCATAGCTCATATACTTACTCACCGCACTAATCAAACTTTGCAATACCTTCCAACGACGGTCTAATTGAACACCTATCATTTTGGAGTCATTAATCGCCGCTTCTCGCAAATTGACCAAGCTATTGTAAATATAGATAACATACGCTACCGATAAAACACTGATTCCTAATAAATACTCGAACATAGATATGCCTCGTTTATAAAACTCTTAATTCTGGCGAACCAGACTGGTCTTGATCGCCACTGTTCTCATCTTCTTCAGGACCAAACTCTAGTCCTTTACCATTTTCTGCAGCATAAATCGCTAAAATAGCAACCATCGGGAACCGTACTTGACACACATCATCACCAAATACAGCTTTAAACGACAACACATGGTCATCAACCAAAAAGTCTTTCACGGAATCTTGAGCAATATCCAGCATAATTTGCCCATCTTTAGCATAACCCTCAGGCACAACAGCACCCAAAATATCGGTACGCGCTAAAACCAATGGCGTACACTGACTATCAACAATCCATTGGTACATGGCTCTAAACAAATATGGCTTAGTAGACTTCATCGTCATAGTCTTCTCGGATGGAACACTCTTGATCTGTGAGACTCGCTTGAAAGGAATTTCTGCGGAAAATGCGCTTACAATACGCTTGTATAGCCACAGCATCTTCTGGAATATCAACACCATATTTTGGCAACCTCCACAACACAGGGGCAATTGAACAATCTACCAAAGAAAACTCTGAGCTTAAGAAATAATCCATTTCAGCAAAAACAGGCTCAAGCTTTAATAAGGAGTTCATAATCTTCTTTGCAAGTTTCTCTTTATCTGCACCAGGTTTTTCAATCTCGTCAATCAACGAGTACCAATCTTGCTCAATACGATAAATCATCAAACGTGACTTTGCTTTAGCAATGGGATAAACAGGCAATAATGGCGGATGAGGAAAACGCTCATCCAAATATTCCATAATAATGTTTGGATGATTCAATACCAAGTCTCGGTCCACCAATGCTGGCAAATTCCCATAAGGGTTTGCTTGCAAAAATGCTTCTGATGGATCACTTAAATCGACAACCTCAACAGAAGAGGACACCGCCTTTTCACATAAAACCAACCTGACCCTATGATTGTTAATACAATCTGGATGTGAATATAAAATCATAAATGATCCTGATGTCTCGATTAACGCTTAGAGTATTGCTCTTTCTTACGAGCCTTACGGAATCCATACTTCTTACGCTCAACAGCACGCGAATCACGGGTAAGCATCTTGTTTAATTTTAACAAAGCCTTAATAGGTCGTGTAGTCGCCACAACGTCATCACCAGTTGCTTCATCAGCTTCTTCAGATACCTCGACAGCATCAGCAGGCAATAACTTTAACTCATACAAACACAACGCACGAGCAATTGCCAAGCTAATAGCATCAGACTGACCTGTCAATCCTCCGCCTTTTACCACGACTCTTACATCAAAATTAGATGCCATTTCAACCAAGGTTAACGGCATAACTGAAACAGCTGGGTATGATGTGGTTGGTCCGAAATAATCTTTAATATCCTTACCATTAACCTCAACAGAACCTTTACCTTCTGCCATGTAGACTCTAGCAACAGCAGACTTACGTCTACCAACTGTATGAATTTTTTGAATCGTTTGTTTCTTACCTGCCATTTTAACTCTCTTCATTAATGTCTTTAGGTTGCTGTGCAGCATGCGTATGCTCGCTACCTTTAAATACTCTTAGCTTGGTCAGTAATTTTCTACCATGCGAATTCTTTGGCAACATGCGTTCAACAGCTTTCAATATGACTTCATCAGACTTTGTTTCTAAACGCTGCCCCACTGTTTCACTCTTAATACCACCCGGGTAGCCTGTATGCCAATAAAAATTCTTATCATCACGAGAAGGCTTTACCTTGTCAGAATTGATCACCACTATCCATGGTGCGATATCAACACCTGGCGTATACCTAGGATTGTCTTTACCCAACAATTTACTCGCCAACAACGTTGACAACCTACCGAGGCTTTTGCCCTCAGCGCTAACTAACAACCATTTAGACTCTACATCTTGCTTTTTTGCATGGTACGTCTTGAGATTACTCATATCTACACCCTTATTTTGTATCAAACACGATTTCATAATTACTGTATAATATACAACAGATAGATGAGTTACAAGATTTTTTTTAAAAAAATGCACTTTTTTTCCCAAAGCCACACCTCAGCCTTGATTCCCCATGCAATCACGAGTCCAATTTGGCACTCACATCAACAACGGATGCATCTAAATCACGCTTCACTTCAGACCATTCCTCTTCAACCCGCGCATGCCACTCTTGATGCGCTTGAGTAGGTTTAAAACCACTTATCTTAACATCCTTCTTCGTACTTACGTATGACCAACATGCAAGCTGCATGTGGCTTGAACCTGCCTCTATCTTAAATGCACGCCATCCTTGAGCATACAACGCATCGACAACTTCAACCACTGTCACCATCGCAGATTTTGTTAATGAGGCGCTCTGGTCAAACTTAGCTGTTACGGCATTACTCACTTCAGCCCACGCTCCCATGCCACCTTTAGCAGGGTGATGCACAAACTGCCCGCCTGACTCAGTCGAAAAGTTCGTTGGCTCTTGATCACCCCATGGCATAATAGCATCACCTGTAGGCTTATTCTTCGGTTTATTAGAAATCTTCAAATAGGGGTTCATATTATCCCAAGCCATCTTAGCTTCTTCAGATACCAACAACTGACTCCCGCTTTCTTTCAACTGGCTTTTTAAGGCCTCTAGATCTTTATCGATTTTAGCCACTATCTGACTCCTATATAACCTTACAATACAGTAGCATGATCATGAAAAAAATACTAGTAGGTCACCCACTGTTCGACAGGCACCCTGACCTTATTGTCTTGATGCCAAAACAAGGCAAACATTAATTGCTTCCCCTGAAGCCAATCAACAGATCCATGATACGGAATCTGGTCCACCACACAAGGCATCAATACCTTATCTTTTAAGCGATCACCCCAATGGCACATCGCCACACCACTCGCATCATCCGTGACATCAACCCAACAACAAACACTCCCTGATAGCATGGCTTGCTTCAACGCTTTGATCACCCGATCTTCTTCAGCACCCCATAATGAGGCAAAATAAATACCATACCAATCTGCCGGCTTTATTGATATGAATTGATCAACCCAATACTGCTTTGATGATGCCATAATATATTTCTTGTGCAAATCTTCTGGTAATATCTCCACAATATTTACCCGTCCTTCTGGAAAAAACAATGGCACACGATCACCCACTGCCTTGGCTATTTCTGAACAAAACTCGGCTTTCTTAGACCAAAACACCCCAACCCCCTATTGCACCCATCCTATATCATTTGTTACAGTAGTATCTCACGTTACGAGGACAATATGAAGACAACACTGCGCAAGATCTCAATCCACAACCCCAATACAACCCCGTCCCTACAACGCCTCATCACTCAAGACTTACATCAATGCACAACCCCCAAGCTCAGCACCATTTGTAATGCTTCTGGCAAAGTCTGTCTCATCTTCTGGGTCCAACACCACAATCAGCAAACTGATATTTGGATTGAACAGACAAACATACCTGAGCTCTTAAAAACAATTCAATTCTACGACCCTTTTCAGGAACTCACCCTACAACAGTCTGATCAGACCATATGGGCAGATACCCAACTTCAATTCAGCAACACCCCCATACCTGGCGATGATAGCTGGCCACTGTTTCTCATCCAACAAACCATACCAACCATAACAGCTGACATCAAAGGGCGTTACACACCTCAAATCCTAAATCTAATAGATGCGGTATCATTTCACAAAGGTTGTTTTATCGGTTATGAAGTCATTGCTCGCACTCAGTTTCGCGGCAGTAGCAAACGCATCATACAATACCAAACCCATCAAAGCCCTATCTCTAGCGCCATCAACTGTCATTTTGATGGCACCACCTACCACACATTAACCATTGAAAAGATTTAATTACTCTTCCAATGACTTATGACGTAATGTAGGGAATAAAATCACATCTCGAATAGTCGGTGTGTTGGTGAGAATCATCACCAAACGATCGATACCGATCCCCTGCCCTGCTGTTGGCGGCAAACCATATTCAAGCGCGCGAATATAATCCTCATCATAAGGCATTGCCTCATGATCACCCTTCTCTTTTTCAGCCATCTGCTGCGCAAATCGCTCCGCCTGATCCTCAGGATCATTTAACTCAGAAAAGCCATTGGCAATCTCTTGCCCGGCAATGAACAACTCAAAGCGATCTGTTAACGTATTATCATGATCACTCCGTCTGGCCAATGGTGATACAATCGCTGGATACTCCGTAATAAACACCGGCTGAATCAGCTTTTCTTCAACCGTATCCTCAAACAGCTGCAACTTCATCTGTGCCAATACTGAACCTTCTTTACACGAAATTTTATGAGTATTCAAATACGCCAATAGCCCAGACTCATCTGCCAATATCTCCGCTGTCAGCTGAGGATGGTGCTCCAGTATGGCCTCATCCATCGTCATTTCTGCAATGGGCTTAGAGAAGTCAATCTCATGATCCAGATACGTAACAATACCATTATCCGTTAGCTGCTCTGCAATAACCGAAAACAATGCATTGGTTAATGCCATCAGGTCTTTATAATCGGCATAAGCCTGATAAAACTCAATCATGGTGAACTCAGGATTATGCCGAGTTGAAATCCCCTCATTGCGGAAATTACGGTTAATTTCATAAACCCGTTCAAAGCCCCCAACCACCAAACGTTTTAAATACAACTCTGGCGCTACCCGCAAATATAGATCCATATCCAAGGTATTGTGATGCGTGACAAAAGGTCTGGCCACCGCACCACCTGCAATGGGATGCATCATCGGCGTTTCCACTTCTAAAAACTCACGCTGATCAAAAAAGTCTCTCAAAAGCTTCATTAACCTGGATCGCTTGACAAACACTTCTTTTGAATCTTGGTTCACCATCAAATCTACATACCGCTGCCTGTAACGGGTTTCTTGATCCTGCAGTCCATGAAACTTATCAGGAAGTGGCCGTAACGATTTAACCAACACCGCTGTCGCTGAGGCCCATACCGTCAACTCTCCCAACTTGGTTCGAAAGACATGACCCTGAACCCAAACAATATCACCCAGATCCCAAGATTTTGCTTGCTCAAAAACCTCAGCCCCCAAATCATTGGCACGTAAATACACTTGAATCTGACCTGATCGATCTTGCAAAGTTAAAAACGCAGCTTTCCCCATATACCTTGCTGTCATAATACGACCAGCGATATAATGTTGCGTATCATCCAGATCCTCGGCATAACGCTCCTGTAACGCTACTGCAGTGATACTTGGCTTTTTATCATTAGGAAAACACCAACCTTCCCCTCTTAATGCACCCAATTTGTCTTTTCTGACTTCATGCTGGTCTTGCGTTGCCATCACTACTCCTATTCACTATTCTTTGCTTGTTGCTGTAAGCTTGCTCTAATAAACACATCAAGCTCACCATCCAATACTGTTTGTGGTGTACTCACCTCAACACCCGTCCTTAAATCTTTAATTCTTGATTGATCCAGTACATAAGACCGAATTTGCTGGCCCCACGTAATATCATCTTTAGACTCCTCTAGTGCCTGCTTCTCTTCATTCTGTTCTGCCAACGCCAACTGATGCAACTTTGCCTGTAACTGCTTCAGTGCACTGGCTTTATTTTTATGCTGGGAACGCTCTGCTTGACATTGCACCACAACACCTGTGGGCGTGTGGGTAATCCGAACAGCCGAGTCTGTTGTATTCACATGCTGACCACCCGCACCACTGGCTCGATACGTATCAACCCTCAAATCTGCAGGATTGATATCTATTGCCACATCATCACTGACTTCAGGATAAATAAACACGGATGCAAAAGACGTATGACGACGGTTACCGCTATCAAACGGTGATTTCCTCACCAATCTATGCACCCCTGACTCAGTTTTCAACCAACCAAAGGCATAAGGACCAGATACTTTTAACGTTACATTCCGCACACCCGCCACGTCACCGGACATCATTTGAGTCACTGAGACCGAAAAACCATGAGCTTCAGCCCAACGTGTGTACATTCGCATTAACATTTGAGCCCAATCCTGCGCCTCCGTACCACCAGAACCTGCTTGAATATCCACATAGGCATAACTTTGATCGTGCTTCCCTGTAAAGAATCGTTGCATTTCAATGTCTGAAACAGATGCCTCTAACTTTTTAACATCAGCAATCAATGCTGCCAAAAGCTCAGGATCATCTTCTTCCAGTGTTAACGCATACAGTTCATGCGCATCTTGGATTGCACCATCTAAACCATCAAGGCCTTCTAAAAACTGGGTGATTTGCTTGTGGCGTTGAGACGCTGCTTTGACTTTATCTGGATCCTTCCATGCTTCAGGATCATTGAGTGCGACTTGTGCTTTCTGACGTTCTTTGGACATTGCGTCTAAGTCAAAGATACCCCCGGATTTCCTTTAGGACTTTTTCAGACCCCCGGATTTTATCAATTATCTCACTCATTTTCATAGTCATCTCAAGAATTGTGTTGGGTCGTGCGCGATTCGAACGCGCGACCAGCGGATTAAAAGTCCGATGCTCTACCGGCTGAGCTAACGACCCAATTCAAAAGAATCATACTGATTAATTTCGCAAAGATCAAATTATTTTGAAAATTTCTACCTATTTTTTTAAATTATTATACACTAATACTATGAACAAGCGTAAAACACAGTTTTACTTAAGGATATTGCTTGCTACTTTTTTAGCCAGTATGGTATATGCTACCCCCAAAATCCTTCAAGTAACCATTAACCAAGCCATCACCCCGCCTGCTTTTGAGTATCTGGCCTCAGGCTTAGAAGCAGCCAACAATGAAGGGTACGATGCAGTTATCTTACAATTGGATACCCCTGGCGGCTTGTATACAACAACCCGTTCCTTTGGACAAGCCATCCTCGCATCCCCCGTTCCTGTCATTACTTATGTCAGCCCTCAAGGAGCACGTGCTGCCAGTGCTGGAACCTTTATTCTTTATGCATCCCATCTGGCCGCCATGGCTCCTGGCACCCACCTTGGTTCTGCAACACCCGTATCACTTGGGCCCAATAATGAAAAGAAAGATGACGCTGTAACCAATAAGATCATGGAAGACTCCACTGCCTATATCCGTTCCTTAGCACAATACCATGACCGTAATGAAGACTTTGCCATCGATGCCGTGAGCACTGCAGTCAGCCTAACAGCCCAAGAAGCACTCTCTGCCGATGCTATAGAAATCATTGCCTCAGATGCCACCGATTTATTACAGCAAGCTCACAACAAACGTGTTCGTATGCAAAACGGCTTTCTGACCTTAAACTTAAAAGACGCAAAAGTCATCAATCACGCCCCGACATTGAAACAACGGATTTTATTTGCCATTACTGATCCTAACATTACCTACCTACTCTTAATGGCAGGGATTTATGGCTTAATGATTGAATTATTCAACCCAGGAAGTCTGATCCCTGGTGTTATTGGGGCTGTCTGCCTATTAATTGCTGCCTATAGCTTACAAATCCTCCCCATTAATTATGCCGGTCTTGGCTTAATCCTATTGGGCACAGGGTTCTTGGTAGCGGAATCTTTTATCCCAAGCTTTGGCATACTTGGTTTTGCAGGTGTCATCGCCCTTGCTGTCGGTAGCTTCTTCCTCTTTGATGGGATCCACTGGGCCATGCCCTCTGTGTGGGTCATACTGTCTATTGTAGCAGCCCTTTCCATAGGGTTACTCACCTTAATCAAAATCAACTTACGCACCTATCGACGAGCACCGGTATCTGGCTCAGAGCGCCTTATTGGACAAACTGCGATTGTCACAGAAGTCCATGAGCACGATTACGCCATTCGTGTCGACGGTGAAGTTTGGAGCGCTATTAGCGAGACCTCCGTTCGGCTTCATCAATACGTTATTGTAACACACATTCACGGTGTTGTTGCAACCATTCAACCCTCAGGAGAATAACATGTCAGAACTGACCATCTTAAGTATTTTAATCTTGTTGTTTATTACCTTTCTCTTCCTGTCCTCTTTTATCAAGATTTTAAAAGAATACGAAAGAGGTGTTGTCTTTATGTTAGGACGCTTCTACCGCGTTAAAGGCCCTGGTCTGGTGATATTGATTCCATTCATCCAAACCATGACCCGAATAGAACTCCGTACTTTGGTCATGGATGTCCCAACCCAAGATGTGATTAGCAAAGACAATATTTCAACCAAAGTGAATGCGGTTGTTTACTTCAAAGTCATTGACCCAGAGAAAGCCATTATCCAGGTTGCTAACTTCATTGAAGCTACTGGACAGTTAGCACAAACAACCCTAAGATCGGTCCTTGGTGAGCATGAACTGGATGAAATGCTAAGCCAACGTGAACAACTCAATACTCGCTTGAGAAAGATCTTGGATGAACAAACCGACTGTTGGGGTATTAAAGTCACTCAAGTAGAAATTAAGGATGTAGACATTGACGAGTCCATGCGACGTGCCATCGCGAAACAAGCAGAAGCAGAAAGAGACCGACGTGCAAAAGTCATCCACGCCGATGGTGAACTACAAGCCTCTACCAAACTAAGTGAAGCTGCCGATATTCTTGCAAAATCACCTGGTGCCATTCAACTGCGTTACCTTGATACACTATCCAACATCAGTTCTGATAAAAGTCATACCATTGTCTTCCCTATTGATATCTTGACAAAACTTCTTGATAAAAATACTGGAGAAACTTCATGACCGTCATGAAATACTCACTGGCTGGTTTGCTCTCCTGGTCTATCGCAGCTGTACCTACCTTGGCTCCAGAGTCTGCTACAGAAGCCCCTCATACGAAAACGCTATCTATTGATTTTGAAGAAATAGCGTCCCTTCATGTCGCTGGTGGCTACACTGTCTCTATCTCTGAAGGTGCTCCCAATGTAAGCCTCACTGGCACAGAACAGGCCTTGAAACAGATCAACATTACTCACGAGGACAACATCTTATCGTTAAGCCCCCTAAAATCTCAGCAGGGATTTTTCACCAAACTTTTCAACCTACGAGATGAAGATTCTGCTCAATACCGATTAACCATAAATATTACCCTGCCAAAACTGGAAGCACTACAGCTTGATAATAGCAGTGATGCCATCATCAATAGCGACCTGGGTGTTAACAAGCTCTCTATTTCAGGCAGTAGCAGTGTTAAGTTCACGCAACCCCAAACGACGAGAACCATGAAATTGGAAACCTTTGGCACATCAACCCTCAATGCCATTGAATTAAAAGCCAATACCATACTGTTAGACCTACACGACAGCTCAACAGTCACCATTGACACACTCAATTTACGTCAGTCGATAAAAATTGACCAAAGTAGTGACTCTAAGCTCTTTTTAAAGCAAGCTTATGGTGAAAACTTGGTCTTACAAGGGTCCAGCAACTCCAAACAAACCATTGGCAAGCTTGGTTTTGACTTAGCCTTCTTTGACCTATTTCTAAATAACCAATGTACCATAGACAGCTTTAAAGCCGATTCACTCAATTTCAAACTCAGAGGCAACAGTCGGCTGGTCATTCAAGATGGTTTTGCCAAGTCCACCAAGGGTATCACCTCTGGACTGGCCAAATATCACTTCAAAGCCTTTAAACCAGGTAAGACCCAGATTCAAGCACTATGAAAGTTGTCAGTATGAACTTAAACGGCATTCGTTCTGCCGTTCGTAAAGATTTTAAAGCTTGGGTTAAAGAACATGATCCAGACTTTATTGCTGTTCAAGAGACCAAAGCTCAGATCAACACCCTAGACCCTGAAATTGTTCAATTTGATGGTTACACCTCAGCATTTTCTTGCGCTGAAAAAAAAGGTTATAGCGGCGTTGGCATCTATGCCAAAAAAGCCCCTTTAACCATCCACCGTACAACTGGATTGGATTGGGCAGATCGTGAAGGCCGCTACATCGCCTTTGAGTATGAAAACTTCATGATTGTCTCCCTCTATCTCCCCTCAGGATCTAGCGGTGACGCTCGGCAAGCCTTAAAATACCAAATGCTGGATCATTTTTATCAACACCAGCTGCAAGAATATTTAACCCTTAACAAACCTGTGATAATTTGTGGCGACTGGAACATCGCTCATAAAACCATTGATATTAAAAACGCCAAAGCCAATGAGAAAAACTCCGGTTTTCTCCCTGAAGAACGCGCTTGGTTAGACCAGGTATTAGAATTGGGATACCTTGATGCATTTCGTGAAGTCTGTGACCTACCACATCAATATACATGGTGGTCTTTTAGAGGAAAAGCCAGGGAGAATAACGTAGGATGGCGTATTGACTATCAAATCACCACCCCCGATCTCAAAGATAAGATCCTATCCAGTCAGATATTCCCCTCGCCACGCTATTCAGATCATGCGCCATTACTCGTTGAGTACCAGAGCTTGTAGTCATCTAAAGATGCTGACCAAACATTTTTGAGCACAAAGCATGTATACCCGATTAAGACACTACCATCCTTGAGAAAAAAATGTTAGGATCTTTGAAAACCACACTCTCATCTTATGTCGATTAACTGGCCACATTCTTCTCAGAAAACCTTATGTATCCTTGCACCATTGGTTGCATTGTTTGCCCTTGGTTTAGACTTTTACATCCCATTGGTACCTGAGCTCGGTCAATTATTTCAGACATCTGAAGAAGTGATGCAGCTGACCTTATCAGGCTTTATGTTCTCTTGTGCCATTTCTCAAATTATTGCTGGGCCTTTGTGTGACAAATATGGCAGACGTCCTGTTGCCATCAGCAGTCTCATGATCTTTTTATTGGGCAGTATTACAGGTGCTTTTGCCGGAAACTTCCGTATCCTGTTAATTGCCAGACTGTTACAAGCTTTTGGTGCTTCAGGTACCTTTCTTTGCGCCTATAGTACTGTGAGAGATTGCTACCCCAATACCCAAGACAGTGCCAAAATGTATAGCTATATCAATGTTTGTATTTCACAATCACCTATTTTTGCCCCGAGCATTGGTGGCTATATCGCACAGATTTCCTCTTGGCCTATGGTGTTTCTATCACTGGGTATCATTGGTTTGGTCACCCTCATCTCCACCTTTTTTCTCTATCATGAAACGGTACCCCACAAACACCCCGTTCATCTAAAACATTTAAAGTATGCATACAAAGCCGTGCTCACCAACACTCATTTTTTGGTATACTCTCTGGCTGCAGCAACTGGGATGGGTAGCTTCTTTATGTTTTTCTCTCAATCTCCTTATATTATTATGACACTGCTACAATATGACAAAACTTTGTATGGTATCTTCTTTGGTATCGTAGGCTTCAGCTTCTTTACCTCCAGCCTTACAACCAACAAGATCTGTCGTAGGCTTGGACCTCATTATACCGTAGAACTAGGCTGCTTCCTGATGGCGTCAGGGGGGCTGGCATTGATTGTGCTACAGCAACTATTTGCTATTACCATTATCGGCTTTATCATACCCATGGTTTTTGTCGTGGCTGGGGCAGCCCTTACCATTGGTGCAGGACTGGCTGGAACCATGCAGCCTTTTGGCAAAATAGCCGGCGTGGCTTTCTCTGCTGTAGGCTGTGTGAAGTTCTTCTTATCATCGCTACTTGGAATGCTTTTGATGCAACTGCCAATCACCCCACAGTCACTGGGTTATGTTATTCTGTTCTTATCAGGAACCGCTTCTTTTTGTTGCTACTTTTTTAGAAACACCCTACTGGATAAAGGGACAGTCGTTCAAATTACCCCAACTGAATGGGACTAAAATATATTGAGTGCCAATTTGGCTGTTTGAGACAAACGGGTTTTATCCCAAGGAGGATCAAAAACCAGTTCAATCTTCACTTGATCCACACCTGGTATCATATGGAGCTTACGTTTTACCTCTTCTACAATGAATGGTCCCATACCACAGGTAGGTGATGTGAGTGTCATGGCAATATGCATACTGCTCTCTAAGACATCGATATGATAAATCAATCCTAGATCGTAAACATTTACTGGTAACTCTGGGTCATAACAGGTCTTTATCTGCCGGATGGCTTTTTCTTCAACACCAAGCGAACTGTCCTGCAAAAAGGCATAGGCTGCTTCATTGGACTCAAGACCCAAAGCATCTCGATTCTCACCACCGATCATGACCAATTGTCCAAAGACTTCTACGGAAAAGTTATCACCCAATGCTTGGGTTACTCGAACAGGAGTACCTGCTTTAAGCTCCAATACTTGACCACTGGGCACCAAGATTGTTTGGACATCCCGCTCAATGATAATGGTTTTTCCTGTTAGACTCATATCTCACCCATAAAAAAGCTTTCACCACAGCCACAGTGTAGTGTGGCATTCGGATGCTGATACACCACCTTTGACTGACCCAGATCATCGTGTTGCATATAATCGATTTTAGTACCCTCTACAAGCTTTATATCCTCAGGCAGCATAAATACAACCAACCGACCAAATCTCATTATTTGGCCGCCCTCAGGGGCCTGAGTAACCACACTGGGGATAAACTGCCAGCCCATACAGCCAACTTGTTTGAACACCAAATGGATACCCTGACCCTGCTGCGCCATAACAAGGCTATGCCAAAAGTCTCGTGCAGCTTGAGTCATCTGAATCGGATATGATGCAATTTGAATCGCTTCTTTGGCTGCATGCCAGACAAATGTCGCACACTTCACCCGCATAGGATACTGAGATACACCAGAAAAAACCTGAAGCTTTGCCGGGATATCCACGTCACTACCATCTTTCAGCATCTTTAAATATTGTCCCATCACCTCATGAAACGTCTCAACACTTTGACCCTTCATGGTGGCCACCAACACCGATGCTGCTGCAATAGAAATACTACAACCACTCACATCGTATGACATCTCTTCAATGATCCCATCCTTCAGTGTTACACACATATGTATCTTATCGCCACAAGACGGGTTGTTGGCTTTGCAACAATCTCCTTTGGGATTGTCCGTCTTACCACAAGGGTTTTTACTATGATCTAAAATCATTTGTTGATATAAAAAGTGACTCATTGTCCCATAACCTGTTTAATTGTTTTTATCCCCGAGACAAAACGCTCGACATCACGTTCTTGATTATAAATCCCCAGTGATACCCGGGTTAATGCATGCACATCAAGATACGACATCAATGGCATACAACAATGATGACCTGCACGAACCATCACGTGGTTGTCTGATAAAATGGTTGCCACATCATGGGCATGAACCCCTGGATACCCAAAGGAGTATACCATATGCTGACTGGGTCCATATGACTGTAAACCCAATGGCTTGACTTGCTCTAAAAAATACTGCCATAAGCGTTGCTCATGCGCCATAATATGGTCAAAACCTATCTGGTTAATATATTGACAAGCACGTCCAAATCCGATGGCACCTGCAATGTTGGGTGTTCCAGGCTCCAAAGCCACCAAGCCCTGCTGAAAGGTGGCATGATCATAAGTCACCTCATCAACAATACCACCTCCGGTATAATGCGGCTGCATCAAGTGATGATACCGTGTATCTACATACAATGCCCCAATACCTGTGGGACCATACATTTTATGAGCAGACCATACATAAAACCCACACCCCAATGCTTTCACATCCACCGACTCATGCGATACCATTTGTGTGCCATCAACCAATACCGGCACACCAAAAGATGAAAACTTCCGGATATCATGTTTAAGACCCAAAACATTTGAAGCATGAGTAATGGCTATCAAAGCCACAGGAAGTGTTGCCAGCTGCTTTTTAAATCCTTCCCAATCAACCTCAAAGTCATCGTTTATTGGGATATAAGCAATCTGGCAATTCTTTCCCTTAGCCAAACGCTGCCAAGGAATTAAATTGGCATGATGCTCAAAACGGCTTAACAAGATCACCTGACCAGGAGTAAGCATATGTTTCACAATACTGTATGCAGCAAGATTAATGGCCTCCGTTGCACCTGAGGTAAAAACCACTTCACTCGCATCCGCACCAATAAAGCTTGCCACTTGTAAACGTGCGTTTTCATAAGCGATGGTTGCATCAGCACTCCACCGATACACGCCTCTATTCACATTAGAGCGATACTTCTGATAATAACCGGTCACTGCATCGAGAACACAGTCTGGCGTTAAACTGGATGCTGCATGATCAAGATATGAGACATCTTGCTCACGTAAAATTTGAAAGTCAGCGTATCTACTCATCCAAAAGCCCTATTGCTTTTTTGATTTGTAACGCCAATCGATCACCTTCTGGATACCCTTTGAAACAGGTATCCACATAGCCTTCTAAATATAATTGGGTGGCTTGCTGGCGGTCTAAGCCTCGGCTATTCATATAAAACAATAAATCATCATCAATCATTCGAGAAACCGCCCCGTGTTGACAATCCACATCATCCACCGAGATATTCAATGCCGGTTTTGAAAAAGCTTTTGCATCCTCAGACAACAATAAGTGCCTAATGTTTTGCCGCGTGGTGACCTTTGGCGCTTTTGGCACAACATCCACTGTACTATAAACATCCGCTTTAGCACCTTGATCTAGAATGGTATTCACACGATGTATGCTCCGTGTATTGGCCGCATGTTGCTTTAATAGAGTATGGTCACTCACAAACCCTTGACTTTTTACAGCGACCATTCCTTGAACCATCACCTGACTATCTGATGCCAAAGCATGAAAACATTGTGAACGCCGATAAACATCCTGCCCACTAATGGCAAAAAACTGTTGATAAGAAGCCCCTTCCTCAACCCATACCTGGATATGATCACACATCTGTCCAGCTGGTTTTAACGCAGCATAATGCTGTAGACTCGCACCTTTTTTCACCACAATATCCAGATTTCGTGCACTATCCTGAAGCTGCATGGTCTCATGCAGTACACAATACTGCCCTGCTTCAACCACCAATAAATATCGTGCTGCACACCCGACATCACTGCTATCCTGCCAATGATATGTTCCCGAGGTTAAAGTCACCGTCATAGTGTAAGGAAACTGTGATATCTCATGATACAAAAACTCACCTGGCCACACGGATGAATGCACATACTCTACTGACTGTAAGCCCACGATCGTCTCTTTAACGTGCCCATTATAGGTTACCAATGTCTTACCGGAAACAATAGGTTGTGCCCTGCACTGCTGATAACAAAAAGACATGACTGGCATCCGGCGCCAGGACTCTTCCTGAACAGCCACAGCAGCGACATCCTTGAAGTCTATTCTATTTCTTGTAACCACTGATACCCCTCTGATTCTAACTTTTCAACCAATGACTTATCAGATGATTTTACAATGGCACCATTCATTAAAACATGAATACTGTCTGGCTGTACATAGCGCAATAAACGCTGGTAATGGGTAATCAACACAATTGAACGTTGCTCTGACTTCAAAGAATTAATGGCGTTTGCCACCAGTTGCATGGAGTCAATATCCAACCCAGAATCCGTCTCATCCAATACCATAAAATCGGGTTCTAACAGTAACATCTGCAATATATCATTACGTTTTCTTTCTCCCCCAGAAAAATCATCATTCAAAGACCGTTCCCAAAACTTTGCATCCAAGCCGACCAATGCAGCCTTTTCTTCAACCAATGCCATAAAATCAGATGCATCAAGTGGCTCTAGCCCTTCACGTTTCCGTTTCGCATTCAAGATTGTTTTCATAAAAAACAAATTATTCACACCAGGAATGGCCACAGGATTCTGAAACGCCACGAACAGTCCCTTCTCTGCCCTTTCATAGGCTTCTAATGCCAATAAATCAGATCCCTTGAAATCAACCACTCCAGAAACTTGATAATCTTGATGGCCTGCCAAAGCATTGGCTAGCGTACTTTTACCAGAACCATTCGGGCCCATAATAGCAGTCACATGTCCTAAGGGTATCGACAATGAAAAGTTTTGTAATATTTTCTTATCTGATGCGCTGACACACAAATTCTTAATATCTATCATATTAACCCACACTATCCTCTAAACTAATCTCTAATAGCTGCTGCACCTCAGCAGCAAACTCCATAGGAAGATGCTCAAAAACATCCTTACAAAACCCATTTACAATCATTGGCAAAGCCTCTTTTGGCCTTAAACCTCGTTGCATACAATACAACATTTGCATATCATCAATCTTGCTGGTTGTGGCTTCATGCTCAATTTTAGATCGACCATTCTCTGTTTCAATATAGGGATGTGTATTGGCTTTAGACGCATCACCGATTAACAAAGAGTCACATTGCGTAAAATGCCTAGATCCTGAAGCATTGGCACGAACATGAACTTTCCCCCGATAGGTATTTGACGAAACATCCGCAGAAATCCCCTTTGCAACAATACAACTACGGGTATTTTTACCCACATGAATCATCTTACTTCCCGTATCTGCTTGTTGGTGATTCTTCGTCACAGCAACAGAGTAAAACTCTCCCACACTGTGATCACCAAACAATACCACACTAGGATACTTCCAGGTAATGGCAGAACCTGTCTCTACCTGTGTCCATGAAATCTTTGCATAATCTCCAGCACACTTCCCTCTTTTGGTCACAAAGTTATAAATGCCTCCAACGCCGTTCTCATCCCCCGGGTACCAATTTTGCACCGTAGAGTACTTTATCTCAGCCTGCTCATGCGCAAATAATTCTACCACAGCCGCATGCAACTGGTTTTCATCTCGCATCGGCGCAGTACATCCTTCTAAGTAGCTCACATGGCTGCCTTCTTCCGCAATAATTAGCGTCCTTTCAAACTGCCCTGTGTTCATCGCATTGATTCGAAAATACGTCGACAGCTCCATAGGACACCGCACACCCTTTGGAATATACACAAATGATCCATCACTAAATACTGCTGAATTTAACGCTGCAAAAAAATTGTCTCGATATGGCACCACTTTCCCCACATACTGCCGAACCAATTCTGGGTACTTCTGTAACGCTTCACTGAATGAACAAAAGATGACCCCACTTTTTGCCAACACATCTTTATAGGTTGTGGCCACTGAGACACTATCAAAAACCGCATCCACTGCAACACCAGACAACTGCTTTTGCTCATGCAACGGAATACCCAAACGTTCGTAGGTTTTTAAAATCTCTGGATCCACTTCATCAAGACTTTGGTATTTTGGTTTATTATCTGGCTCAGAGTAATAAGAGATCGCCTGAAAATCAATTGGCTCAATCTTTAAATCTGCCCAATTTGGCATCTTAAGTGTTTTCCAGTATCGAAATGCAGCCAGTCGAAACGCCAGCATGAATTCCGGCTCTTTCTTTTTTTCACTGATCCACCGAACAACCGATTCATCCAAACCTGGCGCTAGAGTTTTCTGCGCCACATCTGTAGAAAAGCCATACTGATATGCTTTATTGACCACATCAGAGATTATTTTTTGCTCACTCAAGCCTTCATCCTAATGATATACCAAACCAATTATGACACAGGCTCATAAAAACTCAAGCAAAATAGCTTTATTTGAACAGTGAACAAGACCCTAAGGCCTTGCCCATTATAGGCTGTTAACCTACAAGGCTATGACTAGAATGCTTCCCCCCTACTCTCAACCCCAAACAATACGACCACTTAGCGTGACATACCCAGTGAAACGGTTGAATCAGAGGATGCACCTCTTTCCTCTACAGCCAGCCCTGTTTCTCTATTTCAAATAATAAAACCGTTCCTCAAATAGAAAAACGGTTTTACTATTTTACCTTGCCCATTAATAATAAACAGGCCATAGATATGCATTAAAGAGAGATAACTATGAATTTATCTGCTTTCTTGTACCGCTACATTGTCTGAGGCATCAGTGACAACCACAACCGCTTCTGCATCCTCTACTACTGCTGCTGCGCCACCACCCTGAGCTTCAACTACTGGCAACTCACCTTTAGGTGCACAACCAAGCGCATCACTCGCAATTGGTTTCGTCTCTAACAGATTTAGATATAGTTCAAATGGTGTTCGAACACTAAATATCAAATATTTCTTATACAGGTTAATTGTTCCCATATTTGATTTACCAGAATAAACCATGTTGGAAAAATGACGAAGATGCGTAATAAAACTCGGCAGCTGATGACAATTTTTAGTAACCCAAGCCTCTATTTCTTTTACCTTTGCTTTCACTTCTGCGCTACTCTCCTGACCAACGAATTGGATAAAGCATGCCATGATGAAGACCCTAAGCGCCAACACCAACAATATAGGTTTCATATCATGCTTAAACAACAGCTTAGCTCTTTTAGCAGGCTGCTTTTTAGGCTGTTTGCAAAACTCATTTATACCCCGAGACAGCCAACCAAACCAGCCTGACTCTACATCATCAATAATATGACACTCTTGCGGATTATCATGCGCAGCCATACCCTCACGCATTTTTTTAAGATCATCATTAAAGAGATTTATCGCTAAATTTTTAAGAGTCATGTTGTCTCTTACAATACTAGCAGGAGGGTTAACATAATGATGCTCTGGGATATGAGAGATTAACCCAAAATCTTTCCAATTAATTCTAAAATCCCATAAATACTTCAAAAACTGAGAAACATAATAAAAACTGGTATGTTTAGGAAGAACATCAAACATCTATCTCTCCATATCTACAATTCATCCATATACTCATCTAGCTTACATAAAATTTGATAAATTATCTACAACTGAAAAAGGCACATCTCTGTGCCTCCATCAGTAATAAATTGATCATGAATCTATTATTGTCCGTTACCAGGTGTAGCAGATGATCCACCTCCTGTACCAGTTTTTTTAGGTGATGACGACGACGCCTGTTGTGACCGTTCCCCAGCAAACATCGACGCCCCGCCGGCGGCTGATGAATAAGTTTTCTTTTGAGCCTGAAGCTTCTCTATTTCAGCCCTCTGCTCAGCATCTTTAGCCGCTAACTCAGTATCTTTAGCCTCTAAAGACTTTTCCAATGCAGTAACTTTACCCTCTACAGCCTCTAAAGACGTTGTCAATTCAGCAACTTTAGCCTTTGCAGCCTCTTTAGACGTTGTCAATTCAGCATCTTTAGCCGCTAACTCAGTATCTTTAGCCTCTAAAGACTTTTCCAATGCAGTAACTTTAGCCTCTACAGCCTCTAAAGACGTTGTCAATTCAGCAACTTTAGCCTCTGCAGCCTCTTTAGACGTTGTCAATTCAGCATCTTTAGCCTCTACAGCCTCTTTAGACGTTGTCAATTCAGCATCTTTAGCCTCTACAGCCTCTTTAAACGTTGTCAATTCAGCATCTTTAGCAGCTAACTCAGTACCTTTAGCCTCTAAAGACTCTTCCAATTCAGCAACTTTTTCCTTCATTTTTGAATCATATGCCCGCTCTGCGTCTTCTTCATAACCCTTCAATTCGGATAGTGCTGATCCTAATTCTGCAGCTAATGTTCTTTGAGCAACTAAGGAGTCTTTAGAAGATTCAAGTAGCGCTGCTTGTAACGTTAATGCATGTGCTTCATCTGCAGTATAATAAGAGACATAACCAGGCATACGACCTACAAAAACATCCTTAAGTGATGTTACCTGTAGCAATGTATTCAATTCTGCAGCAGTTAATTCATTGGAAATCTCTGTAGTAGCCTGCTTAAGAGAACACGGCACAACCTTTTGCAATTCAACTTTTTCGAATTTAGCACTTAAAACTTCAATGGTTGCGTCAACACCGAGATCTTTAGCCAATCTTAGCAGTGACAACAAAATATTAGCCACAGCAGAATACTTGTCTTTAAGAGCAGCAACCTCTGCCTGAGCTTTGTCATACTCATCTGCGTCAGCTGGTTGAGGTTTCCCAGTCCATAAAAAACCTCCTGAATTTGAAGCATGTGCAGAGTAATGACCAAAATTCCTTACTTCTAAAGCATTCAGCTTTAGCATGCTATCAGCACATTGCTGAGTCATTGATAACAATTTCTGTTGAGTACTAGACTCTGCAGGACTACCAAGGCATTCTTTCAAAAAAGCAATATCCAGAGACACACCTAACTTTAAATCATGGCTGATTTTTTCTAATTTCATAATAACTCCTTTTCTTTAATTTAACTATTCGCATTCAATTATACTGAGAACACTCTTTACACAACAAGACTTTTATGAATTATCTTTAATTATACAATAAAAACAATCCTTAAAACTTAGACAAAAAAAAGGCGCACTAAGCGCCTTTTCTATGTACCCAGACTAACTATTTGGAAGCGTCATATACATTTCTACGTTCTGTAGCCGCAGAAGTAGCATCGTCAGCAGGCTTTCGCTCTGCTTCTTCTTTCTTAAATAAAGAAAAATCACAGTAAGAACTTGGTAAGGATGTTATCTCATCAAGTGCTGTTTTTACGCTTGCATTCAACAAACTTTTAACATCTTTAACTGACATGTCTTTGTTAAAAGCATAAAAATGATCCGGTTCCTTAAGCCCTGCTTCTTCTGAAGTGAACTCAGGCATACGTGCTTGATATACATCAATATATGTATTATCTTGGCTTACTTTGCCTAAAAAGTCCCGACTAGCAGTAATAAAAGTCTGCATGACCATCTGAGACTTTAAAACATGTTGCTCGACTTGAGCCTTCAGTATGCCAAGAGAAACTTGATACTCCTGTAACTCTTCCTCATAAGTGACACCACCAGCCCCATATGATGTGCCTAGATAGCCATGAGCACTCTTAGGATATGTTGCAACTTTAATTGCAAACGTCTCAACAACAGACTCTTCATTATTGAGATGCGTTTTGAGCTTTGCAATATTGCCAGAACAACTTGCTAAAATCTTTCTTGATTCAGCAAGAGCGGATTCTAACTCCTTTGTATCATCTTCATTTGCACCTTGATCGTCGTCTGAACTAGCACCTTCATTCATATGCTTATGAAATATACTCCGAACCGAAAGTGGAACTTCCACACCCGCTATTAGATCCTGTGGCAATTGTTTTACCTGTTTAGTCATTAGCTATCTCCTATACTAATAATGATTTTTTCTACAAGAGTTAGATTAATCTACTCTCATCCTAAACGCATTCTACAAAAACTTCTTGCCACCAACAACCAAAAACTTTTAATTTTTCGTATAGCGTAATATAATCATAATGTTATAATTCGCCCTCTACCCAGCAAAACCACACCCTCGCAAACTGCAAAAACCCTGTAAATTCTTTATTTTTTAAAAAAAATACTACACATTTATGGAATTTCATGCTATGATCCGAAAAATATAGACATTAGGGAGCATTATAATGCCACAAACAGCACAGACTAAAAAACGCGTCATCCAAGCATCAAAAGCAAATGATCGCAATAGACGTGACAGAAGCAGCATGAGAACGAACATCAAATCGTTACTCACTGCCATCCAGAGCAAAGATACTGACACCATCAGACCTTTATTCATAAAAATCCAATCTCTCCTCGATATACTTGCAAAGAAAAACGTTATTCCTAAGAATCGTGCCAGCCGATTGAAGTCTCGTTTAAATGCTAAGGTTAAAGCAGCCTCTTAATGATACAATCGATACTAAAAAGGGAGCTATTGGCTCCCTTTTTCATTTCCACCGAATGGCACACTTCCTGTCCTGGTCATTAAAAAACAGTCCCATTTGTAATGACACATCACCACTAGAACAAGCGGCACAATACATGGCAGCTACTACCGCCACAACTCCTGTCATAGAAGAAAACAACCCAACATTTGATAATGACCGACTGAGAGGTTTGGCACATTCTGGCTCCTTCATTGAACGCAACACCATATCCGCCAAAGACAACTGGTTTTGATGATCAAGCAAACAGCCTAGAACAACTGATATATAGTCTCCATCAAAAGCACCACAACGCTCTTCATGTGGTAATGACTCACAATAGAACTTATGTAAACGCCCCGCCATATCTTGACACACCGCTTTGAACTTTCCTGGTATAAGTCTGATTTCTTTGGCATGTACCATGCTATCGTCACCTATGTATGCAACACCACCCCATGGGTTTGAGCCACCAGCCGTTTTCCAACGACACGCTATACGACTTTGTTCACTTAAGCCACTTAAGTACATCTAGCGTAACAGCATGCCCACCAAAGCCACCTGACTTATTTTCTTTTGATTTTATTGCATTTAGATACACAGCATCCCAAATATAAGCCAATTGCGCATAAGCCCTACCTTTATATAAATCAGTAAAAAGATACTTCACCTACGGGGAATAACAAGAGATCCCACCACACAAAACATGCATGACACTTATGTCTCTACCAAAGGTTGGATCACTTTCAGAAGCCTCTTGAGACCTCGCTGCTGAATCTGCCGACTCACTTACATGCTCGATCCCTTTTCAATCTAAAAACTGAAGGAAATCCTGCCGTTGAAACATATAACCTAACTTAATAACCTGGAAACCTTTGGCACCTGACTCAAGGACAAAACGCTTTACCAATTTTCCTCCCTCTGAGGATCTTGCATAGTAAGCCCCTAGGGCTTCTGATAGGCTGCTTTAAGATCGCCTGTCGCCTCTACCCTTTTAACATGGGCTACTACCCAATTCAACCACCCCCGGGACAGTCCTGTCAATTTTTTAGGTGCATGGCAATCTTCAATATCCAAAGATCGAGTGCCTTCAAATTCAGATCCTGACTCACCAGAACTGAACGGACTACCAACGAATTTTATTTTTTCATTATGCATTTTATTCTGCCTATCTATTGTACTTGAAATAGCTTAGCAACAAAAACAATCATCGTTAAATCTGAGAGGCGCATTAAGCGCAGACTTCACCCAAATAATCAATCAAAGCCTCAACACCTTGACCGCTCAATGCTGAAATAGGAAACACCTTTGCCTCGGGGAATAATGCCAATAAAGCTTCTGTATCCTCTACAGCATCCACTTTATTCAATGCAAAACATCTTGGCTTCTCAAGCAAACCATGACCATAAGAACGAATCTCTTCCTCAATGACTATAATCTGCTCATCAATGGGAAGTGTGGCATCCACCACATGTAGCAATACCCGACAGCGCATCAAATGCTTCAAAAACCGATCTCCCATACCATGACCATCTGCAGCACCTTTAATCAATCCTGGAATATCTGCCATCACGAAAGATTTATACCCATGATAATGAACAACACCCACATGTGGCTTAGTCGTCGTAAACGCATAATTAGCCACTTTTGGTGTGGCACCTGAGACTTTGCGCAATAACGATGATTTACCGGCATTGGGCAGTCCCAACAAACCCACATCAGCCAAAACCCTTAACTCTAATCGAATACGCAACTCTTCACCAGTATCACCCTTAGTCGCTTTTCTAGGCGCTCTATTGGTTGAACTCTTAAAACGAATATTTCCCAGACCACCTTCACCACCTCGAGCAATGGTATAGGTCTGATCCATTTGACACAAATCGATAATAATTGGCGCATCAGGCGCATCAGCATCAAACACACAGGTCCCTTGAGGGACTTCTATAATGGTATCTTCACCAGCTCGACCATTCTTCTGAGATCCTAAGCCATTCTGTCCACCTTTCGCTCTTACATGATGAAGACGTTGAACAGATGCCAAAGAATTGGTTTGATGGGTGACTTTCAATATGATGGATCCACCTTTTCCACCATCCCCTCCATTGGGCCCTCCAAGCGGGATACACTTTTCCCGCCTGAAAGAAACACAACCATTACCACCTGACCCTGCAGAACAAAGAATGGTAGCTTGGTCGATAAAAGACATTAGCTTGCTTTAACTTCGTCAGTGACCTCGACAGAAACAAAGACTTTCACACCACGCTTATTTTTAAGCTGTGGGTCTTGCACACGACGCTTCTCAAGCACCATGCGACCATCTGCTACCGCAAAAATCGTATCATCACGGCCAACCATCACATTATCACCGGCTAGGAACTTCTTCCCACGCTGACGAACCAAAATATTTCCAGCAATAACCTGCTGCCCATGATTTCTTTTTAATCCCAGTCGCTTTCCTATCGAATCACGACCGTTTTTGGTACTACCACCAGCTTTTTTAGTAGCCATGCTTTACTCCCCGCTCTTCGCTTTTGGTTTACTCGCCGCCTTCTTCTTTGCAGGCTGAGCCAGCACTTCAACAATCTTCACCTTAGTGTACTGCTGCTTGTGCCCTAGATTACGCATATAGCGCTTACGTCTTTTAAACTTAATCACATTGATTTTTGCACCACGAGTATGCATTACAACAGTGGCTTTCACTCTTGCTTTAGCAACAGCTTCACCCACAAGCGTCTTATCGCCATCTTGCACCAACAACACATGATCAAACTCAATTGAGTCACCTTCGGCTACTTTCAATCGATCAATTTCAATTACCTGGTCTGGCTTAACTTTATATTGTTTTCCGCCCGTCATAATTACGGCTAACATGGTTCTTCTCCAATATTCACCCCACAATCATATAGCAATTATCCCAACCTTGCAAGCAAATTAAAAAAAATATACCCAATAATGATCACATTAGTACTGATTTCATGACTAAATAGACATCTCATTATAGAGACATAAAAAAAATGAGATACAAGGTCTCCCTTTTTCTAACTTAGAACTGCCTGCGTTACCAACCATTAGCTAGAGAAATAGTCACTGTTGCAGCCCTATTACCATTAGATGGCCCAGCAGCTGGCTTGGCAGGTGGCTTAATATCTGATGCAGCTACAGGATTGGCACTGTTTGGACTTAATGAGTCAAATGCCACATATGTAGCCAATGCCAATACAACAGCAACCATCGTTATTCCCGCAAAGAAAACAGCACCTAGCGCAAATACTTCACCAACAACAATCCATAGCGCAGCATCTAACCCAATTAAAAATCCTACGACAAATTCATGGAAACCTTGTGTCTCATATGCTCGCTTTACATAGCTAACAATTCCTACAAGAGCTAGAATGCTCGTTGCCATTTGGAAAAACACGTTAAACAAAAATGCTGGTGGCAACAAAAAAATTGCTGCTGTTGCCCCAAAACCAAAAGACACTATCATTGCCCAATAACGTATTGCAACACTCCATATGAAATCTTTTTTACTGATATTTAGAGCGAATTCCATTCTTAAATTAGACCATAAGGGCTCTTGAAGCAGACGCCTAATCCTACGATTCATGTTTTTATCATAAAATTTAATGCTATTTCGCACTATTTTAGCGATACATTGTTTACCTGTATCGGTAAGATCTGGCGCAGCCAATAGATCTCCTAAGGCAAGATGTGCTTGAGAGGGATTTTTGAATAGGCTGACGAGTTTTTTGTTATCAAAGCCCTGCCGGCTTTTTGTCAATATATCCGTTGTTAGCACATTGTGATTTGCAAGATAGACAGCAAGATGTATTAGGCTACTAGAGCGAGGCTTGAAGTGGCCAGACAGGTCACTTATATACTTTATTTTGCCATTTGTTACCTTTATGGATCCTGCATACATGACAGGTCTTCCAGAACTTATCATGGAGTGATAAGCTATCAGTCCCCGACTATTTTTTCCGCCATAGAGGTGGTCAAAGCAATACATTTCTTGGTCTGTAGTAATGATGAGTCCGGCTTCTTTACTCTTATGCTTAAATTTACTTTTTTCAGTATCCATGTCTTTAAAAGCATTGGTTGAACTATCCCATGACTGTAGCTGACCTTCTGGACTGAAATATACCCGTCCGCTTTCTATAAGAGCCTTGTTATTTTCAAGTTCAAGCCATTTTTTCTCATCGACTTCACGGCCATGCTCGGTAATTGGTAGCGCTTTAGCCGCTGTCGTTAGGGCTGTGATACCAGGTAAGCCATTCAATAACATGGATTCCTTTTTGGTTAGATGCAGCGTCACTACAGTAACACCATTAAGCAATGAGCCTACTAAGAGTTCTGTCATGCGAATTGGATACCCTGAAGCTGGATCTCGCATATATTTATTAAAAGCGGCGATAGTTTCACGGGCCTGATCTTTATTTGATGCATGTCTAATCAGGGTTGGCGAAATAGCTGACAGGAAACCAATTATCGTCTCATATGATATGTCACTACTTTCTAATATGGCTGTATAATTGAAGGCCGTAGATCCAGATAGTTTGTATTGTTTGACAACCCGTGAATCTTTTACATCGGAGCCCAAACGCCTGAAAGCATGACGATGGGGGAATAATACCTCCTGTAATGACATATCAGGGGTAGGAGGTCTTAAAGGATTTAAATCAAGGCTCATTCTAAATCCGATGTCATATGTACTATTTGGGAACCCAAGCTCACGCTTTCTTTGCATAATTTGATCTAATCGGGTCTTTTCAGCAGATGTTAATACTGCGCTCTTCATCTTAAAGTGAATCGATTCGTCTTCTATTCTATTGTTAAACAGTTTATTTAACCTACTCTTTAACGCAACGGGATCGATGCTGTTTCTAGCCACTTCAGGACTGCTTGCAAGAATATATTGAAATCTCGGTTGTTCCATAATTGCATCAAAAATGAAGTTAACAATAGTGTCTTTATCCATATCCCCAGATGAGAGCCAAGTATTATAACAATCATCTAAGCTTGTAATAAGATCTTCTTGTATCTGTGTTCTTTCTTCATACACTCGATAAAGCGCAAGCGTCTTTTTGGTTTCATCTTCAGACTGACAACCAAAAGCCGTTTGTAAGAAGGCAAGATCTTCATCACTAATATCTACCAGTTTTGCGTCATCATAGAGCTTGTGTAGGCTTTGGTGTATCGCATCGATACTACTGTCACTAATGTCAGCAGGAACTCTTCTAATGATTTCATTTGTTTTTTCATTAATATTCATAATGTTGATTATATTTTTTTTTTAGGAATTATTATGGTAATTTTTCTTTTCTTCATCTTTAATTATATATAAAGGATACAATACCACAAAAGGGATCAAAAATCAACTTATTATGCCAAAAAAGCACTTAATCGCTTGATACTGCATTATGCTACATTTAACTTTTATTCCAGCTGCCATGTTATACTCTATATTTTTTAATCTCTATAACATTATACCTAAAAAATTATTACTGCAAGCTCAATCGTCACTTCACATATCATGCGCTTCGCTTTATGAAACTCCTGGCTTTAAACAGCAATCAGCCCATGCCCGTCGAATTCTAACTTGCCATCCACTGGCAAATACGGTATACCAAACACATAATTGACGAATGGAAACGGCATGCTCACTGGGATTCATGAATGCATCACCCAAGACTTACAAGATGTTCACACAATGATTGGCGACGCTACCCAATCCTCTATTGATCTGATCCAAACCATCGGCCAATATGCTCTAAATCAACCTGGCCGGAAGCTTATTCGCCCAACCATGGTGATCTTATTTGCTCGTGCACTAGACTACCACAGCACAAAAGTCACTGAACTGGCTGCTATCATCGAGCTCATTCATTCTGCCACCTTGCTTCATGATGATGTGATTGACCATGCCAAAACCCGCCGAAACAAACTCACCACTCACTCTGTCTACGGTGGCACCCAATCTATTTTAATGGGGGACTTTATATACGCTTCAGCCTTCAAGCTCATTGCCAATCTCAATTCAACCGCCATCACCCATATTCTTGCTCAAGCAACACAAGAAATTGTAGAGGGTGAAATATTACAATTGGGACTACAACGGCAAATAGATACCTCAATCGAAGAATACCAACAAATCATTCGTGCCAAGACTTCCCTCCTGTTTTCGACCAGTGCCCAGTGTATTGCCAAGCTATGCCCCAACAACCCTCATGGCAAACACCTATACGACTATGCCCATCACTTTGGCATGCTCTATCAAATAACCGATGACATCCTAGATATAGACACCCAAAACAAACAACTCAACAAAGCCCATGGTACAGACTTATCCGAAGGCAAGATGACTTTACCCACCATTCTTGCTTATCAACATGCCTCTGAAGCAGATCAAGATACCATTAAAACCATTATTGGAGGCAAGATCCCTTGGCAAGACATACTCCCTATTATGGAACGAACCAATGCCCTCAAACATTGCCAGCCCTTTTTAAAGCTACATACGACAAAAGGTTTAGCCGCACTAGAGCACTTACCAGACTCTATATACAAAGAGCATCTTAAAACCTTACTAGAACACATCCCCCTGCGGAAAAAATAATCCAATCTGGCAAACCAAAATATTGCACTATAATAAAACAGTTGATACTGAGCATTGTTATGAACCTTATAGAAAAGATCAAAGTCCTTTGGTCAGGCGAAAAGGATATTAGGATCGAAGAGCCCAATACCACTCTTGATGCACGTCCTGCGGATGACCTCTCATCCATACCAACACCAGCTGAACCTAAAGACAAAGAAGCTGATAACCCGGATGTCTATTTGGGATTATAACCACCTAAACCTGGCATAGCGTTGTAAAATATGGTTTAATATTGCATTTATAGCAGCAGTATCCATGACAGAGTCAAATATTATTATCCGTGGAGCCAAAACCCACAACTTAAATATCCCGCACCTATCCTTCCCCAGAAACCAATTGGTGGTCATCACAGGCCCCTCTGGATCCGGTAAGTCATCCCTTGCCTTAAAGACCATTTACGCTGAAGGTCAAAGACGATATGTTGGCTCATTATCCACCTATGCCAGGCAGTTTCTATCCGTTATGGACAAGCCCGACGTTGAGTCCATTGAAGGGCTCTCACCAGCAATATCTATTGAACAAAAGGCTGGTTCTCATAACCCCAGATCAACCGTTGGTACCATTACTGAAATCTATGACTATGTCAGACTATTATTTGCGCGTATTGGCATACCCCACTGCCCTACTCATAAAAGCCCCTTAAAAGCCATGAGTGTGAGTCAAATTGTTGACACCTTACTCAGTCAAAACACTGATGAGAAGATCCATGTTCTCGCACCAGTGGTTGAAGACCAAAAAGGCGCCCATGAGACCTTACTCACCGACTATCTTAACCAAGGTTATATCCGCATCCGATTGAATGGCGAAGTGATGCCGATTGATCAAGCCAATATTGACCCCAGTAAGAAAAATAGTATTGATATTGTCATGGATCGTTTAAAAGTCAACCCAGACAATACCCAAAGACTGTCTGAATCGATTGAAATGGCTTCCAATGTGAGTAAAGGCCGCATCATCATCACCACCGAAGATGATGAAACCCTCTATTCAACCCAACATGCTTGTCATACCTGTGGCTGGAGTATTAGCCAATTAGAACCCAAGATGTTCTCATTCAATAGCCCTACTGGTGCTTGTAGTCATTGTGATGGCTTAGGCATGAGACGCTATATCTCTGAAGAGGCCATCATCATCAACCCCATTTTATCCATTGGTGATGGGGCCATTTGGCATTGGGACAAACAACATAAACATTATTATGCCATCCTCCTCTCAGTTTGTGAGTATTATGATATTGACATCCATGCCCCTTGGAAATCTCTTGATAAAGAACATCAAAAAATCATTCTCTATGGTACAGGCACCAAAAGAATCCCTCTAAACTACCCCAACATATATGGTAAGATGGTCAGTAGAATTCGTCGTTTTGATGGGGTCATACCGGTCTTAGAAAAACGTTATGAAGAAACGGATTCTGAAAGTGTCAAAGAATCCTTAGCAAAGCTGATTGCGTATGATCAATGCCAAAGCTGTCATGGCTCAAGACTCTCAGATGCTGCTAGATATGTCACGGTCAGTGACACCCCCCTACCCACAGTGATCCAACAATCCATTGAAGATCTTAACCAATGGATTAAATCATTAAATCTCACTGAGATGGAACAGAACATTGCTGAGAAGATCATCACTGAAATCAGCAACCGTAGCCAATTCTTATTAAGTGTTGGTCTAGACTATTTATCGCTTAACCGTGCTGCTGAAACCCTCTCTGGTGGTGAAGCACAACGTATACGTTTGGCCAGTCAGATTGGTTCTGGTTTGGTGGGAGTGATGTATGTCTTAGATGAACCCTCCATTGGCCTACATATGCGTGATAATCAACGCTTAATCGATACTTTAATCCACTTAAGAGATTTGGGTAATAGTGTGATTGTTGTTGAACATGATGAAGAGATCATGCGACAGGCTGATCTACTCATTGATATTGGACCAGGTGCCGGTATCCACGGTGGACAGGTTACCGCTCAGGGCCATATTGATGAACTAATCAATCACCCCAACTCGTTAACAGGAGACTACCTCACTGGTAAAGCCACCATCCCTGTTCCCTCAAAACGCATCACACCAAAAGATCAATGGGTAGAGATCATTGGTGCTACCTGCAACAACCTTAAAGCCGTTCACGCAAAAATCCCTCTAGGATTAATCACCTGTGTCTCTGGTGTCTCCGGTTCGGGTAAATCCAGTTTAATCAATGATACCCTATACCCTGCTGCGTACAATCACTTTAACCGCACCCACCACCACCAAGGTCCTTGTGACACCATCAAAGGTTTTGAACACTTGGATAAAGTCATTGATATTGATCAATCACCCATTGGTAGAACCCCCCGTTCTAACCCTGCGACTTATACTGGTATCTTTACCTTAATCCGAGATCTATTCTCACAAACCGAAGAAGCCCGCTCTCGAGGCTATCAACCTGGACGCTTTAGCTTTAATGTAAAAGGCGGCCGTTGTGAAGCCTGTAGTGGTGATGGTTTAATCAAAGTAGAGATGCATTTCTTATCCGATGTCTATGTTCAATGTGACCTATGTGAAGGCAGTCGCTTTAACCGCGAAACCCTTTCTGTGTACTACAAAGAAAAGAACATCGCTCAGGTACTCGACTTAACGGTTGATGAAGCCACCACCTTCTTCAAACCCATCCCAAGAATCTATAAGAAGCTCAAAACCTTACAAGACGTAGGCTTGGGGTATATCAAACTGGGCCAAAGTGCCACCACACTATCTGGTGGTGAAGCTCAGAGAATCAAACTTGCCCGAGAACTATCCAAACGCTCTACTGGTCAAACCTTATTCATTCTGGATGAACCAACCACAGGTTTACACTTCCATGACATTAAAAAACTTGTCCATGTCTTAGAAGCTTTAAGAAACCAAGGCAATACCGTCATTGTCATTGAGCACAATATCGATGTGATAAAGGTTGCAGACTGGATCATTGACATCGGTCCTGAAGGCGGCCACCGTGGTGGTACCATCGTGGCAGAAGGCACCCCTGAAACCGTTGCCAAGTCCAAGAAATCCCATACCGCACCATATTTGAAAGCGGCACTAAAATAGCCCGTTTCTTGACCGTATGCCTGATTAATGTTAAGGTATCAGACAACTGATACCTTGAATAACAAACAGGTTTTATATGACGAAAACTGAATCCAAAACACTCGGCGCTGTTCTTTTAATTGCAGGAACTGCTATTGGTGCCGGGATGCTCAGTATCCCTATTGCCACTGGTGCCAGTGGACTGATTGCCTCTATCACACTGTTATTTGCTATCTTCACCTACATGCTCATCACCCTCTTTTTATTCCTAGAGGCCATGTACTACTGCCCAAACCCAACCACCAACTTAATCGGTTTATGCCGCAAACTCTCAGGCCCCTTATCAGAATCCTTTGCATGGCTCGCCTTCTTAAGCCTACTGTATGTAGCTGCTGCAGCATACATGATTGGTAGTGGCTCAATCTTAGCCAGTAGTATCCCACAATTACAAGGCCAACCCTTACTCGCCTCTTTACTATTCTCTCTATTCTTTGGAGGCATTGCTTTTTTCAAGATGGAATGGTTAGACCGCTTAAACCGACTATTGATCATTGGTTTGGTCATGGCCTTCCTCTTCCTCATCACATCCTCCGTACCCCACATCAAAGCCAGTAACTTCTCAGGCGGCCAACCTTGGCTTGCCCTATCGGCCATCCCTGTGGTTGTCACCTCCTTTACTTCCCATATTATCCTACCGTCTATGCGTCACTACTTAGACAACAACCTCCAACAATTAAAAAAAGCCATCCTCATTGGTTGCGGTATCCCTCTATTCTTCTATCTCACCTGGGAAATCATCATTTTAGGCTTACTTCCCTATGCTGGAGAGTACAGTTTACTATCCATCCTCCAAAGCCAAGAAGAAGGACTGTCTTTACTCATTGAGTATCTCAACTACCACTACCAAGTCAACCACTTCTCAGAACTCGTTGCCTTATTCTCCTTCTTTGCCATTGCAACCTCTTTCTGGGGTGTCATGATCAGCTTAAAAGACTTTATTGAAGATGGCTTAGAACTCACTCAATACCAATACCACAACCTTTTTGCCATTACACTGGCCTTTCTACCCCCATTATTCATGGTATTACTCTTCCCCTCTGACTTCACCACCTTCCTACACTATGCTGGTATTATTATCCTACTATTATATGGTGTTCTCCCCATATACTTAGTCTATAGAGCCCGCTATACCCTAAAACTCCAAAGCCCTTACCAATTCCCCGGAGGCAAACCATCACTAGTACTCATTAGCCTCTTAACCATCCTGGTCTTCCTCTCTACCTGGCTAAATATATAAAATACCCACTTTTTTCTGTCAATCCTAAAAAAGCTGCTAAAACACTATCACCGAAATAATACTGTATATACCGTACCTATGGAGATTATTATTGCTCCGCAGGGGAACGACAGCGTTATTGCTGAACAGGGTAATAACGCATATTACATACCGATGGCTCAGGATCTTACAACAACAAATTCCAGCACTCATAAGGGTTCTCTGGAAGAACGCGCCAAGAAATGGGCTGCTACTGAGCGTAATAATAGAGCTAATGGCCAGCAGGGACCTAGCAACAATCCTGAACCTTCAGGGCTAAGCAACTCACGAGTAAGTAAAACATTCCTATGACGCCCCCAACAGGAGATTCCCCCTACCCTGTTTAGCATATAATTGTTGACTCATCGCTTTTATCATTAACTGCCTCCCATCTTAACCAGATGGGACGAGTATCCTGGTGTTGCTGCATTTACATATAAATATATAAAAAACATACATTTTGCTGCCAAAAAAAGAAACGTGGCTATAACAACTACAAAGGCACGATACGAGAAAAGTCATGAACATTAATAAAAAAATAAAAGACATCCTTAGAAGAATTCCTGCTGATATTAATGACAGCAGTATCGATGCGATACACCAAAGCCTACACAAACTCTACGATGACGCAAAAGTAGCAGATATTAGTGATGAAGATCTTGCCTTCTTACAAACGGCTTTTGGTTGTCAGTCTGAAGATGAGACCAGAAAGACGCTGGCGCTTTATAGAGTGTATGATGAAAGAACACAGATACAAGAATTGCTTATTACAAGCTTAGATGATTGTTTTAATACTTGGCTCTCATCTGGGGATATGGATAAAGACACTATTGTTAACTTCATTTTTGATGCAATTATGGAACAACCGAGATTTCAATATATTCTTGCAAGCAGTCCTGAAGTGGCTAGAAGCAGCATCGATCCCGTTGCATTAAAGAGTAGGTTAAAAAAAATGTTTAACAATAGAATAGAAGACGAGTCGATTCACTATAAAATGGGGAAAACAGCATTATCTTCCGCTCAGGAAGTCCGATTAGGTCAAATACTACAAAAAAAGCGTGAGCTTGGGCTCCCAAATAGCACATATGACATTGGATTTAGAATGAGCCTTGATTTAAATCCCTTAGGACCTCCTACATCTGATATGTCATTACAGGAGGTATTATTTCCTCATCGTCATGCTTTCAGGCGTTTGGGCTCCGATGTAAAAGATTCACGGGTTGTTAAACAATACCAACTATCTAAAGATACAGCCCACAATTATAGAGCCATATTAGAAAGTAGTGACATATCATATGAGACAAGAATTGGTTTCCTGTCAGCTATTTCGCCAACCCTGATTAGACATGCATCAAATAAAGATCAGGCTCGTGAAACTATCGCCGATTTTAACAAATATATGCTAGATCCCGCTTCAAGTGGGTACCGGTCTGGCATGACAAAACTTATAGCAGACTCATTACTTGATGGTGATACTGTTGTGGCTCTGCATCTAACCAAAGAGGAATCCATGTTATTTGATGGCTTCCCTGGTATCACAGCCCTAACTGCAGCAACTAAGGCACTACCAATTACCGAGCATGGCCGTGAAGTCGATGAGATAAAATGGTATGAACTTGAAAACAATAAGGACCTTATAGAAAGCGGACGGGTATATTTCAGTCCAGAAGGTCAGCTACAGTCATGGGATCCTGTCACCAATGCTTTTAAAGATATGGATACTGAAAGCAGAGTATTTAAGGGTGCAAGTAAAGAAGCCGGACTCATCATTACGACAGACCAAAAAATGTATTGCTTTGACCACCTCTATGGCAGAGAAAATAGTCGGGGCCTTATTGCTTTTCATTCAATGATTAGTTCTGGAAGACCTGTCATGTATGCAGGGTCCATAAAGGTAACAAATGGCAAAATAAAGTATATAAGTGACCTGTCTGGCCACTTCAAGCCTCGCTCTAGTAGCCTACAACATCTCGCTATCTATCTTGCAAATCACAATATGCTAACAACGGATATATCGACAAACGGGATAGGCGTCGGTAGTACAAAACTCGTCAGCCTATTCAAAAAAACCTTTCAAGCACAGCCTGCCTTAGAAGACCTATTGGCTGCGCCAGATCTTACCGAAACTGGTAAACAATGTATCGTTAAAATAGTACGACATAGTATTAAGTCTTATGATCAAAAAATGAATCATATGATCAAGCGTCTGCTAGAAGAGGAGCCTTGCTCTGTATTAGAACATGTTGTGGACTTTTCTCTTCAGCAAAAGATAGATCATATAAAAAAGATAAGATTGCTGCTTAAAGAGCCTTTATGGGATAGTCTAAGAGCGGAAATAGCTCTAGATAATCCTGCTGATGAACAGTCATTATTACAGCAGGTATTACAGCAAGTCGAGACAGTAGCCACACCTCCCCCACAGACCTGGTGGCAGAAAAAAACACGAAAGGTAAGAAAGGGTTTGGCGACATTATTCAATATGCCAACGCCCGAAGATATAGATCCGCATAAAAGAAATACTATAGATCGCATCAGCAAATTCCTTACATCATTACATTCAATAGTCGATCCTGAGGTTTTTAAGCATTTGATCACAAAATACCAAACGTCCTATCCTGAATTAAAAACAGAGATCACTTGCATACAAACGACATTAGAATCAAGCCTGCTAGATTCCGTACCAATTGCTGAGGGATGGGAAATATTAGAGAGAAACGATGCCTCCCCAAATACTTTTACATCCGCAACACACGCCCCCCATTCTGCCTCATCACTGCGTCCAAGCGCCCCCACCCCAAGGATGGGGCATCCTCCTACCAAGGACCAGGCTAGTGATGGTGTTACAACTCAAAGGAAGAAAGGACAAGGATAAGGCCATTCCTGAACAGGAGATGTCTAAATAATCCCCCTATTCCCATATTCCAGATAACTGTATAAAAAAACGCACTTTTTTCTGTCAAATAAAAAAAAAGGGGCTAGAATAACCAAAACAATTGGGAGATACATATGAATAATGCTAACAACAACCAGTACACGCTACGATACCATATTTATAAGCTATCACAGAACATTATTTCCAATATAAAAGCTAAACACATAGACTTGCCCTCTGAAGATGATCCAAATAGAGATGAATGCATAAAAAAAGCCGCAATAGAATTAGCATCAGCTGCTGTGCTATTTGATGATTATGGTAGAGATAATCAAAATGCTGATTTAGATGAAACAGAGCTCATAAAACTGGCAAAAGCCAAAAATATTTCCCTAGCAATAGATACAACATTCATGACTGCATTTCTGAATTTAAAAAAAGATTTGTCTGATCAAGAGCTCAGTGATGGCTTCGATTATACAACGGGCAGAGCCGAAGAATTACTGACCGATTATGACTTTTTGGAAGAGTATGAACAAGCATATATACTTGGTGGTAATACTAAACAAGAAATGCAAGATGCTACACGTGCTTATAATAAAAAAATGCCCCCTATGTTAATTAACGGCATCAATAACGGGATCAAACTTTCTACTCATAGTCCTAATAAAGCGGTAATTTTAGCGGTATTTTTATCGACACTTTTTTTCCCTATTCTTCTCATAGCCGTATCGCTATATCGTGGCGCCGTTCTGAAAGCTCTTAGAGACAAAAAGCAATTCATAAGTAGATTTGGCGAGAAGTCTGACATTTCAAAAGTAGTTCCTTTAGTTAATAAGGCCTTAGCTCATAAAACAAAATCTAACACAGAAGAAGTCATATATACTTCTGATAATCGTACAACTGAAAGAAGCGCTTTTAGATCAAAAAACCCTCTTCAAGCATCAAAAGAGTGGACAAAACAATCACAAAAAATTATAGATGCCTTTAAGCAATCATTAAATACATTAGGAACAGAACTAGATGTCGACCACTCAAATGGAAGAGTGTCAGCAGGGGTAAAGGATCTTAGACCCATTCGTGATAAATTAAAAAGCGCCGAGAGTCCAAAATACGCCAATCAAAAGGTCCTAATTGGTACAGCTAAAATGGTTTGTAGTGCCTCTTCAAAAAATATTTTTGAGCTTTTTGGCGCCAATGACCTTGATGCTAATGCTATGTTGGGTTGCGTAAAGGAGAATCAAGGTCTTCGAAACTATCTCAACCAAATACTTAGAACTCAACTCGCAAATCGAGAAGAGTTACAAAAAAAACCTCATGAGCGTATGGATCATGTCCATACTGCTCTAATAAATGAAGGTGCAGACACCCAACCAGTACTTACTTGTCATGTAGGTTGCAGAGATATTTTTCAAAGAATTAATCCACTAGAGTTAATTAAATTGATAGCATGTATTGCTGAAACCAAACCTAGTATAGGTTTACCTGAACAAGTAAATGATCAAACCTTATTTGATTATCTTGAGAAATGTAAAGCTGAGCAAAGTTGTGTCAGCAAGGATGATGATCCCAACATAAGCAAATGGCTAGAAGCCAATAAAAAGAACGTTGCAGCTAGCACTCCAAGCACGCCCAAAGACAGTTTTGATGCTAAGACGAATGAAGAAGAGGCAAAAAATGCCTTAGCTCAATTAGATATAGATAACAAAGAAGTGGTAGATTTTATTGTTGACAAAGCCCGAGAAAATACAGAAATAACGTATAAGATTGACGGAGTTGACAAAAAAGGCCCCAAAGGAGCTAGAGTCATTGAAATTTTACAAGAGATGGTAAGTATCGTTGGTGATAATGGCTCTCTAAAAGAAAGCGCCAGGAAGCTTATCTCAGACTATGCTGATCCTACAAATAAAATGAAACTCTACCCTGCCCTAAAACAGCTAAGATTAGCCAAGTTAAAAGATCTCGTAAACTCTAAGCGTGTCACTCAAGACGAAAAAGGCAAACTTAACTCACAGATAGACGAACTAAATCTTAAAACTCATGATGATTTCACGGCAGTACAAGAGGAGCTATCTGGTGAGTCCTTGAGTACTTTTGATGACTGTTCAACATACCTTACAATAGTCAAGTTAGTGTTAGTAGTCGAAAGCCTGTGCGGCGATAGTGAAACGTTCGATTCAGAGAACATAGAGGAAGCTTTTTCAGAAGATCAAGGTCAAGCGAGTAAGGTTATAAAAGCTCTAGAGGATGTACAGAATCGAGTAAACAGATCTATTCCAACAGAAGCCTCTCGACTCCGTGAAGGTGCCCGTCAAATATGTAATATGAATAAAGAAGAAGTGACTGTGGGGGATATAATTAAGCAACTTGAAAGCTTAGCCAAATCTCCCCCAAATATTCTCCCAGAATTTAAAAAAGTTGGTCCTACAGGGTCAAAAAAAACACAGACCGCACTAGAGAAAAGCGAAAGTAAAACCCAAGTAACGAAACCTGGAGGTCAACTCACAAGCACAAGGTGATTACATGGATAACTCTTTGTACTTTCGGTAACTTTCTATCACTAACCATCATGGCACAAACGACTTATACGAGCTTAAACTTGGTCAACATAAGACGCTGATCCCTCTCACCTTGAAAGGGTTGAGCAGACAAGAAAGGTTGTAAACATTTTAGCACCCCCTCAAATCGCAGAATGATTAGCCACGTTACGGCCACCCTATTCTGCGAGCGCATAAACGAAAGAAAACAGCAATGCGCAACAAACATGACACTTCCTAGGAGTGAGCAGAGATAGTGAAATCAAACATATACTCGTTAAATTCAAGGCAAATGGAAGGACATACCAAAAACCAAATGTGGAAGCACGTATCCAAGCCAGGGTTGACGCAGAACGCAAAGATAGAAGCCAAAAGGCAGAAAGTGGCAGTACTTCTATAACTTTACAAGATGATGGGGGGAATAGCCCAGTATCCACTGCTTAGCCAGTCTTAGATCCCTACTTGATATGTCTATGAGGATGCATTAAAACATTTAGTTCGAGTAAGTTTCAGATGGATGGATCCACTAAACGTACGGCAATCAAAATTATTCTCATATTTATCTCAAAATCAATTCTTTGTCTGTCAAATCAAAAAAAGGGGCTAGAATAGAATAACCAAAATAATTGGGAGAGTATGATGAACATAGATATTGACTATGATTTGATTAAAATAAACAAAAAAGGAAAAATAACACCAGAACAAGAAAAAGAGCTATTCAAGTTAAAACTGGCTCAGGCATTACAGGCTACTATTGTTCAGGGAATATCACCAAAAGAACTTGCAAAAGCAGATAAGCTATCTTTACCAGAGCAAAAGCAAAAATTAATTATGACTCTTGGTAGGATACAAGTGACGAGCACAGCAGTACAACTTAAGAATGAAGAGAAAGATTTTTTAAAAGACGTTTTTCCAAACCAAAAACAGGCCATAGACGGAGGGCTAGTAGCGTTCGTTAAGACTCTTGCTGCAGCAGATGTCAATCTGGCATCCGTAAAAACACAAAAACGGCAAAAAAAACCTTCACAAACCGTGGTGGATAAAGCATCAAGCAACCAAGCACTAATAGGCATTATATTACAAGGCTCTAATTCTAGCGAAAAGTTAACAGATGCAGCTGTTGGTAGAGTGCCTGCAAAATCCGAAATGGTAAAAGATGTTGTATCCAACGGAGCTAATATAACGGAGGGAAAAGACCTAATAGGTGTTGCAAAAAATTTATGTTTGGGTTTAACTCCCAAAGCACAAAAGAAAGATCGTATTTTTTTTGCATGGATCTTTCGCAGAAGGAGTAAGATTGATCAGTTAAGTAAGATTGATCAGTTAGTTAAGGACAATCCTAACATGAAGGAGAGAGGGAATGTTTTTGAAAAATTTTGCGACGATTCTTCTATCAAAGATCTACCAAAAAATCCGGCTGATACGTTAACAGCTGAAGGTATGGTTAAAATGATCCAGAAATCTACGGCACTGCAAAGGATTTTCAAATGTTACGGTAATTCAATGGCCCATAACTCTAAGAACATAGAGGAGACACAGCCTGGGGGAACCCTAAAGCAGCACGTAGGTTCTCGAATCAATGAACAATTTGATCTACCAGGCAGTCCATTTCTAACTGTTCAGCTAGGAACGCCAGTTTTATTTCAGGCTATTCCTACTACAGAGCTATGTTCTGTTTTTGCCTGGGTTGAAGGTTGTATGGCTTCTAAGAAATGGACACAACCCGTCACCAAGAAAGAACTGGATACGGGAAAAATAAAATACTTGGATAAACTACAAGATGAGTACAGAAAACTTAGGCAAATAAAGGGGACTGAGGTTAATAATACAGAATTACAGAAACAGATAGAGGCTATGGGAGGCAAATATAAGCAACCCCCTTCTCATACTGAAACACTTACGGCAGGTGAGACAGAGCGCGATCCTTTTGCAGACTTTGACAGTGTTGTAACCCATCCTGATGCAGGCGCAAATCAACCAGAAAATTCTAATGATCAAGATACAAAACGGGCGGTTTATATGAAAAAAAGGGAGAATAATTTCATGCTTGTTCATGCTACGGGCAATAATGATGAGAGTCGTCCAGCAAGCGGCAAGGATGTTTTGTCTTCTGCAGAGGCTAGCCAAAGCCTGTGGAAAAAAATGTCAGCTAAAGAAGTAGCTAAACTTGCTCAACAAATGCCAAGTTTTGCAGCAGGTATCCAAGCCAAGGTTGACGCAGAACGCAAAGATAGAAGCCAAGCAGCAGGAAACGACAATTCTTTTAGAACTTTACAAGATAATGGGGGGGGGGAAGACCCCAGGATCCACTGCTTAGCCAGTCTTAGATCCCTACTTGATATGTCTATGAGGATGCATTAAAATATCAAGTAGGAGTTAGTTTCAGATGGATGGATCCACTAAACGTACGGTAATCAAAATCATTCTCATCACGTTGGTGATATGGGGAATACTGTCTATTACGGCTTTTTCTCCGAAAACCGAGATTCCAACGATCCCTGCTGAGAGAGTGGATGTCTTACAAGCGTCATATCAATCATATCCCAATATGGTTACAGTATATGGGAAGGTGAAGGCTTTAGGGCCTAGACGGATTGATACTGAGATTGCGTCGAGTATTGTCAGTAGGCCCATTCAAAATGGTAGTGTGGTTGAACAACATCAACTCTTGGCGTTATTGGATACCACGGACCTTAAGATAAAACAGGTCAGCTTAGAGCAAGATATTGAGAAGTTTCAACATCAGATCCAACGGCTAAATAGTGAGATAGAACATTTAGATGTGGTGATTGAGCATGATCAAGAACTGCTTAAGACTGCAGAAGATGATTTGGAACGGTATCAAAATATTGATCAGAAGTTTCGGAGTAAGACCGGACTGAATCAGAGAACCGATACAGTGAACCAACGGTCTAAGGCTTTACAAAACAGTAAGAAACAAAGACAAACATTGGTACACCAAGTCGATCAGGCTAAGAGTGATTTGGTACAAAAGAATATGGCTTATTTGGATAATAATATTGATATTTCAAAAGCTGAGATTCGATCACCCATGGATGGGGTGATCAGTGACCTTGACAAGCAAGTGGGTGATTTCTTACCCAAAGGTAGTAGTCTATGTGCCATTATTGATCCTAAAAACACCTATATTGAAGCGTATATACCCACTATTTATTATGGACAACTGAATGATCAAGTCACGGCCAAGATACAGAATGAACAGCACAGTTCGCTACAGTTGGTGCATGTTGATCCTCAAGTGGATGAGGGACAGGCTCATTTAAATACTCAGTTTCATTATGAGGGAGAGCCTGTGCTCTACCCTATTGGTCAGGTGGTGAGTATTGGATTGGAGTTTCAGCTTGAAAGTCCCAGTATTGCGTTGCCAGAATCAGCGATTTATGAAGAAGCCTTTGATTATGTTTATCTGGTGATTGATGGTGCATTACAAAAAGTGAATATTCAAATTCTAGGACGGTTGTATCAGCATCATATGACCGAATACTTGGTTACCAGCCCAGAGATCAAAGAGGGTGATCTGGTGGTGACTTCTAGACTACCAAGACCCAAGACTGGGTTAAAGGTGAGCTATGAATGACTCGGCCATCTTTCGTTTTATACGTTATTGTGTCGACAATAAAGTCTTTGCGCATACCCTGTTAATCATTGTTGCTGTTGTTGGGATTACCGGGGCATACAACACCCAAACCCAATTGATCCCGAATCTGACCATCCCACAGATTTATACCACGTTTATCTGGCCTGGTGCTTCTGCAAAACAGTTAGAAACAGATGTGATTTTACCTGCTGAAAATGAAGTGGATGGTATTAATGGTTTGGATACCATAACGGCCATTTCTCATATGGGCAGTGCGACGATGGTCTTGAGTTTCTTCCAAGATCAAGATCTGAATGTGGCCAGGCAAGAGGTCTCTCAAGCCTATGATGTGACCAAGTTACCTGATGATGTTGAAGATTGGCAAACCCGTATTGTAGAGCCCAAAGAACAAGTGGCCAGACTCTTGGTTCGGGATGTCTCTATTCAGCAGTTAAAAAAGACATTACAGAAGATTCGAGCGGAATTAAAAGGCGCTGGGATTACCTCTGTCACAGCGACGGGAGATGCCAATTTAGAGTTGATATTAGAGGTTAATCCTCAATGGCTCATGGCACAACAAGTAGACCTAAATACCCTATCTACTGCCATTAAACAAATGCTGATTGAATACCCTGCTGGGTTCTTGGGTGAATCTGGGCAATACTCTTCTTCTGAAGTGGGGACGCCTTTTGATAGTGTGACTAAATTGGATTGGTCGATACATTTAAATGATCAGTTTGCTTATAAAGCCAGTCATATCTTCCAAAATGCATACTTTCAAGCCTCTGAGAAAACCCCTAGATTATTTCAAAAGAATCAAGCCGTAGGCGAACTCAGGGTCTTTAGAGCAGAGAATCAGGATCTCTTAACTGTTGCCAATCGATTAGAGAATTGGTATGCGTCTTATCAACCAGAAGGTTTTGAGGTTAGTGTTTACGATGAAACCTGGTCTTACTTCTATGATCGTCTATTCCTATTGGGGAAAAACGGGGTAGCTGGATTGGTACTTATTGCCGTACTGCTCTCCTACTTTCTCAGTAAGCGAACAGCTTTTTGGGTTGGGATGGGAATTCCCATTTCTATTTTAGGAACACTGGCAGTGATCTATCCCTTGGGCTTCCAAATCAATATGATTTCATTATTTGCCATGATTCTGTCTTTAGGGATCATTGTGGATGATGCGATTGTGGTGGGAGAAAGGCATACCACCTTAAGTCGTTTTATGTCGTCTGCTTCAGCCGCAAAAGCGGCTGCCAGTGATATGGTCAGGCCTATTATGACCTCATCATTAACCACTCTTGCTGCCTTCTTTCCACTCTTATTCATCTCAGGGGTCACTGGGCAATTCTTAAGAGAAATCCCTGTGGTGGTGATCACAGTGATTGTTGCATCCCTTATTGAATGTTTCTTCATCCTACCCAAGCATCTCTCTACGGTACCGGTGCCCAGTAAAGAGATCACTGACTTTCAAAAACGGCTAAGACTGTTTAAAATCCGTTACTTCCTACCCTTAATCAAGATGGCCATACACCAAAAAGCCATTATTTTTACAGGAGCTGTCTCCTTTGTATTTTTAACTGTGGCCATGATCTCAACCGGACATATTAAGTTTAGCTTCTTTCCAAGCTATACCTCTGACCGGGTTATTATTGAAGTCGATTTCGTTTCTAAAGCCACCTTTGAGGAAAAGCAAGCCTATTTAGAAAAGCTTGAAGCCTATAGCCTAGATACCATCAACAATATTGATAACAGTGTCATCAAACAACACTATGTGGCGATGAACCAACGGTTATCGGAACGATATGACCCCAACCCTATTGACCATGGGATTCAGATTTGGTTAACCGAACAAGACAAACGAGAGACGTCAAACCAAATCTTAATTGAGGCTTTAAATAAGAACCCTCCTAGAGACAATATTATCAACCAACTGATTATTGATCAGCCAAGAAGTGGTCCTCCGAGTGAAACCATCCAAGTGGAATTAACTGGTGATGAAACACAACTCATGTCTGCAATTGAAGCCATTAAGAACCAGCTGCAATCATTCACCGGGGTGTATAATATTAAAGATGATATCTCAACATTCATCCCCAATCATTACTTTACCCTTCATGATACCATGTTGTTTACTGGTTTAGATAACCAGAAACTCTACTCACAAGTCTCTTCTTACTTGATGCAAAGCAAACAGTTTTCACTATCCTATGATGACCAGGAAATTGATGTAACGGTAAGGCTTCCTGAGTCAAGTATTGCGCTAAAAGACCAATTGTTCACCCTACCGATTGTTATACCTAATGGTGGTCATATTCCTTTAGGAGAAATTGCGGATATCAAGACCAGCCAGAAGCCTCAGCAGTTAATTCGTAAAGACCGACGTAGAACTGCCATGGTATCCGCACAAATTGATAGCAATCTCACCAATACCTATGCTGTTGATGCCATGCTCAATGATCAAGTGATTCCCGATGTTGAAAGCCGTTATAATGTCATTACAGGCTCTGGTAAAATCAAACAAGACCAACAGCGGATTATCTCTGAACTGAAAAATGGTGCCATCATTGGGGTATTTACCATCTTCTTAATCCTAACGTGGTCCTCTAACTCGTTTAAAGTCCCTTTTGCGATTTTGCTCACTGTACCCCTGAGTTTAACCGGAGGGGTCCTTGGACACTGGTTGCTAGGCTTTGACATTACCCTACTCTCACTATTTGGTTTCTTTGGGTTGATGGGGGTGACTGTCAATGACTCCATTATTCTCACACTGTATTTCCAAAAACTGCGGCAAAAAGCATCTCTAGAAGATGCCTTAATCCGAACATCATCAGACCGTTTTAGAGCGGTAATACTCACCTCCTTAACCACCATTGGCGGGCTGTTGCCCTTAATGTTCGAAACGTCTTTCCAAGCTCAGTTTTTAATCCCTATGGCAATTACCATTGCCTTTGGACTGCTGTTTGGGACCATCTGGATTTTACTGTTCTTACCTGCTATACTGAGCGTTGTATCTGAGTGAATACATGACTGCTATCAAACAAGAAAAGACTGGTCATCATGAGACCATTCTCGTGACTGAACAAGTGGTTACCTGCCCTCCAATCGGAGACTCTGTAACGTTTGAGCACCCAAGAGTGACACTCGATGTATCAAATAATACACAACGCTGCCCTTATTGCGGCTTAGAATATCAAAGGATAACAAATGAATAAAATGATTATTAAAGGCTCTGCCATCGTTGGTTTGGCTGCTACCTATTACTTATATATGTTTTTTATTAGAGTATTGCCATCAGTGATGACATTAGAGCTGATGCAAGACTTATCCGTTGGTAGTAATGGTGTTGGACTCATTAGTGTGGCTTTTTTGGTATCGTATGCCAGTGTTCAAATTCCTGCAGGATTAATGATTGACCGTTATGGGGCCAGAAGAATCATGTTATTTGGGATGCTTGGTTGTATTATTGGTAGCTTTGCGTTTCAAGCAGCCAATGGCATTATACTCCCAATTTTGGCGCGAGTTCTCATTGGTATCTGTTGTGGTGCCGCATTCGTTGCACCGATGTCTCTTGTAAAACAGTGGTTACCCAAGCATATGTTTGGGACTGCTGCTGGTATGATTCAATTTATTGGTTGTGCGGGTGCCATGCTATCGAGTCCTGCATCAACGTTGGTGAAAACATTGGGATGGCGTGATGCCAGTTTAACCTCAACCTACTTGGCCATCGTGTTATTGATCTTGTTCTTCTTATTTATAAAGGAAAATAACACCAACACCGAAGCATCAGAACCATCCTTGCCCATCTATGAAGCTATTTATGCCGTTGTCTCCAATAAGCGTTATTGGCAAGTGGCATTGATTGCCATGACCAGTTGGTCCATTGCTGGGGGCTTTGCTGAGGCTTGGGGAATCCATTATTTGAGCAAACTACAAGGGGTTTCTCTGACCCACGCCACTGAACAAATGTTTTGGATGTGGATTGGTATTGCTGTATCCAGTCCTTTAGCAGGCTATTGGTGTGAACACACTACCAATAAAGCCTTGCCCATTATTTTCATGTATGTGATCAGTGCTCTGGCATTGGGGGTACTGCTTTCAGGATCCATCACTCATATGTATCTCATCAATGGCTTATTGTTCACTGCAGGTATCTCTGCCGGTGGGCAACCGGTCGCCTTTAGCCTGATCTCTGATTATAGCCCAAAACAAACCCTCGCAACTGCTGTTAGCTTTTGTAATGTTGGGGTGATTGCTGGAGGCTTTGCCATTCAACCACTGGTCAACTATCTGTTAAGCTTAGCAGACACACAAGAATACCAACTCCATGACTTTCAATACTGCTTCAGTCCTATTTTTGTTGTCCTGCTATTGGGAATTATCGCAAGCTATAAGCTACCAAACACACAGGCCTAAATCATGAGCTTACTTTGGACCCTTGTCAAATTTATCCTTGAGTTACTCACCAATAGCTTACTATTAAAACTTGTCTGTTTGGTATTATTTGCTCTAAGCATACAACCTCTAGCTTGCTTCATTGGCTTTTTTACTTTACAAGCCTCAGCACGTAATGTCCTTGCCATCGGCTACCATCGCCGTTATGGAAAGTCAGACTTAATCACAGAACTGTACCAAAACTATTCTAAAAAGACCTTTCAAGAAGTGATTGAATCGATAACGAATCTCCCTATCATGCAAAATGATGAAATAAACTCAAAAGCCTATTTAAACAAGTTTTGGTGTATTTGCGAACTCTATTTCCCTTATTTGGCTTTTAAAGGTTACAACTACCCACTTCCTAATGAGGATGCTACAAGTCCCATTGATGTGCTTGCTCGCCTCAATTTTTTTCCAGAACGTAGGATTCGCATAACACCTGACTGCAACAAACAGTTTACTGAGAAAAACGAAGAGAATTCTTTGAGCAGCTTTATAAGAGGTCTGGACCCCAAATTTGCATCGGTATTACCTGAGGAACATGAAACACCAAGCACCGTATTCCACCTCGGTGAAGCTGAGCACTTGGTTATTTCTCTTAAGTCTCACAAGCAAAAGAACCTCTCTTACTATGAAGGACAGCTGCAAGTTGGAAACCACTATCGCCTTAAGTTTCAGTGCTCAAGTGATACATATTGGTGGATTGCTGCCATTATTGCAGTGACTGTTGCCGCTTCTTTTTCAATGTTATACGCATCACTTTTAGCGTTCTTTCTTGCAACACAATCACTGATTTTTGAACCAAAAGGACAAAAAACATCTTTTGCGATCATACAGTCAACCACCATCCCGCTACTATTGTGTATCGCACTTATTGGGGCTTATGTACTATCTCATCAATTCACCCAAATATTTTTTACCGCAAGCGTTGCAACATTAGGACTGCAACTTCTCTTGTCCTTCACAATACATGACTTTATCCAATTGTTTTTAGGTCATACTCCCAAATCTTGCAATGGCTATTTAATGTCGCGGCATCATGATGGCTCACTTTATTATACCCTAGGGGTTATAACGCTAAACCTTCTATTAAATACCTTACCATTTTATGGGCTCTTTCTTGCAGGGTATGCCAGCACAAACATCCTCACTCTTCTCGGTGGTCAAACTGCCGTATTGGGGCTTTGTGCCATAACAGCTGTTGACCGAGTCTTGGTATTGTATAGCCATCTCACCCGTTACCAATGCTATTTATCATGTTCATATCCCTTTGTGCAGTCACACAAACTGCAGCACAGTTATCAATATCAGTGTCATAATAACAGCAGCTATGATGATCTACTCATGCCTATTGGTAATGGTGGTATTATGGTGCCATGGCCCATATCTTATGGCTTACAAAAGTGCCATAGCATGATAGAAAGTATATGTAACCTAACACTATAGCTCACCATGGGATAATTTGGTTTGTAATGTCCGGTAATAATTATAATGTAAAGGATGTAAAAATCTAACCCTATTTTTATCCATATGAATTTTAATGGATTGTGTTTCCTCTAATATATCCTGCGCATCCACAGCAAACATCGCCTTACCATCTTTCCATGGCTTCACTCTAATTTCAACTGTAGACGATTCAGAAATAATCATAGGCCCTGTTGTCATCTTACTGGAGCAGATGGGTACAATGTTCATCACCGCAGCTTTAGGGTGAATGATAGCCCCTCCTGCAGATCTGGCATAAGCACTAGAGCCCGTACTGGTTGAAACGATGATTCCATCTCCTCTTTGTTGATAAACAAACTCATCATCGATATACAAATCATATGATACCATGCGTGTTGCTTTATCTTTACAGACCATAAATTCATTAATCGCAAAGTATGATTGTTTGTTTAACATACAATTTAAAATGGGTCGGCTATCTTCAATGTATTCTCCATTTAAGATATCGATCAACCCCTCTTGGTCAGAGTGCTCCAATGCTGCTAAAAATCCTAGATGTCCTAAATTAATCCCTAAAATAGGTATTTGATACTGATGGGCAATTTTAGCTTGATGCAACATAGTGCCATCACCACCAAGAACCAATATTAACTCAGCCTCTTCTTCTTGATCAACGCACTCAATCGCCATTTTGTTGAGAAGCTGCCTAACTTCAAAGAACGCTTCGTTCTCTCCAAATTGGAATAACTTTACCCGCTTAAACTTCGCCACCTGCGTCTCCATATCCACCCCACCCAATATAACATAAGCCCAATCATAATTCATCGTACAAAAATATTCCAAATAATATAAAAAAAATCTGTCAAATGAAAATATCATGCTAAGAAAGAGTTAAGGACAGAGAGACATGCTATGGATAGCCCATTCAATACAACGTTTAAACCTTCTTGGTGGCTAAATAATTGCCACCTTCAAACCATTTACCCAACTTTATTCATGAAACGTTATCCGGTCCCCCTTAGAGAGGAACGATTTGAATTGTCTGATGGAGACTATATTGACGGTGTTTGGACTGATAAGTCCTCAGGCCCTATTGTCATATTGTTACATGGTTTACAAGGATCAGCAAACTCTCATTACATCAACTCACTCATGCACACAATCCACCATGAAACCAATTGGCAAGCTTTAGCACTTAACCTTAGAGGATGTGGGCAAGACAAACAAAGATCCTTTCGGCAATACCACAGTGGGGATACTGAAGATATTCGATTTATTCTCCACCTTATTAAACAGCGATTCCCAACGCAGCCCATCGCTATGGTTGGGTATTCATTAGGCGGCAACCTATTATTAAAACTTCTAGGAGAACTCAAACAAAACCGATTATGCCAAACAGCGGTTGCCATATCACCACCATTTGACCTTGCATCAACGGCACAAAATATTCAAAAAGGCCTTGGAAAAGTCTATCAAAAGATTTTTCTAGATGATATTAAAAGCTCACTAATTAAGAAATACCCACACCACTACAACACCGAAAAATTGCAAAAAAAGCTTCATGATTTACAAACCTTAGAAGACCTTGACCATCAGTTCACTGCCCCAATGCATGGCTACGATTCTATTTATGAATATTATCAAGACTGCAGTAGTATAGGTTATTTAAATAGTATCAAAGTCCCAACACTGGTGATGATTGCAAAAGATGATCCCATTGTAAATTATAACTACCTACCAAAACCCGAATCAATCTCTAACAACGTTACCCTTGAAATCCATGAAAAAGGCGGCCACGTAGGATTTATAAGTGGTGGTATTCTCAACCACCACTTATGGATGAACCAGAGAATCATGAGCCATCTTGCACATTATTTACCCTTATGTATCCATGAAGAGACTGAGTAGATCAATATTTACAACCACCATGTGCTAAAGGCGTCTTATCCTAGAATACATGATTAGACGTCACATCAGAATCAACATAACTGTAGGATACATCGACACCATCTAAACTCAAAAATTCTGTATATTTCTGCTGACCTCCAGAAAGTTCTTCTTTCTGAAACTCACCATACACCAACTCAGGAATCTTTATTGACAGCGGGTCGAAGTTATTATAGGAATGAGGATTGACACTACCCCAAAAATCACGAATGGTCATCAACGCCAAATATGGGAAAACAATGGTTGCCCATATCTCAGGGGGAATCACGATTTTTGTAACTGACGGAGAGCACTTGATATACTCAACCATACTTTTTAAACAAGCAGCATCCATTAATGGTGCGACCCTATCCAGCTTCAAGCGCCTTGTACTGATATTAAGAAATGGATCGTTGTAAATATTCCCTACAGCTACCTGAATATTTTGAGAATACATATAGCTACGAATAAATTTTGTATAACCCGTCTCCCACTGCCCAAGTTCCCTATTTGTATCATCGTCTTTACCTAAAATATCACCCAACAACATGGCAGTATATGAATAAGTTCCTACAATATCCTCGTGATTAGTCTCAGACATGACTGCAACAGAAAAATCATGGAGTGCTTTCGGCGACATAGTAGCATACCTCACTATCTTTAATCTAGAGTCATGATCAGAAAGTAATTTTCTAAATGGTAAAATCGCTGAACCATCTTCTTCTTCAATCGCAGGCTCTATGGCCAAACAATATGCTTCAAGATTCTGTTGATCTTCTTTCATCAATGCATTGGGCGACATACTCAAATATATCAGGGTCTTCTCAAAAAAAGTCATTAACGGCCTTAAGACTATAGATAATGGGGCTATAACCAGACTCTCTAAATAATACATAAGCATGATGTTTATTAGATGTTCAGGAAAGATCAGCATGTATAATGCAAGAAAATAACACCCTATCCCAAATAAAAATCTCATTTCATTTACAAGAATAAAACCAACAATTAAACTGGTAGATACAATAAACAGAGTTAAAAGGGCAAGAACGACCGGATATAGCAGGGAGTGAAAAACCACCTCTCGTAAAAATTTATATCCATCTAAAATCCAAGTAGTTAAAAACTAAAAGGATGGTTGCTGGTATACCTTTGCAAACATTGTAGGATAGATCTGATATAACCCTATTAAAATAACTGATGACAAAACCATACCCTGCATGATATTTGAAAAAGTCAAATAGAAGACTACTAAAAAAAAGCTCTGCACCGTACTCTCAAAACTAAAAGTGGGTCTATCGAAACTGCTATCATTAGTGTGGCCATCTAGACCTGTAAAAAGCAAAACATAATTTATTACACCAGCTATAAAGTAATACAAGAAAAAAAGATCTTCAATCCTGATAAATGTATGACCAAAGAATATGGAAAACGCCAGCATATATGACGTTAATGCGCCCTTACCCAGATTAAAACGCATAAACGTTTCAAATATTTTGGGGTAATTTAGTGGCATGGTTTTATAGCGGTTATTGTGATACCAATAACTGGCGGCAAGTGAGACACCAAACATCACAGCAAATGAAGCCAGAGGACCCGCAAGTGTCAGCACCCAAAAATATAAGAAAGACTGAATGGTTATCGCAACCAGATAAGACAGATAGAGATCCAAAACCAAAAGTATGCCACTGTAGATCTTATTACATACAAGTAATATACTAGAACGTAAATCCGTAAAAAAATCTAAGATTAAACCATTCCCTGCCTTCGTAAAAGATGACGCTAACTTTAGTAGTTGTATAATCATGGCAATCCTATTGTCTACTTATCTGTATAATGTAAGGCAGTATGAAGCCAATGTCTACAATTTTTCTTAGCCAACCCTCAATAAAAAACATCAAGAATATTCAAATACACTTATAGACTCTGTTCTATATAACTGTAGGATACACCGACACCATCTAAACTCAAAAATTCTGTATATTTCTGCTGATCTTCAGAATGTTCTTCTTGCTGAAACTCACCATACACCAACTCAGGAAGCTTTATTGACAGCGGATCGAAGTTATTATAGGGCTGAGAGTCGACACTATCCCAGAAATCACGAATGGTCATCAACGCCAAACATGGGGAAACAATGGTTGCCCATATCTCAAGGGGAATCACGATTTTTGTAACTGACTGAGAGCACTTGATATACTCAACCATACTTTTTAAACAAGCAGCATCCATTAATGGTGCGACCTTGTGCAATAGCCTATGTTCTGTGGTTAAAATAAAAAACGGGTCCCTTTCATAACTCCGATCAAGTACTTGAATACCTTCTTCAAAAATATACTTTCGTATGAAGCTTCTAGGTTCATACTGACCATTAGCATTGAAGATACGACGAAGAGCCCAATTATTCTCGCCATACAAAGCCTGAACAATAGGGATCGCATAGTTAACTCTAGCCCAAGGCTCACCAATACGCTTCACACGCCCTCGCTCAGCTATATCTTCCTGTATAATAGTAGTCGAAAGTGCGTGTAATGCTTTTGTTGACTGTGTCGCAAAACTAATCGCATATATAAAGTTGTCCCAAGTTTCTTTTGCTGAAAATGCTTTCAAAAAAGGCAGAATGGCTGAACCTTCAGGCTCTTCAAAAGCAGGCTTTATTGCAAGATGGTATCTATCCAAGTTATTTTGATCCTCAGGCGTCAATGCATTTGGAGCCATATTCAAGAAAGGATGAATACTTCTGAAAACCCTATCACTTAGGTTTCTCACTAATTCATGAAGCTCACTAATACCTTTATGAAATAAAGTCGCTAATTGGTGCTCAGGGTATTGAGCAGCATAATACGAAAATGCAGCCAACATGATGACGAGAACACACGATATTTCAGGCGCATATACATAACACCACAAAACACCAAATCCCATTAGCAAGAAAAGCATTACAAAAGACCCTAGCCACAACCTAACTGCCAAATATGAACATACCTCAAGAAGGAATTTATACCCCTCTAAAATCCAGGCAGTTAGGAAATAAAATGCCGGTTGTGTATAGACCTTCTCAAACAATCCTGGATAAATATGGTACATCCCTATAATCAAAAGTGATATAGCAACACTACCTAGCATCATATTTGGAAACGACAAAAAGAATGCTGCCATGAAAAAAGGAGCAACCACAGAACCAACAAATTGAGGAAGCGTCTGAGGAATCCATTCAAATCTAGCCCTATCTACCGTTCTAGTCTGTGTCCTCTCAAAGAAAGCACCTTCGAATACGGCACACTGTGACAAAAAGTAGCAAAAAAACAGGGATTCATAAGCAAGAACTTCATAGCGGAAACATATTGAAAACGCTAACATGTATGCCGTTGCTGCACCATTGCCTATCAGGAAATGAGAAAACATCTTAAATATCTGGGGGTGATTTAGAGGCATGGTTCTATATCGCATCTTATGGTACCAATAACTGGCTAAAAGAGACGACGTGATCATAGCACCAAATGAAGCCAAAGGCCCTGCCATGTTTAGCACCCAACCATAGAGTATAGCCTGAAGGGTTATAGCAAAAAAATAAGGGCAAACAACGCCAAGTAAGTTTCTTAAGTCTTTCAAAACTGAGGAAACAGCTACTTTGCTATTTAACAACCATAACTTGAAATCAGAGCATATTTCTAGCCCTTTAAACACCCACGAATAAAGTTTTTTCATCATCTCTTAAAAATTATTGATCTTAACTTACATTAACACAAGCTATCACTAGGATCAACAACCTTAATGAGACAATAACGATAAAGTCAGATACGCTTATTCAGCGATTCGCTTAACATTGGGATTTTCTGCATAAGCCGCTAGCACATCCTCAATCAGCCTATTCACAACAGACTTTCGGTCATCATCAGATATCACACCAGTACCTTGGGTCTCTTTGTTTAATCGTGCTTGTAAGAACTTTGCAGCACTCCCTTGTGGGAATAAGTTTGACAAGACGCGCCTTGCTTCAACAGGGCCCAGTCCCTCGTACAATGCCGTACGGAGCAACACATCCTCTGACGTTGTACTAAAGGCCCACAACTCTGCTGGCCCTAATGTTAAGGTTAACAGTTGTAAGTGGTTACCTTCTTTTGTTGCAAATTGTCCTAAGAATGTTGCCCCCCCTTCCCTAGGACCACGAACAGACTGACGTAATGCAATCTTTGCAGTATTGCTCAAACCAAAACACTTCGAAGTTTCTTCAATGGCTTGCTCAGGTCCAGCATCCATAATAAAGGTTGATGTTGCAAATTTAACAATCTGATCATCAAAATCTTGTAAATCTTGTGAGATCACACACACCTGAACACGCCATTTACGACCTTCACGCATATCAACAATAACTTGGTCCCTAACCGCTTTTGCATTTGAGGTACGGTGGAATTCATCAAAAACAATACGCTTTTGATCTTCTTTAATTTCAGCGGCACGTTTTTCATGATACAGACGATAACTCTCAGGCAGGTTTGCCACAGCATCTTTATTTAGATAAAAATCTTTACCCAATATATACCTTGCCAGCATATACATAACCGCTGTTTGCCGATCAGCCGCTTCACCACCACTTTTCGCAACTTCGTCCAAGTCAAACGACACAACTCGAGACTCACCAATATCAAACTTGGTATATCGTGATAATACCGGATACTCACGGACTGCACTGGATAACATTCTCACCACAGCATCAATTAAGTTCTCCCCTGTTGAGACGGTAATTTTACCATACAAGTCTACAACAGCAGGTGTTCTTGCAATGGACGTTAAATCACTTAATAACGGTACCGCATTTCTTTGTGCCAATATCGCTTCACGATTAAAACCTGCATTAAACAAACCATCAACCACTTCCCACCAAGTGGTTTTCGAATCACTCACAAATTTTATTTCAGATAATAGCTCATCAACTTTTGTATCAACGCCTGGAGTATACAGATTCGGATTACCATCATCAGCCAACAGTTTATAAGCTTCATCAACCACCATACCAATCAGGTCAGCAACGCCATCATAAGCTGAGGCCGCACCTACAGGTGTTGATAGTAACGAAATAAAGTTCACCAAAAATGACCGCTCCAATGGTAGCGGGTACCGGCTTCCCAACTGTGTATCAAAAGGATTTACCGAGTATTCTTTGTCCATATTAAAGCGGATGTATGTGGCCAAATGTTTTTTATCATCTGGTAATGCTTCTTTCAATAGAGATACCAACCCAGCACTTGATGGACCAATATCAATGATGGCTATTCTTGGTAAGCGCTCAATACCAGGCTGAATACACAGCCCTAAATTTAAGGCATTAGACAGTACCGATTTACCAGAACCTGGACGCGCATAAATCATATCAATCCATGTCGTTTGCAACGGTGAACCCGGCTGATACGGCCAAGGTTTTCCATCAGGTGATCGTAACAACAAGCTACCATAGTTCCACGGTGATGCAGGACGAAATAGTGGCATCATGTACAAGAACGATTTGAGTGACGCAACCGACATATTGGCCGGAGATGTTTGGGAGACACTTAGCATACTGGCCAAAGCCCCTTCAAACGGATCACCACAAATCTCAGCAATATCCGCAGACCCCCAGTTCTGGATCGCCTTTGCAAGCTGAGAATGTCGAGAACGCAACAATCTTTCATCATCCTCTGGTGCCCAAGTGGATGCTACTGCTCTAACCATAACAGCGGCATCATCTGTTTGCAGATCCAGATATTCTAAAAGTTTGATGCCATCATGAATCAAACGGTTTTGTGATGAAGAAAATGCCAAGACCGAAGACATAGCACGCTTAAACTTTAATGAAGACAGCCCCCCACCTTTCATTTGAAATGATATCTTCCAAGGCAATGATGCCTGAATGGTTTTATTCAAAAGAACGCCAAATGATTGAATGTCTTTTGGAAAAAGATCAATATACACAGAAGAATAAATTTTATTTCCAATCTTACATGTCTTTAAGTCAATGTTCTGACTGTCACGAGGAAATAATTGCAATCCTAGGTTAGGCCATAATAAATCCGCTAAATCCGCATCAGGACTTTCAGACAAATACTGATTAGAGACTTTTGGTGTCATTTTGTCCCCAGGCAATAGAGGCGACCAATCTTGAGCCGTAAAATCACTATCAATAGAGCGACGAATGGCCCTTAATGCCGTATGAACGTCGAGTAGTGTACATGAGATACCCGCAGATTTCATATCTGCACACAAAGCCTTTACAAATGATGCATGTAAATCTCTCAAATCATTAATAGCATGCCCTGGCGTTTGAGTCGACTTGAATGCAGGAGTCCCTTTATTTTCTTCAGCTTTATCCTTAGATGCTGCTTTACGCTGCTCCCGAGTTAAAATGTCAGGCACTGTTGCAATAGAGATATAGGCTTCTTCTGCTGAACAAAAGTTTGCCATATATGTCACCCGTTCATCAAAGACATCAGATAATGACAAATCTAATTTTTTAGCCGTTTTTCGTGCACCCACATAGTTTTGCTCAATCGTTTCAACAACCTGATCTTGATTGTAAGAGAAATGGATCGACACCGTATGCCCCAACTCTCTCATCGAGCTATTCAATGACTGGAATAATTGCTCATGTATCCGCTGGTATTCATCATCTCCTACCAGGCCAATAACACCAGAAATATCAATAATTGATAACAAACCACCATCATTGGTCACCAAATCGGTTTCACCGTCAGCAGTCTGAATATCAGTATAGGAAGACGATCCTTGCCGCAACCCTACAGAGACGGTACTAACAACCGCTTCAATTCCATCAACAATTCCTTTTACGACAGACATATCTGACTCCTATTCATTTACTGAAATTGCACTCCCGGCCCATTCCACAATCATATTTTCAAAACCTTCAATGGAAGGTAGAAGACGAACATTATCTAAAATTTTTGCTGATTTTTCATCGCCATCAGGCAAAAGGGAGTCCAGAAGTATCTGACCCATAAAAGATGGGTTACTCATCCCTTTACCATAGTTTTTTTCAACCAATGATGCTCGAAGCTTTAATGCCTGTATATAACCATCTGCTTTTAAAGCAAATTGAGAGCCATTAATGACAGCAGCATACAGAACATGACACAAAGCATTTAACTGTCCTTGAGACATTTCAGGCAAATAAATCATTGTGCCTCCACCAGCTTGCAACTTACCTGCAGCTTCAAGAAACAAACACTGTTGACAAAAGGGACAGGCTGTCGCGAGATTTTGCATCTTGTTATTTTGATAGTTGTGATCTAGATTCACCACCATCATATGTTTTGATGCCCGAAAAGAGCAAAAGGTACAACGATCATCATCTCGCTTAAAAACAGCCGATGAAAACGTTTGAAACTTAGGATCACCTTGACGCTCTGCATAGAGCCCCCATGCCGATCCACCTAATTTTAGCGATAACGTATTCAATATTACCTACCTTTTATCACTATTACCCCAAACATCATCAGAAACGCCTTGTTTTCCAGCTTCAACACCATCAGTACCATCGCCTGCACCAAACAAGGTTTCACCCAATGGCGAAATGAAGTTACCCATAAACATCAGGGCTGCAGAAATACCCAACATACTCATTGGTGTTCCAATAGGCACCTGTGTTGGGTTGTCTTTATGCTGCTTAAACTTGAATACTGCAGATACAAAGAACCCCATCCCTGCAACAAATGCCACTTGAGCAATTAATGACCCGACTGCTTGAAGATTTCCTTCAATAGATTTGGCAATTTTCCCAATGCCACTTGCAGCTGCTTCTTCTTCTGCTAACGTTAACACTGTTGCTAACGAAAGCAAACTGGTTTGTGCAGCAACTAGCAAATATTTTTTAGACATAAAATCTCCTCCGATTGTTTAATTAAAACTAAGTTTCATATGCATATTTGGCCCCTGTGTTTTCACTTGTTCCAAATATCGTTTCTCCTATTGGGGCTACCAATGAGCCAATGAATAGTAATAGTGTTGCAATAGCAATCATTGTGATTGGGTTACCAACAGGTACCTGAGTTGGATTATCTTTATGCTGCTTGAACTTATAAAAAGATGCAATCAAAAATCCAAGACCGGCAATATATGCCATATAGGCAATCATCCTTTCAGCCTGTTTCAAATTAACAATAATATTGTCAGCAACATCATTAATCGATGATACCGCAAAGGCAAACGGTGACAAAATAATCATTGTGTATAACAACACACTTTGTGAATCAAATCGTTTATTAAACAATATTACGCCCCCCTAATTACCCGTCTGCATTAAATTTGAAATCGTTGGCGTACCTATGTTTGCGCCATCTTCACCAAGATCATCCATATTTGTTGTCTTTCCACTGTCACCAAAAATAGTTTCTCCCGCAGGAACAATCAAATTGGGTAAATACATCAACAACCCTGCACATAAAAAGAGCACCATTGGCGTTGACACTGGAATCTGCGTCGGATTATCTTTAACCTGCTTCAATTTGAAAATTGCTGCAATCAAAAGCCCAAACCCTGACACATAAGATATCGCAAAAATAAGTTTAAATATCCCCAAAAAGCTTTTCTGCTTAATGCCACATAGCATAGTACCTAGAGTCTGACTATCTGTTGTACTCATGTCAGCACAACTTTTTGCTGCAGCGCTAAAAAACATCAGCCCAAGACTTGCCGCTAATGCCAGTTTCTGACAAAATCTCACGTTGATCCCCCTGTTCCAAATGTATTGACAATCACATTCACGGTATTTACAATATTTACTGCCATGACGCCACCAATAATATGAACAAAACCTTTGGATACCGTCCCAGGCTGGGCGCCCTGCCCTGTTGACTTGGTTAAAATCAAAAAACCACGCAAAATGGCCACCATTCCAATGAACTGAATCATGTAAATCATGGGCTTCAAGGCTGTTTCAAGATCACTACCTTTGTCAGCCTTATATTGCAACTGATCAACGGCCGCTATATCTGGTAAACCCCAAAATGTGGTATTGGTGACCTCCAGGAAGGTTGGAAAATAGATCAAAGTAGCGCCAAGGGTCAACATAATAAGCGGCCCTGTGACACCAGAATCAACGTTCATAAAAGCCGTACGATGTCCCAGCTTCTTTAGCTTATTGACTCCCGTAAAGATAAAAGCAACACCCGTTAGATAAAACAACCCTGTCAAAAATTCAGACGCTTGTGAAAGACTATTAACCAACTCTGCGTAATCTGATGTTGTCTGCGCACTTGGCAATGACGCGATCAATATAAATGGTAGCGTATATCGCAGAAGTTTCATCATCATTATTCAGAAGTAAAGGAGAATGAAATCACTCTACCAGATGCGGTTTCAACAATACCCTCTACTGGTTTGATTTTTGTAACCCTACCGTAAGTTGGAATGTTATCACCCACCTTCACAGTCATGTTATTACCTGATCCATCTTCAACCCAAGCACGACCTGAAATCACTGCGCGGATACGGTAGTTTTGCTCAACAACCTTCTGCTCTTTTTCTTCAGCAGCTTCTGCACGTTTCGCAGAGATCTCGCTCAACTCTTTCGCAGAGGCCTCGACAACTGCAACAATACCATCCAGCTTTTCATCCAGTGCTTTCAGCTTAACATTTAACTTTTGATTTTGACGCGTTAAAGAAGCAACCCGAGAACGAATTTCTTCAATCTCTTTGTTCTTTTCTTCTTCCTTTGTATTACTATCATCAATTTCTGCAAAAATTGACATAGGCGTCTCATCAACAACTGGCTGTAAGTCTATAACAGGTTCATCCATAGTCATTGTTTCTACAGGCGTTGAATCAAAAGCCTCATCAGCAACATCTTCATCATCCCCCCCAAAAACAACACTGAGAAGTATGTACAGAACAATACATCCCCCAACCGCAGCCATAATGCGAGTGTTCTTTAATAGAGACATCAAACTTTCAGTACCGCCACTGTGTGGGACTGAACCAAAATCTTGACTGGTCTTCTCAGGAAAGCTATATTCCTGATCTTGATCACTTACCTGGTTATCTCTTTCATCTGCCATCGTGAATCTCCTTCCTAACTAAACTTTGTAAAGTCTTGCATAACTAGTATACCAAATGTTGAACCAACTTTCATACGAATTGTTGGCTTTTTGTCCTGTAGCGACTGTGTTGCTTCAACAAGATTTTCACCAACTTTTCCAAGTCCGGCAGCAACAACTTTAGACTTATCTAAACTACCTTGCTTAACAACGGTTGTGTTACCATTTGTCGATACAGAGGTACCAAGAGCACCTGCCACTTCATTAAGCCCCTCTAAGAAGGAACTGGCAAACAGTGCACCGTATTTTAAGATAAAGTGACTATCAATCGATACATTTCTGGCGGTATTAACATCCACCGCAAACAATTCAATTGGCAAACTCATCTCTTCCGTTTCAATATTAACCTTATTGAACTTCAAGACCAGTTTTTCTTCCTCTTGCTTAAACTCACCCATAATGGTCGCACCTTGAAGCGGCCCATTCATCACTGTAGCCAGAATTGGTGCAGGATCTTCTGAATTAATAGCATGATCTAGCGTCGCATACATGAGTGTACCCGCCTTAACAATCTTATCATTTGACTGATTTGCCGTACGCATTGCCGTTTGACCATGATCATTTTCTGATACGATTTGAACCAATTGCGATATTTGCTCACTCGTGAATTCAGGCTTACGTACTGGATCTACATTCACAGACTGCTTAGGTGAAGCATCCCATGAGGAAAATAAAGACTGTGCTTGAGACTTCATCGCAGAGGATAGCTGCATGATCTTTCTTTGTCTGTCTTGCTGATTCAACATAGACTCTTGCTGACGCTGTAATCGATCAAGTTCCGTTTCTTGGTTCTCGCCCAACATGTCATCATACATATCATCACCGCCTTCATCAGCTTGCCCCACACCCGCCAAGAACAGTGCTTCTCTATTTAAAGGAATACCCAATTTCTTAAGATCATCGATAGAGACGCCACTGGCCACAAGCTGCGCTACATCAGCACCAGCAGCCAGCAAGTCATCACTTGAAACACCCGCAGCCAACAGGTCTTTAGCCGTGATTCCAGCAGCCAACAAATCTTTAACCGAAACACCTGCATCCAGTAGATCAGAGACACTCACTCCAGCTCTTAACAAATCTTTTGCAGAGACACCCGCATCTAATAGCTCTTGTACAGAGACGCCCGCTTTCAACAGTGAATCAATAGAACACCCTTTTTCAAGCATATCCTCTACCGAATCACCATTTGCAAACGCTTCATTAATACGATCAACAGAGCACCCTAAGCCTTTGTCCTCACTTGAAACATACATTCGATCAGGACTCACCCCGGCTCTTAGTAATTGGCCATCAGTATAACCAGCTGCCAACAGATCATTTGGCGAAAATCCTGCTGCTAGCATATCTTCAGCGCTCGCGCCTGCTGCCAACAAATCTTCTGCTGAGAAGCCTGCTGCTTTCAAATCCGCAACAGAATAGCCACCATTAAGTAATTGCGCGGCAGAAGCACCGGCTTCCATCAACTCTTTAGCACTACACCCATTACTAAGCAACAATTCAATACTGGCACCACCTTTGAATAACTCACCACAGGAAACACCCGCTGCTGCTAAATCTGAAACACTCAGGCCTGCAGCAAGCAATTGATCAACAGAAATCCCAGCCCTAACCAAATCTTTTGGGGAAAAACCCGCTTCAAGCAAACTGGCTGCATCATAGCATGCTGCAATCAAATCATTTAATTGAACACCCGCAGCAACCAGATTAGATGCAGTGTACCCTGCAGCACGTAAGCGAGAAGCACTAACACCTTCTCTCACCAAATCACGCGCAGGAAAACCTGCTTCGTTCAGCAGTACAGGACTACAACCCAAAGGCAATAAAACCTTCGCTTGTACGCCAGCATTGTATTGCGATGCGACATACTTTGCATTACAAACACCACCTTTAATCTGAGATAGATTCTTCTGTGCAAAAGTCACTTCTTTTTTAGACACACCAGCTTGACGAAGATCATCCGAACTCACACCAATTGAAATCAGTTCAGAAACCGAAACCCCTACCTCAAGAATCTCTTTAGGCGTGTAACCTAACTCAACCAATGTTGATCCATTGACGCCATTTTCAAACAAATCACCCGCAGACACGCCTTCACCTCTAAGTGTGCTTGGATCCTCTACGGCTGCAACAACGCCATCAGCACAGTAGCCATTCTTAATTAAATCGGCAGCGCCTACACCATCAGCTAGCAGTGCATTAACATCAGCCCCGGCTGCCTTAAGATCTTTAATGCTCACACCCGCAGCCAGTAACTGACTTGGCGTAAAGCCACATTTCAATAGTTTTGCAGTCGGGTAACCCGCTGAAACCAACTGACTGGCCGTATATCCTGCATCTCTTAGAGCACAGGGATCACCGCCCGCTTCTTTTAAATCCTCTGCTGAAAAACCTGCTGAGCGAAGCTCTTCTGCGCTAAACCCTGCTGCCAAAAGCTCTGCTGCCGAATACCCCGCTGCACGCAAATCATCCAATGAGCAACCATAACACTTTAACTCCGACACCGATACCCCTGCTTTTCGAGCATTTTCAAGGTTGTCAGCAGAACACTTATCAGCATCTCGATCATAGGCACTACTGCTGGACTGCTTTTCAAAACTCTCTGTATTGAGCGAATACTGAGGCTTGATAATGGTTGGAAGCGCACTACCACCTTCATCCATCGCTTTGTCCACCAACTGCTGATTTTGTTCCGAAATCAGGCGACTATATTCTGTAGACGTGTCACCCAGACCTGGCGCAGAATCAATTTTTGGCGTACCTCCAACTGATGCCGATGCAGTATCAATACTTCCAAAAACATTCAATGCACTCAAAATATAGTAGAGCAAGAACCCGCCAACAACAGCGCCAATACTCCCAAACAGTATGATCATTGGACGACGTTGTTCACTACCCAGTTGTGTATTATTTACCTTACGTTTATCACTCACGACTAAAATCCTTCCACAGTTAGTTTACGCAAACGCCCATTATCCATCACCAAAATCACTGGTGACTTCGGCAACTCATAAGCAGATACAGTTCCTGAAGCTCCTTTCATAGTAGAAACCCAGGCTGGTGATACAACTGGCAAATCCGTTCGAACATACATAAGGTCACCAAACAACCAAGCTTTTGCAGCGCCGCCTTTCACACGTAGCGGCTTACTATTCGGTGGTGCTATATTATTAATAACAGAATTTAGTACTGGATTTGCGCCCGTCGCATAAGTTGATGCCTCTGGTTTTGCAAAAGGCCCATAACCTGGAATCTGAAGGTCAACCCGATAATCCACTTCCTGTTGCCCTGGAATTAATGAGAGAATAACCGGGGTGTTTAAGCCTTGCAACATCACAACAAGATTACCATCTTTGTATAAAGACATCGCCTGAATCAACAATGTATTTGATAAAGAAGACTCATCCGCATCGCTATTATTCCAAACAATGTTAAATGCCGATGGGTCACCAACATCATAAGCCCTAATCGGCCAAGGCGCTCCTGTAGAATCGACAAACAATAGTGACGATACATAGCCAGGCGCCAAGCGAATTGCCGCTGGAGCACTACCCGGCTGTAAATCAACCATAAGTGATGAAAATGTCGGGGTTGGTGCCACATCATCGCGCAGTACCGACTGTCTATTCAGCTTACGATAGAGCTCTTTAACGGATTGCATTTGATCATCAGACAAAGGGGCCAATGATGACTCTAAATCTTTATACGCTTCTTCCTGTTCCGCAGTTGTTGCGAACAGTGATGACGTCAACAACATAAGTAACCACCACTTTGCTGAGCCTATTTTTAGTGACCGCAACATATGCTTCTCCTTCATTAACTACTGCGAATTGAAACTGTCGATGGCTATACCAGCGCGTTCCATATCAAAATTTACTCGCCTAACGACCATGGTACAAACCCTAGATTCACCACGAGCCTCGCCAGCACTCTCATAAAAAAGTTGTATTGGGAATTGAATCGTCCAAGAATAAGCCCCATTTAGCACACCATGCTTTAAAACCAACGGCGAATCACTCACAACAGCTGTTGAGGTAATCTTTCCTGTGACAACTTTCTCTAACCAGCCTGAGCCTCTTAGTGCAGACAATAAAGCCCCCCAGCCCTTTTCAGTAAAACGGTATTTTAAAGAGCCAATCTGGTCGTTGATATTCAAAAAATCTACCGTAAACATTTGGGCCCCAACAATTGAGGCCCATGTTGTGATGTCTTCAATAGATTTTGCAGGTAAGGATAAAGGAATTGTTTTTTGAACCTTAGAAGTTTCAGGGACATTAACTTTCAATGGCTCACCTGTGTCTCCACGATAAAACGTATCCCTAGAGATATATGTCGATACATATCTAACGACATCTGCTCTATCTGCCATGCGCTCACCGATAAAGTAATAACATGCGATAGACAACACCAGCAACACCAATGCAGAAAACTGCCCTAAAAATAGGTTTATATGGCCTGACTTATGTTGCATAACATCCGACACTCTTATCCCTCTGATACCACAAAGTTAACAATACCCACACCCTCTGGATTGTTGACCAAGCTAACCCGCTGAACCATCATGGTTAAGCGAACCGGCAGATCCACATTCTTAGGGCCCTTTAACTTTAAAATTAACGGCATGACAACCTTCCAGGTATAACGGCCATTTAAAACCCGTTGACTAATAATTTGGGGCGCTTCTGTTGCTCTAGCCGTCATCACAAGTCTCTGATCAACTACTGTCTTCAAAGTCTTGGCTTTTTGCAATGCTTGTTGAAATTTTGTCCAACCGACATCAGTAAAAAACTTAGAAGCATCTTGCAATGATGTCTTATAGTTAACAAAGTCATATGTGTAAGCCCGAATGGCTGAATTTTTTGCCCATTCAACAAGCTCTGCATCTTTCATTCCAGGCTCGCTCAATGGCAGAACGGGGATGATACGACCATCTGGTGATGTTGCAAAGAAAGCGACTGGCTCTGTTTTATCATACAGCTTTAGAACGGACATAAAAGCGATTAGATTTGTCACAATTAAAGTCAGTATAATTACCAATGACTTCCTGTACCCATCACGATAAAAATCGTTTCTCAAAGCAATTGTCTCTAAAGCATCAGACATCGGCTAAACCTCTGCGTTTGGCGTATATTAAATTATCGCACGTATACACCAGTAAAATCAAAAAAAACTGACACATATTCACATAGTCCATACTAATCAATAGTTAACTCAACATTAACGAAAGTTTCATCATTTGGATAAACATCCCAAATGGCATAACTATTATTCTTCACATACTGAGACACTGTAACCGGCGAGTAACTCACATCTTCTAATGTTGCCAACAAAAACTCAGACAAATGAGACACTTGGGCGTACAAAGAAGATGTTTGAAAGACCAAATCTGGTTTCGCCACATTGATTGATCCCTTCAAGTATACCTTACCACTCGACAAACGGATTAAATCTTCCAGCAAGTCGCCAATCTCAACAGCATTTTCTGCAAGATACGTCGTATTCCCCTGATACAGCAATCGTATTGGCATCATAACATTGATCCGACTTCCTGCCTGAGTCATATAGGCATTGTAATCATCAAAACGCTTTTGAAATTGACCAAACTGGTCCGCAGACATAATGGCGCTGCATTGATACAACAGTAACAGCAAACATGATCGGTGTAGCATCTTATTCACTCTTAACCTCCTCCTTCTTCAATGAATTTTCAATATCATCTACAGCAGCAGCCACCGCTGAATGATCTAATAAACCAATTGGCGTATAAACACCTGTCAACGCCTCTACTTTATCCAACATCACGTCTGCTCCAGTCTGAGCACTTCCCTGATCCTCGCCAAAGAAACGCAATAAAAGCACCAACTGCGATGATAACTCCTTACGATTTAAAATAGCATTGATTTTCTTATTGGCATCACCCTCAACAAGATAACGCGTAAATACATTAACCAGAGCCACATCAACCGGCTCATCCGTAACTTCTTCGACCTGAGCCTCTTTATTGGCGTGCATATCACTTAAAATGGCTAGAGATTTGTCAATCAAGCCCCCTTCTGCTTTATCTAGTAATGCGAAAAGCTCTTGCAGCGCCTGGTCTTCTTCAACTTGAATTACCTCTGGAATCTGATGGGAGGTGTAATCCTCAATCCCTTTCACCAAGTCATACAACTTTTGATCCGACAACATATCAACCTTGATCATTTGATTCAGTTGCATGTATCCACAAGGTGGCGGATTTGCATAAAAAGTTTTAGCCCGAACGATATCTGATTTGAAAAATATGTGCGCCTCACCCAAACCTTGATCTTTTAAGTCAAGCAAATCAATTCGCGCCCGCTTATCCATTTTGGCACTACGGGTATCTAAGTAAGAGTTACTAAGACTACTTTGATTGGCATTAAAACTATCAACTGTTGAGACATAAGCTTCACCAGCCCCTTTCATAAAGAATTCCCAAGTATCAGTTGGATCTTCCAGCTTCATACAGATTTTGATATTGGTATTTGCACCAATAGATGCAGCCTCTTCTTTTGATGCTTTTTGGAAAGCTGGTAAATCTTGCCCCGCAAAAACCACCGAAAACCCAAGTGAACGGGCCTGAGCAGGTACCACCGCAAAGCCTTTCACTGCATAATAACCATACTCATCAAGAATACATAAAAATGGTGTTTCCGCATTGGTTGGCTTTCGAACAATCAGATCTCTATAATCTCCCTCTACTGAGTCACCGAGACCTGAAGCCATCATTGAGCGCATAGATGCAATCACAACTTTACCAAGGTTGGACAATTCATCCGGAGATTTCTCTAACGCAGGCAACAGAACCACCAATATACGGCGATTCAATACCACATCTTGTAGATCAACTTCAGCCAAGTCAGTTCTTAAAATATGCCCATAAGTATCCGCAAGTGATGTGAACACCCTGGTTAACTGCATCGTAATATAACCATGCTGCTCAAACACTTGCGACACTTGCTGACCTTTTCTCTCTTTGTTATAACCCGGGAGTGTGGACAAGTAGTTCATAACAGGCTCTTTAACCACACTTGGTAAGTTACTCATATCAATAGAGTATTCGCCATTATCCCGCATAAAAACATTATCTGCCATAGCCTCTAAACGCTCAAGCGAGAAATAGTTCCTAATGGTATTGGCGTCAAGCAATATATGCCCGGCATCTCGCATCGCAACCAAGACTTTCAGCAACGCTTCTACAAAGGCAATGGCACGACCTTTCCACATATCTCCATCACCACTGCCGGAAGAAGAGTCCATCATACCGGTAACCAAGTTTGCCAACATGCTCGATGAGCCTGTTGCAAAGGGATTCAGCGTATTCGACAAACGCTTCTCTTGTGGGCCCACAATGTCTTTTGCCCCTGTCATAAAGTTAATCAATAACAGATCATCTTCTCTACCCAAAAACCTAACGATCGAAAACACACTTGAATATAAACTATTGTCACCTTTACCATCAACATAGATAAAGCCACTAGATTGAACCAACGCATTAAAGGCCAATGATACCAAAAATACCGTTTTACCAGAACCGGTAGAACCGAAAATCAAAACGTGGGTTCGCATATCACTATCACCAAACCACAATTCTTTTTGATTCTTTTTGTCATTACCAAAGTAATAGGTACCTTCTGCCTTCATAGGCTTTCCAGTTCCAGGGTTTAGATTACCATAGTCCACCATCTTAGAACGCTGGGGCATTCTAAACGGCAGTTTTGCCTTACGGGTTGCTGTATATGAGATAAACATGACATTAAGCAGGATCAATATGTCCGCGATTGCGGGCAGAATGACTGCTGAAGCTGTTGTCGCACCAATAACAGCCGCTGCACCTGTGGGTCTATTAAAGAGCTCCGCTGCTTTTTGCCCAAGTGAACGGGTATCACGAATTAACTGACTGGTTTTCTGTTCTTGACCGCTCTCAATGCCTCTCATCTAATCATTCCTCATCTAAATTGATTAGGATATTTGCCAAAGCTTCATCTAACGCCTCAACTGCTTGCTCAACCACCGGCACTTTTAAAGGCCGTCGTAATCGACACTCTACCATCCAATGCCCCATAGGGCCCGCAACTTCAACAAACGTTGTTTGACGTCCAACGTTAGACAACACATACCATAATTTACGATCCAATGGCTTTAGCCAAAGGAACTCAGACACCGACAAAACACCATCTCTTCTTGCCAGCGTAATCATCGAGGCCATTACTGTATAAAGGTATGCATGAGGAGAAACCGCTTTTCCGACCCGCTTTGATCGAACATGTTTAAACAACAATAAGCGAGTACCACCAAAATCCAAACTACCTGACGCAGCAGATGCCGCAATACTTCTTAATAAACTCCGCGCGCCCTCTGAATCATTCTCTGCCTTTGCACAAAATATCGCAAATAATGCCAAAACATAGGGTGGCAACCCTTCCAATCCTGACCACAGTGGACCCATTTGAGCACAAAAAACAATAGCAGCCTTTTCTTTCTCCAGCCTGGCAACTGTTTGCCCCTTGACAAGCTCCTGCCGCAATAATCCATGTTTTTTTGCAAAACTCAATGGCTGATCACTCATCCGCCACTCGCCTTTACGCACATCTTGCTTTATCAAGCCTTTCCCCAATACACAGCTGATTTGCGGCCAGTTCTTCACCTCTTGACGGGCCAAAGACGTCATACTGTAAACTTGATTAAAACGTGAAAAGCGGTGAAAGAACAAACAATAGACTACACCCAAAGAGCCTATAATTATGGCTGGCAATGACAATGCTGCACCGAATCGTGCAGAAACTTGGTAAAGATCTTTGTATGTGACAGAACCAGGAGAGACATTTTCCATATAGTTAATCGAAGATTTTAAATACGCAATGGCAATAACATCTTCATGAACAAGCTCTGAAAAACGTTCAATAACATTCAAAAAAGCCAGTACAGCTTTTGCCTCAATCAAGCGTATGGCAAAAATCGCCTGGACGATCTTTTCTGAGTAATAATACCATGATACGATCGTAACAACCGCAATAAGTCCTATGATCAAAAACAAGTCAAGCGATTGATCAGGGGGATTTTGCTGCTGGCCTCCGCCCTTCAATGTCATCTCCTAAATAAGACAGGTAACATCATTATATCGCCATTAAATCCATAATTCAATCAGAATAGCGACTTGTCAACACCCGGAGCTTTCTTCCGTCAAAAACATATGTCTCACCTTGCCAATAAAAGGCATCCACCTCACACTGCCCTTGCACCAACCGATGCAAATAATGCTGATTGGCATTCTGAACAATGCTCCGAGAAGGCACAATAAGCTTAGCACAGCCCTCTTGATAATGCCTGGTAATGCACGCGTCCGCAGCACTTTTCGATAAATACATTGGACGCCCAACAACCGAATGTTCAATTTGGCGAATCTGCGACTCCCAAACCGCAATATCCCCCCCAGAATTATGGAACAATACCACGTAAACAGCCTGGTGCTGCCCCTCTACCCCAGACCCATTCAAGGGGACATTCTTCAACCCATTCAATGCCTGCCGCATTTTATCAGCCATCATCCCCAATAATGCTGACCGCCCCCAAACATCGTGACTCAAGATCCCTTCATATTGTTTAATCTTTTTAGACAGGCTCATATTCTTCCCGCTTGCTGCAAGCATCAGATTGCATCAACGCCTCCTTTAACGCCACAGCAGAGTCCACATGGGGCTCAATACGTAACACATCCTGGACTAAAGACAAGGCCTCAACATAGTTAGGGGAATCTGGACGATTTTTAATCAGCATCCGAAGTGTATTTTGCACCTCTTCCAGAACAATGTCAGCTTCTTGCAATGCAAGATATTCTTTTATATTTATACTCATAATACCTTAATTATTCTTCGTAACCAAACTCGTCTAAAGCCACGACCTCACCACCCCCTCTGCCGGCAATGACTTCTTCCAAAACATCAATAATAAACAGCATCACCAATGGCGTTGACAGAGGCAACGAAGTTATGCTGGCTGTATAGCCCAAATAGCTGCGCTCTTCTTTTGGATAGCTATCGCACAAAGACACACTCAAGCACACGGACATTACTTTACTTGCCCGCTTTATCATGGCAGGCAATATCCCAAACGTTGCAAAGACCTCTTCAGGCGACAAACTTTTATGCTTGAAGGTGAAAGAAACCTCTTTCGTCTTGGCATATTTGATACACGCCCCTGACAGCTCTTTAAAAACATCACTCATGACATCCACCATGGTCTAGCGGATTTCCTAGGCCCTGCCAAGAGCACTCGCACTCTTCTCAAAAAAACCATTGGCTTAAACCCATAATAATCTAGCACACCGAAAACTCCCATCGTGACAATAACCACAAAGAATGTACCCCACGAGAGATTCAGCAAAAACAACAATATCGGAAAACTTGTCGATGAATTCAAGATCCAAAGCTTTGTTTCTCGCCCTGTATCTTGCCAATTTCCATTTTCCGCCATTTTGCACTACCAAAATATATCTTTAAAAATTATACTACAATGCACAATCTCCTTCAAGGGCCAAATGTTAAAAAACTTACTCAAGACATTCCAAGACGCAACCTGTATCAGCAAAAGCAAGTTGTGGCCGATCATCACAGATCACTATAAAAAAACCGGCATCAGTGCCTGGGATCAAAGCGTGCCCTATATTGTCACCAACACAACTCTATGCGCTCAGTATCATGCCAGAGCCATCAACGTGCATGCACAACACTTACCTTATAAGCAGCATAGTTACATCATTATTGATTATGGTGCAGGGATTGGGCAACACACCTTTCACTTAGCAAAAGCCTTAATGACCGAGTCATTATCTCAACCATTGGATATGTTTGTTATTTATATGGCTGATGTTAGCAACGACTGCCTTGATTTTTGGAAAAACCACCCACAACTACAACCCTTTATTGACTCAGGACTCATCAAACCGGTGCAGCTGTCAGGAGAATGGCTTCATGATCTTAAAAAAGTGTGTCTTGACAATCACCCACATTACTGCTTGATTGCAAATTATTTGTTAGACTCCATGCCCTTTATGGGCTATGAGCACCACACTCTACAAAGCCTGTCATTACAATCACCAAGAAAGCATCTTACCCCTGAGTTTTCAGGACCCCTTGACGCTTTAAAGTTAAAGCTTGGCAACCTTAATACCAAAACCCATCACACCTACCCCAATCTACTCAAGCGTTACCAAAAAATCCCCCGCTACACAATACCATCCCTTGCAATCGACTTTATTCAACAATTTTTTCATCAAAATCCTGATAATCTGATGCTCATCAATGACAAGATGTTTTTAACTCCCGAATCTTTTAACTATGACGAGAGCTTTAACCTCAATCTTGAAGGGAACTTTTCTACAACCGTTAATATGGATGCTGTGGCACAATGCCTTCCCAGCAATACCTGTTTACACACCATCACACAACATTACCCCATCATCCAAACAGTTGCCATTGGACATATCGATTACACCCCTCCTACCAACCCAAGCTGTAGTGATGGCGCTGCGATACTACACTTTCTTCGTACCCAATCCTCAATCCCCAACCAAATATGTCTTTCTATAGCACCATTACTTCACCACGACAGCTTTTGCCTTGAGGTCTTTAGCCAAACCATTACCCCTGATCAAACCAAGGCCGAACACACCCAAAACATGATTGAAGCCTGCCTCGAACAACATTTCCATAAACCCTCTGATTATATTTTATTACATGCGAGTAAAATGATGCGCAGGTTAGGTCATTATGCTTTAGCTAAAGATTACTTGAAGCGCTACCAAAAAAAGCATATCACCAATGGTGCTTACCACTTAGAGGCAGGCATTCTTGCACACTGTATGAACAAACATTCCGAAGCACTAGAACAATTAACCCTGGCTGCCCAAGACCCTATAACGGCTGCTTCAGCCAACACCTTAATACAGCAGATGCGAGACACCGTAAACGAATAAACTTATTTTTCAAGGATTAAATAATAAACGCATTTCCTACTTGACATATGCGTCGGAAATCTATTCAATATAGTTATAATCTGAACTTGGGTATCGTTATGAAAAAATCGATCATCTGCTTAGGTGTATCTACGTTGCTCTTTGGTTGTGGTGGCGGTAGTGTTGATGAATACGCTATGACCGACGACGGACATAAAATCTCAATCAGTCCGAATGTGACCAAGTCATCGAATGATACGGAAATTGCCATTGCAGAAGCTGCTCGCGCTGCAACAACATCACTTCAGAAACTTGCCCAACTTCGTTATGCTAGTCAACCAGCTTCAGACGATAGTTTCAGACAAGAATTCTCTGTAGAGTTATCTGGATTGGCATCAGTAGAATACACCGGACCTTGTGAACCACTGATTGAGCAGATTGGAAAAACAGCCAATGTTAAAATTTCTAAGATCGGTAATCCAACGGCAACGCCCATCATTATTTCTGTACAAGCTAAGTCAGCCCCATTATCTGAAATCATTCAGAACATAGCGTATCAAATTCAGGGACATGCGAGAATTTCTTTCAATACAGAAAGCAAAGCTATTGAGATCATGTACCTCAACACCTAAGAGGATTTCCATATGTTGAGAACCATACGTTACATTCTACCAGCAAGCATTGCATTGGTGCTATTAACAGGCTGTGATCCAACACCTGATGATGGAGACTCCGGTCACCAGAAAGCCATGAAAGAGGTAGCATTGTCTTACGGTGCACAAGCCGGCTTGAATTGGAAGTCTCAACAAGTCGCCACTTATCTTGATTCACATAGTAAATATCTAGATCAAGTGTTTGATTTCAATGCCCTGCTTATGGTGCATAACATCTTGCCTCCTATTGTTGCAGAGTATGGTAAAAGTTACTCATTAGAAAATGATCAAACCATCCGGTTGTCAGATCAAGAAATTAAAATGCTTGAGCCTGCTAGATTTGTGACCGTTCCTCCAAGTTGGAGAGATTACATATACCTTGTATATAGCAAGCCTCAAACACCCCCAGAGTCTTTGCTTCCTCATAATGAAATTGAAGAGCAGATTTGGAAAGATGCTTTGGCCACTGGATGGGAAATCGGTATTGAACAGGCAGATGCTATTTTTAGCGATGCTCTTGCTCGCTTATTAAGAGACTTCAAAGGCATTGTCCTCTACCACCAGCTTCACCTACAAAATATGATTTCTGCACCGTATGCTGAAACAACCAACTTAGGGGTCACTGGTAATACCCAAGGACTAAGACTCAATGACAAAATCATCAAGATTGTGACACCGTCTGTCTTAAACCCACAAACCAACCAATGGCATCCAATACTCTATAATGCCAACGAATAAATAATTCTGCCAGATCCAAATATTGCGTTATAATTAGAGACGTTTTATAAATAGGATATATTATGGCAACAAAACCAGAAGATTATATAATGGAAGGAGAGCCTGGTCGCTTCTCTGAACCTGATTTAAATATTATATTAGAACATTGTGCCAAGTTTGAAGTTTCTGATATCACCATCCAGACAGGTGAAATGATCATCATGGAAGAATATGGAAAACTTAAACGCATTACCAGAAAAGTATTGTCCAATGCTGAAGTTGGTGACTTATTAAATGGGATATATGGTGCCAATGGTACAACCCGACTATTAAGTGGTGAAGACATTGATACCAACTATGAGTTTAGACCCAGTCGTGCCGAACGATTACGTTTTCGTGTTAATGCCACTGCCTGTTTGGTTGATGGTCATGAAGGCATTCAGATTACTCTAAGAACCATTCCTACAGACCCTCCTGTCCTTTCAGAGATGGATATAGATAAAGAACTTGAATCTGGTTTAAAACCACAAGATGGTTGTGTGTATGTCACTGGTGTCACTGGTTCTGGTAAAACCACCCTACTGGCCTCAATTATTCGTGATATTGCAGAAGATGCTGAAGAGCACCGAAAAATACTAACCTATGAGTCTCCCATTGAATTTGTTTATGACAATATTGACAACCCAACGGCTGTTATTAGTCAGACCGAGATTCCCAAGCACCTGCCCACTTTTGCTCAAGGGGTTCGGAATGCTTTAAGGAGAAAACCCCGACTAATCCTCGTGGGTGAATCCAGGGACTATGAGACCATTAATGCCGTCCTAGACGCCGCATTAACCGGACACCCGGTTTACACCACTGTACATAGTAACGGTGTTGCTGAGACCGTTAGAAGACTCGTAGGTAGCTTCCCCAAGAGTGAGCGCGCGGGTAAAACCATTGATATCATAGAAACCATGCGACTGATTGTGTGGCAGCGCCTTGTTCCATCAACCGATGGCAAACAAACCGCTCTTCGCGAGTACTTGGTATTTACCGATAAAATCCGAGACGAGTTACTGGCTGGTGATATGGAAAACATCACAGCAAATATTCGTAAGATCCTCAAAAAGAATAAATTGACCATGCTAGATGCTGCCAAAGCTAAGCATAAAGCAGGTATCATTTCAACAGAGGTGCTCAAGAAAATAGAACAGCAAGACAAATCAAAAGACGAGGATATTGGTAAGTAAGCACATAAGATTACTGTATAACACTACCCATTATGGAACGGATTCTCCGTCTTTTTCCACTCGGCGAACGACTTATAATTTTGCGCATTACCCATGTCCTTAACTATATCTTTAGTGCCCGAAAAACCCGATTTTCCCGCTTTATATAACGATGTGAACGGTGTTAAAACGATAGCAAAAGGAACACCTAAGGGTTTATTAGGAACAACGTTCAGATTATTAGCAAACTCTTGACCCAAGCTGCCAGCTATGTTACCCAAGATGCCAGCTATGTTTGCCGTTCCTCTGGCATATGTAACCAAATTGAATTTATTAGCGAGAATTCCAACATCCGCAGCTAATAATTTAGATAGTGAACGTGATTGACTCACCCTTCCTAACGCTGAATTTTCCAATATGTCGATCCTGTTTGCTGGATCCGCTTGGTCGATGCGCTTACTAGTAATATGGCTACTTGAGTTACCTGTTATAATCCCTAGCTTCTTCATGGAGAACACGCCTCCAGGCCCCCAGGAATTTAATTTTTTCGCTGCTTTGTATGCCTCTTTATCAGACTTCCCTTCTTTCTTTAACTTCTCCGCATGCTTTTTCTGAGCCGGATCTAGCTTTTGAATGGCTTTATCATGTTTACCCGCTCGGGCCAATAACCTTTCACCAGCATCACTTTTGATAATTTTAGTAATATTTTCATACCTTGTGGCTACAGTCTGTAATTTAGCATTTGCTCCAAGTGATGAGACACCTTGAGCCCCTGCGGATACGCCGCCTTCAAAATCTTGCCTCACACCAAGGACTTGCTCTAATGGGCTTGTCCCACCCATAGGGCCAACGCCAATCCAACTACCAATTTTATCTGGTAGCGAACCAATTAAAGAGAATGCCTGCAAAATAACCACAAAAGCAACATACGAATAGATCAGCATGGTACCAATAAACGCTGCAAGTTGAACACCACCTTTCAGCGTACCAGAAAAGATAGCCACATTGAGTAAGTGCACAAAACCCAAATTCAAATACGACAGAGCAATATATGACAACAATGTGGCAAATAGCACTGAGAAAATAATTAGCAATGGTCTTAGATACATCACCAATAACATCATCAATACCTGATCAGATGCACCTAAAAACTGCTGACTGCTTGGATGTGCCAACCCTAATGCTACAAGTGGTGATGCCACCATGACTTCAACGATTAATAACACCCAGCCCGCAAAAGAAAACAGGAGAATCATATAGGGTACTGTTGGCAAAAACACACTAAATATTAACCCCCAAATCATCAATAACTGTGATATAGCAGCACCGATAGGCTGCTTTAAATACATCAGTTCCTGGTCTAGACCTGCTTTGTAGTTATAACGTTCTATACCAATGGCTATTCCCGCATTGGCACCAAAAACCACACTCCTCACCCACCCCACAAAGGGTCCTGACGCTTCCGCACCAGTAGACAAAGCCCTCGCCGTTGACAACAACGCTGAATTCATTGACCAAACCTCTTGTGCCAGCTGGGCATCTGTGGCCATCACGCCATCATCTCCTGTAATAGCGTTTTTTGTATAATCAATACTGGCGTTGATCATCTTCTGACCCATATCGGATAAATATTTTATTGGACTCACGGACACATCACTGTATGTGTATAGTCCCGGTGAAACCGTTTTTTCCACACTACTATACCCTGTAAGTGCCTCAATCATCTTTTTCAACATCTCATCACTTTCAGAAGGGATCTTATGAATGCGCTCCGGCGTAATACTACCGCCATAGTTAAGATTTAGCGGTTGACTACTTGCACTTTTGATCCCTTCAGATTCATCTTCTAGTTGAACCAAAAGAGCTTGAACTTCCTCCACTCCCGTACCTTTCCCTTCATTAATATCTATATCTATGTTACCCGACTTAATAGGCTTGGAAAGCTTTTCCTTTAGCTCATCGCTGCTGCTTTTCATGATCGCATAAGCCACTTGACTGTTGGCCTTATCAATAATGCCACTATAATCATCATCCTTAATATCTTGAATATTAACGCTAAAGTCTTTTCCCTTTATAGTCTTATCGAGATTAAGCGGCGGCTTATACACACCAAAATATTGACTGACATCCGTAGCTTTAGATGGCTTTGAACCAACAGTCTGCATCATTTTATCCATGATATAGCCCAAACCAACCAAAACATCACTAAAAAACATTTGATCAAAATTATCTTGGAAGATTATTCCAGTTGGCCCCTGACCAGTTTCCATCTGGTTCAAAATCGACGCTTTAATCTTTATAGACCTCATACTCTGTACTGGGTTTAGCTTGTCAACTTTGGGGGGGTCATGCTGAATGGCGCCTCCAGAATTGTCTAGCTTTAGCCCCACAATTGACTCACTACCACCAAATGTCTCATACAGTTTGGCTTGAAGCGTCTCTGCTGTCCAATCTTCTGCACCATTTTGAGGGTCAATCAAATACTTCTGCTTTTCTAGCGCTATAACCGTTTGGATGAGTCCTTTATACGCACTGATGTTTTCTTGAAGATTAACTTCTACATCACCCAGGGGCGAATGATTTTGTTGAATCGCCGATTTCGGTTTACTGTAATCACCTCCTGTAATACACTCTGTCTCAGCCGGAAATGCACGACAATACTCCGTTAGTAATAACTGATCATACGCCATATCAACCACAGTTTTAAGTGCCACATCAACATTCGTAAAAACTTGTCCCGCCTGATTGGAATCCGTGGCGACATTTAAAGAGGACGTAACAATTACTAAAAAGTTTCCCGCAAAGGTTAAACTGCTTTTAACCACCTGAATCACAAGCCGCTGGATCAACGCAAAGTTATTCAGGTTATCACCATAAGGGATCAATAACGCAGCACCCAATATTGAGCGAATAATCACCCATGTATTCAACTTTCTTGCAATACCAGCACCTTCCGATGCTGCAAGTGCCCCTGCATAAATCAAGGTATAAGCAGCTAAAAATCCCAAACAGGCCAAAATACCATAATTATAAATTCCAAACAAAAACGGGAGGGCTTGACTAAAGAAAAAATAGTCGCCACCCGTCTTTATATAGCCACTAAGAACATCAGCATGAGCGCTAGAGGCCAAAACAACGAGTATGACAGTTAAATATCTGGTCATATCAACCTCCTCTAAGGTTTTGAGCTTTACTAGCACCTGCACTGGCTGACCCATAACTCGAGTCTTGGCCACCTGCCATACCCGCCTCACGAATAGAGCCCAGGGCACCTTTCTGCTGTGCATTAACCGCATTCTGAAGCTGCATAACAGCGGCTGTTTCAACACCATCCATACGTTGGCCTCCTACCCATGCTAAAATAGCGTTTGGCAACTTGTATGTAAAAGAAATTGCCTGAGTTAATAGTGTTCCTGTTATATAAAGAACAATCAACATAAAAGCATACAGCATGAAAGCTTCATGTAGGGGAAGTGTGTCAGAACTGGCAAAACGACCAATCACCAAAGGAACGATACCATGAGATAACAACTGCATCCCTAAAGCCAATATAACCATCCCAGCATAATAACCAATCACAATCAATGGCGCTCTAATATAAACCCCCAATAGTACAATCATGGTTTGCTGCGCTGAACCTAAAAAGTCATGACCATGCGGAAATGTCATGCCCAATAATACCAATGGTGATGCCACCATTGCTTCTATTACAGCCAGCACCCAGCCAATGACCGCAATATAAAAGACTAATGTTGGTAGCATTGGCAACCATATTGCCAACAAATTTGAGATAACCATCATTGGTATTGCTGCAGTCACTACATACCCATACTTGTTATACGCAAACTGTGTCTGTAATTGCCAATCTTTATCAAACTTTGCCATCAACACCTGATTTGAGACCTGCGTCGCAGTGTTTGCAGCTCCAGTAATGGCTACCTTGGCAACGGCGACCCCCATCTCTGCAGGATATCCCGGAAAAGGAAGAGGCCCTATTAGCATAGGGCTACAAATTGGTCGCCTCAGTGTACTACCAATTCCTGGCTGGACACTAACCGTCAAACAGTTCATATGATCCCAAGAATTTGTAACCATGACTTCAGTTAGCGCTGACCCTGCCATCAAACCCATTTGCTGCAAGAAAAAGGACCAAAACGTGTTGGCTGCCAACTTCATTTGTTCCTGTTTGACATTACGAGATAATGTAAACATGAAGAGTAAGCTATCGGTAGAAAACTGAGTTGCCATTTCAGTCATAGCGCTTATTGGCGCCACCGAGACTTTGGCTGCTTTCCCATCAATCCCAATAAAGGTTTCAATCCACTTCGATCCAGTAGACTTTACAAAAGCCGTTATCGGAGCTTGCATAGCGACTCTCTCTGCCTCAGCAGAGTTAACAGACGTCAATTTATATTTTTGAGTATTGCCAGCATTCCATAAATTAACTAATGATGTCTCAGAATCAGTGAGCGCAAGAGACTGGACCCCACAGGTGTCATGGTTCGTGACTGTCGTCACATCACATACAACAGTTGGTATTGAAACAGTTAAGAGAAGTTTTTTGAGATGATTGGCTACAATAACTTCTGCGCGCAGACTATGGTCATCCTTCTCATCTCCTAAGTCAACTATATCTCTAAATAGATCGGCAGACAAACCCACCTCATCATTATTTTTCTCACCCAATATTTTAACAAAACCACCAACATCAAGGTTTTGCGTAAAACTGCTATAGGTTTTTTGTTTTTCAGAGGCCTTCTTCAATGACGTTGGGAAGGCTTTCTGAAAAAGACCATCCATTGACGTAACAGTAATACCTTCTGCCCGAAGGTCTTGGGACGCTTGGTATAAGATTGGAAAATAAATCCAATCTCGCCAAAAAGCCTGAACCGGCTTAACGACAATGACTTCCTCAGGAGACAGCGGATGAACAAAACTTTGAGCCCGGTGTTTTGAAATTAATGATTTCCACAAATTATTAAGACATGGATTAACATTTGAGCCACTATCTACATTACATTCTCTCTTTTGTGAAGCATCCGAGGGAGCCGCTGCAATAATACAGCCTTCTCTAGATATTGCATTTTGAACCTCACTTGCTGCCAGCATGATTCTTTTTTGAATACTGGACCAAGCATCTGGTGACAGTCCTTGAGGCTTCTGAAACACCATCGTTGTAGCGTCATATTCACTAGGGTCTTTCTTATTAAAAATTAATGCTAATGTTGGCCGACCAGCTTCAGAGCCACTTTTAATGCGGTATAATGGCTGAGAAAAATCATCCGGTGATCGACGATCTTCCTGATATTGAAAAGCCTCAAGCATCCCTGATATTAAATTTTCATAAAACCCAGTAGCAGTATAACCAGACAATAACTTACTTTTATTCAATGACGTTTGCATATTTGGATCATCCTGCGCAGCATTCGTACCACCTAACTCCAAATCTGTTGAATTCATCGTTTGCCGAATAATCATTTGAGAGATATCACCCGCATTTCCCACACTATGCATGACAATGCTCATCACAAATACTTGAATCAAAGAATAACCATTATAAACAGGATAAACCATGGCCATGGCAGAACCTGAACGAAAGAACATAAAATAAGAAGACTGCCCCATCTTCTTACCCATCAGACTTCCCTGAGATGCTGTACCAACCACGCCTTGCATTACCATCACAGACACAAAAAATGTTGCAAACATGATAATCGACGAGTTAAATACTTGGAATAATACAGATGCCAAGCCATCATCAACATTAAAATGTTGATCTACTGATCCAAATAATTGTCCTAAAAGCTCTATCGATAAGCCATCTTCGGCCCACACACAACAAGCGCCTAGGAATAGTGCCCGCATCAATAAAAATCTAGCCAGCGGCTTCATAAAAGTCACCTATTTTTGCCACCGCCTTTGCCGCCGGCGGCAGAACCACCATTGTTATCGCTGCCACTCGCACTCGCACCACCTTCTTTATCATCAGAATCTTCTTCATCATTAGTATTGCTCTCTGGCATCTCAACATTAGCCATAGAAGGCGCAACAGAAGGTGCCTTCGTCGACGCACCAGCACCTGATCCTGCTTGACCTGCTGCTTGAGACGTCTCCTGCTTGACTTGTTGAGCAAGCTGACCCACACCAGACTGTTCTGCTGGGCCTCCAATCCATTTTAAAATACGCTCAGGAATCACATAGATTAATGAATAGGTCTGTTCAATAATCGACATCAAAACATACACATAAACCAATATGATGCCTGCAGCGATAGCGCCCATGGCATACGCCTGATCCGCAACATTATCATAAACAACGGATTCAAAGGTTCCAATCACCATACCTGAAAAACCAATATGGAATAATGTCAATAAAATTTGCGAGGCAACAATCGCCATCAATAGCCCAAACAACATCGTAATCGGCCTAACAAAGACCCCCAACATGAGTATCATGGCTTGCTCACTTTTACCAAGAAGATCATGCCCTTCAGGGTGAGTCATTCCCAAGGCAACCAAAGGTGCCGCAACCATGGCTTCAACAATTGACATCAGCCATGCAACACCACCAAATAAGAACAACACAAATGGAAGGATTGGTAAATAGATTCCCAACATCACCCCCAGTGTCACAAAGATCCCTGCTATTGCCGTTCCAAAAGAAACAAACATATCCAAAGCAACTTTCGTACCATTAAACTTCAACTTTTGATCAGAAACAGCTATCTCAGCTGCGGTTTGAGCAACACTACCGGCTGCCGCTAACGGCGAGCCATATGTTAACGCCACACCGGCAGTAGCGCCTCCCATAATTGCAGAAGTTTTGTTAAAATACTTATCTGCCAGAATCTTTGTCTGTTCGTACAACTGAGTTTGGGTATCATCGTAATATCTAATGGCCGCATCTAGCAAGGCTGTTCCCAACTGCTGAATTCGTTTTAAAGGGTTAAGAACGTGTGTGGGAAAGAGAACTGAATACAGCAAGCTCCCTTGATAGTAGCATGAAGGATCTGGATCTGAAGTCATGACACCCCCAACAACACTCGGATCGCCAACCTTCCAATCGTAATCTTTTAGATTCAGGTCTTGATTAAATGTTTTGTGACAGCCTATATTTAACGTACCGAGGCTATTTTCGTATTTCATACCAATAATATTATATACAACCCGCTTAGACATCTCAACCAAGTTCCTCAACGGATAATCAACCCTAACTCCTAAATACCAATCGCTTATTGTCTTACCGGAACCTGGGTGGCCTTTAATCTGTGCAGGAAAAGCTGATAGAATCCCTCCGCCAGTGGTGTTAGCCTCATCAAGAAAAGTATCTAATTTAACCAACTGGTCTGTAATACTTAATGCATTCTCATCGTTTGGGCGATACTCACTCAAGAATGTACTGATACGATTGAACAGCTCATTATCCTCACTGAGATCCTTTATCCACTTTTCTATATTGCCAGATTCATCCGTGGTACTACCTTTAGCCATCTTATTAAGCGCCTCAATAACCTTTTTTTGAAGGTCCACAAGAGATACCGACTTACCAGGTTCTTCGATCAAATCTTCACCAATAGTACTTGGATTACGAAAGAGTGCTAACCTGGCATCTGGCTTGTTATAAAGCGATTTTGAATCAGGCACTTTTTCGGCATCTGGAGACAACTCATTATAATAAATACCTGCACTCAACCAGCCAGTTTTTATTGCTTCATCCTCCCACGTCTTCACCTCATTTTGCAAATCATGCGGCTTCCCCCCAACACTAGATGAGTCGTCATTAGATACGCTATCACCTTGCAAATCATGCGGCTTCCCCCCAACACTAGATGAGTCGTCATTAGATACGCTATCACCAGCAGCCAAGATTGTATGAGAACCCATAACAATCTCTTGAGCAATAGCTATTCGGTTTTGACACCCGAGATCAGTAATTTTCACACATTTGTAGATACGATCATACCTTTGTTCAATCGAGGCATCATTTAGTGCTGATACCCCCGACTCATCTTCAGATGCAAGGGTGAGAACCTCTTTTAAAGGATCATGACCTATTGTCTTTGCAAGAATGGCATCAAGAGAGCCTTTAAATGCCGGACTCACGTACGTCCCATCAGGCGTTATCTCTGTAGTCCAGATTGATTCATCTTTGCTTAAAATCTTATATTCTTGGATAACATTAGTAGGAAAATTTACTGTCACGCTTCCGTCTTCAACCGTGACGACATTAATATTATCGCATTGAACTGAATCTGAATTATCGAACTTACAGCGTACTCGTGCTTTGAACAGGTTAAATGGAACATGAGTCATCATGTTGCGCATGGCAGTAATCTCATATAATCTTTTATCATCAGAATCATCTACTACCGTTAACGCACGTATTCCTGTGACCGTCATTTCACTTTCATTAAGTTTAATCACGCCTACCCAGGCTGTATTTGCAAAAGCAATTCCCATTAATGCGACTTGCATCACCAGTTTTTGAACCAAGGAATAGCCTGATGCCATTGGAACCATTAATGACACCCCTGCCGTCGTTCTCGCTAATGTCCAGGGACTAACACGACTTGAAAAAGCCCCAGCGCCATCCTGAGCGGAACCGATAACGCTGGTAATCACGGTATAACCAACAATAAATGACACAACAGCCAGGAGGCCTAAATTAAACATTCTAAAAGCTTCACCAATAACAGTATTGCTTTGAGTACCAATATTTTCATAATCACCAAATATCACCCCTAGATACTTTAAGGACAAGTCTGTGTTTTTATTCGTGTATGTCGTTGTACTGGCATCTTCTTCTAGTGATAAGATGCTTTTCTTTAACATTGTCGTATCTCTAAACTCTTCCAAAATAGGACTTTCTGTGTTGGCCGAGGCAAGCGACGCCATAATGGCAAACACCAGGAATACTAAACATTGTCTAAATTTACTGATCATATCCTAACACGGTTTCATGAAACCATTCCTTTGCCGTCATTCCCAACTTCTTTCTACGTAACTGCATCTGCCAAAAACTCTCTCGAAAATAAAATGAGAACATCATGAGGTTGATCGGGACCATAACAAAAGAAGCCAACCATTTCTTTTTGATCAACAACCAAAGCATATACACAGCACCTATCGCAAAAAAACCTAAATACACTCGAGCAGCCCTTTGAAAGTTCGCCTCTTGGTTTGCTAAAAACTCCGGGGTATAACCATATTTACTCACAGCTTCTTCGAACGTTTCCTGAACAGCTGATTGAGCGTTGGCATTAAACAAACTGTTAAGCAACTGGCGAATAAATGAGCCATTTTTGGCCAATGAATCCCAACCAACCCACGATTTAACATGAAACAGTGATTTAAATGCAGACCTTAATCCAAACTTAATCATCAATGACTCCCCAAACTAATCTTATCATAACAGAAAAAATATCTAGAATCACCTATTATCCTTACCCACGTGTCGTAATCCCTTGAGCGCTGTCAGCAATACCTCCTGCCCCTTGTGATGCAGACTGCGAATGCTGAGTCAAACCACCAGAAACCTCACGCATGGCTTGCGACACTGAAGATCCTGCTGATTCTAACGGCCCACCAATCCACTTCAACACCTGATCTGGAACAACATAAATCGTTGAATAACATAGCTCTAATAGAACCAAAATAGCATAAGAGTATAACACCACGATTCCTGAGGATATAAATGCCAAAGGCAGAGAATACTTTGTCATGGTTGGCGCTGTAGTGAACACCGAGCGCATAAAAATCAATAGTGACAAAGAGAATAATGTATTGAATATTTTCATCGCAACATACGATAAAATAATGGACATCAAAAACCCAAATACCGTCAACATTGGACGCAGAAACACCCCCAACATCAGCATTAATGCTTGCTCAGCTTTACCCAGCATGTCTTGCCCTTCTGGGTGCGTGAATCCTAATAAAATAATCGGTGAGGCAATCATTGCTTCAATGACAGCAAACAACCAAGCCAATACCGAGAACAAGAACATCAATCCAGGGATAAATGGCACATAAGCGGATAGTGTCACGCCTGCAACCAAATACACAGTGGCCAAACCACTACCAAACGGTAGATAAATACCCAATATACTCTTGACAGCATCTTGTGAAAAGTCCACAAAGGTCCCTACAAGATCGGACACAAAATCTACCGTTTTCTTTAATGAGTCGGCACCGCTAGAATTTTGTGCTGCTTTTTTTCTTTCTTGCTTACTCAAGCCCCTTTGAGTCTTATACGTTTGATGGGCTTGGTAAGCTGAAATCGCACCCTTTACTGACGTGAACGTTGATGAGTATATAAACGCGGCATCCTGGGCTCCTATGATTTCACTAAAATATTTGTCTCTCTGATTGGGGTAAAAACCTGTTGATTTAGCTACCATCTTATGACCAAACTTTTTGATACGAATCAATGGATTGGTTTCTAGATCACCTGACTCAACCACACCATATCCAACACCCAATTGGCGGCCTGAAACTGATTCAAGCGCAGCGCCTGTAATGTCTTTAGACAAATCTCGAATATTTTCCAGCACCGGCTTAGCGTCAAAGCCCAGGTTAAGTGCCTCAAAGACCTTAGTCTCGGTATTCCCTAATAGCCCCCCCATCGCTGTTAAATAGGTCTCATAACATTCCGCAACATGATCACGAATATTATTCAACACCTGCTTCTTGCTCTCCTTATCACTGGCAGATGCTTTAGCGCTTGATGCTATAGCTTTTCTAGTGCCCTGAATTCCTTTTGCAGTTATCAAAACATCATAAGCCGTTTTTAAGGTGTAATCCTTCTTAGTCAATGCTGTGCGGTTAGACTGACTCTGTGGAACTTTCTTTGAGTACACACCTTCTGTCGCATCATCAACATTTAACTCAAAGGGTGCATTAGGAAGCTCTTTCGGTGCAATATCACCCCCTTCATCGCCATCTTTAAGTAACACCGGGTAGTACCCACCCAAGCTCACCCACCCACTTCGCTTCATAGCCTTTTGGCTAGCATTATCTGACATATAGATCGAACTGTCATCAACGACTATCTGCTTGACCAAAATTTTAACGGCTGATGCCAACTGTCTATTTAATTGAGCCTTTGAAACCTGCCCGAATTGCATCTGCTCTGTGAGCAAAAAGTTGGCAATGCTCAAAATGTAGCTCTTCATTGCATTTGAATACTTTATTGCTTCATACTTGGCATCTAGGCCTTTCCGACCATCTTTAGAACCAAACGTAAATTTGGCACCATCAATAACGATAGGCTCTGGATTTTTACCATATGGATAGGGAATTTCAACCTTCAGCTGGAATCCTGCTAAAGATCCGTCATCATGACTCATATCCTCAACATAAATCGTTGCCTTACTTAAATCCTCTCTAGTCAAATATTTATACTCTTTCCCTATCTTTTCAACCATGTTCTCTTCACAGGGCTGTACATAATTCACCAAATCTGAAATGGCTCGGTGCACTTTTGGTAACGGCACATCATTTAAATTCAGATTTTCTGTTTTAGGCATCCCCGTATCTGCCCCACCCTCCGGGTATAACTTAGAACCATCTAATGGTGTGGCAGATGCCTTTGCAACCTCTTCTGTCATCATGAATACCGCAGAAGAATTTCCCACCAGTTTCACATAATCAATGGCTGAGTAATAGAGCATATTCGCCGATGCCACACCGGCAATCACGACCTTCATGACCAAAACCTGTATCAACGCATACCCACTTGTAAACGGGATCAGCATGGTCAAGCTTCCGCCAACTCTTGCGAGTGACCAAGGACTAAAGCGATTCGAACCCATTGCACCGCCATCATGCGCTGTCGTTGACAGGCCAAATACTGAGCTATAAATAATAATCGTGGTTGCCAGTCCGGCAAAGCCAATGTTAAATATTCTAAAAATATAGCCCATTGTGCCTCCAGCCTTATCTAGGCTATAATCAACCTTACCAAAAATCCTACCCAAATATTCAATAGAACTATCATCGATGGGTAAGGGTAATGCAATATCCCCTTCCCCTCTAACATAGTCAGGCGTATCGGTCTTTGACAAAAAGATCTTTTTCAACGTCCCCATAACACTGTCGGCGGTATAAACTGTTGAGTTCAACCGGTCAGCAGTCCCCGCAGCATTACCCAACGAAAAGCTTGCAAGCAAGATGATGATAAAATGACTGATTCGCTTAAACACAAGAAATACTCATGAAAAAAATATAATACCTACACCTTAATCATAGCAAATCAGGCAAGAGAAATCACCCTATATTGCAGCCATTATATTATTCAGTCAAAATCCCGGCCATGGCATCATACCAAAATACGCCATCAACCCTATCTTCAATATCAATACCACGTTCAGCCAAAGTATCCCTGATACTGTCTGCAGCAGCATAATCTTTTTGTTTTCTAGCAGCTGTACGCTGTGCCAATAAATTATTCACCTCAGACACATTGGCACTACCCTGCAAATAGGTCATTGGCTCTTGCATTAAGATACAAAAAACGCCACCCATCGCTATGAGTAAGGATCTATCACCTGGTTGCGCAGATCCCTCCACCAGACGACCAGAGACTGCATGCATCAGCGCCAAAGCTTTAGATACCGCCAAATCATCCTTTAATGCCTCTGTAAACATCACCCAGTCAGCAGCATCCTCTGCAAAGTCTGATGTGTCCTTTGACTTCGCCAAAGCAAGATAAAAACTCAACAAGACCTTTTGCGCCTCAAGCATACCCGATTCTAGATAATTAAGTGGCTGGCTATAATGCGTCTTAAGCAAAAACAGCTTTAGAACATCTGGATGATATTGATTCAAGGCCTGTTGAATCGTCACAAAATTACCTAACGACTTAGACATTTTTTCCGAATCCACATGCAAATGTCCGACATGCATCCAATGTCGCGCAAATGTTCCTTTTGTCGCACAGACTGATTGTGCAATTTCATTTTCATGATGCGGGAACTTTAAATCGATACCGCCACCATGCAAATCAAAGGTATCTCCCAAAATCTTTGTAGACATCGCTGAACATTCAATATGCCAACCTGGTCGACCGTCCCCCCAAGGTGATGGCCAACTCGGCTCGCCCGGCTTAGCCATTTTCCATAACACAAAATCCGCAGCTGCATTTTTTTCCTCAGCATCAACCCGATGGCCTGACAACAATTGCTGCACACTCTGCCCTGACAATGCACCATATTCTGGGAACTTTTCTACCGCAAAACACACATCTCCTGCCTTTGACACATACGCTATACCTTGACGTTCTAATGCTTGGATCATGTCAATCATTTCTTGCATATACTCAGAAGCTTTGGGTTCATGGTCTGGCGTAACAAGCCCCAAGGCCTTTTCCTGTTCTTGGATCCCTGCGATCACTCGGGTGGTTAACGCTTGAGGTGTAATTCCCTCTTCATTAGCACGACGAATGATTTTATCATCCACATCCGTAATGTTCCGAACATAATTGACGGCATAACCCGTATGTCGTAAAAATCGAACCAAAAGATCGAATACCAGCATACAGCGCAAATGGCCAATATGTGCCTCGTCATAAACCGTTAGCCCACACACATAGATTCCTAACTTACCTGGAATAATGGGATTTAGAACCTCTTTTTTACCTGTTAAGGTGTTGTATAACTTCATCATAGTCTCCTCAGAATCAAAGCATACCATGAATTCTTTATTTTTCAAAATATCCTTAAATTTATAATTGACAGTTTTCATAGCTTTGCTACCATTAAATCAATTAGGATTTGGAGAATGACATGAAACAGATACAATTACTTGCCCTGTTAGCAATATTTGCGCAAGCCTCATCGACAGAGTGCACCATATATACGATAACCTATTTTGAACCCACAAAACAAAATATGGATGTTTATTTAGACAATATCGATGCCGGTATTTACAACCAACATATTGGGTATACAGCAAACACACTTTTTGTAGAACAACAATATCAAATATCAGACAATAGCACATCTTCTCGACACTATACCATCGTCACTGATGACACACCCATTCTCATTACAGAAGATGTTAAGGTTAAAAATTGCACCATCGAAAAAATTTCAACCCAGTGTAACCAAGAGATTACCTCTTCTACAAAGATATCTGGCAACGAATCCGTAACCATCTACACCATCAATCCAGACTCAGAAGAACAATGATAGCTTGGTTTTCTGCATATATAGAACACCAAAGTATCCTGCTGCTGCCAACACAATCTTAATCATGAGCATCAAGATGCGGCCCATTTGGTTTGGCAGCACTTCCACAACTACATAATGGTTCAAGAAGAACACACACAGCACCATAGCCAATACGGCAATCAATATCTGATATACTTGCTCACACCCTAAGAACCGAAACCCCAGCCGATCTCTAATATATTGCCACAGTAGCCCACTGTTCAGCCATGCACTCACCATAGAGCCAATCGCAATGGCAATATGGCCATACAGTGGTAACAGCATGATACTCACCATAATGCCTACTGATGTACAAATAGCACTGATTCTAAGTTGCCTTGAGGGCTCTAACAATGCATAAGAAACCCCTCCCCAGACTCTATTAAGCATATAGGCAGGCAATCCTAACATAAATACATTTAACACCATTGCTGTTGAGGTCACATCATAAGCAGTAAACTCAGGTGAGGAAAAAAGCACCATCACAATCTCATCTCCCATGATCAAACCGCCCATCATCACTGGAACGCCTATTAGGATAACCCAAAAAAGTCCTGCTTGGAGTATGTTACAAGCCCCTTGGTAATCTTTTTTCTGACATAAAACCGAAAGCTTGGGCAGTAAGATATTCGCCAGAACCACTCCAATAACCCCCACAGGCAAGAGCATTAACCTTTCTGAATAATAGAGCCAGGATAAACTCCCTGTTGCCAAGTACGACACCAATAGCAAATCAAACACTGAAGAAACATACGATAACAGTTGTGCAGAAAAACCAATGGATACTTGCTTTAATGCTGACTGGATCTCGCCACTGGCTCTTGGTAAACCAGGTAGCAGTACACCGCCTATTCTCCATGTCGCATAGGCACATAGGATGACTTGTAATATCCCTGCCAACAATACCGCATACCCAAAATACCATAAGCTCTCAAAAAATGAATAATAATAGCATGCCATAATAAGACAACTATTGAGTAATACCGGCAAAAATGACCCGATGAAAAAGTGTTTGGCAATATTTAATTGTACTGTGTAAAAACCACAGCAAGCCATACACCCTAGATATGGAAAAACCCATGGCAATAAACGAACCGCAAGCTGGTACTGCTGACTACTTTCAGCAAGACCGTACACAAAAACCTTTAGAACCTTATCTGGGAAACACATAAAAGGAAAGGATAGCAGAAAAATGACCACCCACAACCAGCCATAAGCTTGTTGGAAAAAAAACTCACGGTCTTTTGCTCGAATCCCTGCAGGAACCAATGCTTGGGTAAACGCACCTTCTGCCAATAAACGCCTAAAAAAGTTTGGCAACTTAAAAACAATCAAAAAAACATCCATATGCCAGGATGCCCCCATAACCTGAGCCATAGAAACATCACGAACAAAGCCTAAAACCCTTGAAAGTAGTGTAATCAGTGCATTGTTCAGCACCATACGCAACATCATTAAATCCAGCGATAATAAACCTGACTTGGGCATGTGACCTGACAATCACCACATAATACCTTCTGCACACACCGACCTTTTTTTACCCAAAACTGTATCAACAGTTGTGACATCACCATATCTATCTGAAAATGTTCTGATAACATCCGTATAGACACGTCACCCTTCTTGATTAAATACGCCCTAACAGACAATGGAGTCATAACGCCGCCTCAACCTAAGAACACACCACAATATCACAACGCCAACCCCTAGTATCCACAGAAACCCACCATAGACAATCATTGCACACCCAACAGCCAACAGCGTTGACCATCCAAAAACAAACAATGACCACGCTGTACCAAACTCTTGCTTAAACACCAGCAGTGTTGACACACACGGGAAATATAACAGTATAAAGACCATATAAGCCAACGCTGACTGAACGGAAAAATAACTTTGATATATTTGTTGGACATCACTGCCCATGCTGTCTAACAGAAACACTTGTAACGGAAAATGCAACAAGCGGTTAAACAGTTCATAACACAATACATCAAACCCTGCTGGAGACAGTGCTTCAGCACCTTGATATAAGGTATTCAGCGTTGTAATCACAATTTCTTTTGCAACCAAACCTGATAATAACGCAGCAACAGCTTGCCAGTTTTCCGGCCCTAGCCCCATAAACGCAAAACCATGAGACAACGCCTTCCCTGTGGTTGTCATCACCGAGAATTGTGGCTCGACTACTTGCAAGGAAAAGTCAACCATCCCCAAAATAGCAACCAACGTTGAAAAAAACACAATATAGCCCATGGTTCTTTTCATGAAACCTTTAACCTTCAAACAAACACTTTTCTTTAACTGCGGCCAGTTGGGATACTGGTACTTTGGCAATGAAATCGATAAACAACTTTGGCTGCCATCCCCAAAAAAAGCATTCAAAACATACGCTGAGGCAATCGCGACAAAGACACCAAACAAATACAATAGCATGATCACTAAAGCACCATACCCTGGGAAAAATGCTGCGGCAAAAATAGCAAAAATACTCAATCGGGCAGAGCATGACATAAAGGGTAACATAATCCCCGTCAGCAAACGCTGCCAATCACCAGAGATGGTTCTCGTTGCTAACACAGCAGGCACATTACAACCAAACCCTAAAATCATCGGAATAAACGCATGCCCACTCAATCCTATTGGTCTCATCAACCCATCAACCAATATCACAACCCTGGCCAAGTATCCTGACTGCTCCAAAAAACCTAAAATGACATACATTACCACCAAGATAGGCACAAAACCCACACCTGTTGCCACCCCAGAGCCTACAGCCGATATCAGTGCCGACATAAACCCATTCCCTGGAAAGCTTGCAATCCCCAATTGCATAATACCTGAAATAAACTCCCCCAAAGCCCCTCCCAAACCAATGGTGCAGGAGAACATAACATACATCACAACAAGAAAAATTGGCACTCCCCAAATAGGATGCAATACATAGTCATCTAAATATTTAAAAGGGTCTTGGCAAACTTGACGACAACCATGGCGATCAATCAACAAAGCTGCAGTGTGATAAAAGCCTTCAGCAATAAGCACATCATATGACTCCTGTACTTGCTCATTCTCTTGTTTCACCAAAATCTTTAATTTATCCAAAACCCCCGAATCAGGCATTGCCTCAAACGCCACTTGCAGCCCAACAGGCCACTCAATCAAGCTCTCAGGGTTGATCGCTTTCGCTTGGTTACATAAAGACAACACTTGATCCAATGTTAATGATGACGCCAGCCCTAGGGGTGTTGAAAAGGCACTAGCCAACCGCTGATGGTCCGTTGCCATATGTTCATCATGTGTTACAATCGTCACTTGCGGTATTTGATAACACAGTAATTGCAAACTTAAAACCAAATCACGCTGAACATGCCGTCCATCAACAATATTCAAGAAGACATCCGCACCTGCCATCGTATCCCGACATACTGCATAGTCGACCTGATCCAAGTCATCATAGACACTGAGAATGCCGGGCAAATCCACAACCTCATACGTCACCTCTCCCCGAGAAAAGCACATACTGTTTTCTTTTACGGTAACCCCTGACCAATTGCCCACTTTAAAATGTGCACCAGTAATCTGATTAAAAAATGTTGTCTTACCAACGTTGGGCATCCCAACCAAAACAATTTTAACTTTCTGCAATCTCATACAACCTTAACATCTGTAATTCGGACCAATGAAACCCCACATATTGGTGTTGAACCGACACGACCCAATACAAGCCTCGAAATAATCGGTAGCACGTGGTGAGTGTAGCCCCAGGGACCAAACCCAAGGCAATGAACCGGTGACGCATTTTATTTTCCCGAGTGAGAATCCGCCCGATACGGTACTCACAACCCAAAGCAAGCGTTGAAACCAGCTTATCCATTAATGTGCTCAAACCAAAATAGTGCCGTATCTGACAACTTTGGATCAATCACGGCCCGCTGACACAATAATTCATAACTTGCACGCAACCGCTTTGACTTAAGCACAGAGGCGATGGCTTTATCCATCTCCCTAAACTGATATTGCATCCGCCATACCTCCGAAATATCCTCTCGGGTTTTTAATGGAACTTCAAACAACATCTTAGCCAAAACGTCATCAGCAATGGTTTGAGAAAAATGCCGAAAACGCTTCTTTGCCATTTGCTTCGCAAATACTGGCCAAAACAAACAAGCAAACAAATACACAACACTAAGCTTCTTTCCTTGTAAATACCGCCTGTCTGCACTCTCAGCCATTAAATCCCACAACTGCTTGGCATGATTATTCTTCATATTGGCCGCTTGAGGAATCAGCACCGTAATGATATCCCACTCTCTCAGCAAGCGATTCGCTTCTTGAGCATGACCGGAGTAATATAGTTTAATAACCTCAGTGTACAATCTTTGACCTGATATTTCCTTCAAAAGATGCTGATGTGCAGCCACTGCAGCCACGATATTGCTATCAACATTCAAATTTAATTTGGCTGCAAACCGAACCGCCCTAAGCATTCGAACGGGATCTTCAGGAAAACGCTCCATCGGGTCACCAATCGCTTTTAAACGTTTGTTAGCAATATCCTCAAGACCTCCTACAAAATCTAAGATCGCATGATCCTTATAACGGAAATATAACGCATTAACAGTAAAGTCTCGACGCATGACATCTTCTTCTATCGTTCCGTAAATGTTATCTCTTCGAATAATACCTGTCGCAGAAATCTTACGTTGACGTGATGAAGCATTTGATCGAAATGTTGATATTTCAACAAAGTCACGCCCAAACCGAGCATGGACAATACGAAAACGCCGCCCAATAATAATGCTTCTTTTTATTTTAGAAACAATTTTCTCTGGCTTGGCATTTGTAACCACATCACAATCTTTACTATTAATATCCATGAGCTGATCACGAATCACACCACCAACCAAATAGGCCTGAAAACCATGCGTGTCAAGCTGCTTCAATACGGATATGGCATTTTTTTCAACCTTTTTCAATTGAAAAGAATGCGCTTCTTTGCTGTATACAACTGGCTTAATCTTTGACCCAAACAGCCATTTTTTTAAAAACATCATATAAATTCTCAAAAACTTGCTCTTATCATACTTTATACCGTACTATTTGTCATGGATCTCTAACACTTTTTTGCCATGACCATACATACTATAGGCTATGCACTTAGCCAGGTTAATAAAACCAGCCAAACACATATCGCTCCTGCGCTATTCTATAACACCCCAGAAACCAGTCACCTCTCTTGGATTGGAACCATATACCCTAAAGACAACCACGCCGAGAATAATCTAAAAACATGCAGTTTACAACTCAGTAATTACATCCAGTATTACCAACAAAAGCGCACATTGGTTATTGGTGGCGACATTTCAGCCCTTTTTGGCATTAGCGCAGGCTATAACCACAACTACCAAATGCTATTGCTTTCTGACGATGAAAACATATTACCAGCACCCTACATGGACCTACTTGCCCATCAAACAGATCTCAAACAAATCATTGCCTTGCATGACATTCACTCCGATATCAACCAAATCGGCAAACACCAGCTAACTGACAATATCGATGATCTCATTGAACCTCAAAAACCTTTGATTCTGGTTATTGATGCCAGTTTTCTCGCTGCAAACAATCCCCATAAAAATGACCACATACAGATTTTGAAACAATTGAAACACCTCAAACCACAAACATTGGCGATCACCAATTACAGCCCCAATAATGACAACGATCAAGAAACCTTTAAACAACTGCTAACATGGATCAAACACTTTACAACCAATTAGCCATCGCTTCTTTTAAAGATGCTCTTTTAATGGCTTTCCCTTGACTCAAAGCAAATCCAACCAAGACGCCTTTATCATAAGCCAAGGCTTCAATACCCGAATCATCATGACTCACCTGCCACTCTGAAGGCATACTGCGATAACAAAAGCAAACAGGAAAGGAAGGTGTTTTTAGCATCACAGGCATAGGAGGATACTGTATCTTTTCTTTACCTCCCAACACATTTTGAGCCACAACCTTGGCACAGATACGAATTGGTGCAACATAGCATTTCACCAACCCCTGCACCTGGGCACAGTCACCCAGAGCATAAACATCCGGGTCTGATGTTTGACCATATTCATTCACTGTAATCCCCATATCCACCAAAAGCTCTGATGCTTTTGCCAACGCAATATTAGGGCGTATTCCTATGGCTCCTAGCACAATATCAGACTGAAAAGAAAGGTCTTTACAAAAGATATCCACACCACTACCTCGGTCATTCAATGACACAATATCTTGATTCAATAGAACCTTTACCCCCCGATCAGTTAATGCGCCACACAAAGCTTGACCAATCTCTGCTGGCAGCATACTGGCCATCAATGTCGGCATTTTTTCCACCACCGTAACCTGCTGGCAATGGGGTGCAATATCATGCGCAAATTCGACACCAATCAGCCCACCGCCAATAATGGTTACCGTCGTCTTCTGGTTGATGCGCTGATGAAATGCTTCATACTCTTCCAAATGATTCACTTGAAAAACATTCTCAGACTCATTGAGCCATGGTGGTGTAATAGGATTGGCACCAACAGCAAAAATTAATTTGTCATATTGATACGTTTGTTTCTCACTCACTACGGTCTTTTCTTGAGTATCGACCTTAATCACAGGCTCATTGATCATTTTACAAGACAGAGACATTGCAACCTCATCTTCCGACTGCACCACCAGATCTCTAGGCTGCTTCCCTTGGGTAAACACATTCGATAAGCTGGGCTTCGAATAAAACCCCGCCTCATGCTCACTGAACATCAGAACCTCAACCGCTTCATTCAAGGCTCGAATATCTCTTAATGCCAACTGGCCGGCTAACCCTGAGCCGATGATAATAATCCGCATCTTATTTCTCTATTTGCTGTGTGTACCATTTTAATCTGATTGAGGCTTTGGATAATCAACATTAAATGCGATAATGACTCAACGGTTACTTTGATATGATAAACCATAACGCCACTTGACTCAACCGATCTAACCAATAAAACTGATGACCGCATATCCACAATCATAGCGATCACATACGCCAAACTTTTCCCACCATCAGCCATCTCTACTCGGATATATGACTCAAAAAACATATTCAAAGACTCATCCCACCGAACAACCGCAGAGTCTGGCGCCCGATCAACGCCTCGACAAACGGAGCGATGCACTTCCATACCCTTTGATCCTTTAACCACACATGATTTATCGCCATGCACTGGGTAACAGCATTTTGCCATAATCATTCCCGCACAAGCCTCTGCATTCAATAGCATGCTTCCACATTCATTCCCTGCGTACCCCCTTTGAACCACTGCAAAATATTGATCCATTGCACCATCAACTTTCATCGACCCCAATGCCAACTTCTCAAACAGATCCCGACTACTCGGCACCTGCAATACTTCTGCAACATGGTGAAACACTTTTTGTGACAAAGGTCCTTCAAACCCACGAATTTTTAACGCCGCACTTAAAATCTGCTGACCAATCTTCCTTTCTGTCAGCATCTTATTGTCTTTCAAAAACTGTTTAATACTCGACCGAGCCTTGGCTGTGGTGACAAAGCCCAGCCACTCAGAACACGGCGTACATTGGCTATCTGTATAGACACGGACTGTTTGACCGTTCATAAGAGCCTGATGCAAAGGCGCTTGCACTCTATCAACCTCAGCCGCAATACAGCTATGACCAATATCGGTATGAACCTGATAGGCAAAGTCTAATACCGTCGCGCCTTTCTTTAACTCAAAGACTTTTCCTTTTGGTGTTAATACATATACCTGATCTTCAAACAACTGATGCTTCACCAAGCTTAAATAATCTTTATTATCACTGCACACCTGTTGTGCTTTTACCAAACGCTTAAACCAATCCTGCTGCTTTTGTTGATTTGATATCGATGTACCCAACTTATAAACCCAATGTGCCGCAACACCCTTGGTGGCAACCAAATGCATTTCTGTGGTTCTAATTTGTATCTCAATTGGCATATCATAAGGACCAAACAATACGGTATGAATAGACCGATAACCATTGCTCTTTGGTGACGCAATATAATCTTTAAACAAACGAAATTTTGGCTGATACAAACTGTGCACAATACCCAACAATTGATAACACTCCGTCACACTCTCAACACAAATCCTTAAGGCATAAACGTCCATTAAGTCCGAGAATCTCGCTTGCTTCAAACGCATTTTTTGATAAATACCAAATAACTTTTTCTCTCTAAATGATACATCAACAACCTTTATCCCCTGCGCCTTAGCCTGAGTTTTAATCTGATTGGTTAAATGCGCTAAAACATCTGCTTGAACAGAGTTTGCCCGATACATATGATCGAGCAAAATAAGATACCTGATTGGGTAACAGGCTGCAAAACTTAGCTCATAAAGCTCTTGAGACATGTTGTGCATTCCCAACCGCTTCGCAAGAGGTGCATACACATCCATGGTTTCTTTCGCTATTCTACGCTTAGACGCCAAAGCCATGACTTGACATGTTCGCATGTTGTGCAAGCGGTCTGCCAGTTTGACAAAAATTACCCTTACATCCTTGGTCATTGCCATAAACATCTTGCGGTAATTTTCTGCCTGATAGGCAACAAGATCTTGGTATTTCACTTTACTAATTTTGGTGACACCATCAACAATGGTCGCAACATCCTCACCAAACTCTTCTACAACTTCCTCTAAGGTTACCGCCGTATCTTCAACAACATCATGTAACAAACCTGCAATAATGGTATGATGATCTAGCTTCAATAACGCCAATACCTCTGCAACTTGCAACGGGTGTGATATATACGGCCCACCAGACAAGCGTGATTGAGAGAAATGCGCCTTTTTAGCAAAATAAAACGCTTTTTCAACCTGAGCAACATACTCAGGTGCTAAATATCCAAGTGTATGCTGGATCTCTGAAAAAGCATGCAATGAATCCATTCATACAATCCTTATTACTCAGCAGCACTATCCTCATCATCATATGGCATAGATAAGCCGTCTTCCGTTAAATATCCCTCAGCGATTTCTTTTAATGCAATAACTGGTGCTTTATGACCATCTGCATCCACAGCAGTTGGTGAACCATCTCGAATTTCTCTTGCTCTTTTCGCAGCCATCATAATAATATCAAAGCGGCTACCTGCTTTTTCACAATCATCAACTGTAATTCTTGCCATATATATTTACCTCATGAAACACCTAATTATACATAAAAACCACTGAATAGCAATAGTATTTCACAATATTATCCCGCTTCATGAATTATCTCACATAGCATGTCAAACGTTTTGTCAATATTATCGTTCAGCAGCCGATAGTCAAAATCATCCACATGTTGCATATCCTCATGAGCATAAACCATACGCTTGGCTGAATCATCTCTATTTTTCAACCGTTTCTCTAATATCTGTAAAGATGGCGGCTCTAAAAAAATGGTCATGGCATTAGGGTAATCTGCCTTTATTTTCAGCGCACCCTCCCAATTCAATAGCAACACCACATTATGCTGATCAAGCATTGCATCAATATCTTGATGCCGAACACCATACCAATTTTCATAATGCTGGTTTACCTCTAAAAACTCCCCCTTAGACACCTTATCTGAGAATACTGCCTCAGAATAAAAGTGATAATCGACTCCAGGAGTCTCTCCAGAGCGCATTTGACGGGTTGTACACGTAATACAACGCTTTACCAACCCAGATTCAATAAGCCGATTCACCAAAACAGACTTACCCACACCGGATGGCCCTGTCATGACAAAAATATTTTGTTTTAACATATATTAAATCCTTGATTAACAGTTTACTTTACCGCTAATTTACGCAATAATCCATATTAAGCACACAATGATTGAAAATATGAACGCAAGATCACTGAAAATTATCGAACACCCAACACGCTGGGGAGAGGGCAACATTGAGATCCAAGCTGAAAATACCTGTATCTTATGTACCAGCAGCGTGATTGATTCAGTACCAAGGTTTCTCAGAGACAGCAATCAAGCATGGCTGACCGCAGAATATAATATGCTACCTCGTGCCACCCATACCCGAACGGACAGAGACATTCAACGTGGAAAAATATCCCCGAGAAGCTCAGAGATTCAACGTCTCATTGGCCGAAGCCTCCGTACCAGCATTAACTTAAAAGCCTTCTCTGGACATACCATTATTATTGACTGTGATGTACTTCAAGCCGATGGCAGCACCCGGTGCCATGCCATCAATGGTGGTCAAATTGCTTTAATTCGAGGCATCCAAAAACTACAACATGACAACAAAATAAAAAGCGACCCGGTTAACTTCTTGGTAGGCGCCATATCAGCAGGCATTGTGAAGGGAAAACCTTTTATTGATCTTGACTATAACCAAGACCATAAAGCAGAAGTTGATCTTAACATCATTATGAATGAGCATGGAGACCTAATCGAGATTCAAGGCACTGCTGAAAAGAAACCCTTCTCACGCACAACGCTCAATGAACTTTTAGACCTGGCTTGGCCTGAGATTGAGCGCATTATTCAGCAACAAAAAGCCGTCCTCCAAACACCTTATCCTTATAACCATTAATCGGCTTTCAAGTGCTCAGGACCACCATCGACAGCAAGGCTTCCCAGCTTGTGTCGATACTCCGGAACCAATAATGTCATGACTCGTGCAACGTTTAAGATATATCCTATCACCTGAGCACTTCTTGGGTTTGTCAGAGCTGGTGAGGCAACATGAATAACGGGGTATAGGGTTGCAATCATCGTCAATATAAACGGCCCAAACATTCGCAGCAAACCATATTGCTCCTGATCCTTATCAGAACAGCACAATGAGATCAAAGCACTAAAAGCCAAAACCCACTGGGACAACTGACCATAAAATGCCATAACCGGCCCATATCCAAAGAAAAAAATAGCGACATAGGCATAAATCATGGCACAAAACGCCACCAACAGCAGCTTTGCTTGGGGGCTTATAATATCCAACATCTCAGTTTGAGCAATAAACTTAGGCCTTGCAATATAAAAGACATAACTTAAGGTATATAGATAAACCACATGCAATGCAAAACCTTGGCTGACACATGCCAAGACGGCAATTGCACATAAGTTAATCATATTGTTAGACACATATTTACGCATCATCACTCACCACCTTTCTATACCGCTCTGAAACTGTGGCCGACTGTCATAATAAGCCTCAGTGCCCTAAAAACCACTCATCTTTTAGAAACAAACAGTATAAAGTCTTTAACTTTAGATACTTCCGGCACACACTGTAACCAGTTTATCCAAATCAATATATGTCTTTAACGCTTGGTTGACTTGATCTAAAGTGACAGCCTCAATCTTTTCAGGCAATTGGTATAAATGCTCCAGATCATAACCTTGATTCATATTTTGTGCCATTCTCATCGCCAACCCTGAAGCAGAGCTTAAACCCACTACCGTATATTTACCGATCATACCATTTTTTCGTTCATCAAGCTCTGTCTGCGAGACCCCCTCTTTCACCCACAACTTTAACTGCTTATTAATGGACGCAATGCCCTTATCTAACAATGCTGGTGAAAAGGATCCATACACAAACCAATGCCCATGATGCCCTGGAACACATGCTTCCATAGCACTTCCCACATTATAGGTAAGACCATCTTCATCTCGCACGGTTCTCATTAAACGTGCAGAAAAACTTCCTCCCAGTGCATCAATAGCCAACTTTAATGGCAAAAAGTCAGGATGATGCTCATCAAGCGCCATAATATGGCCCATTCTAACATCGACACTTTGCTTATCTTTCACCTTAACGGTTTTTTTCTGTGCTTTTACCGCAAGCGGTAACATTGTATCACGAGCCATTGCCAATGCTTGACCTTGTTTGGTTTTCAGCTGATCACACGCTTTCTCAACATCTGCTAAAGTCACATCACCCACCACAATCCACTGCGCATGCATGAACGGATCATATTCGGCATGATAAGACTGAATGTCTTTTAATGACATTTTTTTTAATACCTCTAACATCTCAGAAGGCATGGCCTGCCTCATCATATGCCCCTCCGGATACAATACCTGGGACAGTGATGCTGCCGCTAAATAACTGGTGTCATCTTTTAAACTTTCAAAATATGTCTCAAAACGAGAAGTCAAATGATCAAAGGCCTCTTTATCAAAGCGTGGTTCTTGAAGCTGCTCTGCAATCAATAATACAAGTGTTGCAAAATCTCGTTTTAAACACGTAAATGAAACCTTCATGAAATGGCTAGATACTGAGATACTTAACAAGATTCCTTTCGACTCAAGCGCAGTGTTGATTGCATCCTCTGTTTTACTCTTTGTGCCCAACCCCAGCATTTCTGCCAATAAATGTGGCAAAAGCCGTTTTTGATAACTGGCATGAACAATCCCAGATGGCACCATACACACACCCGTTATAAACCCTTCATGTGCAGTGTTCAAAACATGGTAGCTCATTGACCCTGAGTGCATTGACTCTATTTTCATACTATACTCCTTCTTTTGGCACAAAATACCCAGTAGTGGATTGGTCTTCATCCAAATATTTCTTTGCTGTTATTTGAATCGCTTCTCCTGAAATTTTGGCCATTTTTTCAGGAAGATCGAGATAGTAACGCCAATCTTTTAATGCAATGGCTTCGTTAACCTGATTCAAGCTACTGAAGAAACTACCACGCTGATAGACTTGGTCTGCCTCAATCATTGCTTTCACCCGCTCTAACTCTGCAACTGGAATCGTCTTTGATTTAATCTTCTCAATCTCTTCTAAGATAATCGCCTCAACTTCTTCATGCGTAGCCTTCGGCGTCAAACTCGCATACAACACCAGAAGCCCCTCATCAATATTAGGATAATCTTCAGCATACAGTGATAACGCCAAGCCCTTAGCCACCAAACGCTTATACAAACGACTTGACTTACCCATTTGTAACACCCCAGAGATTAGCTGCATATGCAAATGCGCCTCATCCAAACCTTTAGGCGTTTTGAAGGCCACTGCAACAATTCCAGGACTACCTGACCGCTTAACCACCAAACGTTTAGGCCCATCTTGCTTTGGCTCTGTAGTGTAAACTTCTGGGATCTCATGTGCACTTCTGGAAATATGACCAAAATATTTTTGAATCAAGTCAAGAACCGCTGTCTCTTCAAAATCTCCTACAACCGTTACTGTCGCATTATTTGGCCAATAAAATGTATCATAAAACGCTTTTAAACGCTCAATACTGACATTCTCAATATCAGACAACCATCCAATGGTATTATGATGATATGGATGCGCCACATATGCCGTAGACCACATATTTTTATGTAGTGCTGACATTGGACTGTTCTCATCCCGCTCAAACTCATTTCTAACCACAGTCATTTCAGCTTGACGATCTTCTTCAGCGATAAATGCATGTCGCATTCTATCCGCCTCAATCGCAATAGCCTTCTCTAAATGGGCTTTAGGTAGCACTTCAAAATAATTGGTACGATCCAACCAGGTCGTTGCATTCAAAATCGCCCCAACGTTCTCCAATTGATCAATGTTATTGTTTTTTTCTTTATTAAAGTTCTTTGAACCTTTAAACATCAAATGCTCTAAAAGATGCGTTGCACCAGTATGCCCCACACCCTCATTCCTTGAACCAACATGATATGTCACTTGGAAACCTGCAACTGGAGCAATTGCATTTGGCATTAAAATCACTTGCATCCCATTTGCAACCATCTCAAACCTCTTGGCGCCGTGAGCCTGCTCCAACTCCTTAAAGTATGCCATCTTCTTCTCTAAATTAATCAAATTGATCATACCACGATGAAATGTACCCCGCAAGACATGCCCATCGATAAAAAAATATGCCAAACTTAAATGATGCATTATAACTTCAAAACCAACAATATAAGACATATCTATGAGAATAGAAAACACAACACCAATCATTACGTCGGCGACGGAGGTAGTGAAAAATGAAGACGTACAAAAGCTGTCAACCATCACCCTGATATTATCAGGAAAATTATCGTTGAAGAAGGGGGGCAAGATGCTAGACGCAAAAGCCTTTGATGGCTGTTCCGGTCTCCAAGAAATCGAGCTCCCCCAAAGCGGACCAAGCATTAACCCCCAAGCATTAACCCCCAAGCATTTAGCGATTATCATCTAACAAAGGAAGTAGAACAATACCTAAGAGAATGGGAGCATCTTTTTAAAAATCAGACTAGCAAAGAATCTCTCGGTGGCGCTGCCACACCAGATAGCGGGGGTGAATCAGAAGAAGGAGACTATAGTAGCACGGAAGTTGCCACACAACCAGTCAGCGGTGGTGATACCAAATCACCAACTACTGCCACAGAATCTGCCCCCTTAATGACAGCGTCACAAGCGCACTGATGCATGATGACGCAGACGACTGCAACAAATTAGGGAGCACATGGCTAAAGGAGAAATAACGCCTGAAGCATTCAGAGGATTTTTAGCGACAGCATCAGAAAATCCCGATGATGATTCTGCACACACTATCTGTGAAAATATTGCATGGGTTTTACATACACTGATTCAAAAAGATGCTTTAGCTCCTGTTATGGAATTGCTTGAGTGGGCTGATACAACAGCATACTCAGCAAAATCTGTTCTTGAGACAACAGTTGACGGGAACGATACTAGTCGCTAATCAAAAATAGCATGAAGACGATCAAGAGTGACTTAAAAGGCACTGGAGTCAGGATATTTGAGGCCAAACCACGGCAGCATAGTCTCGTAGCACAAGAAGCGCTTCTGGATCGAGCAAAGGACTTATTGAGAGCCAAGAAGCCCCTCTATAAAAAAACATGAGGCCCAAAGCCTCTAAAAACCATAAAGGCTAGCTACAACCTTTGTAACCAGCCTTTTAAGCTTGAATCGGGATTAACCCTCAACAAACATGACAAACAAAATGACTGCCCATGTTTATTATAGACTGATATTACCGACTTTGAAGGTAAAACATGATCAAAAATGTCGAAGCAAACATGATCAAAAATGTCGAAGCAAACAATAGTCCAAATGACTCAATCGTTACATTCGCAAGCAAAGGGCCAGCAAAGCTACCAAAAGAAAAATATCCAGCGAAGAATGCTATATCCAAAAATGAGCGCACCGCCTTATTTTTAGTTTGACTCCAGCCAGTCAACAAAAGCGATGACAACATGCTTCCCAGAAACAACAACACTCCTAAAACAGCAGGAAAAATTGTCTTAGACACAGGGTACATCGGCAATAAAACGCCACCTGCAACAGTAATAAATATGGCACTCAAAAAGTTTTCGTGAGCGATTGTGAGTTTTTTATTCATGTGTACTTACCTATCTTAATCAGCCAAGATTTTAATCTAAAAACAGATGAAAATCAACACTTATTTCCCAATAAAGCTGCGAAGCATATAAGATAGAATACCACCATGCTTAAAATATTGTAATTCATTGGCCGTATCAATTTCAACCCTAATAGGCAACAACCTTTCTTCATGATCTGAGACAATTTTCAACACCAGCTCTTGCTTTGGCTTCTCAATATCACCAATACCCGCAATCGAGACCAATTCATCCCCCTTTAAGCCCAGCTTGGCAACCTGATGATCAATCAAAACACATGGCAGAACCCCCATTCCAATAAGATTGGAGCGATGAATTCTCTCAAAGCTTTCTGCAATCACAGCCTTTACACCCAGCAACTTGGTACCTTTTGCAGCCCAGTCTCGTGATGATCCCGTCCCATAAAACTTTCCAGCAAATACGACCGTTGGACAACTATCCGCAATATAGTTCATGGCCACATCATAGATATAACCTACTTCACCACTGGGATAATGCCTACTAAAACCACCCTCTCGATCACTTACTAAGTTTTTAATACGGATATTCGCAAACGTTCCTCGAACCATAACATCAGCATTTCCCCGCCTGGCACCATATGAATGCAACCCGTCTTTTGCCACCCCCTTTTGATACAAATATTCTGCTGCAGCACTCTCAGGCGCAATCATACCCGCAGGAGAAATATGATCCGTCGTCACACTATCTCCAAAGACAGCCAACACCCTGGCATCAACAATGTCTTCAAGCTGACCCGGCTGTGCTGAAATCCCCTGAAAAAAGTTTGGCTGTCGTATATACGTTGATACATCTTGCCAATGAAACTGCGTGCCAGCTTTTGTTTGGATACGCTCCCAATCAACAGTTCCTTCAAAAATCCCTTGGTATTCCTTTGCAAACATTTGGGAGGTAACCGTTTTCACTGCCGACTGAATCGCTGCGTCATCCGGCCAAATGTCTTTTAAATAAACCGGACGCCCTTCATACTCTCCAAGCGGCTCTTGATCAAAATCAATGGCCACAGTTCCCGCCAGGGCATAGGCAACAACCAACGGCGGTGACGCCAAATAATTATACTGCGTCTGCGGATGCACACGCCCCTCAAAGTTTCTATTACCTGACAGTACAGCACCAACCTTAAGATCATGTTTTTCAATATACTCTGCAACTTTAGGGTCCAGTGGACCTGAATTCCCAATACATGTTGTGCATCCAAAACCAACCAAATAAAAACCCAACGCCTCTAAATCTTCCATCAAACCAAGCTGCTTTAAGTAATCAATCACGACCCTTGACCCTGGCGCAAAAGACGTTTTGACCCATTCTGGCACAGCAAGCCCTTTTGCAACCGCATTTTGTGCCAACAAACCTGCCGCAATCAATACCGAAGGATTTGACGTATTGGTACAACTGGTGATTGCAGCAATCACCACAGAAGCATCACTCAAGCGATTTTTGTCGTACGCTAACGTTGCCAGTGACGGCTTCACATCAACCAATGGCAGCCTTTGCTCAGGACGCTTAGGACCGGCAATACAAGGCTCAACATCGTGTAAATGAAACTCTATTAGCTCAGAATACTCAATCACTTCGTCTTTATCCCACATCAAAGACATCTTCTCAGAATAAGCCCTACTGCGAGCAATCAATGCTTGATCACGCCCCGTTAATGCCAAATAATCCAACGTGGCATCATCAGCTGGGAAAAATGCACATGTGGCACCGAACTCAGGCGCCATATTGGCTACTGTCGCCCGCTCTGCCAAGGACAATGCACTCGCTCCCGGACCAACAAACTCTACAAATTGCCCAACAACACCATGTGTCCTTAAGTATTGCGTCATGTGCAATACCAGATCAGTTGCAGTGACTCCTGGCTTTAATCGACCGCTCAAATAAACACCAATAACTTTGGGAAGCTTCAAACTTACCGGCTGTCCCAGCATTGCTGCTTCTGCCTCAATACCACCAACACCCCAGCCCAATATTCCCAAACCATTGATCATGGTGGTATGACTGTCTAAACCCACCAATGTATCCGGAAAAAGATACCCATCCTTTTCCATCACCAAACTGGCCAAATACTCAAGATTCACCTGATGACAGATCCCTTTACCCGGTGGCACAATACGGACATTCTCAAACGCACCTTGCGCCCATTTTAATAACTCATAACGCTCGGTATTCTTTTGAACCTCAAGCGCCACATTTTTCTCAAAGGATGCGGCATCTTTAGCAAAATCTACCGTTACAGAATGATCTATGACCAAATCCACCTGACACCGTGGATTAATCGCAGCAGGATCACCACCTAAATCCTTCATGGCATCACGCATAGCAGTTAAATCAACCAACGCAGGGACACCCGTTAAATCCTGCATCAAGACCCTGGCAGGATAAAAGGCTGTTTCAGGGTGCTGACCTTCCAACCACTGCTGAAAGGTCTCAACCCACTTCTGGTGATTGTGCGGATCATTCCTCAACACATTCTCTAACAATATCCGTAAACAGTAAGGCAGCTGCCGCCAATAAGGAATACTGGTACTGTCTACAATATGATAAGATTTTCCCTGGTACGTGAGTGTCGATCCTTGATCCACCACAATCCTCCTAATGATTAAAACGGGATATCATCCTCAATATTGCTCGCTGCTGCAGGTTCTGATGCTGGACGCTCTGTTGGCATTGTTGGAGCAGCACCAGCCTCACCACGTGAGTCTAACATTTGCATTTCATTCGCAACAATCTCAGTTGTGTAACGATCATTCCCTTGGTTATCTGCCCACTTCCTGGTACGGATGCTACCTTCTAAATACAACTTAGAGCCTTTGCGAACATATTTCCCAGCAATTTCTGCTAGCTTTCCAAAAATAACCACACGGTGCCACTCTACACGATCTTGCATTTGACCTGTCTGCTTGTCCTTCCAGCTCTCTGATGTTGCCACACTCAAAGTTACCACCGCACTCTCATTTGGTAGATACCTGATTTCAGGGTCTTGCCCTACGTTTCCTATTATCATTGCTTTATTTAAACCACGACTCATGTTTTCCCCTTTATGTAACTTAAGCCCACTGTATCATTTGTTCTTGAGTTACGCTATAATGTATTTAAAATTTTATTCATGATATGCCACCATCCAATCCCCTCATTGTTCATCAGTTTGACTTACAACAATTACCTCACCACAAAACCTATCTGCTAACACCCTATGAAGCGGACAAACTCTCACGACTCAATACAAAAAACCGCATCTTGTACCAACAAACACGTTATCTACTCCGAGATTTGCTAAGCGTCTATAACATCGCCCCTACTGCTTTGCTTTATAGCCCCGAAGGCAAACCCCTAATAGAGAGTGATTACAGCATTAGCTTGTCTCATAGCCAAAATATTTGGCTGGTGGGCATCATCAAAGCCTCACAACTTGGCATTGACCTACAAATCAGCCCCCCAAAGTCCCCTGATACGCTAATTCAAAAGTGCCAGCTGCCCCAAGACACTTCTATAGAGATGCTTATGCAGCACTGGTCTCTTGCTGAATCTTACTACAAATGCACCCAAAACCCTTTTATGAGCACCCTTAAAACCAACATCCTTCAACGCCTAAAACAAGAAGGCTACGATCATTATTATTCATCCAACCCTAGCTTTGCTGCCGTATCAAACACCCCTATTGATTCTGTCATCTGGAAAAAAAACATATAATCCTATAGAAAAGTCGCATTCAATCCGCTAAAATAACAAAGGTACGATTTAAGGACATATGGCGATGAACAAGCTAAGTCATGAAGCTTCTCAGCAATTCTGGCGTGAATTCATGGGTGGGTCTATTTATCACATCATTGATTTCATTGAAAACACAGAAAGCTGGGTAACAAAAGACGATTCTTCTGTTAATGAGGCTCTGGGTAAACTCGAAGGATTGATTGATAAAATCACCGAGTCTTCTAACCTTGACCCCAAGCATCTGGTGTCTACCTGTGCATTACTGCATTTAAGTCAAAAGCTTCGTGTCATGCAATTATCGGATACTGCAGCACCTGGCCTTGCAACCAAAATGATCAAAGCTGCCGAACAAAGTGCCTCTGAAGACGAATCTTGCTATATCTTCCTGCAACGTAACCTTATTTTTGAACGCATGAGAATCATTGAGCGCATTCTCTCTCCCCAACGAATCCAGTTAGTACAGAAACTTTATGAAGCTTAGATACTCAATGACCCACTTAGCACTGCTATTGATCGCCATATACCCTTTTGCCATGAGCCAGGAACGCTACCAAACTATTTGTGGCCAGGTGACCAACCAAAGTTCCTCTCAAAAAAAAGCCATGTGCCAAAAATTTAGCCTGCAAGTTGACTCTCAAACACCCTCTCAGAAAGAAACCGCGAACGCCTCTGAAACGCCTTCTACCGTTATCTTTGATAGCTCAGCAAAATCAAGAAAAAAACGCGCCCCTAAAAGAAAAGCGTCTTACCAACAAACCACTGACCTCACATTCAAACCCTATACCCCTGGTGCTTACAGCACCCCTCAAAAGGAGGGCTAACCCATGCCATCACAAAAAACGCTTTCTTTAATACTACCCTTACTTTTTTTAGCGCCTCTTCCTACAGCCTCTGATTGCGGTACTGCAAACGAGTGTCTCGGTGAAATATTGCAAGCATTGTCTGATGACAATAACCCAGGAGATAGTGGTATAATCTATGGGGAGACAAGCGAAAAAGCAGACAAAGTTGGCAAAGTGGCATACCCCCCTTCAACCGCAGGTGCAACGGGTATCTCTCACTACTGGTCCGGTGCTTCACAATATAAAAGTGACGGGCCAATAGCCAATATCCTAAAAGTCCAGGTGCTTCTTGATGCCATTGTAGCCAGGCCCATGGAGGAGGAACTCACCGTAAACCTAGCTAAAATACTTTTTACAGCCCAAAGAACCCTCGGCAGTGACATTGACGCGGATTCACTCACTAAAATTTTTAGCTTCCTTAACACTAACAGACCCGCTTACATTGAAACCTATCGCAATGCTTATATTCTAGAACAAAAAGTCAATAGTTGCATTGCATATAGCGATGATAGAATGCCCAGCTCACCAAATCCTCCTGCGTTTGTCTATATAGATACTGCAGCCAAGGCTTTGGAAAAATCTAAGACAACATTACAGGCATGTGACAAGCCAAAGTGTGACTATGAAGGTATCCAAAGTCTTAAAAATAAAATAGTAGCGATCACGAACGATGCTGGCGCTATGTTAGAAAAAGCCAATAATGCTATCAACGAACTTCCTGTCACAATCAATGAAGATAACATTGGACAAATGCGCGACCTATCAGGAATCATCAAACCTATACAAGCCTTGATCGCAAAAAGTTTCTTGGACACTCTTAAGAGTACTGAAACATCTTTTAAATGCTTGTACACCGACTGTAATGCTGAAGCAGTCGGAGCTACTAACACACCACCCGATCTACAAACACAAGCATTGATCGATAGTATTGCAGGATTAGAGACCGTATCAAGTCCATTAGCACCTGGTATACCCTTTATGGACGGAAACGTAGACAACTGGTTTGCCGAAGGTCAACACTGGGTGTTAATTGCAGGAAAATACTATGCTTTCAATTACCCTGCTGATGGTGCAGCGGCCGAAAACTTTATTCAAAGTGTACAAACAGGACCTGACCTTACAAAATATGTTTTTGCCTCTAAAGCGATGCTTGATGCTGTCTTGGCAGCAAGAAAAGACATTGAACCAAACTTCAATTTACTTCGCAAAGCCTCTTTACTCCAAGCACAACAAAGCCTGCTCTCAAAATCATCCACCATTGACGTATTAGGAGAGATGGCAGCATTGCAAAGCAATGGCGACCTAACCACTCTGCAAGACGCGAGTGACTGGCGACTGAAGGATAGTGATGGTTGGCTTAATTCTGTCAGCACCATGTCAAACGTGTCCTTGTTAAGAGAAACAGCAGTACTGCTTGCTGAAATGAAACAGATGATGTATTTACAATTCAGCTATAACCAGAAGCAACTATTGATGCAGGCGGTTAGCTCAGCATCAAGCAGTCCACCACCTCCTGGCGCCTACCTATCCGGCAATGACCTTGAGAAATATGCTGGAGGACTTACTGATCCGAAACTTGATCAAGAATCTGTTGAGCAAAACATGCGGAAATACAATAATGACTAAGCCCAGCATATGGCGCTCTGTTCTACCCGCCCTTATTGCTGTTTTTTCATCCATACTACCAATGGCAAATACTGAAAGCAACTCTCTTTTGCCACTTCAAACGTGGTCAAATACGCTCGGTGGCAACACAACTACTCCAGGCTCTAAAAAAGCCAAAAAGTTGCAGTCGATAACACAAGAAGGCATGGCCAGCAACGTCTCCATCATGAGCTATCTAACTGGCGAAAATGCGTATAAAGACAGGAAGTTTATTGACCGAGTAGCAGAAACCCAAGTAATCTTTGACTTATTATTAATTGGTGCTTACAAGGATGACATACCCAGCGACAGTCACATCAAGCAAGTCTACCATGCTGTTGCCACTTATACTCCTGATCAAGCTTACATTAACGGAGTTAAGGAAAAACTTAATATAATCAAAGATAGCTGGGCTTACAAAGACTATATTAACCATTATAGATTATACCGGCAATCCCGAAGCTGTGAGCTATACTGGGATGGCAGTGAAAAAGTAAACCCGCCATTCTTAATGGCTAGTAATTGGATTGATTATAACACAAAATCATTAAAGATCTGCCAAAAAGCCATTTGCACCACCCGCCCCAATGAGCCATTTAATCAGTTTCATAACATCAGCAAAAAGGCTGAAAAGATATCTAAAAACCCGGTTACTAGCGACTATGATAGCCAAGAAGTCCAACACGCAAAACAAGCCTGGAATAACTATCACTCCCTAAGAAAACTCACGGCTAATCGGCTCTACACACTGGCAGAAGGAGAAGCTCATATCAAACAAATTGTGAGCCTTTCTCGTGAAGCGTTAGGGCCTCTGCAAGTCAATTTAGTTAAGGCCATTACCCAAACGCTTACCTCAAGAGACAGCTCCTTTAAACTCCTATATGACCCAGGAAACCAACAAACGCGTGATAATACAGTAAACACGCCAGATCTTGATCGATATATTGCTAGGGTCGTTGATGTTTCTGCAAACTTAAACGCCATATCTCCAGGGCTAGACTACTGGGTAGACTCTGATGAAGAGTTTATTGCGCTTATTGCAGGACAATATATGGCCTTTTATAAGGAGACCGATGATAGCGATGACACAAAAACATATTGGAAGTCGTCAACCGCCTCCCTGCAAGAAGACACTGAATACTTTCTCTATATGAAGCCCGAATATGCTGATAACATTTTAGAGCAGCGATCCGAAATTAAGCGTGACTTCCACAAAGGCCGTAACATTGCAAGAGCGAAGATACTACAGTTTTTAACCACCAAATCAGCCATTATGGATATTTTAGACAGTGTCAAGAGTCTACAAAATGCCACAATTACTGATGGCAAAAACCATTTAACCACACTTCAAAAATCCAGTCTTTGGCGATTAGAAAACGACTGGCGTAGCCGTATTTCCACTATGGCCAATGTAAATCTTCATAGAGAGATTGTCGTATTACTTGCTGAAATCAAACAGCTGCAGTTTTTCACCTTGATATCAGATTTGCAAAAACTGGCACTGCTTGCTGTCAATGCAGCTGCCAAGAACCCAATAGATACCACCCATTTAGCAAATATTGGTGCCAATAAGAATTCTGAATACCATCAAGGTCTATCAAACTCTACCCCTGAAGCCATTGAAGCCAATGAAGAGGAAGCTGAGAAAGGATTTGATAAGATAAACGAAATGTTCTAGGCTTGATCACTTAAGGCTAAAAGGCCTTTGTTGGTAATCATTCTGCCTCTGGGTGTTCGAATCACAAGCTCAGTTAAAATCAAAAAGGGCTCAATGACCTCTTCGATCGTACCTTTTTCTTCTCCCATACTGGCTGCGATACTGTCCAGGCCCACAGGCCCCCCATCAAATTGATGCTGGATCAAATATAAAAAGCGCCGATCCATCTCATCCAAACCATATGCATCTATTTGAAATAACGATAGTGCAGCCCGAGCTGACTGCTCCGTCAGCTGATTCTCCGCATGCACTTCATGGTAATCTCTTACCCGACGTAATAACCGATTGGCAATCCTAGGCGTCCCCCTCGATCTTTTTGCCACCTCTTTTGCTGCCTCAGCACTCATATCAAAATGGATAATTCCTGCAGAGCGCTTAACAATTTCCCGAAGATCTTCTTCTCTATAAAAATGTAATCGTTGTGATATCCCAAAACGGTCCCGAAAAGGTGCAGATAATAGCCCCGCTCTTGTCGTAGCCCCCACCAACGTAAATCTAGGAATGTCTATTTTAATACTTCTTGCAGTAGAGCCTTCACCAATCATGATGTCCAAATGAAAGTCTTCCATCGCTGAATAGAGCGTTTCTTCAACCACAGGATTCATCCGATGAATCTCATCAATAAACAACACATCCCCTTCTTGTAAATTGGTAAGGATAGCAGCCAAATCTCCTGCTTTATCCAAAATTGGACCTGTTGTCTGAGTTAATTGCGCCCCCATCTCTTCTGCTATAATCACCGCAAGAGTCGTCTTCCCCAATCCTGGCGGCCCATACAATAAGGTATGATCCAATGCTTCCCCTCTTAACTTTGCAGCCTGCAAAAATATCTGCATTTGATCTTTTACTTGCTGCTGACCAATGTAATCCTTTAACCTTTTTGGCCTAACCGATACAGAGAGATCATTCGGCAAAATATCAACCTCTTTTACAATTGTCACCCTCTAACTCCCTCTCCTTGTAATGCTGATTTAATCACCTCTTCAGCCGTCATACCATCTGCTTTTTGCACCATCTCTCTTGCTTTGGCTTCCTTATACCCAAGATTGGTTAATGCCGCAATCGCATCCTCAACAACGGATGGTTGCTGCATCGCCTTTTCTGGACAACTTGTATACTGTAACTGCCCTTTCAAATCAATCAACAAACGCTTGGCCACCTTAGGCCCAACCCCTTTCACCCTGGTTAATGCCGTATAATTTCCCTGAGATACAAACAAACTCAGTTCATTTAATGAATAGGTATCCAATATTTGCAGTGCCATCTTAGGACCAACCCCATTAACTTTATTTAATTTTAAAAAGGCCTGTTTACTGGCTCGATCCATAAACCCAAATAACATCTGGGCATCTTCACGATATGCGGCATGAACATGAATAGAAAACTTCTCCCCAACCTCTGGTACAGTCATCCACTCCTTTAACATCATCTCCACATCATAGCCAACCCCTTGGACTGACACGACAACACTATTTGGCTCCTTAGCCACCACAAACCCTGACAACCACGCTATCATACTTGACTCCTTTTCATACTACTGGCACTAATGGCAATCGCTAACGCATCCGCTGCATCTTCTGACAATACCATCTGACATCCCAACAACCGTTGTACCATGTCTCCAACACCTACCTTTGCTGTCGCTCCATACCCAGTGACTGATTTTTTCACCAACCTTGGAGATATTTCAAAAATCTCCAAATTAGCCTTCGCCACAGCCACTAAAGCGGCCCCCCTTGCCTGCCCAAGCTTTAATGCAGATTGCACATTCTTACTCACAAAAACAGATTCCACGCCAACAACCTCAGGCTGGTACGTGCTCACAATATCGCTAACGCCTTCATAAATCAAGACCAGTCTTTCAGCATGCGGTCTATCTCCCAAGACCAGCCTCCCCGCTGCTATACATTGCATCTTATGACCAGTCACCTGAATAACACCCCAACCGGTATATCTTGAACCTGGATCAATCCCTAATATCTTCACGATACGTCCTGTTTAATTACTTTAGTATAATCAATCCTGAGATAGAAACATACTTTATTTAGGTTTCATGCCTCCTCTACTGCTAGGGTCCATGCTTTGAACTGTATCTTGTACCCAGGTTGGCTTTTTAGCAGCATCAAGATCCTCTCTTAATTGCTCAATCAGCGCCTCTTTCTCTTTTATCACAACTTCTTGGCTTTCTAACTTGCCACCCAGAGCTCGAATTTCTGCCTTAGCCCTGTCAAGACTATCCTGCCGAACGACATGTATTCCAACTTTATCAATCTCTTCTTGTTGAGTCTCTAAATCTCCATTTAGCGACGCTACCTTTGCTTCTAATGTTTGAATTTTAGCTTCTAGCTCTCTTTTAGGCGCATGACCGGCATCTAACTGCTCTTCTAGGCCTCTTACCCGATCAGCATCGCTCTTCAAACCTTCTAACCTTCTTACCTTAGCCTTTAATTGATCATTTTCACGCATGACCTCTAAATTAATAGCAGCCCTTTCAACCAGCCTGTCTTCTAGCGCTTTCACACTCAGCGCTGAATCCTCAGAAGATGCAGCCCCATCCTCAGTCTCAGATGCCACCCCTGAGTCACTGCCGGAACCATGACCAGCGGCCTCACTAGCAGACTTCAGTTCGACAGCAAGATCTGCGTTTTCCTGCAACAATCTCTCATTTTCATGTTCTAACTCTACGTACCCAATAGATAGCTCCTCTAAAGCCAGTTTTTCTTCTGCGAGCTTTTGATCACTCTGCCTTAGTTCCTGCTCCAAACGCTCAATCTGAAGGCCACCTGGTTCTTCTTTGATTGCACCTAAAATAGACTGCTTACTCCTTAATTCATCATTCTCACTTACAGCTAGCTTCAATTTTCTCTCAAATTCATTGGCTTTCGCTTCTGCTTCTTTAGCACCTTCTTGAATTTGATCACGTTGTGCCTCAAGAGCCTTTAACTGCTGTTCTAACACATTAACATGCCACCTTGAGCCACCCACTTCTTCAGGAGTGAATATGTGCTTCTCTAACTCACGGTCTTGATCGTCATCCCTTCGCTTCGAATTTCCTCCTATGATAAATCTCCCCAGCAGCAGATTAGCCAAAGAAAAGCTTTGATCATCTGCAGCCTCCTGCTCCTGATTTTGCACCTTAGATCTTTCTGCCAACAGTTCTGCCTCAAGACTCGTTACTTTTTCCTCCATCGCTACCAACGCATCTTTTGATGACTTTGTGTCTGCCTTGGCTTCTGCTAATTCACTCTTTAGGCCTTTTAAATTCCCTTCTGCTTCAGTAGCCCTTGCAATGGCTATTACTCCCTCTTGCTTGGCTGCGTCTAACTGTTTCTCAGCTGTATCTGCCCTTTCAGTGGCTTCTGCCACTTTACTCTCTAGACTTGTTTTATCGCTCTCTGCTTTAGTAGCCCTTGTATTGGCTTCTTCTAATTGTAACTTTAGGCTAGCTACCGCCTCCTTAGAGTCATCTGCCTTTGTCTCGGCTACTGTTAAATCATTAACCGCTGCTGCTAGCTGTGCTTGCAAACCGCCATTTTCATCTAATAAATGCTGATTAAATCCTTCGTGAAGATCAGCCCAATGACATTGTTTATGTTCAGCGACATAGTCTTCCCCAAACGCAATCAATGCGTCTAATCGTTCTTTGGTGTATCGTTGATGGTCTTCTTTATTTTGAGAGACCCTGACCGTATGGCCCCCTGATATTTTTTCTTTAATTTCTGTTAAATATTCTAGAATAACAGACCCTCGAAGAGGAACAATATTTGTGCCATCATTGTGCTTATCTCTTAAATTCAGCGTAAGATTGTTATGGGTTTTGGCAAACATAGCCACAACATGACCTGCATGGGCGGTTGTATCTACATGTACTAGCATCTTTGATTTATTTATCTCAAATCTTGCTGATATATATTGGCCAGGGCCCACATACTCAATATCTTGGAAGTTTATGCTAGAAGTATCTTGTGATGCATTTAAAAGATATTTGACACCTGGCTCTTCCTCTGGTGTAAATATTTCTCTGGCTTGGAGATCTCCCCATGTGATAGAATTTCCATCTTTGATATACTCCAGTATACTGATGACTCTTTGTTCAATGGGACGTTCCTGGTCATTTGAAGCCAACTCCCGTCTTTCAGAAATCGCTTTCGTGATTGCATCGTTGCGCGCTTGTGCTTGCACTTGAGTTTCGCGAGACCGTTGTACAACAACTGTTGCTGCTGCCGCAGCGTCTAACAGATTTTGCATGCCACCCCCTTAAGTTACTTTCTTAAGGTCTGTGATAGCGCATGATTAATTTTTGACAGACATTTATGCCATGATTTTCAAATTATGGTAAACAGCTTGAACGTCATCTAACTCTTCAAGGGCCTGGATCAGCTTATCAACCTTCTCACCAGCATCCTGATCAAGCTCAATGTCTGCAGTAGGCAAATACGTTACTTCACTCTCTAGAATCTGCCAATTTTTAGCAGAAAGAGTCTCACAAATGGCATTTAACTCACTAGGGTCTGCTAAAATCAATGTCATGTTGTCTTCTGAGACAATGTCATTGACCGCATGCTCTAATACCGCCTCCATGACATCATCTTCACTAACATCAGCAACCACCAATCTTGCTACCCGTTCAAAAAGATATGCCACAGTACCAGAGGTACCTAAAGTACCATTATATTTACTGAATGCGTGTCTCACTTCAGCAACTGTTCTGTTTTTGTTATCCGTCATGCATTGTAACCATATAGCAACGCCATTAGGGCCATAACCCTCATAAGATAACTCGAACATTTCTTCACCTTGAAGTTGCCCTGTTGCCTTTAAGATCGCTCTTTCTATAGCATCTTTCGTTACATTCGCCTTACTGGCACGCTCAGAAGCCAAACGCAAAGATGCATTGGTTGCACGATCTGCACCACCTGCTTTTGCAGCCACCATCACTTCTCTAATTAAACGAGTATTGGCCTTACCACGCAAGGCATCCTGCCGACCTTTACGGTGCTTAATATTTGACCATTTACTATGACCCGCCATCAGTATCTCCTTGTTTTACCGTCAAGCCTAATTCTCGCCACTGAGACCGAGAGACTTGGCCTGGAGCTTTTGTTAAGGCACAACTGGCTGTTTGAGTTTTTGGAAAAGCAATCACATCACGAATGGATGTCGTGTTCATCAATACCATCGCCATACGGTCGATACCAAACGCCAGTCCACCATGAACGGGACAGCCTTGTGATAATGCTGCCAATAGATGACCAAATTCTTCTTGAGCCTGGTCTTCTGGAATCCCTAATAGATCAAAGACCTCCTGCTGAAGCTTTGGATCTGCAATACGAATAGACCCACCACCAAGTTCACTACCATTTAATACCAGATCATACGCTTGTGCCCTTGCTGTTACTAACTGATCACGATCTTCTTCCAATGGGGCTGTAAATGGATGGTGAATGGCTGTTAACCCATCATCAGTTTTTTCAAACATCGGGAAATCTTTAATCCAAACAAACTCGAAACCTTCCTTCAACAAGGATAATTTCATTGCAAGATCTTTAGCCAAAGCACTCATGCTTAAGTTAACAATGCGTTCATCGCCGGCACCAAAGAACAAAAGATCACCATCAGACACCTGACTCTCATCCAAGATTGCTTGAATATGGGATGCATCTAAGAACTTGAGTATGGGTGATGATAAGCCCCCAAAGTCAGGTAAACTCAAATCATTGACTTTAATATATGCCAAACCCTTTGCGCCAAGCTTACTCACAAACTTGGTATAATGATCCAGATCTTTTCGGGATAGCAAAGATGCACCACCTGGTAGACGTAATGCCACTACTCTCCCTTCACTGGACAATGCCGGTACTTTAAACACCTCAAAATCACAATCTGCCAATTGAGCATCTAATGGCACAAACTTAAGTGGATTTCTAAGATCCGGTGCATCCGTACCATAATATGTCATGGCATCCTGATACGACATCACTGGAAACGCTTCAAAGGTCTGTCCCATACACTCTTGAAACATCGATTTGACCATGCCTTCCATCATATCACACACTTCTTGGGCAGACATAAAAGACATTTCCATGTCTAACTGCGTAAACTCAGGCTGTCTATCCGCCCTAAGATCTTCATCTCTAAAACAACGCGCAAACTGATAGTAACGATCAATCCCACCCATCATCAACATTTGTTTGAACTGCTGAGGAGACTGTGGCAGGGCAAACGCATGCCCCGGGGCCTGACGGCTAGGTACCAAGTAATCTCTAGCACCTTCCGGCGTAGATCGCGTCAAGATCGGCGTTTCAACTTCAAGAAACCCCTGCTCCTCCAAGTATCCCCGCAAACTTTTTATCATTGTCGCACGAAACCTTAAGTTCTTTTGCATACGGTCACTACGGATATCCAAAACCCGATGCTGAGCCCGAACATCTTCACCCACCTTTGGATCGTTCACATCAAAACCCAATGGCGCGGCTATGTTATGCCATAACAGTTTTTTCACTGAAATTTCTATTTCACCACTGGCAAGGTTTGGGTTCACAGTTCCCTCTGGTCTTGGAATGACCTGACCTTCAATGGAAACCACACTATGAGTAGACAACTTCTCTGCAATAGCAAATGAGGGATTGTCAGGATTAAATACCAGCTGAACAACCCCTGTATGATCAAATAGATCAATAAATATCACCCCGCCATGATCACGGGATTTTGCAACCCATCCGGATACCTTGACTATTTTATCTAAGTAAGTTGCTGTAACCTGACCACAGTATTTATTTCGTAAACTCATTTATCTTTTTCCCCAGTTACTATCTGAAATTTATCACTTAATGCACTATGCGATAGTGTGCCTAAAGAAATAATATATTGCAAGGCCTCATCCACACTCATATCCAGTTTCTCTGCCTCACTCTCTTTAACCGTAATCACATACCCTGAGGTAGGGTTGGGGGTCGTTGGCACAAATACCGTCATTGAGTCACCTTCTGTACGTGTGACCAAACCAATAACCCAACTGCCTTTCTGAGGAAAAGAAATCAACACCACCTGACGAAACGCCTGACCTTGGGGATTCACCATTATCTCCATGATCTTTTTTACCCCTGAATAAATAGAGCGTACAAGAGGCAACTTCTCAACCAAAAACTCGCCATACTTTACCAAATGTTTACCTACAATATTGGCAACCAATATACCCGTCACCCAAACAACCAATATGATAATTAAGATCTCAATCCCAGGAACATGAAAACCAATCCATTGGTCAGGATGCATATATATAGGCATATGATCAAACACTGCCAACAACATATCTACCAATAAGTTTATGGTTAAAACCGTCACAACCACGGGAATCCAAAACAAAATCCCAGCAACCAACTGTTTTCTAATCATCCTGACTCTCCAAACCTTTAGCCTAATATACACCCTTCTATTACGGAATGCACCTCACTTGACTTATAACATAAAACATTTTACATCCCCGATACATTTTGCTACCTTCACTGTATGTCTTCTCATCAAAACCTCCAACAAATTATCACCCAATCCGCTACCCAATATCTTCAGCAAGCAGGGACCTCAGGCCGTTTGCTCTATGATTTTAATAAAGCCTTTGAAAAAATCATCATCGAAACCACGCTCAATTTTTATCAAAATAACATTTCAAGCGCCGCAAAAGCACTCGGCATTAGTCGAACATCTTTGTATAAAAAAATAAAACACCACAATCTTATAGAATCTTAAGACTCTCTTCATTTTCACCTGCTATACTCAGGGAAAAAGGGGAAATAGGCTAAAAAAAAACCAATAAAAATCAACACAACTACCACCCCCATGACACAATCTTAATCTACAATTCATCCAACCCTATTTTTAACAAATAACACACTATTTTCATCATTTAAGACTCTCTTAATATTCACCTGCTATACTCAGGGAAAAAGGCTGAAACAGCCAAAATAAAGTAACTATAAATCAACATACAAAACACTTATTAAATACAATCTTAATCTACAATTCATCCAACACTATCTTCAACAAATACCACGCTATTTTCTAGAAGTTAAGACTCTTTTAATATTCACCTGCTATAATCAGGGAAAAAAGACAATCATAAACGAAAAAAATGCATATAAATCAAATAGGTTGTCTGACAAAAAAGCCCTTCTTAATCTTAAATTCATTCAAGAAGAAGATACCACGCTCAAACAGCCAAGAAACCTTGACAAGATACTGTATTTTAATGTAAAATTACAAATATATTAATTTTAATAATGACATAACTATGATTCGACAAGAAATACATCATGCACTGTATCAATTTAAGCGCATTCATAAAAACCAGATAGCGCCCAAAGACCCATTGCTCCCTCAAGACATCCAAGATGCTATCAAGCGAAGAAACCTCAATGCCATGAGTAATCGAGAACTCATACAGCTACTCAAAAAAATCATCAACACCATTACCCTGTATCAAAAAAACCGGCATAGTCCTCATAGTGGTGTTGAGGCATTTAAACAGACACTTTGTGAGTTTATACTCAACAAGCCACTATAAGCAAGATCAAACGCCTCCCCCCACTTGTTTGACAAGTCAGTATCCATATCAATAATTTGACTCATTGAAGGATAGACTTGGGGAAATACGCACAAAATATCTTGTATTGCTGTCACCTTCCGATGCAATGCAATTGGCTGCAGCTGCCGAAGTCCTGCTTTAAAGCATACTGCATGAAAACCTTTTTTCTGCCAGCAACAAAACATCCCAAAACTAAAAATATGCTCCGCATTCGGCACCCTTGACGACAGTTGTTCTATATGGTGACAGGAGCTGGCCAAACAGGTCGCATACAGCTGAGTATGCCCAAAAAGTTTTTTTCCAATCGCTCGTAACGTTAACCAGTGATTCAACAAACCACAGTAAAGCACCGCTACATCATCTTTATAGTACCTTCCCCAGGAAACCGGCGCTGTCACACATCGGTTCCGAGAAAAGAGTGTTATCACAAACTGTCTGTTAGTGATTAAGTCCTTCCGCTTTGATATCGCCTTAATTGACTTGGGATCCTTCCCAATCAGCGCAAGCCATTGTGAAACCGTCAAACTTACATCCATCGGAATATACTTTAACAATGAGGGATCTCTTGCATAATAACGGGCCGATGCCGAGCGACACACCAACCACATTTTTTTCAACCTTTCTGATAGATGACGATAAAACCGCCCACCCATTTGCGCACATAAGAAACTCGCCAAGAGATGGTTCACATTATGATGACAAGTAATGTGCATTAATGGCTGTCTTGCCATACGACAGTTAATCTGGATCACACCATCTGTAACCTTGACAATAGACCAGCCAATATGTGAAATTTGGTGATCCAGCGCCCCTAAATGTTGAACAATTGATTTCAATGATGGGTTAGCAGGCAAGGAGAGCAACTGAGCCCACATATCACTGGGGGGCACTTTAACTCGCTTAACCTCACATACGATTGGCCGAAAAAAGCCTTGCCAGTACCGGTTGTCTCGCAACAATACCGTCAGCCGCTGACACACACAACTCAGTCTCGACAACAACTGAAAATAGGACCTCTCATCAAGCTGACTTTGTAGAAAATGAACCGCATGATACAACAAATCCTCTGGCAGCATGTCAATTAACATATATTCTTCATCCTTACTTTTTTAGCCCTTTTATCATAACAAGCTAGAAAATAAAGACAAACCCTAAATAAAAAAGGGGCCGAAGCCCCTTTCTTATCTCGCCCTTATTGGGATGCCATCAATTCATTCATTGACTGAATAAAGACATTCGGATCAGACACCTGTCCACCATCCGACATCATTGCTTGATCAAACAACACTTGAGCAATCATCTCAAACTTCACATCTGCCGTTTCCGCCAACAAACGCTTAACCAACGCATGCTGTGGATTCAACTCAAGAATCGGCTGGAAGCTTGGCACAGGCTGACCTGCTTCCTTCATCAACCGATGCATATGAGGCGTTAATGCATCTTTTCCAGCAACAATAGACGATGGCGCATTGACCAATCGAGACGTAAACCGTACTTCAGAAACTTGAGTATCTAAAACACTTTTCACTCGCTCAATATCAGACTTGTGCTCCTCTTGCGCTTTTTCAGTTTCCTTCTCCAAGGTTTCATCCGTCATGGCCTCATCTTTCTCTGCCACATTATGGAATGGTTTACCCTCAAACTCTTTCATGGTGTTCATCAAGAACGGATCCACTCGATCCGTTAAAATCAATACCTGATAGCCTTTTGACGCATAACGTTCAATATGCGGAGAATGCTTTGCTGCCTGAGGATTGTCTGAAACCAGATAGTAAATCTTCTCTTGCCCACTCTTCATCTGTGCCACATAATCACTCAATGACAACTGTGCGTCATTTTGATCAATAAAACGCAACAATGGCATCAATACATCTTTATTTGCCAAATCTTGAGCAGCTCCCTCTTTCATTACAGGACCAAACTCTGACCAAAAGGACCGATAATCTTCAGGCTGTTTATCTGCCAGCTTGGCAAGCATCTTCAAGATATTTTTTGTGATACTCGCTTTAATGGCCTTCGTCTTAGGATTGGTCTGTAAAATCTCTCGAGACACATTCAACGGCAAATCTTCACAATCAATCACACCCTTCACAAACCGTAGGTATGATGGCAAAAATTGATCAGCTTCATCCATGATAAACACACGCTGAACATACAACTTCAAACCTTTTTTACTATAATCTCTAAAGTACATGTCCATCGGTGCTTTCTTCGGAACAAACAACAATGACGTAAATTCCGTATTCACACTTTGCATATGTTTATGATCATATACCAATGCATCATTAAAATCATGTGAGATCATTTGATAAAACTTTTGATAATCTTCGTCACTGATATCTTTCGGCCTCATCGTCCATAATGCTTGCGCATCATTAACCTGCTCATAGCCCTCTTCATCATCACCCGTTTTGGCCATCATCACAGGCGCTGCCAAGTGATTTGACCAGTTGGTAATAATCTGCCGAACCTGCCAGTCTTCTAAAAATTTATTAACAGACTCTTCCTCTCGAAGATGTAAGATCACTTCCGTTCCACGAGATGTTTTCTCAATCGTTTCCGTTTGGTACTTTTCAACCCCATCAGATTCCCATTGCGTCGCCGTGTCTTCACCAGCTTTTTTGGTTTTAACCGTGACCCGATCTGCAACCACAAACGCAGAATAAAAACCAACACCAAACTGACCAATTAATGAGGACTGCTCTTCATTATTCGCGCTCTTTAACTCGTTTAGTAACGCCTTGGTGCCTGACTTTGCCACCGTTCCCAAATGCTCTACGACTTCAGCTTGGCTCATCCCAATACCTGTATCACGAATGGTAATGGTTCTCGCTTCTTTATTCATATCGACATAAATGGATAAATCTTGCTCATCACCATAAAGTGACGCATCATCTAAAGCCTTTAACCGCATTTTTTCTAAGGCATCTGCACCATTAGAAATTAACTCTCGTAGAAAAACGTCTTGATCACTGTACATTGAATGAGCAATTAAGTTCATCAACTCTTTTATTTCAGCTTTAAACGTTGCTGTTTTTGTCGCCATACCATCTCCTAACATCTATTGATAATTTAATGATAGGCCCAAAAAACCATTTCTCAAGAGGGCAGTACTATTTTATCAGCACCACCCTTTGATACCTATACTTGAATGCCAGGCCCAGACTCAAAAGGATCCTGCTGGTTACCTGACTCAGGAGACTTTTCAACAGGCTTCTGGTTTGTAAACATCGATACGGAAGACACATTATCATGCACTTTCCCACGACGATCCGCCTCTTTACGACGGTACAAGTAACGTAGCTTTTCTAAAGCTTTCAGCTCTTCTTGACGAACCCCCTCTTTATTCACAACCTGACCTCTTGATGCGGCTACAATCTTTGCAATATCATCATACGTACGGTCTTGATCATAACGCAATTGAATAATTTTTTCTTGACCATCATCCAGTTGATCCGCCAACTCCCTCAAAAAGATCTTTTCTTCCTCAGAGATAGCATTTGCCTCAGGTGATAAATCGTGTTCACTTGAGACCACCTCTCCCAAACTCATCTCACTGTCATCAACCAACTGACCATCTAAAGACAACTTGTCTCTTCGAGACTCTAACATACTAATCAGAAGAGATTCTTTTACTCCCAGCGCTTCAGCTGTTTCCTCAAACGTATAACCATTATTCATCATATGCAATGCCTTTGCGACATCGTAATAACGTCTGTCTGGTAACTTAACACTGCCAACACTTTTACGGATATAGCGATCCACTGCCTGCTTAATCCAAGGCCACGCATAAGTGGTAAACTTTGCACCTTTCTCATGCTCAGCATCATACTTACCCATTGCATGCATTAAGGCAATTGACGCTTCTTGTCTCATTTCCTCAATATCTTTTTCACTAAGATGCTTGCCTGAATGGCGCTTAACATGTGCATGGATTCTTGCTGCATGAAGTGGCAGCATACGCTGAAAAACCATCTCACGCGCTTGCCGATCCTGAGTACTGTCTCCAAGATGCTTCTGAAACTCAGTCACCAATGCAATATCAAGCGCATGATCATGATTACGATCTTCTGCTTGATCAAACATATAACCTAAACTTTCCTGACTACCAGGGTTCATATTGTGCGCCATCCTTGGCCCTCCATGTTTGTTGCGTATCACCATCCTTGGCTATACAAAATAATTATATCAAAAAAGATAACAAAAGCAACACTTTATTAAACATTAATGAAATTAGTTAAAAAACTTGTTGTTTTTCAATTAGATAAAATGTTGTTAATTTTCAAAAAGAAGCCCGGGTAGCCCCTGTTAAGTACCGAAATTTTAATAATTTTTGATTTTCCTCTTGCAACAAGACCACTCAGAACCAGTGCCGCAGCACTTCTCAAGTTCTTAGCATAGACCTCACTTCCTTCTAAAAAGTCCACACCATTAATTTCCACACCGTTTGCCTTATAGGTAAACTTTGCACCTTTTTTAGCCAATTCATCCATATGGTCAAAACGTTCTGAGAAGATATGATCCGTGATACGGCTTGATCCATTCGCCAAACAGGCTAAAACACACCATTGGGGCTGAAGGTCTGTGGGGAACTCAGGATACTCCTTTGCCTCTATATCAACAGGCAACGGCCTTCTATTCATCATTAACGTAATGGTTTTGTCACCAATCTCAACACTTGCCCCTGCCTGCCTCAACGCAGACAACAATGCCGTCATATGCTGGGGCACAACCTCAGTCACTGTCACAGACCCTTGTAATATCGTAGCAGCAATTAAAAATGTTCCAGCCTCAATACGATCCGGCATGACTTTATATTGCTCCAACTGAAGATCCTGCCCCCCTCGTATCACAATATCACCAGCCTCTCTCTGAACATCCCCACCTGCCAATTGTAAGAACTGAATCAGGTCATCAATCTCAGGTTCTTTAGCCGCTTGATGAATTCTTGTCGTAGTCGGCAAGGACACACCACATAACATGGCATTCACCGTTGCTGTAACACTGGACCGCTTAAAAATAATATCCGTGTCCTGAACCGCTTCAAGACAGGCTCTCAATATCGTTCCTTCCAGGACAACCTGAGCACCAAAGTCTCTCATAGCCCCAACATGGAAATCAATCGGTCTTGGCCCTAAATGACATCCCCCTGGGGTTTTTAAACATGCCTGTCGATACTTACCCAACAAAACCCCTAAAAACAAAACCGAGGTTCTAATTTCACCACAAGATTCTGTACACAACTCTTGATAACGGACATGGGTAGGGTCTACATACAATGAATCACGCGCCAACCAACGAACCTTAACGTTCAACAATGCCAATAAATCACACATATTTCTGACATCTGATATATCAGGCATACGATAGAACAAAACAGGCTTTTTCAAAAGAACCGTTGCTGCTAGCAACAATAAAGCGGAATTCTTTGCCCCAGAAATCTCAACAACACCAGATACACGACCAACAGGCTTTAACTCTTTATGATCCATATCTATTCTCCACTAAGGTAGCGAAAACTGGTAGCTGCTTAATACCGACTGAATGGCATCACTTAACTCAAAATCACACACAATATTTTTTTCTCTTGCATACTTGATCCAACACAACATACTGGCAATACCCGCAGTATCAATCGCATCAACCCTAGATAAATCAATATGAATGTCTTTTGCCAACGCCAAGTTCAACATGACCTCTTCATGAACAGCCTTGACCGTTTTTAAATTTAACGCCTCTACACTCACCGAATATTTCATGCATCATCCTTATTCAACTGCTTGTCCAAATAGGCAATCAATGACGAAACACCACCTTTATGCAATATTCTATTAAACTGCGACCGATACGTTTGTGCAATACTCAAACCATCAACCACAATATCATACACTTTCCATTCCGTATCATCACAACGCATGGCGTACCTTAACAACACGGATTTCTTATCTGCAATCGGCACACTGGCTTCTACCTTGGTATAACGCTTCACATCCCCTCTCAACGGATGAAACGTCATTTGATTCTCTACATACCCACAATCAAATGCTGATGCATACTGACGTGCCAACAAACGTTTTAACAACTGGTGCAACTGATCTCTGTCCTCACTGGTTGACTCATGCCAAAACTGCCGCCCTAACACTTGTTTGGTAATCAGCTCCACATCCACCTGAGGAATAAACAACGTCTCCACAACACCCACAACCTCTTCTTGACTGGCACCAGCCCGACACACCTGCCTAAGCTCATTGGTCATACCCATCACTGTTTCTTCGATTGAAGTAACCGGATTGGCACAAGCCAACCCATCAGCAAAGACACTCCCATGAAGACACAATGCCCCCAATATTAAGAGCTTCTTATTCACCCTCATCACCTGCCAAACCTGCACTTACCACAAACTGTCCTATCAGGTTTTCTAACACAAATCCTGAACTGGTATTCTCAATTTCAGACTTATTCTCTAACAAAGCCTCATCATAACCAGGAAACAATGATATATAACGCACCCCCAATAAACCCTCAGTAAAGATATGCGCAGAGCTGTCTTGTGACAACTTCAAATCCGACGAATGAATATTAATTTTTACCCGAGCTTGATACATATCCGTTAACGTCACAGAATCCACCTCGCCCACTTGTACCCCAGCAATTCTCACTGGAGCCCTAGCCCTTAAACCTGCAGCTTCACTAAAGTTCGCATAAAGCGTATAGCCTTGATACTCTTTCCAATCAGGCGTTGAAGCATAGAATGCTAAAAACAAAGTACTCACAGCTGCCAACAACAAAAAAGCCCCAACACCGGCATTTACAATCCTATTTTCTCTCATAAAAAACTCCTTGATAACGCAGTGAAGATATAATCAATCGCCAAAATATATAACGATGATGACACAACTGCTGCTGTTGTAGCCTTAGCCAATCCCAACCGGGTTTTTTCAGTATACATCCCCTGATATAATGCAACCCATGCGATCACACCACCAAAAATAAAACTTTTTGTCACCCCATGCATGACATCTCTAAAAAACAATGACCGATATTCTAACGAGTTCCAAAACACCCCATCTGACACACCCAACGCTGATGTACAAATCAAATAACTGCTCATTACAGCACTCAAACAAAACAAGATGTTTAATGCTGGCACTGACACCAACACGGCAAAAAACCGAGGAAACAATACCAACCGACTGGCATTAATAGACAACATCTCCAAACACACAAACTGCTGATTGATTTGCATCAACCCTATTTCAGACGCCAACAATGAACCAACCCTACCTGCAAACAACAATCCAGTGACCACAGGCCCCAGCTCTCGATAAATAGAATACGCCGTCAATCCCCCAACTTCCGAAGAGGCACCATAATGCTCCAACGACATATAACCCTGCAAGGTCACGACCATACCAATAAAACATCCCGCCACAAAAACAATCAACATACTTTGATTACCCAAGGCATAAATCTGCTGTAAAATCGCTTTTACATGCTCCCGACGCCGTGGAAAAGCCTTTAATGTCCTTAACACAAACCAAAATGATTGCCCCAAACGTGAACACGTGGCCAAGATCCCACTAGACATGTGGTCCTCCTATTAAATCTGTCAACAGATCCCCTTTCTCCTGAACCTGTTCCATCTCCAGCTTCCCTTGAATAAAGTCCTGAACCTTCTTATCCGAACTATTCATCACCTCACTCACCGTACCTGCTGCAACAATCCTACCACTCCAAATCACAATCATTCTATCCACAATCTCACTAAGATCCTGAATATCATGTGACACAATCAACGAACTCACATGATACTGCCGATGCAACTTCATCATCAATTCTTTTAAGTTAGACTTAGTCACAGGATCCTGCCCCGTAAACGGCTCATCATATACCAAAAACTTCGGATCCAACGCCACTGCTCTAGCCAAAGAAACCCGTCTCGCCATCCCCCCTGATAACTCAGAAGGCATCAACTTCTCCGCCCCTCTTAACCCAACAGAATCCAACTTCATCGCCACCATATTACTGATAATCTCTTCTGACAACCCATAATGATACCGAATCGGAAACGCAATATTCTCATAAACAGACCACTCCGCAAACAAAGCATTGGTCTGAAACAACATCCCCATATTCATCCGAAGATCTTCTAAACTCGCCACTTCAACCTGAGACAAGTCCTCTTCAAACAAAGACACCCGACCTTCAGTCGGCGACAAAAATCCTAACAGTAAGTTCAAAAACGTCGATTTACCCGCACCACTGGGACCAATAACCCCAACATGCTCTCCCTTAGACATTGAAAACTCAATATCCGACAACAGCTTCCTGCCATTGATGGTAAGACCCACCTGCTCAAAATTAACCAGATCCACTCTATTCCTTGAACCAAAACAATTCTATTGTCCTATGTTTCCCCCCAAGAGTCAAGTAGGCCTAATTAGGAGTAGAACCACCACCAAGAGCAGGACTAGAAGCAGTAGTGACATAGTTGGGTTCATGTGCCGCCTTTCCTGCAGTCGCTATTTGAGCTTCAGCACGCTCTTTCGCTGCTTCCCCTCTGCTCCCCTCAGTGTTCATTGCTGCATATGCACCAGCAGTAAAGGCTGGATCTGTGGTTACAGTTGCAGCACCACCCTGTAGCTCGGCGACTGCAGCCATAAATTCGGGCTTCATTGGAGGACGTGGAGGAGGCCCTGTATTTGCTGCAGACGGAGAAGTCATTTCCACATATAAACCATCATCCCCCGCTTCAGTATCCAGAGCAGCATACAATTCACCCCAATCATCCGCTTCAAACCCGCCTGCCCCTTCCTCAGGAGCAGGTGCTGTACTTTGTGCTGATTGTGGAGCAGGTTCATTAAGCTTTAACTCACTTTCCCCGACCTTTATGACTCCCTTTTCAATAGTAAAATTCCCCTTCGAAAACTGTTCCTGAATCCCCTTACATTGTTTTTTTTCTACACCGAATTTATCTTGGAGAACTTCAGCTAAATTACCCTCAACATTGGCTTTGTGTAATTGATAAAATCCTTGTAGCTCTTTGGCAGTACCGGAAATATCTTTACCGTTAGCACCCTTAAATGTAAATGTTGCTGATTTTGGCTCGCTAGCTGGTGCAATCTCGCCTTCTGCGCCAGACATACCATCTCTGCCTTCGGTCGACACCTCTGCACCGGTGGCGCCATAGGTGGCGTTTGCTATAGCACCTCGGGCTGATACTGCTGATACTGTTGCTGCAATATCTTCTGTATAGGAAATATCTGCCTTATCAAAACCTGCCTCTAAGGCGCCCATAATGAGCTTACTGGACTCTTCATTAAAAAACCCTTTACCATGTAAATCAATATCAACGCCACTGCTGGTTTGTAGGATCTCTGCAACAGCGTTTTTCATACCATCTTTGCTGAAACAACGGTACGACGCTGTACCATCATCTTTAAAGTAATAGACAAACCCTTGATCCTTACCTAAATTGAAAACTGAATTGAAAGCTTCTACATCTGTATTTTTTGCATGCGCCATATCAAATAGCCATTTGCACCTGGCGTCCAAACCGTCATTCTTAAGAGCCGATATTTGAGTTTTTTGCTCAGCGCTCACTTCAGATTGCGCCCCACGTGCAATATCTGCAAGGAGATCAACTGCAGCCTTATCAGCACCATCGACCTGCTTCATCAATGCTGCCGATTCAGCAATTTGAGCATTAATAAATGTATTAAGCTGCGTATTAGCATTCAGCGATGAACGCTCCTCCTGCGGGGCCTCAGAATTATTCCCCCCTTCTTGTTGGGCTGACATAACAGCTCCTCATGTTTCCTATGGATCTCTGTTATAGCCATTTATTTTATCTTGGCAGAATTTTATTGCCTTGGGGCTGATTCTGGGGCAGTTTCTGAAGCGATTGACTCATAGACTTTTTGTAAAGCCTCTGGAGGGAATGTAATCTCTAAGCCATCAATGGATAATGTTTGATCTTTAATCGAGACTTGACCCGAGACAAAAGCTTGGAAAACTTTCTGGCCATTCTCAGGAAATAGCGTGGATAGTTTCTCAGGGCCTTGTTGGCATACTGACAGTAAACCATAATACACCTGTGCACCATAATGAGATAACACAATAGGATGGTGGAATTCCCCAACCAAAGTGATTGTTGCGTCAATATCTTGAAATTCGATAAACTCGATAAAACATTTTAGTGCTGCTGCTTCATAATTCACACGTTTTGATGGATTGCAATGATAGGTATTGATTACAAAGTCTTTGATTCCTGCTTTATGTAATGCTCTAACCGATTTTTCCATATCTTGACCATTATAGACCATACCAATAAAGTATTCCTGACCATTAGAGTCTTGTCGCAAATGGATACATTGTACCAAAGAGAGATCTTGAGATGATTCATCAACAAAAGCTTTTAATACTGGATCAAATGATAGCCGTTGAATAAGATCGCGGCATTGATCAATGGTGTCTTCAACGGTGATCAGTAATAAGTCATCCTCTGGTAACCCTTGAACATTTTGTTCAATCTCAGCCAAAATCAACAGTGCCGCCAGTTGCCGTTGTTTGTTCGTTTCGATAGAAGCCAAGCAACCAATGAATCGAAGTAAATCGACTACCGAAACTTCTGCATATCCTGCTTTGTTCAAACGAAGACTGTTAAACCAATCGGACTTAAACTGAAAATAGGCAGCTTGGTCTGGAAACGCGATATGTGATTGCACACAATCCCATGCTTGTATCTTCATAATCCTATCATTCATTATAATCTCTAAAATGTTAACTTATTACTTGTTATCACTTTTTAAGACAAAGCACAATGGTTATGTTTCAGAGTAATTTGGCCCACCGCCTCCTTCTGGAAGCGCCCATTGAATATTCAACCTGGGATCACGAATGGCACATGCTTTACAATGAAGACAGTTACTGGCATTGATCACAAACTGATCTTGTACAACTTCATACACATTGGCTGGACAATAGTGAGTTTCAGGAGAGTGATAAATTGCTTGGTTAATGGCAATAGGATGAGAAGGGTCTTTTAGTTTTAAATGAGGGGGTTGATCTTCTCGGTGATTGGTATGTGATAGCCGTACCATCGATAATAAATCAAAACTCACCTTACCATCAGGAGCGGGATAATTGATGACTTTAGGATATGGCCTAACAGCACAATAATCGGGTTGATGAGACAGCGTCCATGGTGCACTGCCCCTAAAGACATACTGATCAATACCTGTCAACATGACTCCTGCAAAAATCCCATAACGAAAGGAAGGTCTAACATTTCGGGCTCGATAGAGATCTTTCATCACCCGATGCTTCCTAAAGTCATCATCAAAAGACGTGTGTGCCAGCCACGCATCTGCCGCAGCCATGCCTGAATACATGGCAGCATGAATACCCTTGATACGAACAATATTCACAAAACCTGCTGCACAACCAATGAGGACGCCTCCTGGAAAGTCTAACTTAGGTACCGATTGGTAGCCTCCCTCATTGATCACCCTTGCGCCATAAGCAATCGGCTCACCATGTTCTAACATCGGTTTTAATAATGGATGGTGTTTATACTGTTGTAGGGTTTTAAAGGGGTTCATGGTGGCATTGGGTGCATCAAGACCTATAATCATGCCCAAAAAGACTTTTTGATCTGGCCCATGATACACAAATCCACCACCATAAGTGTCTGACGGAACGGGCCATCCTAGTGTATGAATAACCCGACCTGGTTGGTGGTGCTTTTTATCCACCCGCCAAACCTCTTTCACACCCAGACCATAGGTCATGGGTGTAGAGCGGAGCTGAAACTGTTGAATGACTTGTTCCGATAAATAACCATAGGCACCTTCTGCCAAGACAACATGCTTTGCATAAATAGCCATCCCTTCTTGGTAACCTTCAGCCTGCTTGCCTGGCTTATCAAGACCAAAGTCACCGGTTTTCACACCCACAACCCGGCCCTGTTCGGTCATGATCTCTTTACCCGTATAGCCACATAATATGTCTACCCCCAGATCTTGAGCTTTTTGGGCCAAGTACCGCACCAACTTGGATAATGATAATACCACCCCACCCTGATGTCCTGCATGAGGCAAATGCGGCAAGCCCCAATGACTTGAGGCCGTTAAATAGTACAAACTTGCTGATTGCACGTCCTCATAATGCGTAAACTCTTGGCGCCACTCAGGCAAGAGTTCATCAAGTGCACTGGGGTCCATCACTGCACCGGAGATATTATGATTGCCGGCTGACTGTGCTTTTTCCAACACATACACACTGTGTTGGGTTTGTTGACGTAACTTAATGGCCATTGCCAAGCCGGCTGGGCCTCCACCTACAATCAATACATCTGTATCCAATGATTCTGACATCCTTTTCCTGCCAATTGATAAATCCGTGCTATAATCATACCTGAAGGAGAGAACAAAATGAAAGTACTTGTTACAACAAAATCCGCCATAGACTACCAAGTCAAAGTGGTGATTAAAAGCGACTTTAGTGGTGTTGAAACAGATGGGGTCCAGATGTCCATGAACCCATTTGATGCCATTGCCGTTGAAGCCTGTGTACAACTTCAAGAACAAAACATCATCGCCACATCACATGTCATCACCATTGATGAAGATGATACCGTGTTACGCCAAGCCTTAGCCATGGGCATACAAGAAGCTTTTCAAATCCCTGTACAATGTCAGGATCCTTACCAAAAGGCGTTACTATTAGCAGAACACATCAAACAGCAACAATATGACATGATACTCATGGGAAAACTGGGTATTGATGGCGACCATTCACAAATACCACCGATGCTTGCAGGCATTCTCGATTGGCCGATTATTTCCAATGCCTCAGATATCACCTATGATAAAGTCCTTGAGGTCAAAAAAGAAACCGACCAGGGTATTGCAACGCTGAGCACCCAGCTGCCTTGTGTTGTTTCATGTGACTTACGGTTAAATACCCCCCGTTTTATTGCTTTACCCAAACTATTACAAGCCAAGAAATCTCCCATCAATTTGGTAGCACCAGCATCAATTCCTGAAAACCCCCATCAAAGAATCAGTATGACCCCACCCAAACAACGGGAAGGCAACCCACCAACCGATGATTTGGATACCTTTATTCAACAATTAACCGATGGAGGGATACTCTCATGAAATGTCTTGTGGTCCATAGCCATCCCCAATCTAGCCAAGCATTACAGGCTGTCATTGATTGTGCCCATCAAATAACTGACCATGTGGATGCGATTATTATTGGCCCAATGCCTGACAACTTGGCCTTAAATAACATTTGGCACTATGCTGATTTGGAACATCCATCTAGCATTGATATCGCGGATATCATCTGTCAACATGACCAAGGTTACAGCCATATTCTTTGCCACGCTGATACAGCAGGCAAAGAGTATTTACCCTATTTTTGTGGGCGCAAGGGCCTACCCATGATCAGTGACGTTTGTAAAATCAACCAACCCGATACCTTTGAACGCCTGATGTATGCAGGGGATGTGGTCGAAACCGTTCAATCATCAAATCCTGTTAAAGCGTTGACGGTTAGAGGTATTTACTTCACCCAACACCATCAAGGACAGCCCACGATTCATCAAGAAAACTGGGAGACAAGTGATAGAATCACCCTGAGTCAAGCACCCGTATTGAATGATACCCGCCCAGACCTTGGTTCTGCTTATATTGTGGTATCAGGAGGCAGAGGGTTTGGTTCAAAAGAATCCTTTGATGCTTTGTATGATCTTGCCAGTCATTTTAATGCGGCTGTTGGCGCCTCTAGAGCGGCTGTAGATGCTGGGTATATCGGCAATGACCATCAAGTTGGCCAAACCGGAAAACAAATTGCCCCAAAATATTATTTTTCTTTTGGTATCTCTGGTGCTGTGCAACACCTTGCTGGCATGAAAAACAGTCAAGTGATTATTGCTATTGATAAAGACCCTGATGCACCCATCTTCAACATTGCTGATTACGGGTATGTGGGTGACTTATTTGATGCCATCAGCGCTTTAAAGAACAAACACATCAGCTAGTAATATGGCCGATGCAGGCAATCGATGGATTGGGTTCTCAGAAATTTTTCGCCCTGACAGGGCTTCATAAACATCAATCGAAGCATCCAAAACCAGTATTGTTGTCACTGGATAGCGTAGAGGGACTGGTAGCTTTTTAAAGCACAACTCGGCCACATAGAGCTGGCCAAGAAATAAACCCTGTTTCCCTAAAGGCAAATGGTTCCAATAGCACAAACGTTTCATCACATTCACTTGGTCCTACTATTCCCAGGAACAGACTCCATTGTAAAATATCTTGTAGGTCACTTAACATCAGTCCTCCTTTTCTTGAACAAACAGATTTTACTCGACTTTTAGCAAAAAATTCGTAATACTTGCATTATGAATTTATCACAATATATCAAAAATCCTGAAGAAATTATACACATGCGCCGTGCTGGGCAGGCTGCTGCAAGCGTACTGGATTATATCACCCCTTTTGTTCAAAAGGGTGTCAGCACCAATGAACTCAATCAACGTTGCCATCAATATATTACGGAAACCCTCAAAGCCATCCCTGCGCCTCTAAATTACAGAGGATTCCCAAAATCCATCTGCACTTCAGTGAACCATGTCGTTTGTCATGGCATTCCTGATGACAAGGTCCTTAAAGATGGCGACATCCTAAACATCGATGTCACTGTTATTTTAGATGGTTACCATGGTGACACCAGTCGTATGTTCCTTATCGGTAACGTAAAACCTCATGCCAAAAGGCTGTGTGACATTGCTCGTGAATGTTTGTATGTTGGTATTGATATGGTGAAACCTGGACAATCTTTATACGATATAGGTGTGGCCATTGAACAATACGCCAAAAAGAACCATTACAGCTCCGTTAAAGACTTTTGTGGTCATGGGATTGGTAAAGTCTTTCATGAACCAGGCTTCCAAGTCTTACACTATGATGCCCCTGAACAAAAAGCCCTTATTTTAGAACCCGGGCTGACATTCACCATCGAACCCATGATCAATATTGGCAAATGCGATATTAAGATTTTAAAAGATGGCTGGACAGTCATCACCAAAGACAAAACCTTATCGGCACAATGGGAACATACCCTATTGGTAACTGAATCTGGGGTTGAAATCCTGACACAAAAATAAACCCTTGACTTTTGTCAACAAATACCATATCATAATTAATAAAAAAGAGAGAAAAAAAATGATCACCCACGCTAACTTAGCCCAAATAATGATTAACTCTATTTACTTTGTGTTATCCGCTGCAGCAAAGCTTATAGATTTTGCATTGTATTTTACTTTATCCAATATTGTTCCTGTTATCATTGCAAATCCGTTACTATTTGCCATCATTGCTGCTGCAATCTATGTATCACCAAAGTTCCGTAACTGGATCCTTGATACATCCATATATGTCGGAAAAACCATTATTCAAACCTTTGGAAGAGCCATTCAAGAATCGACTAAAATTCTTGGGGCTGCGGTTATTAACATGGTAACCACAACTGTAAACATACTCATTGGTGGATTAATTATCAAGCCAGCTAAAGATAGCTATGCGCTTAGCTGCACATGTGCTGCCTCTCTTAGAGATAGAGCCGTTGTTGGTATTAACCATACTCAAGAGAATTTATATGATGCCTATGATTTATGCGTCAATGGTTTTGAGCAAGATTACAGAATCTAAAGCATAGCCTATACATAATACCACCAAAGCCCTGCAGTCGCGGGGCTTTTTATTTTCAATAGTACAAACATATTGCTTTCTAAAGCAGCACCAATAGATAATACCACCAAAGCCCTGCAGTCGCGGGGCTTTTTATTTGGTTGATTTTCAACGCAAAATATGGTAGAATAATCTAAAAAAAGGAGCAGTATATGAACAATGTAAATATTAAAGCTTTGTTAGACCTACAAACATATTTAGCAACATTACTAGAATCAAGCTGGACTGCCATCAGCGGGCTCTATTCACAAGCTTTGGAAATAAGTATTGCTAATACCACATTAGCGGCATTACTAGAATCAGGCTGGACTACTATTTGTGGACTATTTTCACAAGCTTTGCAATTAACCGTTGCTGATATCACGCTCTTTGCAAGCAATATCGTTAACGGCTTGTATGCCTTTTACCAACAAGCATTGGGACTGTCTCCTGCACACCTAATTCAAGTCTATGAGATGGCTTGTGCCACAGCAGCACCGTATATTCAAATGATTCCTACTTTCTTATTAGATACGGTTGTACCGTTCTTGATCGCCAATCCACATATTGTTATTATCGCTATGGTATTGCTATATATTGGTCATAAAGAAATCTCAAATATATTGTTTATTGCTATTTCTGCTGTAACGTTTAACCCTATTTGGGCTTGTATGAAACTCATTGGCCATATTATTTTGAATGTTGTGAAACTGCCATACAATATCCTCAAGTCCTCATTAAACATGGTTGGCCAAGACCTATTGAAAAAACAGTATATGCAAACATTCAGTGCCAGCAATCTATTTCATGCGGTCTTATTTCAACTACCAGCACGTATCATCTTTTTGACTCTGAAATTACCTGGCAATGTGGTGTTAGAAATATTAAAACTCCCATACAATATTGTTAGCGAAATCTTAAACATCATTGGCCACGACCTGATAACCAAACCTGCTACTGGACTATTTATGAACAGTATGATATTAACCGGTAAAGTACTAAAGCTTCCAGCAGATCTGTTACTGCCTAAAAAGTACCACACAGTTAATGGGGAAAAGGTTACATACAAAAAGTATGATCCAACCAATCAGGAATCTGATGGCTTCACCTTCTTATAAATAAACGAATAAAGGCCCTTATAGGGCCTTTTTTTAGTGCCTTGCGCACATCTATCCAACTCGATATACTACGCCCATGGACATCAAGACGATTCTTATTAGTGGCATTCAAGGAAAACTGGGCTCTGTGATTCATCAGAGACTGGCATCAACATATCATATTATAGGACACCGACGGCAGGATACCCTAAATACACTGATTCATGAGACCAAGCCCTGCTTGATTATTGATGTGAGCAGTGCTCAATGCATTCATCAACATATGCGTGTCTACCACCAACATCAAATACCCACATTAATTGGAGCCAGTGGATTAAGCCCTGATGAAGCCATGCAACACACCAAAATGGCTACGTTTCCGTTATTGATTGTTCCCAACTTCTCACTAAGCTTTCATGCCTTTCTCAATCAAGCCATCATATTAAATAAACAGTTTCCATCATGTCAAATCATTGAAACCCATCATCAGTCAAAAGTTGATCAGCCTTCTGCCACAAGCCTATATATTGCCAAAGCGTTAAATAACCCACCCATCATATCCAAGCGGATCTCAACTTATACGGCCCAACATGACATCATCTTTTCCTCAGGACATGACACCATATCCATTAGCCACCAATTGTCATCACATCAAGCATTTATACCCGGAGTGCTCAAAAGCATTAAAACCTTAGAGCACCTCAATGGTGGACAAATATGGCTTTAGGGAAAAGACTTGTAGGGATAATGACTCTGAGCCTTATCCTCATATATTTCTTTTACCAACCACTACCGAAAAAATACTTTCAGCAACCGTGGATTATCTTTGATCTCAAAGGGCTTGAACTGTCCGCTCAAGAAATAGAGATGCTGCAACATCCTGCTGTTGCTGGAATCATACTAAACCATTCAAAAACCTATGGGCAACCCCATATTGGTGGCAGTCCATATCCTAGTTTGAAATCCGTCAAGACACTTGTCTCCCAAATAAAATCTATTCGGCAAGAACTCTTGGTCATGATTGATTATGAAGGTGGACGGATTCAACGAATATCCGATCCGATACTACCAAACATTCCGATACTAAAGCCCAAGTATGATTTGATCAGCGACAACCTTGCTCATGCCAAACAGCTAGGCCATACGGTGGGCCAGATACTAAAACTATTAGATATTGATTGCTTGTTGGGACCCGTGGTTGATCAAGACATTGATCAGCATCCATTGGCTTATCGAGCAATTAGTCAGGATCCTGAAATCATTTATCAGATGGCGCAGGCTTATATCCAAGCTGTACAATCTCATGGCATTCAAACCACCCTCAAGCACTACCCTGGCCTGGGTCATGCCATGGTTGATACCCATACACATACTGGCCATGATCCTAGAGCATTCGCTGACATCTCGCAGTCGCTACAACCGTTTGAGCGACTGATTGATTGTACCAATAGTATGATCATGACCTCTCATGGCATCTTTGATCAGATTGATTCACAACCAGCCAGCCAATCAAGATATTGGATAGAACGAATAAAACGCCATCATAAAACTCTCAAAATTATTTCAGATGATGTCAGCATGCAAGGGGCGTTTAACCACTTATCTTTTGAAGAACGTTTAGAAAATACGTATGCTGCAGGTTCTGACTTTGTTATTTGTATGCACCGCCAAGACCAGCTATATGAATATTTAACACAATACCAATTTATCATGAAAGAACGCAATATCCGCAAAATTGAACCATAAAGCGCGCCATTTCTCCGTCATAACTCAGAAATATCTGTATTGTACCGTTTGGGATGCGTGCAATAATGCAGTAACTAATGACTGGGGACCTTATGCTATATTGGCAGGCAATTCGAAATGAATTCTACAACCGGTATGCGAAGGACTATGAGTTCGCATATACCAACCTGCGCTTCTACCCTGCAGACACACCAGAAACCTCTGAGAAAAAACAAAGACGTTCTTATTCTTTCAGCATAGAAGGCAACCACTATCTAACCCAACGTGAAGCAGATTGTATTTATCATATGATACTGGGGCTCACCATTAAAGAAACAGCCTATGAGCTGCTATTATCACCAAGAACGGTAGAGTTTTACCTAAAACGTATTAAAGAGCGCTTTCAACAGCCCAATAAGAAGCAACTGCTACACCATATTGCAAATACCCCGTTCTACACAGACTTTATGGCATCACTACATAATGAATTCAACGACTAACCTATGGATAGTGACAAAAAAATATGCGAATAGAGCGCCCTATGACCAAGAAGACTGTATTTCTATCACCCCATCAAACAAACCATCTACCGTTTCAGAATCCCCTTCTAATAATACCCGTATAACCGGTTCTGTGGCAGAAAAACGAATCACTGACCGTACGTTTGGATGGGTAAAATGCTGTTTGACTTGCTCAATATCAAGACGGTTTGATAACGTCATTTGTCGTTGATAAAATTTGTGCGGTAACGGTACTATAGGCCCTTGATGCAATATCTGTAAAAACGTATACAAGGGGTCTGACCAGGGCATCCAAGACAGATCAATGATATGTCCGCATGGCTCAGCACCAAGCACACCGTTTAAACGCGCTAAAGCGTTCCTAACATAAAAATCCCCAACGCTGGTCCTTGCAAACCCAATACTCTCTTGAGCCAAACACAGAGCCAATCGTTCGTTACTCATCACTGTACCCACAACAGGCGCTTTGCCCGCTTTTGCCAAATGAAAAAGAATATCATCACCGTCAAATACTGCCTCTCGATCAAGCAACTGTAATCGATCACCATCACCATCAACAGCCAACACATAGTCCCATGTAGAGGCCTTATAAGATTCTTGCAGACGCTGGACATGCAAGGCACCGGTTGTATTCACCAAATGGTTCTCAATGGGCCTAAAAGCATCAACAGAAAAACCACATTCCGCCATAATATCCAAATGATCCGACCAAGCGCCATGTGCTGTATCTACCAAGACTTTGATCTTTTCTTGAATAAAATAGGGTTGTAACGCAGACACGTAATGCTGTTTGACCTCAGCTGATGTATTCTGAACCTGACCTTTGATACCGGAAGGTACAATCTCGTGCTCAAGGTGTTGTGTTATTTGATTGACTTGCTTCGGTGTGAGCGCTTGTTGTGACAATATTTTAACCCCATTGTCCTCAACTGGGTTATGAGACGCTGTGACCATTAAGCCCATGCGGCCCACATCATACAGCCATTTTGCAAAAATAGGCGTTGGTAACAAACCACAATCGTATACGTCTAACCCGGCGGCAACAGCGCCACGCATGAGTGCGTCGTATAGTTCAGGAGAGCTTGGCCTAGCATCATGTGCTAAAGCGATACGCTGACATCCAAAGACTTCTTTTAAGGCACCGGGTAAACGAAAAAAGCTCAGCGGATTAATGATTGATCCGCCAAACTTTCCTCGTGCGCCCTCATGATTCATTCAGAATCGGTGCTGTCTTTTTTGGTAGGCTCAACCCAACCTTCCGGAGGAAAAGGCGCCTTGCCTTCCATAATTTGATCAATTTGCGCCACTTCAATGGTTTCATATTTCATTAATGAATCTGCCATCAAATGCAACAGCTTCACATTCTCTGTTAGAATTTTAACCGCACGCTCATAATTTCTATCAACGATAGTGTGAATCTCAGCATCAATAGACTCTGCTGTAGCATCTGACATTTCACGATGCTTGGTCACAGACTTACCTAAGAACACCTCACCTTCATCTGCTGAATAGTTGATCGGACCCATTTTAGAGGACAGCCCCCAGGTCGTGACAATATTCCTAGCGATATTGGTGGCTTTCTCAATATCATTTGACGCACCGGTTGTTACCGCGTCTTCACCAAAGATCAACGCTTCCGCAACCCGACCACCAAACAACCCTGACAGCTGACTTTCTAACTTTCGAACTGACACACTGTAAGCATCTTTCTCTGGCAAAAACATGGTGACACCAAGTGCACGTCCTCTCGGGATAATGCTCACTTTATAAACTGGATCGTGTTCTGGCACCAATCGACCGACAATGGCATGGCCAGCTTCATGATAAGCCGTTAGCTTTTTCTCATCTTCACTCATGGCCATGTTTCGTTCAGCACCCATTAAGATTTTATCTTTAGCACTGTCAAAATGACGCATGGTAATGCGACGTTTGTTTTCCTTAGCCGCAAACAACGCTGCTTCATTAGCCAAGTTCGCCAAATCCGCCCCTGAGAATCCAGGCGTACCACGAGCAATCAACATGGCATCAACGGTTTTATCCAAGGCCAATTTTTTCATATGAACTTTAAGAATCTTATCTCGGCCTTTGATGTCTGGTAATGGCACCACAATTTGTCGGTCAAAACGTCCTGGACGCAGTAACGCCGGGTCTAACACATCAGGTCTGTTCGTTGCTGCCATCACAATGACACCCTCTTTCCCTTCGAAACCATCCATTTCAACCAATAATTGATTGAGCGTTTGCTCCCTTTCATCATGTCCGCCACCCAAGCCAGCACCACGATGTCGGCCAACAGCATCAATCTCATCAATAAATATAATGCATGGCGCTTGCTTCTTTGCCTTCTCAAACATATCGCGGACTCTTGAAGCACCAACACCCACAAACATCTCCACAAAGTCTGAACCAGATATTGTAATAAACGGTACATCTGCCTCACCTGCAACGGCCTTTGCCAGCAGTGTTTTACCGGTACCTGGGGATCCGACCAACAATGCACCACAAGGAATTTTTCCACCCAGGTTCTGAAACTTCTTCGGGTTCTTCAAAAAGTCCACAAATTCTTTCATGTCATCCAAACACTCATCAATGCCTGCCACATCTTTAAAGCGCACCTTAGACTTTGATAGCTTTCCAGGACTTTTACCAAAAGAAAACGGCCCACCTTTACCACCTAGACCACCCCCTTGAGCTTGTCGGGAAAACCAAATCCAAACGCCAATCACAATAAACAATGGCAAATAGCTAATCAATGCCTGCGCCAAGAATCCTGGTGTCTCAATTGGTTTGCCTGTCACACTCACATTTTTAGCCAACAGCATGGGTAATAATTGAGGATCCATCAATGGCAGATACGTTGAAACAATCCCACCACTCTTGGTTTGCCCAATAATGTTTTTATCATCAGAGATCACAACAGTATCTACAAGACCAGTATCCACGGCATTCACAAACTCTGTATATGTCATTTGCTGCCGCATTACTTGTGCTGGATTATAGTTCTGCATTAGCATAAAAAATATACCAATGATAACTACCCACATCATAAAATTTTTTGAACGATCATTCACTGCGACATCCCCAAACGATTAACCTGTATTATTACTATACCTTAAATCCTATCCCAATTAAATAGATCTCTTTCGATGCCTGCCTTGACGCCTCTGGCTTATACACCTTAACAGAGGAAAAAGAACTATTAAACAACCTCTTGGACTCATCAAGCCCGGAACCAGAAAATGACTTCATCACCAATGCACCACCCACAGCCAAATGGTTTGCTGTCATGGCAATGGCCTGTTCAATCAAGGACAACATATTGGCCTGATCAACCACCGCCATTCCGGTAATATTCGGCGCCATATCTGAGACGATAACATCAAACTTTTGACCGTCTTTACAAATCGCATCAACTGTTTGCTGCTCCAAGAAATCTCCTTGAACAAACCGCACGCCAGAAATAGGCTTCATCTCCAGCAGGTCACAAGCAACAACTGTACCCAATGGCCCAACCAGTTTGACCAACAATGCTGACCACGCTCCTGGAGCACTGCCCAAATCTAGCACCGAGTGACCCCGATTGATTAATGAAAACTTGTTTTGAATCCCCTCAAGCTTATACGCTGCTCTAGATCTCGCACCCTCACGCTGCGCTTTCTTAACAAAAGGATCCTTTACATGTTTTGAGTACCACTTCTTTGTCAAAGCTTATTCCAAATTGAACACTCTTATAACCTAAGGCTTACTGCTCAAAACTCAAGTAAAAATTTTACAGCCTAATGCGCTTCCGCTTGATAGGCCAATAAGCTTTCTTTCGTTGGGCTCAATGATTTTGCGCCAGGCTCCCAACTTGGAGGACACACATCACCATGCTCATCATGAAAAGCAAGACTTTTCACCAACCTTAAAATTTCACTTGGATTTCTCCCTACTGGAAGATCATTCAGCTGCTGAATCCTTACCATACCTTCAGGATCAATAATGATTGTCGCTCTCAACGCAACATTGGGTGACGTATTTGCGACGCCGTATGCGGTCATCATATGTCGATCAATGTCTGCCAATAATGGGAAATTCAAAGCACCAACACCACCGTCACTCACAGCGGTATTACGCCAAGCGGCATGGGTATGCTCTGAGTCTATAGAAACCCCCAAAACAACAGCATTTTCTTGCTCAAACTCACCCGCCAATTTGCTCATTTCAAATAACTCAAGAGGACACACAAAAGTGAAGTCTAACGGATAAAAGAACAATACCACATGCTTTCCTTTGAACTCAGCCAGAGAGTAACTTTTTATATCACCGGAAGCTGAAACGCCTTGAACAGTGAACTCTGGTGCTTTTTGACCAACTAAATGACTCATATGATTACCTCTTTATTCTACAAAGACACCTTAACATTAGATGGCATTTTATTCAAGCACATCAATGATTGACTCGATCTTGCTTGCACAGTAAACTATTTATGACGTTAAACGGAAAACCATGTGATTCAATTGCCCGAACTGCCATTTTCTTCGAAAGATCTTGAGCCCTTTATCTCAGAAAAAACGCTAAGCTTCCATTACGGCAAGCACCATAAAACTTATGTTGATAAACTGAATGGGTTGATTGAAAAGACTGAGTACGCTTCGACTTCGTTAGAAAACATTATCCGCCACAGTGATGGGGCCATATTCAACAACGCCGCACAAGTATGGAATCATACCTTCTATTGGAACTGCTTGGCAAAACCCTCAAACCAAAAACCCAGCACTGAATTGCAAAAGGCCATCACAAGAGATTTTGGCTCCATTGAAGAATTCACCAATACCTTTAGCAATAGCGCGATAGGCCTTTTTGGTTCAGGGTGGTGTTGGCTTGTTATCTCAAAGGACCACAAGCTATCTATTGTCAATACTCAAAATGCCCAAACGCCGTTAACAACTGACCATACCGCATTATTAACCTGTGATGTCTGGGAACATGCCTACTACCTAGACACGCAAAACAGTCGACCAGAGTATCTCAAAAACTTTTGGGCTATCGTGAACTGGGCATTTGTCTCCGAACAATACCAAAAACACCTGGAGCAATATGGAAACACCTAAGCTTGATCCCTGGATTAAAGACCATTTATCCCTAAAACCCGGCGATAAAGTCGCCTTATGTCGGTGCTGGCAATCAAAACGTTTCCCCCTTTGTGATGGCTCACACCGTAAACTTAACACAACACAAGGACCGATCATTGTTGAAGCAAAATCTGACCAATAGCCTACTGCTTCTAACGCTAATGGCCTGGACTCAGGCCAGTGTTATTCATGTAACCGTACAGCCTGGCGATACCTTTAACACCATTCTTCGAAAAAATGGCATTGCCAGCCAATCCATTGATCAAATTAATGCACAAGCCAAACAACTACCACTCTTATCCCGACTCAACCCCTATGACACGATTGAGCTCACAACTCATGGCCCTTCACAACAGTTAACCAGCGCCATTATTTACAACAAAAACCAACCTTATATTTTAAGTGATAACAACCACCACTACCAAATCCATCCTTTGGCTCAAGATGATACCGTGAGTATTGTGAACTCGCCCACCAATGAAACCACCCAACAACCTGACAAAATCCGTATTCAGAGGCTTACGGCTGTGCTATTCCCAGAACAAGGTGGCTCTATCACTGCAGCCATTAAAAGCGGTCAGATTATTTCGTTGAAACTCACCTCACAAACGCAAACACAGTATGCTTTTTTAGCCCCAAATCCTTCTGGGATCACTGAATACTATGATAACCATAATCAATTTATTGGTCATGGATTCTCACGAACCCCCACCCAGTACAAACGCATCTCCTCGCCGTTCAACCCCAAGCGCATACACCCGATTAGTAAAAAGACCCTACCTCATAAAGGCGTTGACTTAGCCGCACCGATCAACACCCCTGTATGGGCTGCCGCACAAGGAACGGTCATACACAAAAGTAGTGACACGGGTTATGGCAACCTATTGATTATTGCTCATGACAATAACATCAAAACCTATTATGCCCACCTAAACAAATTTCATAAAAACCTCCAAGTTGGGCATAAAGTTCAAGCTTATGAAACCATTGGCTATGTCGGCTCAACCGGACACTCAACCGGACCACATCTTCACTTTGAGCTTCGCATTAATGATACCCCACTTGACCCCTTAACCACGGAAATTCCAACACCCAACCAACAAACCGCCAACCATCTTGAAAAAAACTACTACTTTTGATAGAATTACCGCCATATTAACCGGCCGACGCCATGCTTAACATTATTTGGTTTACATTAATGCTTCTATCTGTGATCACAGGTGCTTTAAACGGCACTCTTGACCAAGTCGCTGCTCAAGTCACCCTAAGTTCTCAAAAGGCCTTTTCAACAGCATTAAATCTCTCAGGGGTCATGATTTTATGGCTTGGCTTCATGAATATCGCACAAGATGCCGGCCTTGTTCAAAGTTTGGGGCGGTTATGTCGACCCGTTCTATACCGACTGTTCCCCGACATACCCAAGGATCATCCTGCACTAGGAGCCATTGCCCTCAACCTCTCAGCAAACATTCTCGGACTCAACAATGCCGCCACTCCTTTTGGAATAAAAGCCATGGAAGAGCTGGAGTCATTAAACAAGACTCCCTCAGTTGCCAGTGATGACATGTGTATGTTACTGGCCATCAACACCTCATCGATCCAGCTCATCCCTGCCACCGCTATTGGTTTATTGGCTGCAGCTGGTAGCTCAGCACCAACTGTCATCATATTAAGCACTTTAGCCGCAACCAGCATCTCAACAGCGGTAGCCATATTTTTGTCCTTTAAATTTCGCAATAAACCATCATGATTCAACTTATATCCAATATTGCGCTTTTAAGCATTATCCTTGGTATCCCGCTTATAGGGCTTATCAAGAGAGTGCCCATATTTGAAAGCTTTATTACCGGCGGCAAGCAGGGGTTTAATATTATCATCAATATCATGCCTTTCATCATTGGAATGTTTCTTGCTATTGAGATGCTTCAAGCATCAGGTTTTTTTACCATTCTACAAGACATCCTCCCATTCCATGACTACCCCCCTGAAATCATTCCACTGGCCCTTATCCGACCAATAACTGGCTCAGGAACCATTGCCGTACTCATCGATATTATTGATAAATATGGTCCTGACTCTCTTGGCGCACGCACTGCAGCAACCATCCTTGGCAGTACTGAAACCACATTCTATGTCATTGCCGTATACTTTGGTGCCATCAAAGTCAAACACTATCGCCACGCTATAACCGTCGGACTAATCGCAGACCTTGCTGGCTTTATCGCCTCTATCCTAATCTGCGGGTATATGTTTGGCAGCTACTAGCATCACTTCATAAAATACGATATAATTTTTCAAACATATCGGAATTTACCATGCGACGTTTTCTCCATATTGGCATACTTATTGGTTTATCCTCCTCAGCTTTTGCATGGGATTTATTCTCGTCCCCTCCTCCTAAGAAAAAAGTCTCCGAAGATATTGTGACTATTCGGCCCGGCCCCCCGCCTACTTGCTTACCCAAAAAACAACAAGAACAAACCAATCGCTATACCTGCCCCTCTGCCAAGGAGCTGTATCGGTCTGGCATGAAATGGAAAACCGATAGCGGCTGGCAAAGCTTCCAAGAGTCTTTTTCTGAAGGCATAAGCCACTTTAAAGGCGCACAATGGAAAGGTATTGGTGTTGGCCGTATCTATTGCATATATCAACCGTCAGACCCCACAGAGTTCCCTGTTCAACTTACCATCTCACCATTAATATCACAGCCAACTACTGCTTATTGGGAAGACGTACCCAGTCGATCAATTCTCAACTGTCTCAGCCCTCACAGCGACCCCTGTGATTGCCAATTCTCATACTATATTGACGATGAAGAAGTTAGCTCAAAAGGTCACATTTTAGACATAGAGAAACAGTAGTCCCGTCAAGGTTTGGGCAAATGAATGTCATCATCTTTAACATCAAACATGTCTTTGGTACTTCGTATTGCTTCAACCTCTTCTATAGATTGATTCGCCCTGAGGCCCTCATCCACTACCTCTTTCTTTAAACCAGTAACGCTACGCCCAATAGGACCTGTTATCTCTCTAGATATACTTTGGTCATAAGTAAAAAATGCTGCCACCCCTTTGACCATCGACCTAGATACGCCAACCACACAACCAATGCTATCTCCAAGACCCAAACAAAGCATCGATTTAAAACGGTAGATCAAGCTCAAATCAGCTCGAGACAAACCGTCATGCGCCTCTAATGCCGATAATTCATCAAATAGTGCCTGTTGCTTCTGAAAGTCAAGGTCTTTTATCAGCTTATAAACAGAAAGGACACTGAGATCTTGAAGCTCCATTTGTAACGGTGCTTCAGGACCTTCTGCAATGTCTGCTCCCGCCTCCTTAGAAGTATCCTCCAAACCCTCTACAGGCTCTTTGGGTACGGGAATTTCTCGCGGCACATTCATATCATCATCATTTTGCATTTTTTTCTCTTTTTTAATTCTTCTAGTTTTAACGCCATATATTTATTTGACAAAAATTATGGCCGTTTATTTCTTTTAATATAACACCGCCTAGGCACTATAATACTCCATTTCCTAAATCTCTAATACAGTGCGCAATTTCAGTCAACACATCATCATCGACATCACTGGCTTGAAGCTGAGGGCAGAGCCCATAAAACGTCCACTCAATATCAACACGAAAATATGCTTCTCCCAAGTAAATACCTAAATCATTACAAACCTGAAGAAGCTGCTCATGAACCTCTCCTGGCAATGCAGGCCATGTGACCAAAAAACCAGCATCATAGCGCACAAAGCGAATAATTTCCCAAACAGCTCCATCTAAAGACACATTCATGATGCTTGGCGCTGTACACTTACGGTAAGGATGAAACCACAATGAGTCTACAGGCAGATAACCATTTTTATCTTTCCTGCCAATTTCGTAGCGAGGCACTCGAAGCCCTTTTGATTCCGCAATAGCTAGCAGTCTAGGAAACTGGTATTGAGACACCGTCAGTGTTTGCGGCGTCACAGGATTCAACACCAATCGCGTCTGAGAAAACAAACTCAGCAAATATGCCTGCCAACAAAATTGGACATACATTTTATCTTGACGCTCATAATGCCTTAAGGATTTATCAAAACGATAAAAAACCTCTTGAAATAATATCCGCTCACAAAAATTACTAATGATATGCCCATTAACCGACCAAGCATGCTGATCCTGCGCCCCCAAACTAACATGAACCTGAGTTTCATTCACGAGGGTGTCTATATCAACCATATAAACAGACTTCCCCAAAACCTTCCCTAAGATCATTGAAAAACGCGACCCCGCATGTAAAATAACCCACTTATCCATCTTGACACAAATACCTATACAACATTTGACTAATAGGCGACCCGACCATCTGCTTCTCATAATAAGAATAACCTGGGGACGGATTAATTTCTAAGAAGTAATACTCACCTTTCATCAACACAAAATCAATCCCAGAAAAATATAAGTTCATTTCCTGAGCCAACCTTTGACACAGCCTCAATAAATAAGACGGCAAATTGAACCTCGTTGCAGGCCTTACGTTTAGATCATAACGATAATCCACGCTATCTGAAACAATCTCCTGAGCAAAACATGCCCCACCCAACACATGAACACGAATATTACACCGTCCCTGGTCTTTCTGAAAAACAACAGGCTCATGAACCTGATGCTGCCTATTACCATCGACATGATCCACAATCGAACGCAAAGAGCTAATGGATTTGTAGATGTAGTCACAACCTCTGATGCTTTTAATACTATGGTTAGCATAAACTTGAGTTTGTGGAACAGTAAACCCTAAGTCTTTTGCCTTCTGCAACTGCCATAACTTTGAGAAATTTGTCAACGTATCTTTAGGTCGATTAATAACATTAGGATAATATTCATCCATTAACCAATTTAAATAACAGATCATCATATTGTCTTCATGATACGATAACATGCGATTGTAAACTGCAGTTACATCCTCATGCAACAGCTGCCCGCCACAAGGAAACTGCCAGCCACTCTCTGAAAGCTGAATATCTTGATTGATTCTATTGGTGTTGATAAATAGTATCCTCTTATCTTGCCGCACATAACGCTGTTGATAAAAATGTTGTAGCACTGGATCTGAAGCCACACCCACCAGCAATGAAGCCATTAGACCCAACCTCCAGTATCGGGCGCGGCACTAATATCATCCTTACCCTCCTTGCCATCTTTACCGTCTTTACTCGACTGCTTATCTCCTCTAGAGGCCTGAAGCAACTCTTGGTTTAGTTCTATTCTGGCAAACTTATTAAGCATCACATACATCCCCATTTTCTACCCCCTGGCCTAGATGGCTTGAAGCGTCCTTTTCAACAATACCTTTTTTCAAGCCTCGAAAAATAACTTTTCCATGAATCTCAGTATTTTTTAACACCAACCTTGGCCGTTTTAAATAATTAATAATCGTCACGTTACCCTCAATGATATTGGACGAAAACTCAACGGATGACCCCACCACTTTGACATCGTCATAAAAATGACTGCCAGATGCCGTTAATGACCCATAGACATCAACCTCCTTATCAAAAGCAACTCCTTTAAAACAGGCAAAGCCATAAACTTTAACGGGAGACTCAATGGTTGTGTTTTCCAGCGAAATACCACCATAATATGTTTGCCCTGAATGCGCCGTTGACAAAAAGACACACACACCCAAAACCGGCATTATCCAACGCGGATTATTCAATAGCACTCTCCATATAAACTAACAGCAAAATAGCAAACTAAATGCCTCCCACCAATACCGTTTTCCACCTCATTCATAACAACCAACGATTAATCAAGAATCCATAGCCTCAAATGGCCCTCGTTGAATATTCTGCTCATATTCGAGCAACCAGACTCCAGCAAAAACAGTAGCACAAGCTTTAGGCTGCTGGTTCAAAAGGTTAATGCTTGCTCTGAACAACACACGTTGAAACCTTAACAAGGGATGTCCCACCAATCCATTTGCGACAAGGTAGGTGGCAACAAACTGAGTAGTGACAGCCCTTAACCCTCTTTGTGAAGGCTCTTCCTGAAAATACAAGAAAGCTGAATGCCCTGCCGCCAGTACTAACGCGCCTAAATGTCTTTGTGTCACAGTGCTTCCTTCTAAACGATCCAATAATCTAGACAGCAGCAGGGTATCCATAAATCTTAAGGCTCCAGGAGTTAAAAATCGGCAAAATAAGAAGCCAGCCCCAAACACAAAAACACGCGCCACTGCCTGCTTAAGTGCCTCCTCTCTTTGCCCATCCCTGCTAACATGATGGGCAGGAGCCCTCGGTATTCTTAAAACAACCATCATCATCCTAATTTTTTATTGATCCGATGATAATAAAGTCGGTCTAAAAAGGCAACCTTATTTGACTAGCAATCGTTACAAAAGATAAAATACCTATTAATAGCAATGCCAAATATAAAATGGTCAGGCGCTTAGAATTGCTATCAACATTTAACATGTTTATCCCTAAATGAATATCAGACTAGCCTAAAATATCTTTTAATCGAAAAGCAATTGACACATCACCATCAATCGTAATCTGCCCTGAAGTAAACAACCCCACTGCACTTTCATCACCATGCAAAATCGCCAACAAATGCTCTTGAGAAACATGAATCACAGCGTCAACATCACGAACCTCAACCGTTGACAAAGAACCATTGGTTCCATCAACATACAACTGCGCCCCATCACAATCCAAGCAAATGTTTGATTGCAATTGAGCCAACGGTAACTTATTTAATAATTGTTCAATCTCTTTCATCTCAATTTTCCTCATTGTTATGCTTTATTATAGCACATTCTATAAAAAAGACAGAAAAGTTACAGAGATATCCAACAACATCTTGAGCCTTCACAGATAAGGTGCTAAAATATCTTCTTTAAAATTTGGTATAACATGCAAAAGTCACCATTAACATCAACAGGGGAAGCGCTACTTAGAGGCCAGCTTCAAACCCTAAAAACATCTGAGCGACAAAGACTCCGTCATGTATTAGAAGAAGCTCGAGCCCATGGCGACCTTAAAGAAAACGCAGAATACCACGCTGCCAAAGAAGAACAAGGCTTGCTTGAGGCGAAAATTAGCTATATTGAATCTCAACTTCAATCATGTACAGTGATTGACACCTCAAAACTCAATACCGATAAAGCTGTCTTTGGCGCTATCGTCACACTTGAAAATATTGAAACTGAAGACAAATCAACTTATCAGTTTGTTGGCGAGGCAGAAACCGATATGGAACAAAACAAAATCTCTTACCGCTCTCCTGTGGCACAAGCCTGTATTGGTCAAGAAGTGGGCGATACTGTTTCGGTTGACACACCCAGTGGCCAAATTGAGTATGAAATCATGGATATTCGGTATAGTTAAGGCGCTTCAATCTCCTCAAGGATTGTTTGGGCATGATTTTTTAACTGCATCATGCCTTCTTGCAAACCTTTATCCGCCTCAACAGCAACCGCATCGATACGAGATAATGCCTGTTGTGGTGTTTGCTTGACTTGTCCTTTGAAGTCCAGTCCTTGATGCACAAAGCTCTTAATGGATACTTCTGCCGCGCTTTGTAATGCCCCAGGGATTTGCTCAGGAAAAAACCGCCATAAATACCGCAAAGCCTGTTCTTGCAAAACGGGGTTACTGTGCTGCTCAAGTAGTGCGCCTTTATTCTGTGCAAGATGAAAACTCGTACACCAATCCGTTTCATCCTTTGACAAAAAGCTTTGTTGATAAAGCATGGCATCCAAATCAACGCCCTCTATTGAATCATACATCTGATGCCGGCAATGCTGCACAAACTCAGAAATATCAGCATTGGCCAACATCTCTAAGTTGGCATCAACAATCATTTTTGTGTCGTGAGGCAAATTTTTTGTATAACGGTCAACATATGGCAATACAAAGCCTGGTTCGCCCAGCTTCTTTTTGACCATTAGCGGCATAATAGTGTCATCAGATAAATCCCCCAATGGTTCATCAAGCCTCAAAAAAACCAACTGGTTTTTATAAACATGGTGTGGGCCCAAATGAAGCACTGGCGCTTGATAATGGCGACCCTGTCCAAAGCGTAAATGAATCATCATCCCTACCCCGGCATAACGTCCCTCTTGAGCCATTAAATCATTGACCCGCTTTTGATCTGTTTGCTTATCAAAATACCCTAACAAATAGTCCCACATAGGCTTATTCAACCGAAGATGCCGCAACATCGCAACGGTTGCCTCTACATCATTCATCGCATCATGAGATCGGCCCTCAACCCATTGGTTCTCACGATTGAAATCCTCCAACTTAAAGCTTGGCAAGCCATTGTCTTTTTTCGGCCATATCAGCGTATCGGGAGCATATAAGTAATAGAAGACCACCATTGGCAACAAATCAAAACGACCACATTGGTTCTGATACTGGTGGGTATATGGTGGTAAAAGTGTTCGGTAAAATGCAAAACGCAACATTTCATCATCGAAGCCCAGGGTGTTATACCCCCCGCTCATCGTTCCTGGCTGATTCAGTGCTTGATGCATCTCCACCACAGCGACAGACTCTGCGACAATCCCTGGACGATCAACCCCTAACTGATGGACCAAATATGCGTCTACTGAAGGAACCATATCTCGACGCCAAGCAACCTCAACGTTATATCGTTCAATTTCTTCTAGCGTATGACGGTCTAAACGAATGGCTGCAAATTGTAGCACCTGATCTAGAATCATTAGACCACTGGTTTCCAGATCATAAATCAGCAATGAGCTCATAATAGCAACCCAACACGCTCATGAACCACTGCCAAGGTTTGATCTGCAATACCATTGGCATTAATCGCACCCTGTGCCAATACTTCTTTCAAATACGCAGTATCACGCCGATATCGCTCATAATTGGCATATATTTCTTCTACCCGACCTGAAACCATTTGCGCCAAATCTTTTTTGAACTGACCATAGCCCCCGCCAGAATAACGTGCCACAATACTTTCAACATCCTCATGGCTACAGGCTGCGTATAAATCAATTAAGTTTGCCAGCCCTTTTTGCTGCTCAGGGTTGTAACAAAAGCTATTCAGCGAATCCGTTACTGCCCGCATAATTTTTTTCTGAATCAAACGTCCTGAGTCCTCAAGAGCTATATAGTTATTTGAGTCCTGATCTGACTTAGACATTTTCTTCATAGGATCACCCAATGCCATAATCCGTGACCCTGTATCTGCAATATAGGGCTCTGGAACCACAAAAGTTTCCCCAAAGGTCTGATTGAAACGAATAGCAAGATCCCGAGTCATTTCAATATGCTGTTTTTGATCAGACCCTACCGGCACCAAATTCGTTTGATACAGCAAAATATCAGCAGCCATTAATGCTGGGTAAAACAGCAGCCCTGCACCAATACGCTCCCTTTTGGTGTTTTGAGACTTGTCCTTGAACTGGGTCATACGATTGAGCTCACCCAAAGAAGTGATACAGCTAAGTATCCATGCCAATTCAGCATGATGCTTCACATCTGATTGCATAAAAATGGTGGTCTGTTCAGGATCAATACCACAAGCAAGATAAAACGCCACCAAGTCTAATGAATGCTGCTTGAGCTCAGCAGTCGCTTGAGGAACCGTTATCGCATGCAAATTTGCAATAGCAAATAAACAATCATGCTCTTGCGCTTGTAATACTTCCCAATGCCTTATGGCACCTAAATAATGCCCGATACCCAGCCGACCGGATGGCTGAATCATGCTAAAAACTCTAGACATCTGTTACCTTACCTTTTTAAATAACCATACTGTACACTAATCCATCAAGAGGGTAAACCTCACCCACCACCAACGCCAACCACAAATTGCTAAAAAAAGTAAGATTTTACTGGAAATCACCAACTAAATACGTTACTATTTCCGAGATTTTTAGATATTTAGGGGATAACAATGAGTAAATGTATCGTTCTAGGCCAAGGTAAATCTGCAAAGATTCGCCAAGTTGGTCACAACCGTTCGCACGCCAACAATGCTACGAAACGTGTATTTAACGTTAATATTCAAAAAAAGAAATACACCTTATCTGATGGTACCAGCGTCCGAGTCGATATCTCAACAAAAGGTATTCGTATCATTGATAAAAAAGGCGTTGCCTTTTTAGAGCAACTGCTAAAAGCACAAGCAGAATAACGTAACTAGGAGCAATTATCATGGCAAAGTGTTCACCAAAAGCATCCAAAAAAGGTCGTTTGGTAATCAAGCTTGTTCACAAAGCGACAGGCGAATTTTATACCACAACCATTAACGACAAAACACGCAAAGAAGAGCAAAAAAGCAAACTCTCATTAATGAAGTACTCTAAAAAACTTCGTAAGAAAGTGCTTTTCGTTCAAGAAAAAGCTTAAGAATTCATTCTGCTGATTAATAACGCTGCCATTGCAGCGGTATCAGCCCTTAAGATGCCGGTGTTCAGTTTAACCAACTGAGCGCCGCATTTTATTTCAGCCTCAGAAAACCCACCCTCAGGACCGATAATAATATCACCCTCTAGTGGCCTACCAGAGGATAGACAGTCCTCTGCGTAAGGATGAAGTAATATAGGTCCATTCATCTCCTCGCAGTACTCATCAAACCCCATATAACGAAGCGAGGGCTTGAAATAACACTCAGACTGCTCACATGCGGCTATAATAATACTATTCCAGCGTGCTTCTTTTTTTGCAAAAGCCTTGGCATCAAAAGCAATCGGGGTATTCTCACAGTGCACCAAAACAATATCGGACACACCAATCTCAGTGGCTTTTTGTAAAATAAACTCTGCCGTTGCAAGTTTGGGAAGACCTAGGACCAACCGGGGCAAGCTTGTCTCTTTTGCTTGCTGAACCGAGGCAACCTCGCACAACACATGCCGGCGATCGACCGAAACAATAGTCGCGTCTGCATACCGACCACAGCCATCAATGAGCCTTAACTGATGCCCTACTTTTAGCCGCCTCGCCTTCACATGTTTATATGCATCTGAACACAGCACTTGCTGGCCCATAACCAAATTTGGTTGGTAAATATTCATATCTTCCCTAAGAAAAAGCTTACAACAAATTTAGCACATATGCCTCTTCTAAACCACGGCATTAGCCGATAAATTATCACAACGAAAAAATGTGCAAAACAATGAATAAAGTTCTATTTAGACACCCCGATGGCACCATATACCTCCTCATTAATCAGCACCTGATTTTGCTGTATGAAAATCACTCCAGCTTTGAAAGATCTGAGGCACTGAAACGACTCCCCCCGCAAGAGAAGGCATTACTTTACAAGCTAATAAATGCTCGTAAGTTACAATCGCTACGGGGATCACGGCAATCTGAGGATGTAGCATCGCAACCAACCAGCTAATTAAACCAACAGGCAGTGCCTCCAATGCCCGAATGACCAATAAAGCTTCCGCCAAAATGGTATAGGCCATAATTATTTGCGCACTAGAAATCACCATGGCCGCACAGATAGCGGCTACACCCAATAACCCAGAGACTTGAAACATCAGGTTAACTTCCACCTGTACCATGCCAATCAAGGAATACAGCGACTTTACTGCAAGCGTATTGACCACTGTGGACAAAATGGACCAATGGACTCCCAACAAACCTAAGCCGGCATAAACAACAACACTAACCCACAAAAAAACAACCTGACTGAATGAAGCGCTAGCCACAGCCACACCGTTCCTTCTGTTTTTTCATTTCATCGAGGTCTTTCTGAGCATTTTCTAACAAACGCTTTTGCACCAAGTAATCCTCTTTCGCCACCAGCCCCAAACGTTGAATCACCTGCTTCATGGCCATTTCAATCTCAATTGTAAACATTGATAGTATTCGGCGTAGCTTTTGAGGGAAAAAAGCCATAATATCGATATGATCCATATTCAAGGTTAAGCCCCTTCTGCAACAGTTTTTAAGAAACGCTCTTCGATCCATTCAGCAAACTCACAGAGTGTTGCTTGGTGAGAGGCTTTCGCATCAATACACCACTGCTGGATTAACGCCACCATATCCTGACCTTTAGCATGATAAAAAATCTGGTACAATTGCAACTGAAGGTCATATACCTTATTGAGTGTTTCATCTAATGACAATGCTTGACGAATAGCCACTTTGTCAGCCTCCTTTAACAACTGGGGCGGGCGCTTCAACAGACGTAATAGCTTATTACCATTAAGCAACGCTATGCTCTTAGCTTTTTCTCGACACGCAACAGTTAACACCCGGCGCTGAAATTCTCGATAAATCCCCATTCTAGCATTTAACACACCTTTGACCCCTTCAAGCTTATCGTTGGCAATATTTGGCATAACGTAGTTGACCTTAGCGAGCCTTAAAAAACTGAGTATCTTGATATACACATAACCCAAGTCGAACTCAAAAGATCTTGCAGAGAACCTTGCAGACCTTGGATAAGCATGGTGATTATTATGCAGCTCTTCACCGCCAATCAAAATCCCCCAAGGGAGGATATTCCTAGACTGATCAACCGGCTGATAGTTGCGATAGCCAATATAATGCCCTACCCCGTTAATAACCCCGGCCGCCAGTACAGGAATCCACAACATTTGCACAGCCCACATCAAACTGCCCTTTCCAAAACCAAATAACGTCATATCAACCAACAAAAAGGTAACCACACCTGCATTCTTTCTCTGATAAACATGATGTTCCAACCAATCATTTGGGGTTCCAGCACCATATCTATCCAAAATATCTTTAGAAGCAGTTGCCTTACGGTATAATGCCACCCCACGAAAAACCACGGACCAAATTCCATAGATTTTAGGGCTGTGTGGGTCTTCTTTTGTCTCCACATGTGCGTGGTGCTTGCGGTGTACCGCCACCCACTCACGGGTATTCATCCCTGTGGCCAACCATAACCACAGCCTAAAAAAATGATTTAACACTGGGTGCAAATCTAACGCCCGGTGTGCCTGAGCACGGTGTAAATAAACGGTGACACTAATGATTGTAATATGCGTTGTTACCAAGGCAATCACTAGCCACTCTATCCATGTGATGCTAAAGATCATGACATTCCTCCTATTGTGGCATTATAAAATGCCCGCCATCAAATGCCAAGCTATTCCTCAAGTTTCTCAATACAATCTACAGGACAAAAAACCACACACTGGGGCTCATCAAAATGCCCAATACACTCCGTACAAAGCTTTGGATCAATTTCATAAATGGAGACGCCTTGAAAGATGGCTTTATTTGGGCACTTGTCCTCACAAACATCACAGTTGATGCAGTCTTCATCAATCTTCAAAGCCATGCAAATCATCCAATCGATCTAATCGCTCCCAGGAAAAAGCATCCCCCTCTCTACCAAAGTGGCCAAAGGCTGCTGTTGGCAAAAATCTAGGGGTTTGAAGCTGTAAAGCGTCAATCATTCCTTTTGGAGAAAAATCAAATACTGTTCTCACCATTCGTAAAATCTTATCTTCTGGAATGGTATTGGTTCCAAAAGTATCCAGTGCAACCATTACTGGATGTTCTACCCCAATCGCATAAGCCAAGCATAACTCACATTGCTTTGCAACCCCTGCTGCAACGACATGCTTGGCCACATAACGTGCCATATAAGCCGCTGTTCGATCAACTTTTGTACTGTCCTTGCCTGAAAACGCACCGCCACCATGCAAGGCAAAACCACCATAAGTGTCTACCATCAGCTTTCTGCCCGTTAGACCACAGTCTGCACTTGGACCGCCTCGAATAAACGTCCCTGAAGGGTTGACAAAATAAACGGTATCTTTATTCACCAATGCTTTAGGAATCACCAAATCAATCAATGATGATTGAATAAAAGACCGCACCTCCTCCAATGGCATGTCTGCTTGATGCTGGGTAGACAGCACCACACTTTTGATACCAGACGGCACGCCACCCTCATAAGAGACAGTCACTTGAGATTTTGCATCTGCCAAAATTCTTGGATCCGTTTGACGAAGCTTTTTATGAGCTCGCATCAGTTGGTGCGACAAATAAATTGGCATCGGCATATACGCCGGGGTTTCGTCACAAGCATACCCATACATCATACCTTGATCACCTGCGCCAAGCGATTCATGCTGATCCACACCATGCGCAATCTCTTTGGACTGTTGCCCAACATGCAACATAAGCTCAATATCCTCAGGATGACACGGCTTACCGTATACACCTGTTAGCACCTGACAGACAATCTTCATATAATCTATTGTTGCATCAGCAGAGACTTCTCCTGAAATAACCACCATGCGCTCTTTAACCAGAACCTCGCACGCAACCCTACCTAAAGGATCTTGTGATAAAACAGCATCTAACACCGCATCAGAAATCTGATCCGCTATTTTATCAGGATGACCATCTGATACCGACTCAGAGGTATGTTGTGTATAAGGCATAACAGTCCTTCTTTATTCATTTAAAATATATCCTACCGTAGTATCCATTGATATCCAAGAGTTTTTTGAACCCCCAGCAGATTGTTGTCAAACAAGCCCGAATACCGTAGAATAAAAAAGATAACAGATCGGCGCATAAAATGCTTAAAATCCTTTACGTTGAAGACGATGAGATTGCTCAAGAGATTGGAAAAAAGATGTTCTCTTTGTTCCCCAACATAACGATCACAATGGCCACTACAGGTTACGAGGCCTTAAACCTTTTCTCGCCCAATACATTTGACCTCATATTAACAGACCTAGGCTTGCCTGATATCAGTGGCGTGGAGCTCGTTCAAGCCATTAATGCGCAATACCCGGAATGTCCGCCCGTCGTAGCCATCACAGCGCATTTAGACCCCAGTGAGCCGCCACCACATGGCATTTCGCGTATTTATGCCAAACCACTAACCCATGAAATTATCACTGAAATATTCAATAATTTTGATCGAACTTAAATAGTCACCATTTCAAAATCATCTTTCATAGCACCACAATCTGGGCACAACCAAGTCTCTGACACATCAGCCCAAGCAGTTCCTGCTGGAATACCATCAGCTGGTGCACCAACACCTTCGTCATAGATATAACCACAAACCAAACACAAATACCGCACATCATCTCCTCTCTCAATTCACCACACAGTAGTTGCCTCATCGAGGATTGTCAAATAAGAAAATTTCGCCAATTATTACTTTATTTTATGAATCAATATGATAATATCCCAAAAGGGGGGGTCGCATGACACTATTAGTCTATATTTTAATTGGCATGGCCATTGCAACAATGTTAAAAATTCCAGCCATTTTAGGAGGAATCTTTGCGCTTGTCTTATATTTGCGAAACAATTTTCGCAAAAACTTTACCTATTCCTCATTCAAGAGCCATGGCACCCCCTCCTCCTTCCATTACCATTGCTTTTCACTAATGGGGTATTTGGCCAAAGCTGATGGCGTTGTTTCTAAAAATGAGATCTTGATCACCCAACAAATCATCCAAGATCTGTGCCTCAATTATTCACAAAAAGCAATGGCTCAGAATGCGTTCAAAAAAGGCAGCAAAGGCCTAGACCTAAATAATCTAATCCTCTTTTTAAAAATCCTTCAGCAAACCCAACCTGAGCTAATTGACCGTTTTTTTCAGTACCAAGAACGCATTATTCAAGCAGATCACACGAAAAGCATTCAACAAATAAACATATTAAATCAAATCAAATTTCATGTTAATAACACCCAGCGTAGCCACTCAAAAGCCCATCATGCCCCACCCCTAACATCATTAAACAACGCTTATCAAACCTTGGGCATCAATGCTTCCATGGATTTTAATACCATGAAAAAAACTTACCGTCGCTTGGTTGGCAAGCACCACCCTGACCGAAAGATCCACGAACAAGACAAGAAGGCTGCTGAAGAAACTCTAAAAAAGATTCAAGTTGCTTGGAACGTCATCAAAGCCCACCATCAAAAAGCAAGTGCATAATATGGAAATACTCCCCTCTCTTTTAGCCGCCCATCCTCTAAAACTCCAAAGAGATATTGAGGCAATGATCGCATTGGACCTCCACTACCTACATATCGACATCATCGACTATCATTACACCCCCAACTTTGGACTGTCCCTTGATCACTGCAAAGCAATCAAAAAAGCCTTTCCTGCGATAAAACTTGATGTTCATTTAATGACCAACCCCACCCCGATATCCCTAATTGAAAAACTGATCGATATCGGTGTTGATGCCATTTCCCTCCACCATGACACCTTAGTGCAGCCTATTACAACAGACATCCTGCGTAACACACTTATCCGTGCAGCCATATTACCCAGTGAAACATTACAAGAAGAACATACGGCCTATCAGAACATTTTGGCTTTGGCGGTCTCTCCTGGGTTTTGTGGTCAACAACTACAACCCCAAGCATTAACAACGATACAACAAGCAAAAGAACGGGGATTACATACCATGCTAGATGGCGGTATCAACGTATCAACAGCTGCTCAGGTTGCCGCATGCAATCCCGACGCTGTTGTCATTGGAGGTGGGCTGTTCAACCAACCACTGGCACAACAACGCCAGCTGATCCAAATGCTTAGGGATCCTCAAGACTCAACACACCAGAGTTGACATTGTACGCAAACAGCTCAGCATAGCGTCCCCAGTCTACAATGGTTCTTAACACCCTTCTTGAGGCCACTTCACTCATTTTTTCCTGCAGGACGCCCAGAAGCTCTGACTCATGCATGGTATGGTTCTCAACGTTCTCAAGCGTTCCTCTCACATATACCGCAACTGGAACATGATCCAGCAACTGCCGAGCAAATAGTTTTTTCTGATCCAAAATGCTGGCTTTCGCAAAACCATCACCCGTAGGGGTCAATTGGAAACGTCCTCCTGAAACCGTTGCAAAACGCAAGATCTCTACGGCTTCTGCAACAGGTAGAATCTCATCAAGCCCCAAATGCATCTCTTCAGCCACTTCAGAGAGCTCTGCATGCTCACTGCCATCACCAGACACCAAAAACTCCAATAAACCTGTGATGTTTGATACCGGGACTGAAGGCAACATGTGTCCCAAACGTATGGTTCTAAAGCGCATACCAGCACGTTTTGCCTGAAAGTTGACCTCCGCAATGGTTTGATACACCTGATCAACCAGCTCCGCCATCTCTTCATCCTTGTCATCTCTTGGATGAGCAAGATCAATGCGCATCTCTGATTTAACCTTTCCTGGATCCGAACCAAAGATCAAGATCCTATCAGCCATATAAACGGCCTCTTCAATATTATGTGTCACGATCAGCATTGACTTTAAGTTGGTTTTTTTGCTTGTCCACAGGTTGATCAAATCCCCTCGTAAATTTTCAGCTGTTAAAATATCCAGCGCTGAGAACGGCTCATCCAATAACATGATCTCAGGATCAACAACCAATGCCCTTGCCAAGCCAACCCGCTGTGCAATCCCTCCAGAAAGCTCTTTAGGATAAGCGGATTCAAAACCATCCAGACCAACCATATCAATGGCTTTTAACGCTTTGTCACGTCGATCTGTTGTCGACATCCCACTAGACTCTAACCCCAATTCAACATTTTCAAGCACCGACATCCATGGCAACAAAGCAAAATGCTGAAACACCATACTCAAGTTTTTCACCCCACCAAAAGCCGGCTGTTGTTTATAGTACCGAAATCCATTGCTTGGCTGAATCAAACCCGCAATGATCCGCAACAATGTTGACTTTCCAGACCCTGATTTACCCAACAAGCAAACCACTTCCCCTTCATTCAGACTCAACGAGATATCATCCAACACCAGTATTTCTGACTGGGATCCTCGATGAAATGATTTTTTCACATCTTTAATTTCTAAAATTGGTCCTGCCATTATCGCCCCCCATAACGTCGATCAATCATCCGGTATAATGGTAACCAAACTACCCTGTTAATCAACAACACATACAAACACATCACAGCCACTCCCAGACACACCATGTCTGGTTGTGCATTCCTCGATGCTTCCATAATGAAAGCACCCAAACCATCTGCATAAACCACCTCACCATTCCATTCTGCCATCTCAGCAATGATACTGGTATTCCAAGCGCCCCCAGCAGCTGTGATAACACCGGTTAATAATGACGGCAAAATACCGGGCAAGATAACCTTTTTACACAATTGGAATTGTGACAAATGCAACGACTTTGCCATCATTAATAAATCATGAGGCAATGCTTTCACGCCCGAGATGACATTAAACAAAATATACCATTGCGTCCCTAAAACAATTAAAGGCGACAACCAAATATTGGGATTATACCCCTTTGCGATCACCAACGAGCCAACCAAAGGATAAAGCATGTTAGGTGGAAACGCTGCCAAAAACTGAATCACTGGTTGAAAAATATTCGAGGCTTTCTCATGCATCCCTAAGTAAATCCCAACAGGAACCCAAACAATACAACACAACAACACCAACACAAACACCCTGAAAGCGGTATACGCACCTAGCATTAATGCTGTTTCTACCTCTCCCCAAGTCAGAACTGACCCCATATCCAATAGCACCTGCAAGACCGCATAACTCGCCCATAGCAAAACACCATAACCAAGAGCGGCACCCAACCACTGAGGCTTTTTACGGTAATATTTAAACTTTTTCTGCCCTTGTCGGCCCTGGGTTAACCAAGACAACAGTCGCTTAATGCCTCCCCAAACCCGAGAACCCGTGACCAAGCGATAGACCCAATTTGCCTTCCCTGAACCGGGATTTTCCCGAGACAACAACCAATAATTTAACGGCCGAAACAACAACTGATCATACAACATGATCACGGCAAATAAGCACCCTATAGCATAGTAAACTGCTTGAAAATCTCCCTGAGCAGTTGCTACCGCAATATATGACCCAATCCCCGGTAATGCCACATCATGATTGGCAATGGTCAAAGCCTCCCCTGCAACCACAAAAAACCAACCTGCTGACAACGATAGCATCGCATTCCAAATTAATGCTGGAGCCGCATGTGGAACTTCCAAACGGAAGAAACGTTGCCATGGCGTTAGGTGATAAATCCGCATGACTTCGTCAAGCTCTCTTGGTACAGCCTTTAAACTTTGGTAATAACACAAAATGAGGTTCCAAACCTGGGAGACAAATACCGCAAAGATTGAAACCAGCTCTGGCCCTAAAAAGCTGCCTTTAAATGCTGCAATAATCCAAAGAAAGGACACCTCTAAAAAACCAATAACAGGAATAGACTGCATGACATCAATTGCAGGCAAGATAATCTTTTCTGCCAAGGTATTTTTTGCGGCTATTCCCCCAACAACAAACGCACACAATAACGATAAAAATAATGCAATAAACATTCTAAGAATCGTTCGTAACGCATAATAAGGCAGCCGCTCCGGGCTCAAATCAATCACAATTGGATCGCCCAGCTCATATTGCACCAACATATCAGATGCTGCTGATGATATTAAAAATAGAGCCCCTATGATCAACACCATAATCACCACATCCCACATAGCAAAAACGGAGGGACGTTTTATATCTTTAGTACTAAAAGAATTAATGAGAGGCATGAGACACCAACTGTTGGTATGCGTCATCTAATGATGACACATGAATCCCCTGAAGTACTTTGACCTCACCATCAACACGGAGCAAGTACAGCGGTACCGACTGGTTATCTAATAATGCTGACTGCTTGTAATGGCTCTTCACATAACTCAGCGCCCAATGAGGCTTACCCTCTATTGAGACCGTTTCTAAGCCCAGCGACTGCTCCAGTTCTGACAATCTCTCAGCATTAACGGGACCCGACTTGTCCAACAAAGCTTCATTATATTGCGCTATTGCGCCTTTTTTCTCAGCCTCATACGCCAATAACGCCGCGCGGGTTGCTTCACCCCCCAATACAGGCAACGGCCTCAGCACAAGCGCTACATCAGGATGCGCTTGAATAAAATCTTTCACCCAGGGATAACTTTTTTGACAAGCGCTGCATCGATAATCGATGTAGGCAACCAATCGATTCGGTGCTTTTTGGTTGGCCAAAACAATGTCTCCATCTTGCGATGCTACAACTTGTTCTAGCTTTTCATTCATTTGGTTCTTTGCATAAAGTTCTAAAGCCTGCGCGACCACATCAGGATGTTTTAAAATATATTGCTGAATACGATCATCAATATTGGCGGCAAAAACGGACGCACCCAATATCGTTAAGACTCTAAACAGTTTCATCATTTATTCTCCAGCTACCCCATCATAGAATAGCAGAGAATCATAGACTTTTCTATGCCTCTACGTCATCTCCTAGATACATGACATCCTCTGGTGCAATATCTAGTGTACGGCACTTCTCTAGTGCCTGTTTTTCAATTTGACTCACACGCTGCATGGAAACCCCAAGTTTCTCAGCCAATGACTCCAATGACGCCTTCTTCCCAGACAGCCAACGAGACTGTATGATTTCACGCTGCCTATCATTTAACGATGCCAACATTTTTGTAACCAAGGTCGTATGTTGCACATCCCGTGATTCATTTTCAAACACTTGCTCAGGCGTGGCCTTACCATCTGGCAACAGCTCCACCGTCGACACACCTTGGGCGCTGGTAAATTCAACGGATGCATCATGGTTTGCCAATGACGCCTCAACCACATCAATATCCGCAACACTCACACCATATTCTTTAGCCAATTCTTGACGCTGACTCAATGAGAACGTGCTACCACTCTGCATATGCTTGCCTAAATTAAATAAAAGCTTGCGACGTTTCTTGTTGGTCACAGAACGTACCATCCGCATATTTTTAATAATATACTCATTAATGTCACAACGAATCCAATACACCGCATAAGAAATAAACCGCACGCCTTGGTCTGGGTCAAACTTTTCTACCGCCTTCATCAAGCCAAGATTTCCCTCCTGGATCATATCAGCCAATGGCAAACCATAACCTTTAAAACCTTTGGCCACATAAACCACAAACCGAAGATTGGACAACACCAAATATTGTGCCGCCTGTCGATCACGGTTCTCTCGATACAACTTGGCATAATGCAATTCATCTTCTTGACTTAATAAGGGGATACTGGCTATTTGTTTCAAATATGCATCAAGACTATCACCGTAAGATGCCGTAGGCACCAACGATGTCGATAAAGGCACCAACGCTTTATTTGACTTGGTGCTGGGCAAAATCTCGCCGCTTATGGTCTCTAATGTCTCTTTACTCAAAAATAAATACCTGTAATTTAATACATTATATCAAAAAAATACAAAAATGTCTAGGCAAAAACCTCATCCACAAAGACCTTAGGATCAAACAACTGAAGGTCCTCACTACTTTCACCACTGCCTAAAAACCGAATGGGCAATCCCATTTTGGCCACTGAAAACAATGCACCCCCTTTGGCAGACCCATCCATCTTGGTTAGCACCACACCGGTAACGCCAAGCGCTTCATGAAACAATTGTGCCTGAGTCACATTGCTTTGCCCAAGACTACCGTCTAGCACCAGCCAAACCTCATGGGGCGCTTTTGCATCCAACTTCCCCAAAACCCGTTTGACTTTTTTCAACTGATCCATCAACCCTTGCTGACCATGCATTCTTCCTGCTGTGTCCGCAATCAACAGCGTTGCTCCAGCTTGTTTTGCTGTGCCATACGCATCATACATCACTGCAGCCGGATCTTGAGTATCAGGCCGATTAATAAACACCGCTCCAACAGCATCCGCCCAATAGTTCAATTGTTCATCTGCTGCAGCACGGTAGGTATCTCCTGAGGCTAACGCAACCTTATGGCCCTGCTCACCATAATACCGGGCAAGCTTTGCAATACTGGTTGTTTTTCCCGCCCCGTTAATACCCACCACCAAAACAACTGGCATGAGGGATTCAGACAGTGGCTTAACCGGCTGGAAAAACCCTCTTAAAAAGGCTTTTAATGTCTCCAGTAACGTGGCGTCTTCATCAACACCTTGGGCACACACTGTTTGCAAGTGAGCCATCGCCTCGTCTGTTAATGACAAACCCAAGTCTGCATCAATTAATGCGCTTTTTAAAGATGACAAAGTGGCTTCATCTAACCGTTTTTTACCCTTTAATATCCCCACCACACGTGACATAGCACGCTTTGTTTTGGCATAAACCCGATCTGTGTTTTTTGTAAACCAATGCATAATATTCTCAAGTTTCTATACTGTATCATAAGGCCTTAAGAGCACTTTCTCAAGCCAGAGAAAAAAGTCTTCTCTACATGGAAGATGCTTGCAAATATTGTCACAGCGGGATAGAATCAATACCAGGTAAGGATTGGATCGACTATGTTACGCAACACTTATGCCGTTATCAACCAAAAAGGCGGTGTCGGAAAAACCACCACGACCATATCATTAGCAGCTGCTGCAGCCAAAATGAAGAAAAAGGTCCTGTTGGTCGACCTTGATCCGCAGGCCAATGCGACAACAGGCTGTATGGAAACCTCTGACCGATCTATTAAAGAGGCCTTTGACAACCATGCAAGCTTCACTGACTGCATTCAAAGAACCTCTGAAGGATTCGACATTCTGGCCTCAAGCTATGATTTAACCGCCAGTGAAATTTCACTCATGTCATCATCCCTAAAAGAACAAACCCTACTGTCAGGACTGAAAAGCCTACCAACACAGTATGATATGATTTTAATTGATTGCTCACCAAGCTTAAACATCCTCACCATGAATGCCTTGGTAGCAGCCAGCAATGTATTAATCCCGATCCAATGTGAATACTATGCCCTAGAAGGCCTCACCAAGCTACTACAAACCATTGAGTCCACGCGAAGAAGCTTAGGGCTTGCAACCCATAGCTTATTATTACTTCGCACCATGTATGACGGCAGAAATCGTTTGGCCATCGACGTATCATCAGAATTGACCGAGCACTTTGGCAGCGCCTTGCTCAACACCGTCATACCTCGAAATATTCGCTTGGCTGAAGCACCCAGCTACGGCAAAAGCATTTTTTCTTATGACCCAAGATGCCATGGTGCCATGGCCTATTTAGCGCTCATGGCTGAAATGCTGAAACGCGCAAAACAACTGGAAGCAACCACATGAAAAAACCAAAAAGACGACTAGGACGCGCACTGAGCGACATGGGTGTACAAGCGCTATTATCTGATGCTCAAGCAGATCTTCAGCCCAACGAACAGATCAAACACATTGACCTAGCCAAGATCTCACCGAACAAAAACCAACCGAGAAAGACATTTAAGCCTGAGCCCCTCAGTGAGCTGGCAGAATCAGTGAAATCCCATGGCGTTCTTCAACCGATCATTGTCACACCTAAAGCCGAAGGCTATGAAATCATAGCAGGAGAACGACGGTATCGGGCTTGTATTCAAGCAGGGCTCAACACCATACCCACTATTATCAAGAACCTTGATGAACTGGCAGCAGAATCGATTGCCATCATTGAAAACATTCAACGAGAAGCGCTGAATCCCATTGACCAAGCTTTTGCTTATGCGCGTTTGATTGACAACCACCAGCTGTCTCATGACGATGTGGCCAAAAAAGTCAACAAGTCACGATCAGCGATCTCGAACTCACTTCGCCTCATCAAACTACACCCAGAGGCCAAACAAGCTTTGAAAGATGGCTTAATTGACATGGGTCATGGACGCACCCTATTGGGCGCCCCTTATGAAAAACAGCCTCAGCTAACGCTCACCATCATCAAACGCCAACTGTCTGTACGACAAGTGGAACAATTAATCAAGCAACTGAACCAGCCCAAGCCACAGCGATCCCCTAAAGACAACCATTGGATTGCCAATACCTTGAAACAGCTGAACTTAAAAGCAAGAATTCGAGGCTCACATGAAAAAGGCGCCATCACGCTACAGTACGACTCTCCAGAGTCTTTGGAGAAGATCTTATCAGCACTGACAAGCCAACAGCACCTCCAAAACAAAGAAAGCGCTTGACAGCGGCCGTGCGTACTTATATAATTTTCAGATATTTCTTTCAAGAAACCTTTTCTCGTTTATTTAATTAGGGCGTTATCATGACCATTATCCATACAACGGACAGCACCTTTGATCAAGATGTTTTAGAATCCTCCAAACCGATATTGGTTGATTTTTGGGCTGACTGGTGCAATCCATGTAAGCGCATTGCACCCATCTTGGCTGAAATTGCTGAAGAACAATCCGAGTGCACCATTTGCAAGATTGACATTGTCGACAACCCCAAGACCATGGAGCGCTTCGATGTTAAGGGTCTTCCCAGTCTGTTGCTTTTCCATAATGGGAAAATTATTGCCCGCAAAGTCGGCGCCCTCTCTAAAAACCAGATCCTTGAATTTTTATCTCAAGCCAACGCAGAAACAGCAGAATAAGGCAGAAACCCTATGAACCCAACCAAACCATCGCAAAACAATAAGCAATCCCCCAAGCAAGATCAGCGCCAAAGACGCCCTGAACAACAAGCGCAAAATGAACAAGACCAGGCACCACAAAAGCCTTCAGTCATTATCAACCTTATTGACCTTAGAAACATGGACATCAAGGCTTTGCACGCCAAAGCCAAAAGCATTGGACTAGAATACAACCGCCAGTCTCGTCAAGAGCTATTGTTCGCCATTCAGAAGCTCCTATCCAAAAAAGGTGCCAAAATGATCCTTGAAGGCCCATCTTCTGGTGTATTAGAGATTGTACAAGACGGCTATGGTTTCCTAAGATCCCCCCAAACCAGTTACCATCCAGGTCCTGATGACATTTATGTACCACCACAAATCATTAAACAGTATCGTTTAAAAACAGGGGTGATTTTCTCAAAAGTTACATTAAGACCGCCCAACAGAGGCGAGCGTTACTTTGCGGTTGATGAAGTATTTGAAGTGAATATGCGCCCAGTACAAGAACAAGTGCTGTTGGTGCCATTTGGTGACAAACCTGCAGAATTCCCAACAGAATGGCTCCAGCTTGAGCAAGGGTCTGGGCATAAAAGCGACACCATTGGTCGGATGATTGATATTGTAGCGCCCATCGGTAAAGGCCAAAGAAGCTTAATCGTGGCCCCGCCCAAGACTGGTAAAACCGTGATGCTTCAAAGCATTGCCAATGCGATATTAAAAAGCAACCCTGAATGCAAGGTGTTCATGCTATTACTGGATGAACGACCAGAGGAAGTTACTGATAACATGCGTTCTGTTGATGCTGAAATCATTGCCAGTCCGTTTGACAATCCACCAAGCCGTCATATTCAAGTGGCTGAAATGGTATTGGCCAAAGCCAAGCGTTTGGCAGAGAGCGGCGATGATGTTGTAATCTTCCTAGACTCCATCACCCGTCTTGCCCGTGCCTACAACCATGTTGCCGCCACAGACAACAAGATTCTATCTGGCGGTATTTCTGCCTCAGCCCTACAACGCCCTAAGCGTTTCTTTGGTGCTGCCAGAAACCTAATGGATGGTGGTAGCTTGAGCATTATTGCAACGGCATTGATCGATACCGGATCAAAAGCCGATGAAGTGATTTATGAAGAGTTCAAAGGTACCGGTAACCATGAGATTCACCTCATGCGACACTTGGCACAGAAGCGCATCTATCCAGCCCTTGATGTCAAACAATCCGGAACCCGTAAAGAAGAGATTTTGGTATCTGCTGAATATCTCAACTATTGCTGGATCTTAAGAAAGTATTTACAAACCATGGATGAGGCTCAAGCCACTGAACTGGTCATTCAACGGGTACAAGCAACCAAAACAAATGAGAAGTTTTTTGAATCCATGAAAGAAACTTAATACTTTTTTAAGAGAACACTATACATTAAAGAGCAACTGCTGCATAATGGTAAATATTTAATGTCACATGGAGCAGTGAATGAACAAATCATTATCCTTATGCGCAAGCATATTACTCTTATCGCCTCTTGCAGGTGCCGCCGTAACAGATGGCATCAAAGCGTCACTCCAAGTAGGAACTTTTGTACAAAGCTTTGGTGAAAGTGGTGGATCCGAAACCAACATCTTAGGTGGAACAGCGAAAAAGCCCGAGACAGGATCGGTTAAAACAGCCACCTATACCCTACCAACCATTGGTGCCACCGTAGAAAAAGCTTTTGGAGAAGGCAAGTTTAGTGCCCGAATAGGTGCTGCTGTTAGCAAATCAGACAAGGTTGTGCTGGCTCAAAGTGTTGCAGACGCCGACGCCAACGACGGAGAGACAGACATCATCGGATTTAGCATTGAACCTAAGGCTAAGTTCTTCATAGACGGGCTCTATAACATGGGCGACTTTGCTGCAGGAATCAGATTCACTGTCATCAGAGATGAACTCCAAATGTTCTACGATGATGGTGCTGATGGCGATGGTCTTGCCAGAGGCGCCAATCGCCCCGATCCAGATACCACAGCAGACTTCACCTATGATGATAATCGCTACGTTCCTGGTCTCGTTGTTAAAGCCGGAACACAACTTGGTGACAGCGCCATCCATGCCCACGTCGATGTATCATACAGCATGAGAGACACCGATACGATCAAGAATGATGCCGACAATACAACCATCTTCCATGCGGCCACACCAATGCGATACATCACAGGGAATATTGGCTTAAGCTATGTTCCTAACAACGGATAAACACGGAGAGTTAACATGAAATTTAAAACACTTTTCTTAGGAGCGTTACTTGCCTCAACAATGACATTGGCAGATGAAGACACTGATGCCAAATTTTCAGGTGGGGTTGGTGCTAGTGTCTATACAATACAATATGGGACCCATGATGGAACGGCTGATTCTGAAACTTTAATATTTAATGGCACAGTCCAAACCAATGGCGCGGATCATAGTCATGCGACCATTGCAGACAATGCCCTTGTATTTGGCGCTGACGCTACAAAACCATTTAAAGGCTTTAACGCAAAAGGGGCCGTCACAATAGCCTTTTTTGGTAGTGATGCAGAAGATGTTTTCCAAATGTTTGGTCACTCCTCAAATAGCGGTGGCTCTGACATAGAAACATTAAAAGTCACCCAAAAGACCAAGAACATTTTTTCTTTCTTCCTTGGCGGAGAAATGTCTGGGGCCAGTCTAGGTTTTACCGCGCACAGAGTCAGCAGCGAGTTGATTGCAAACTTTGAGGGTGGCGGCGCGGCTGTTGATCCTCAAGGTTCTGAACAGTCCTCATGGTTTTTGGGGGGCGATGCTGCGGTGAGTGGTCAGCTATCAGATTCTATCTCAGGTGAGATCACTGGCTCTTATGCCTGGGGCACCACGAAAGGTGAAGACAGCRAAGCAGAATTTGCGCTCAAATCAGACACAGACTCTGTACTCAAAAGGGTGGTTTTATTGGTGAAATACTCTCCAAATAAAGACTCCAGCGATTAGCTAGAGAACCTGTTTTCCTCAGAGGCACTATTTGTGCCTCTTTTTTTTATGAAAAAAAAATTAAAATGCGTAGCTTAAGCGATTAAAGTCTGTTATTATGACTGTATTTATCACATGGAGCTCGTGAAATGAAACGATCGTTAACCCTCTTTGCAAGTGTTGCGCTACTAGCAGCCCCTTTAACCCAAGCAGCCGTAGACATGTCTCAGTTTAAGTTTGATGCTGGCGTTGGAAAAAAACATGTTACACTGGGTGATCAGAAAGACACCACCAAAACCCTTATGTCTTCTGATGGAACAAGTAATGGTGCAAACGCTGTTTCTTATGGAACACCATTTGTGAGTCTCTCGGCCAGTATGGACATGAGAAACTTTAGAATCTCAGCTGAAGCCTACATGCAAACAGGTGATACAATTCATGCTTCTAACGTGGAAAATAACCGAGTGGGCCTAAACACAGGTTCTGTTGCAGGTGTGGTGCAACAGGTTGGTGATGACACGATACTTGGGGGAATCAAGACATTTTTCTTTGGGGATGAAGTTGACGGTAACGCTGCCATAACTGGAGAGATAGAATTACACTCCGCCACATACAATATTGGCGCCAACACCCTGGATGTTTCTCAGAAGTTTGCGGTCACCTTTAAGGGTGAATATGCCTTTGGTGATGAAGACAATGGCGCTGCAATTGGCTTGGGTATTTGCCGTACTGCAGATGAGTTTACCTACACAGGATCTAAGGAAGACTCTTCCACTAAGGCTCTTGGGGAGTCAGACGTTAATGTAACAGCAACTATAGATGCCTTCGATGATGGCGCTAATGATGATAATGACGATGTTGTAGATGATACAAATCTAGCTCCGATCGTGCTAACAGCCGCATCCGGCAGCCTTGCAGACCAAGACAAAGAAGTGTTTGACGAAGGCGTATGGTGGTTTGGATTAACGGCATCTAGCCAAACACAGATCAATGACAACATTGGTGTAAGACTTGGTGGTGGTTACTACGTCAGAAGTTTTGATACATCATCAGTAACCGATTCTGACACTGACACCATGAAGCTATTCCAAGCTTCAACAGATGCTGTCATGTCAGTATGTAATATGTCTATCTCGTTTTCTAGATCATAGAAGCGTTCAGACATAAGAAAAGGGAGCTATTTGCTCCCTTTTCTTTATTCTCAGAATATTGATCCCTTTTTGAAAAGCACCTATAATGGTTTTAATTTGATCACATGGAGCCGGTGACATGAACAAAAGTCTTAGTCTTGCAGTATTGCTGCTTTCTCCCCTAACCGCTGCTATCAGTGTCTCAGCAGGTGTTGGGGTCCACTCAATCGAACTTGGTGATTGTACCGCAGATACCAAACACCTTATTGGTGGGTATGGCGACGATGCTGCAGCTGAAAACTTAGCGCCTAGAGTGAGCTGTGGCACCTATGCCCGACCAACCGCTCATCTCAAGATTGAACATCCACTAAAGGCATTTGATCGCGGGAATGTCTCTATTGCAGGGACCGTTGAAATAAGTAGCAGTGATAAACGTTATTTTGCGCATGCCATTATGCGTCACACCAGTGGTGATGACTACTATAGAAGCGCTCATGTTGCCAATGAAGCAAAACTTGCCTCTCACCTAGATGTGATGTTTGCGCCAACCAATAGTGCGTCGCAACTGGGCTTACGCTTCAGTCGCAATGCTGATAAGTTTATCTTTTTAACAGATCTTGGTGCAGATGCTAGTAAATTTGAGTCAGTAGAGTTTGATGACGCCTCTTGGTGGTATGGCTTGGTTGCAGAGACCAAAGCAGACTTCAAGCGTGTGCAAGTCACAGCAAAGTTGGCATACACGATACACAGCTATGATACCACCGAGTCTGAGCAAAGCATTATCATTAGCTCCGCCCAAAACCACGCTATCACGCCACTTGTTTTTGGTGCCGCGACAGACAGTAGCCAGCTTTCTGGTAGCATTAGTTTTGGCATGAGCCCTAGTGAGTAATCCATTACCGTTCAGTTTTAGGAGACATTATGAACATCAAACCCTTATTAACCCGTAGCTTGGTGCTTTTGCCTTTATTGAGCCAAGCCTTTAATTTACAAGGCGGCTTGTCTGCCAATACCTTGTGCTTAGGAAAACCCAGCGAACTGACAGAAAAAGACCAACACCAAGCCGATCAGCTAGAGTTTGAAGATACCGCACAATCGCGCGGCGGTCATGATCACGGAAAAACCGATGGCTTGGCTGGTGCTTGCACCAATCTATTTGGGGCTTTTGCGTCAGTATCACGAGACTTTGAGTCACAACCAATTTCTATTGGTGCAACAGCGGCGATTTTCCCAACTACCGCCCATACACTGGTCGATGTCAGTTTGGATGAGACATCGCATACGGACCATATTCATAAGCGATACAGTCTTACCCAAAAGTCAGAAACCAAAGGCAGCCTAACGCTGGATGCAGCATACCACGTCACGCCGAACATTTCTGCAGGGGCACAGCTAGGATATCTGTGGATAAACATCCAGCAAACGCTTGGAGATGATACAACAGATTATCCTCAAGACCTAAAGGATAATAAAACGTTTTATGGCGGGGGATATCTGATGGTCACCAACCCAATATCTGAGGCTTTGGCAACCAATGCCCGACTACAGATGAACCTAGGGAACTTTAAAGGTGATGAAAGCGCTGATAGTAAAACCTCTAACTTTGATGTCGATGTGCCTTTTTATTATTGGTCAGTATTGGTGGGCTTGTCTAGAAATGGTGAGTAACCCCATTCAGTCTAACGAAGGGGCGTTGCCCCTTTGTTATTTTATCCCCTTGAAATAAAGATCATTCCAAAAAATATTAGAGTACTGTATTAGTAGTTAGAAATTTGTATGGCATACTACATTAATGATGAACGGAAAACGCTATGCAACAAGAACATGTTTTAACCCCCTCTAAAATAACAGCTGCTGACTTTAAAGCATGGTTTGTGTGTTTGTCTGCAGGACTCTTTTTCTTCTATGATTTTATTCAACTCAATATGTTTAATACGCTGAACCCTTATGTGGCACAAGCGTTCCACTTAGATGCCGTTGGTATTGGTTACTTGGCCTCTACTTACATGTTTGCCACCGTCTGCATGTTACCATTTAGCGGCGCTCTCTTAGACAGGTTTCCAACCCGACAGGTCATTCTGGTCGCCATGCTCATTTGTACGTTTTCGACCTTGCTGTTTTCTGTGGCACATAGCATATGGATTGCGGCTCTGGCTCGGTTCATTTGTGGCGCATCAACCGCGTTTTGTTTTCTAAGTTGTATTGTGCTGTCTACACGCTGGTTTCCAAGTCATAAAATGGCTCAGATAACAGGAGCCATTGTGACCATGGCCATGCTGGGGGGCGCGCTTTCGCAAGAACCGTTGGCACATTTAATTGAGTATGTTGGCTGGCGCCATGCACTTCAGATCGACACCCTTCTTGGCTTGGTTTTATTTGTGATGATGTACTTCTCCATTGAAAACTATCCTGCCGGGAAAAAAGCACCTGAGCTCAATACTGAGCCGGTTTTAGACAGCTACAAACAAGCATTCAAAAACCCCCAAAACATGATTTGTGGGCTTTATACCAGCTTGATGAACCTGTTTATTTTTGTTTTTGGCGCGGCTTGGGGGAGCAGCTATTTGCACCATGTCTACGGCTTAGACTTTACTGTTGCAAGCCGTATCACCACCATGCTGTTTTTTGGAACGATTGTCGGGTCACCTTTGGCCGGATACCTCTCCGACTGTCTGCGTAAAAGGCGCCTTCCCATGATCTTGGGAGCCATTGTATCATTTGGGCTGGCCTTTATGCTGCTCTTGAGACCCTCTCTGAGCACCTCTGAGCTTGCTGCAATATTCTTTATCATTGGGGTCACAACCAGCACACAGATTATTAGCTATCCTGTGATCTTTGAAACCAATTCCCCCAAAATCACTGGTGCCTGTGAGGCGCTGGCTGGTGTCTTAATCATGTCTGGTGGGGCAATTTTTCAGCCGATATTTGGTATCATGATGCAGTCTCATTGGGAAGGGAACTTTAGACAAGTTGGTGAGAATGGCCTGCCGATCTATAGCGGTGGAGATTATCACTTTGCCTATATTATTCTGCCTGTCATGCTATTACTCTGCATCTGGTTGGCAAGACACGTAAAAGAAACAAACTGCAAACTGGTATGGAAAGACACTACCTCCTCAAACGGCTAGTCTCATTACCCGTTATTTGGGCAAGCATCGCCATGGTACACGTTAGCATTTTAATGCTCATGCCTGGGGATGCGATCGCCACCTTGGCCAGCACTGCTGATCCGATGTTCCAACAGCCCTTTAACTACAGTGTGCCTTCTTTGGCAACGGTTCTGATGCAACTACTTCAGGGTCATCTGGGTCATAGTATCTTTTTACAACAGCCGGTCAGCCAATTGATTCTGTCACACCTTAGACCTACCCTGATACTAACGTTAATGGCCTTTGTCCCATTATATGGCTTGGGGCTTGTGCTGGGCTGGTTTTTGCAACGGGGTCATGTTTGGGCAAAGATCATCCACCAGCTATGCACCGCAATGGCTGCATTGCCCAGCTGTTTAATCTATACCCTGGTCTTTGTCCTGCAGTATCAACTATTCCGAGAACCTTTGTCTCACACCTACCTGTATGGTGCTGGATTTCTGGCGTTAAGGCGTATTGCGCCTTTGGCCAACTTGGTGAGTCATTGTCTATCAACCACTATTGATGCACCTTATATCCACATGGCCAGGCGGCGTGGTGTGGCTCCGATTAAAATAGCAACGGTCTATATCTTAAAGAATGCGCTCATCCCCGTTTGGGTCAGACTCCCCAAACATTTTGCTCAAGTGCTGTTTGCCGGGACCTTAACCATTGAGGTATTGTTTTCAATACCTGGACTGGGGAGGCTAACGTTTACCGCGTTGAAGCATTATGATTACCCCTTAATCATGGGATGCTTGATGGCAAGCTGCATGTGTTTATCATTGTGCTACTTGACGGGTGATGTCATTGCACAATGGCTGTCTCCTAAGATGACCATAGGTGGTTCGTGACTTTATACCTTCGTCCCCTTTTGATACTCTTGTTTGTCTACGGCATGCTACCCCTTGTCTGTAATGACCTGCCGCTTCTTATTGTCCATAATCATCAGTGGTTCTGTCCTCTAATGACGCAATATCTAGAAACGGACTTTGGTGGTGATGTGCCACTTAAAATGGATTACCAATCCCCAGAAGGCAACATCCTCTTAAAAGAGGCTTGGGTATTAAACGCACCCTATCCTTATGGGCTCAGCCCAGACTATAAGACACCGCATCATTTGGAAAGTCCAAGCAAGAGTCATTGGTTGGGCACCAACGATATCGGGCAAGACATCCTGGTCTATGCCCTTCATGCAGCAGTGCTAAGTTCCCTCACCAGTCTAATTCTTACATACCTATGCCTTTGGTCTGGCAGTCTTCTAGGGGTAGTTGCAGGGCTTTACGGAGGCTCTGTAGACATCACCATTATGTGGCTTAAAGAACTGTGTCGGAGTGTGCCTTTTGCCTTTCTGGTTATCTTAATACCCAAACATTCATTCGGATTATTTATGGTCTTATTTACCTGTACACAGTGGACAAAATATGCCCAATTGTGCCGTAATAAAACCTATGAGCTCTGTCATCAACCGTTCATGTTAGATGCGTCTCATAATAAAATGCCACTATGGCAACGCTATTGTCAGCATATACTGCCACATCTATCACCGCTTTGCCGAAGTCAGATAAGCTATACCTGGATGAACTATTTGGCCATGATAGAGAGTCTGGCGTATTTTGATATTAGAATGTATCCCGATTTACCCTCTTTAGGGTTCTTGATTCAGCAATCCAAAATGCATCCTCAAGCGATCTGGATGATGACGGCATGTGCAATAGGATTTGGGATGGTTGGTTGTTTTGCACTCTATTTTTCTCGTCAAAAGGAAAAGGACATCCCTGTCCCTTAGTAGACCAGTGCTATGCAACAAGTCCACTGCCACCACCTAAGCCACTACCACCTGGACCTGGGTTATTCCTATCAAACTTATTGAATTTCAATGGGCGACAAGCATCATGCTGCTGTTGAGGCCTGCGCTTTTTGCAAGGCGTTTCTTCGAGAGAGGCGAAAAGCACCATCCGCACAGGGTCGTTTGGAGCGAGCCCATGGCGACGTGGCCTTGCTGGCTGCGCTGGGGCGCCTTGCTGCTCAGCAGCATCCTCTGGCATGATCTGAGCCTGTGGCGTACTTTGCTCTGAACCATTACTATTATTTGTCATATTGACTCCTTAGTTATAATCGATCCAACTTTACCAAGGCAAGGCCCTTGTTGCAATAGGTTTTTACCTTTATTTTCCTTAAAAAAACGTTGCTTTTTTAGCTTTGAATCAACCCCATGAGCACACGAGAAAATCCCAAACATTTTTTTAAAAAAATAAGCAAGATTGCACCTAAAAAAAAATACGCTATACTGCCTAAAAGTGAGGACAAACTGATTGACTGCTATAAGACTATATGCTAAAGAATTTTCAATAACCGACCCCATTCAAACCAGGGCTTTGTCATGCAGCCTTGAAGCCGGCGAATGTTTACAGGTTATTGGCCCGAATCAGAGCGGAAAAACCCTGTTAGCACAAGCCATCATTAGCGATAAGATAGAATCCTATAATGGAGAAGTTCACAAAGACCCTGATGTCTCATACATCCCCCAACAGGCTTGGAACACACTCAACCCAACAAGAAGTATCGCCAAACATTTCTATGATATATTAGGCCTCCCCATCCCCAAAGATACTGTGGTAATACTTGAAAGATTAAACATTCCACCATTACTGCAACACCAGCCATGTGCCATACTGAGCCATGGTCAAGCGCAATCGGCTGCCATCTTGTTGGCACTGGCCTCTAAACCCAAACTGTTGATTGCAGACAGCCCTTGGGAAGCTTTGTCTCCTCTACATCAAGACATCATTCAAACAGAATGGTTACAGCATTGTAAAAATGGTATGGCTGTCTTGCTGTTTGGCCATGATGCAACACCTCGTCTGGGAAAGTGGTACTTTAAATTACAACCAAACCGTCAACTAACGCCTAACATAATGAAACACTCCCCTTCTTCAGAAGCCTTTTTAACCATTAGAAATCTTAGACCACAACGAGGCCCCGAGCCCAACCCCATAAACCTTCAGCTCAACTTGCGGCAAAAAATGGGTATTATGGGAGCGAATGGTTGTGGGAAGTCCCGTCTGTTAATGGCCATTATGCAGCATATTCCATACCAAGGAGAGATTCTTATTGATGGCAAAGCCATCACAAATGATACCTTACCCAAAGCTCAGATGGTCTTCCAAGACGTTGCTGCAAGCTTTAATCCCAAAATCACTTTGGGTTCAACAAAAACAGACCCGTCAGTCAATATAGAAATATTGATGTCATTGTGTCACAAGCTTCAGCTGCCAGCAAGATGGGAGGACATGTTGCCGCAACAACTGCCAAGAACTGTGCTCACCTCCTTGGCATTAATACGTGCTCTCAGCCGAGAACCTCAGCTGCTATTGGTAGATGAGCCCTTTGCTATGGGTGATATGCACTGGAGCCAACAATGCTGCCAGTTCCTCAATGAACAAAATGTTGCGATGATTATCGTCGACCATCAACAGCATTTCCTAAACCAATGTTGCCACACCATACAGCAGATTCCTAATGAAACATAATTGGCTCAAACTGTTACTGTTCTTAAGCTGCTGGATATTACGTGCCCAAGAGCACAACCACTTTAAGCAAGCATTTATTGGCAGGCCTTCATCGCTACATCCATTCTCACCGGAAGGCACACCATACCCAGGATTGTCATTGGCATATGAAACACTGATACAGGCACAACACATGCCAGGAGCCTATGACCATTTGTTAGCACAGCAGCTGATCGCAGACACCGCAACAAAAGACCTTGAAATCCACTTAAATCCTTTGGCGAGATTCCATAACCAAGCGCCCGTGACCACGGCTGATGTCATCAATTCATTACAGCTATATCAAAGCCAGTACAGTCATCCGCAGTTCCAAACACTCTTTCAGTCCCTGTCCATTACCCCCAAAACAACAACTGTTTTTATACTTCACTACCAAGACTCTTTAGAAAATACTTTGGCTTTATTGGCCAAAATGCCTATTGTGCCAGTAAACAGTGATCCTGGCTTCAAATTACTCCCTATGGGGTCTGGCCCTTACCAAATCACTCACCATGACAGTGCCTCAATACACTATCATAGACAATCTTATTGGGGCGCTGAACTGCCTCACGCCAAAGAGCGGTATCATTTCAAAGACATCTCTTATCACCACTATCCCAGTACTTTTCATGCCCATCTGGCCTATATGCAAGGCCATATTGACTACTACATTGAAACCTCTGCCACAAGATGGCATGGGCTCTGCCAAAGCATGCCCTCACATACTCATAACTTAATACACTCAGAGCACCAATATACTCAAGCCTTATGGCTAAATGACCACTCTGTTGTTTTACAGGATCCCGCTGTTCGTCAAATGCTGTATGAGCTACTTGATCTGGAGTTTTTAAATAACTGGCTGTATCACCAACAGTACCGTGTCAACAAGCACCCACCAAGCCCCCACACGCATCGTGTTCATACCCATCACAGGCTTGAAGCGGCGGGATGGCATCTAGGGCCAGATCATATTCGATATAAAAATGGCCATGCACTGACCTTTTCAATCACGCTGTGGCACCACCATTGGGATGCAGCACTAACCCACCTAAAGCAATCTCTGGATACCGTTGGCGCCAAGCTGGTCCTAAACCATGTCTCAAAATCCATCTACCTAAAACAGAAACGCTTACAACAATATGACCTCATCATAGAGCCAATGGTCATTTATGCTAACGGATGCTATCAATATGACCCAATAGCACACCGAACACCGATCCTCCATTTATTAGAGAAAATGAGTCATGATGCGTCCGACTTGTCTTCGTTACATCTTGAAAAAACCTTGATAGAAACGCTTGTCCACCAGCAATGGCTCATCCCTCTGTTTCAATCAAACAGTTATCGAGTAGTGATACGACCAAATGTTCATGTCACATCTGAGCCAGATCCACTGTTCTGGTGGAAAGACCCAATGCCTCTTGATTCAGAAAACATCTCTTAATACATGTATTATGGCAGTATTGGCGTGACAGCCCGAACATTTCTTTCGTATGGTCTTTTTTTATTTTTAAGGGACTTCTTTCCGATGACGGCAGTCTTCTTTACCCCATGATGACGCGTTCGGCACGCACCCTGGTCCTGACTGGATTCATAGTACTTATTATTGCCTAGTGACATTCTTAAACGGGAAGGCAAAACAGACACCCTCTTTTTCGATGATATATTAGAAACACTGTGACCTTCTTTGCCGTAAAAACTTGAAACATCAGCCCCAAAATCCACTTCTTTGAACCCCTGCAGGCCCTCCCCCATAGATTTAACGCGACGCAGCTCCTTTGCAACGTCGTTTTTGTTAAAATCATAGGCTATGGCAAAAACCTTACCATGCGCTTGTATGATTCGCAGACTCCTAAAAATATGCTCTGCATGAATCATAGCTTCGGGACACTCTTCTAGCATAAGATGTATTTTTTTAACCATGACATGGGCCAAAATGCCCTTTTGGTACATCTTCTTATAAAACTTCCGAATACCTACCATAGGTAGTGACAACAGATGTTGCAAAAGCAAACTACTATCATCTCCTGACAACGCTTCTGAGGCAAGGGGTAAAAACTTAACACCGGTATGTAATAACTCACGGATTCTTTTAATGGCATACTGTTCTAATGTGATCATGGCTTGTCTTAATACTAATTATTCAACCTCATAGTCACACGTATCTTGTTGAATGTCAAAAAAGCCGTAAAACAATGAAGCTTGCCTATTTCGCCCCGCTACACAGCGGCAACCTGCTCACAACCTACGGAATCATCCTGGTGTTATTGCAGCTCAAAACCAAAATAAACAAGCTCCAGATAACATATTAGCACCTTATTTTTTTTTGGCAGATGTTTCTTTTATTGCAAAGCCTCATATTTTATGACAAGGTGATACACAATCAATGGTTTCAACATGTATTTACAAATTGCCATTAAAAACTTTAGTCAACAAACACTCACCTATCGAAGCCATATGGCAACACAAAACCTGATTGGTTATCGAGTCATCGTCCCCTTTGGCAAGACTGAAAAAATAGGCCTGGTGGTGGGAACTGAGCCCAATACCTCTTTAGACGCTGATAAGATTAAGCGTGTCCTCAAAACCCTAGATCAATCCCCCCTCGTGCTTCTTGAGCACCTACAGTTTTTAACCCGTCTAAGTCAATACTATAAAGTGTCACTAAACCAATTGGTATTGGCGGCCCTACCCAGCACGTTATTGGACCCTGAATATCCGTGTGACCAAATCTATTATGGCCGTCACCATCCTGGCCAAACCGCTGCTCAAATCAAAGCACTCAATGCCCTAGAGACACCGATAACCTTTACTGACTTACAGCTGGTGTTACGTCCAAGTATGGCACAAACACTGATACAGCAAGGATCATTAATGCCTTGTAAAGGAGAAAAAAAGCCGGTGACCCATACAGAGTTACCCACACTGACTGATGCGCAAAAAAGCGTATTTGATGCCATTCAACAGCAGGCTCCAGGACCGCATCTACTCTGGGGGATTACCGGAAGTGGTAAAACAGAAGTGTATATACACCTTATCCAAGAGGCGCTCAAACGTCATAAGCAGTGTTTAATCATGGTACCTGAGATTGCACTTACGCCGCAAATACACCAAAAAATAGCTCAGAGGCTGGCGCTTGATCCGGTGTCACTTCACTCACTACAGCCGCCCCGAAAACGGACCAGTTATTGGATGAAAGCAAGACATGGTGATGCACACGTTGTCATTGGAACCAGAAGCGCCCTGCTATGCCCAATTGACCGTTTAGGGCTTATTATCGTTGATGAAGAACACTCTGATGCTTATCGACAAGAAACGCCATTTTTCTTCTCAGCAAGAGATGCCGCTATTTTAAAAGCCGCCATACTCAACATTCCTGTTATCTTAGGCTCTGCTACCCCCAGCTTAGAAACCTTACACAATGCACAACAAAACCGCTATCACCTCCATGAACTCTTGTGCCGCTATAATGCATCAAAACCTAGTATTTCACTGGTCACGGTGGAAAAAGATCAATATATTGCAAACAGATTAATACCGATTGTTACTCAAGCCTTAGCCAATGACACGCATGTCATGCTCTATATCGGAAAAAGGGGCTATTCAAGGCTATTACGATGCCATCACTGTGGCTATCAAGCCTGCTGCCCTGCTTGTGAACGCCCCTTAATCAAACATCAAACAGGCCGCATGCATTGTCACAACTGTGATAGCAGCCACCCCTCAATAACGGACTGCCCTTCATGCCAACAGGCAGAACTCAGCCAATATGGTGCAGGAAGTCAAAAAATTGTTGAAATAGCTGAAGCTTTATGGCCCAACCACCCTACCCTACGGGTTGACACCGATGCCATGAACAAATTAGATGCTGGTAATGTCTTACAGTCACTCAATACTGCTCCTGCAACGATCATTGTTGGCACCCAAATGCTCACCAAAGGCCATGATATCGAGCGCCTCAATACGGTCATTGTGGTGAGCGCAGATCACATGCTGTTCTCGCCAGACTTTCGTGGAGAAGAGAAGCTCTATGCTGAGCTAACCCAGGTGATTGGCCGCAGCGGCCGACGTCAGACACCGGGAGTCACTTATATTCAAACACAACACTCAAAACACCCTTTGTTTGAGCACCTTAATCACCGTAAAACCATGTATGACTACTTGCTACACAAACGACAAGAGTTTATGCTTCCACCTTATCAATATATGGCATGTATCTTTATTCATGGCCCAGAAGCCAAGCTTAAATATTTAAACCATATGCGGCTTTCCCAATATGACCTGTGCCAAATCATCGGGCCCGTTCCCTATCCTGCTGGGAAAAAGAAAACCCATGTTTGCTATAAAGTCATGATATCCAGCGAATGCCGTACCGCTCGAGGGCAATGCTACCTGCAGATTCTCAAGGCGTTATCGCCACAACTTCCTAAAACGGCAACCCTGACGGGACAAATAGACTCACATTTATCCCCCTAAACCTAAAATATTCGTTATAATAAACTATCTGACACTAGGGATGGCATGAAGTTTATCGCAAACAGTTTCTTAAAAAGAGCAGGCACTCACCAACTTGCAAACATGGTCTTTCAAGAAACCGGCGTCCAGACAATTGACTATAGCCAGCTAAGCTATAGCACCTTAAATATTTGGACTCAAACAACCATTCGCTGGACCATCTTATTGGCAACACCCTATATGCTAGAAAGAACCAAAAAATTAAAAGCCCTCAATCCTGAATATGAACCCAGCTTTGATGCCTTCATAGATGTTCTAGGTGTTTCCACATTCGAGCAAGCTGAAAGCTTAATCAAAAAAATCGATACACTCTGCTTAAAAGCAACCAAAGAACACTTTCCAGATGCTTTAATTGACTTCTTGTACCCTCCTGATACCGGCCCCATAGAAGACATCCTCTCCCACATCATTGACAAAGGGGCCACCGTCAATATTGAGTTATTGTCCCCAATGTTCACGACACTGGCGCTGAATTTGTCATCAAAACCCAAAGACATACTCAAACCACAAACGCTCTCCCATCGTGACATGGAATTTATTGCAGAGTTTCTCATATACCTTGAAAAAACACCAAAGCACCTTGACATGATTGTCTCCAACATAGGCAGTGATATAGGAACCAAACTGATGCTGTTATCCTTTCAGCCAAAGAGTGACATCTATTTGCTAGAGTGGGATACCCAAATGATACAGGGCTGTTTTGACAACCTCGAACAATCTAACGACATCCTTAAAAAAGATCCTGGTGCTGCTCAAGCCATTCTAGACAGTATCTTAGAAGACCCTCAGGCATAAATCTTTTGAAAATGTTGATCGACATGCACAACGGGCTTCTGAGTATAGGCGTGAATATAAGAGGCTCTCTTCTCAATATAATGCGCAATCGGTGTTTGTAATAAGTCTTCCAGATGGCTAATCACCACAACCGCATCAGCTTGGGACGCTTCGTCCCAAATGTCTGAGAACAAAACATCATGACAAATGAGCAATAACACTGAATGTTTCCCAACGTGCATGAGCCTTGAATGACCTGCTGGTGCATAACCTGCCTCAATCCCTGGCAACAAGTGCCGCTTGACTGACATCCCCTGAACCGTCCCAATCCCCACACTGGCATGCCAAATGCCATGGGGTGTTTGAAGTCGTCGACTGACAATAGCATCCCCTATAATCACCTCATGGCCCATCCCTTCTGGGTATATCGTGACATCTTGCAGCCAAGACGGTGGCTGACTGTTGGCTCCCGACGCTAAAAACAATGAAATCAAACATAAAAACCGCTGTGCCCAATCTTCCCCAACATAATGCAGTAACCATAAAAATATCATGCTAACGGCCTCCCCTCCAAAGGCAATGACATGCTCCCATGGGGTATAAACCACGATTGATGTTATGTGAAAAAAACCAACCCCCGCTGCTTCCCAAAGATAACTCGCCAACCACAACCATAAAACACATGACATATAGTTGTCTTGCCGTGATCTGAAATAGACATATCCACCTATGTAACAACACCAGGCAAGAGCATACCCTCCTCCAAGCCCTGCCACATACCAAAAAGCATTGCCTTGCTCTTGTACCAAAACGCTGTAATATAATGGGCAGTATAATAAAAGTGGCAAGGTGACTGATAATGACAACCCCAAAAATTGCTGACGTAGGTTATGGGAATGGCGAGACAGTCCGTATAGCGCTACCGCTATCCCAATAGCGTTGCCATACATGAGCCCCAACTGGAAGCAAACACCGATAGCAAGAATGGTACTATTGTGCCTGATAGACCAACTGGTTTGGTGAAGAGAGGTGTTCATTGAATACATAGCCGTCTTCTTGATATGCCAACAAGCCTTCAGGATGTTCAATACGATTGGTCAGCATATACCGCAGTATCTTTCCGCGCATACGCTTGGCTTTCACCGCAACCACTTTAAACTTTCCGTGCCGATCTTTATCTTGAAAGACAACATCTACCCAAATACTGCCTTCCGGTTTCACAACCGCTTGCGCATATGCCTGAGAGGCCAAGTTAAATATAAAATCTGGCTTGTTTTTTGATAGCTCAAGGCTGATGGCTTCCTGCCAAAATCCTGCCAAACCTCTATAGCCAGGCAGACGACTGGTCATTTCTAAACGGTATGGCCATATGCCATCCAAAGGTTTTAACCACCCATAAAAAGCAGACACAATTCTCAAATGCTCTTGCATAAAAAGCAAATCATGATCATTTAAACTGGATACATCTAAGAACTTAAAAACATCCCCCTGATACAAATCAATCGCTGCAACAGCCTCGGACGCTTGCATGCCTTTTTGCTGAAGGGTTTGAAAATCTTCCCAAGACTTTTGGCCAATATCCTGACTAACTGCCAATATCTTTGTTAATGTTTCCCGATCTAGCGCTGAGATGTCAGCCAATAAATCTTTGGCCTGAGCCAGCCCGACCGGCTGGCCCTGAGACCTATTTTTTTCAGGAACATTTTGCCTCTTAGCAGGAGAAATAATGATCATGCTTAAACATCAATGTTATCCGCCATCATGGCATGTGAGGTGATGAACTCTTTACGTGGCTCAACAACATCCCCCATCAACATAGAGAACAGCCTATCTGCCTCAATCGTGTCTTCAACCGTTACCTGAGTCAACGTCCTAACCTCTGGGTCCATCGTGGTTTCCCACAGCTGTTCAGCATCCATTTCACCAAGCCCTTTAAAGCGCGTGACTGCAATGCCTTTTTTGGCTTGTGCCATTAATAACGCAATAGCTGCCTCAAGATTTGCTACATCATGCGCCTCTTCCCCAACCATAACCCGCAAATCAGCTTCACAAACCTCACTCACCTTTTCAGACACCTTAACAGCTTTCTGATACGTTGAGGACAGCATAAACCCTTCATCAAGTGTGATCGTCTTCTCAGCCCCGCTAACACTCTTCATGTCGACCTTTATGACGGACTCCTCAAGACGGATATCAAATGAATAGACCGGATGCTTCAAACGCTCAGCCTGCTGCTGAAAGCTTGCCATAAAACGTTTTTGTTCTGCAGTATCTTGCAACACCAMTTCTGTTAATGGGGAGGTTTGCATCAATACCTGATAAAAAATAGGTGGCACTTTTTGCCGCATATGTTCTGCAGCTTTCTCAGCAGAATAATACCCCATAATTAACTCACGAAGCAGCTGCTCAGAGACCACACCCTGCTGACTTTTAAGTGCACAAAAACCTTCAATCTCGCCCAACAAGTAATCATAGAACTCATCATCATCTTTCAAATAAAGCTCCGACTTACCTTTCTTGACTTTATACAATGGTGGATTGGCAATATAAATATGCCCCCGCTCGACAAGCTCTGGCATCTGTCGATAAAAGAAGGTAAGCAGTAATGTACTAATATGCGCACCATCCACATCTGCATCGGTCATGATAATCACCCGATGGTATCTTAGCTTATCTGGATTATAGTCGCTTTTGCCAATACCACAGCCCAGCGCTGTGATCAATGTTGCAATCTGCTCCGAGCCTAACATTTTGTCATAACGGGCTTTTTCAACATTCAAGATCTTACCCCTTAATGGCAAAATTGCTTGAAAACGCCTATCCCTTCCCTGTTTGGCTGAGCCTCCTGCAGAATCCCCCTCAACAATACATACCTCAATCATCGATGGATCTTTCCACTGACAACCTGCAAGCTTAGAGGACAATGCGGCATCCAGATTGACCCCTTCTGCCTTTCGGGTCATTTCCCTAGCCTTTCTTGCAGCATCGCGCGCACGCGCTGCCTCATGAATCTTTTGCAAAACAGCATCAGCAATCTTTGGATTCTCTTGCAAGAAATCCATTAGCTGATCACAAACCTCTGCCTCAATGACCTTCTTAACCTCAGATGACACCAATTTTCCCTTTGTTTGAGATGAAAACTTCGGATCTGACATCTTAATCGACAACACAGCAGTCAAACCTTCTCGGACATCATCGCCCAAAATAGACGCTTTCTTTTTATGGTCAACCTGGTATTTATTAATGGTTCGTGTTAACGCTGTCTTAAGCGCCGCCAAGTGCGTTCCCCCATCTTGCTGAGGAATATTATTGGTATAACAAAAAATATGCTCCTGATACGCTGTTGTCCACTGCATAGACAACTCAAACCCAACCCCTTGGCTCTCTCCTTCAACATACACAATCTTTTCATGCAAGGGCGTTTTGCTCTCATTCAAGAACTCTACAAACTCTGCTACCCCACCCTTGTAATGATAGACATCTTCTAACAAATCATCCTGATCTCTACTGTCCAAAAGCTTAATATTAATCCCTTTGTTCAGGAATGCCAGCTCTCTCAGACCTTTGACCACCGTGGAACGGAAGAAATTAATATGAGAAAAGATCTCCGCACTTGGATGAAAGCGCACCTCTGTGCCCGTTTGCTCAACATTTTCAGTGAGCTTCGTGATCTCAGGCTTGCTTGGCTCGCCATTCTCAAAACGCTGCTGATACCGAACACCATCACGATGAACAATCAAATCCAACCAATCTGACAATGCATTAACCACCGAGACACCCACACCATGCAGGCCCCCTGACACCTTATACGCATTATTGTTAAACTTACCCCCTGCATGAAGAACCGTCATAATCAATTCTGCAGCCGGCACTTTTTCCTCAGAGTGCATATCAATCGGAATACCCCGACCATCATCTTTAACCCGCACCGAGCCATCAGAACACAGCTCTACCAAAATTTCTGAACAGTGACCGGCCAACGCTTCATCAACAGCATTGTGAACCACTTCATTAATCATATGGTGCAGCCCTGAGCCCTGCTCATCGTCTGTGTCACCAATGTACATCCCAGGACGTTTCCTTACAGGATCAAGCCCTCTCAATACTTTAATGTCGCCAGAACTATAGGTCTGCTGTGATGTTTGGTCCTCATGTGCTGACATTCAATCTCCTGCTTGTTGTATATATAGCCACAACTATACCATAAAACCGCCGGCTCTCCAAATAAGATCTGCATCCAGCACATACAAATACATTAACAAGGCTCTGCCTTTGTTGTCAACGCAAAACCTCGCGCTCCTAAACCCGCCCTAAGCCCCAGTTCCTGGCATAAGTTTGGGCTGGCCACTGCCAAATTTACCGACTCACTCCCTTTAAAGGCCGCCTGCTTCAACACTCCAGACTCCCAAGAAAATAGCTTGGCGTAATCTACGAACATCAACCAAATACTCAGGGGGGCGGATGCGGAAAGCGCGTCACTGTATGTACATCACCTTGCGCTACGCCTGAATAAAAGCCCCTGCATCAACAGTATCGCTTTTTTCATAAAAACCCTCAGTAATTATATTACACAAACAGAATCACATGAAGTCAGAATAAAATAAGACCTTAAAAACCAACCCTATAAGATAATACGATCCACGTGAAACACCTCACCCCTTGGAAGAACCGCAAAATCAGGCATACTGATGCTGCTCACAAAATATTGCCCATCAGACAACAGCAACTGGTTGAGTATTTCTCTGCTGTTGGTATTGTCCAGCTCTGCCAGCAAATCATCAATCAAAACACATGGCTGAATGCCAGATTTTAACATGCGCATCTGGTGTAATATAATTAACGACAAATAGGCTGATTTAAGCTGACCTTGAGACAGAATATCCGGCAAGTGTTCACCCTCGCTTTTCAATACCCAATCAGCGACGTGAGGCCCTATGGTTGTTCGGCCGAGCGCTTTGTCTTTATAGCGCACGGCATCGAGAGCGGCCATGAATCCTATGCTTGAAGAGAAGCCTTCAGTATACTGCAAACCAACATTAGCCATAAACGGAAATTGAGCAACAATGCCCAAAGAATCCATCTGCGAATAGACCGCTTTTCGGCACATTAAAATCTCACTTGCCTCCGAGGCCATTAGGCGCTCCCAGGGAGCCAGGCCTCCGTCAACCTTCAGTCCGGCGTTCCGGTGTCTCAAGGCACCCATGTAGCGCCTTACAGAGGCCATATAGCAGGGTTTCACGTGGAACACGAGCCAGTCTAAAAGCCTGCGGCGAAACTGAGGCTGGGAAAAGTAGCATCGGTAGCTATGGCTGTCTACAAACAAAGATGGGAATATTGCAGCAATCTTAGAAAAAGAGGACTTGTTGCCCTGGTGAAGCACTTGAGTGATGGATTTTTTTCTTTGGATTGCTATTTGATGCAGCATTCCATCTTTTTCAATTTCAGCACGTATAATAAAACCAGACGCCCCTTTTTTAATCATTTTGTCTGCAGAGCTTGCACGAAAAGAACGCGCAAAAGAAAGGTAGTGGAGAGCTTCCAATATCGAGCTTTTACCGCTGCCGTTACCCCCTACAATATAGTTTAAAGTAGGGGATGGACGTATATCAATATTGACAGAACGAAAGTCTGAAATCTGCAGTCTTTTGAGCATTAAAGGGTGAGCGGCATAATAACATATGATGCAAAATCACCCTCAGGCGCCTCAACAAGAACACCTTGCATGGTGTCAGAAAACTGGAACTTGCAAAACTCTTCAGGGATAACATTTAATACTTCTAATACGTAGTTAATATTGAATGCAACAGAGCGAGACTTACCTAGGTATGAGACAGGTATCATGGATACGGCCTCTTCTTGATCAAAGTTGCTACTCACAATTTTAAGGGCGTTATTCTCAAAAAAGAAGCGCGCTCCTTTAAACTTTTCATTGGCCAAAATTGCCACTTTATCTAAGGCATGCTTCAATGCTTTTCTGTCCACAACCGCCACATCTGAAATAGAGGAGGGGATCAGCTTTTGATACTTTGGATACTGGCCTTCAATCAAGTTTGACTTCAATGAAAAATGTGCAGCCCGAACCTCTACCGCTTGCTCTGAGACGACAATCTCTAGAGGCTCATCCAATGGCCTCAAAAGCTTTGCCAACTCCAAGACTGTTTTTCTAGGCAAGATTGCTTGTATTGGCTTTAAAGGCTCTTGATCTGTCTCGACCCGACTCCATGACAAGCGATGACCATCCGTCGCAACACAACATACTTTGCCCTCATTACAGGAAAACAGCATCCCATTCAAAAAGAACCTAGCGTCCTGGTAAGCCATTGAAAAAGAAGAAGATTCTATGTTTTCTTTTAAGGACTTTTCTGTCATTCTCACACTTGAGCCTTCTTTTAACGCGGGAAGGCGAGGGAAGGAGTCTGCCGGCAAAGTTGCCATTCTAAACTGAGCATCGGTGCTTTTAACGACGAGCCACTCAGAAGACTCGTGAAACTCGATGACGGCACTTTCTGGCAAAGCACGACAAATATCCAACAGCTTCTTACAAGAGACCGTGATCGCAAATGGGCGCTCTGTTGGCGATATTAGGTTTGCTTCAGTCTCTACCTCAACTTCTGAGTTAGATGCCAGCACAGAGAGGCTGGAGCCGCTTGAGGACAATAAAACATGCGACAGGATCTGCATGACCTGTGATTGCTCGACTGCGCCAGACACTTGCTTTAAAGCATGTAATAACTCACTGGCATTAATATGCATCAGACAAACTGCTTTTGTCGACGTTTCTTGCATGACTATACTCCTAATGATTTAATAAAATTCTCAATAAATTTTCATAATCCGATTTTAACACCGGGTCTTCTTTTAGTAATTGCACGATTTTTTTACACCCGTGCATAATTGTTGTGTGATCTCTGCCGCCGAACAGCCTACCAATTTGACTTAAGCTCAAATCTGAACAGGTTTTCGCCAAATACATTGCCAATTGCCGAGGCCTAGCAACTGTACGCTTTCGGCTCGTCCCAGTTATCTCAGAAATGCTTAATTTATAATAATGTGCAATCGCCTTTAAAACACTATCGACATTAACCGAGCGCTCCTCAACATCAATCATATCTCTAAGCGCCTGCTTCGTAAACTCTAAAGTAATAGGCTGCCCCAAAAAAGAAGCATTGGCAATCAAACGCTTCAACGCCCCCTCTAGCTCACGTACATTCGACTGTATCCGATCTGCAATAAAAAAGGCCACATCTTCCGGCAACCGAACCCCTGACATCTTCGCCTTACTTAACAAAATCGCCACCCTAGTTTCCAGCTCAGGTGGATCAATACCCACCGTTAAACCCCAGCTAAAACGTGACTTCAACCGACTTTCTAAGCCTTCCAATTCTTTCGGAAAGCGATCACTGGTTGCAATGATCTGCTGCCCAGCATCTAACAAGCTATTCATGGTATGAAACAGCTCTTCTTGAGAGCGAATCTTTTTAACAAAAAACTGAATGTCATCCAACAATAGTACACAATTTCTATACTGGTTCTTAAAAGCCTCCATGGTGTTTTTTTGCAAGGCCCGAATCATCTCTGAGACAAACTGCTCAGAGTGAACATAACAAACCCGCTGCTGAGGATCTTCTTGCTGAATATAATGACCAATTGCCTGCATCAAATGGGTTTTTCCAAGCCCAACATCACCATAGATTACCAGAGGGTTATACACCACTCCCGGATTTTCAGAAACCTGCCTTGCTGCTGCATGACCGAGCTCATTACCACGCCCAACAACCAATGACTCAAAGACAAAGTTCGGGTTTAGAGAGCTGGCTTCAGTTTCAGCAGCCGGAACAACAGGCTCCTCAATCTCTGGGGATTCAGCATCCTCTTCCAGCACCAACCGTAATGACAAAGACTGAAATTGCGGCTGATTGGCCAACACCTCTTCTTTTAACATACCAATATACTTGGTCGTGAACGAGTGCTTCATATAACGGTTCGGAAACACCAACTCTAAACAGCCCTCATCCGTCACCCTAGACTGGATAGGCCGAATATGGGTTTCATACTCATCTTCACCCAAAACGGACTGAAAATAAGTTTGAGAAAAACCCCATAATTGTTCACATACCATAAAATTGCTGACTATTGATTAAGACCGTGATTAATTCTAGCAGTACCAAAAAAATATACCAGAGTAGGGCACGACCAATTAACTTATATTATCATTTAAACAAGTTTATCATCACCTTAAGAGCCCACAGCGATCATTAAATCTGAGACGCTTCAAACCAATGGTGCAAAATCAACCGAGCACTCTCGGCATCGATACGTCCCTTTTCAAGGCCCTTAAAGCCCTTATCTGTAAACAAGTTATCTCTTGCTTCAACCGTGGTTAAACGCTCGTCTGCCAACACAACCGCTATTTTTGGGTAGCGCTGCCTTAATTCCTGCGCAGCACGATCCACCAAATCCGTTAGCTTAAATCGACTACCGTCAGCCTTTAAAGGATAGCCCAGAACAATTGTTTCAGGCATCCACTGAGACACCAAACGATCAATTTCCTGCCAGCTTGGGCTGCCCTGGTCGGCCTTCACGGCACAAAGTGCTTGGGTCGTCATCGTTATCGTGTCTCCAGCGCCAAAGCCCCATGATGTCGTCCCAAAATCAATGCCCAAACAAATCACTGCCAAGTCACTTCTGCTGCGGGCTGAGACACCAAGCGATAAAAATCAATGCCCGCGTTCTTTAAAACATAAGGAATGCGGCTTTCTGCCGGAACGCCCGACGGCAGAACATAGTTTGACCCAACCAAGAGCCAGTCGCCTGAACGAATTTGAGACATCAGTGCGGAAACTTCCCATATGCATTGCCCAGAAATAAACATACACTGCTTCAGCTGGGATTCTGTCAACTTTGACAAACGATCCGTGATGTGCAGCTCTCCATTTATTAAGTGAGAAAACGCAATTAAGCGCTCTACCGCATTAGGCCCGCCCTGCCATACAATACGGTTTTGCAAATACTTAGGATACGCCAAATAATCCCCAACCGTTTTTTCTTCAGGGCAGGGCTTATTGATAATAACCCCTGAAACCGTTTCGCGGTCAACTTGGTACAAATAGACCAGCGCACCACGCAAACCATCTTGCGTAATGCTTGGTGATGCGACCAAGTACGAGCCTTCTAATAAGTATATATTTTCCATAGCGACCATATTACACTTATTTCGTCACGATTTCAAGTAGATGTTTGCGCTGAGCATTTGGGATCAAAAGCCGCCACTTTAATATACTGCCCCATTTCAAAAGGCAATAATAATTTTTTGTCTCTTGCTGTCAATGGCAGACTACCAAGATGCGCCATTATAAAATCAGCCTGCGTGCCAAACTGAGCCAACTGGTATCCTGCTTTGGCTGCACACTCTTCAACCAAAGTCCATTCAACCGCACAGGTTAAGTCTTGAACCCCCGTCTTTGCCAATGAAAACGGCACAACTTGATGGTTCTCAATACACAACAGCGTCCCTAGCATACGGTCAGGATGATAATACTCCTCTCGCTCATAACCGTAATCAAGCAGCAACCAAGGCCCCTCAGACCTTGTCATCTGCCCAAGAGCCTGGCCATAGCCGCTCGCATACTCAAAAACATATGGACTCGGCCAAGATGGCGAAAACTGCTCTATCAACGCTTTAATCTCAGGCGTCACAACCGCAGGCTCTAAAACCAATTGGTAACCAGCCCTCTCACGCTTGACCAAAAACTCTTGCAAGCCTTGATCAATATCCCAGCAATATCGATGAAACGGCAAAGCATCCAGCCACTCATTGGCAATAACGGCACCCGAAAATCCCTGTGGGACCTGATCCACCCAAACAGCCCTAGGATCACCAACCAGGTCTTTTGAAGGGCCTGGATTCATGTCACATAAGCAATAACGCCTCAGCCCTGGCATCTGCTCTAAAATCTGATTGGCCAAAACACCACTACCTGGGCCCAACTCAAGCACGTCATCAACACCTTGTTCACATAACCAGGCAACAATCGCTTTTGACAAAATAGGGGAGAGCAAAGGCGCTGTGACAAAATCCCCCTGCTGCCCAAAAACAGAGCCATGACGCATGTAGTAGCCCTTATTTGGATGATACAAGGCCAAAGACATATACTGGGAAAAGTTTATCCGCTCTCCCACAGCCATAGACTGACCCAAAATATGATGCGCCTTACTGTCTAACATAAGTTGTCTTGGACATTAACCAAACAGCAAATAAATAAACTACCATTGACATAGCCAACAACACCTCTGTTACTAACAGCGGGCTTATGTTCGCAACACCAATCATACAATATCGAAACAAATTCCCAACGTACAACAACGGATTTAACCACGCAACGCTTTGCCAAAAATCTGGCAGCATGTTCACCGAATAAAACACCCCTCCCAGCATGATTAAAGGACTCAACAGCAGTGTTGTCATAATGTTTAAATCATCAAACGACGAGGCTAGCAAGGCATTCACAAGACCAAGCAATGAAAACAAAATAGAGGAAAGCAAGCAAGCTCCCACAAACAAGACGGGGTAGGTGAGATAATACCCAACCAAAAAATAGGTGGTTAGCCACACCACCAATGCACACAACATCCCTCGATAAATACCGCCAACAACGAATCCGGCAATGATTTGGTGATCATTCAAGGGAGAGCACAGCAGCTCGTCAAACGACCGATGGAACTTTTCAATAAAGACTGAAAACGCTGTATTCGAATAACTATTTACAACCAATGCCAACATCACCAAGCCGGGAGAGACAAAACCCGCATATGGCACACCATCTACAGCGCCAACCCGTTCTCCTAGAACAAAACCGAAAATAGCGAAATATAACACCGTTGTCACAATTGAGGGGAAGACCGTTTGCCGCCACAAGCGTATCACTCGATTTATCTCCCTCTTCATCAACGTTCCCGTTGAGACCAGCCAATAACCCACATGCGCCTCCTTTTCAAATCAATTTATTATAAGCACGTTTAAGCCCATATCCCAAGAAAAAACCTGAAATGCTTGCAATCCTGGCACCCCTCCCGCTATACTTAATAAAAAGGAGTCAAACTATGTCTATTACAAAATCATTAAAGGAACTGTATGAGCACGCATATGCCTTACTGCCTGAGTTTAAAATACCTGCCGCCCTGTCAGAAAAGCTTCCCAACATAACAGGAACACAATATCTAATCGCGATTTCGGGTCTCTTAATTCTTGCCAATGCAGCCAGCATCTTGCTGACGGCAACTCAATATGGCCTTTATGTTGTCTTAACCGCTCAATTTTTGTTATCGATGTTAAACGAAATGCCCTCATCAAGACTTTTAGGGAATGTAGTCTGCAGCATTGCTCTTTACCTCACCCCGGCATCATTTCTTACTGTTTTGGCATTTTCTCCAATCATTTATTCAGTGGGGAGTTGTGCCGCAAACATTACTCAGATAGCTCGCAGTCAAAAGGTTTCAGCAGAAGAGAGCGGGGGGCCCACAACACACGCGGCTCTCCCTAAAGGCAATGAGGCCCTAAAAACCTTTAAAATGTTTGATGCTGTTGCCGCTTACCAAAAACTTTCAGACACTGTGTCTAAAGTCCTGGAAATGCCGATGCCGCTGATATAACGCTCAGTGCTGCGCACACAAACATCACTAGAACTTCAGTGAAAACTGGCATGAAGCTTGTTGGCTTCTATTCCGCTTCGCATGGTGCCCTCCTAAGAATGGGAACGTCATGTCAAAGTTAAAAGGGGCCCTTATGGGCCTCTTTTTATTTGGGTGAAATACCGGGAAGATTGGTTTTGGCGAGCAGAGCTTGATGTTGAAATGAAACTTCCCCAGTGTGAGGAACATATTGGATTACTGGTGTTCAGGCAAGGCGGGGTGTATTAAGAGCTTGGGGGTGGGCGTTGTTATATCCTAAAGTTATTGTGTTATGCGCCACCCTTGGTAGGCATTGTATCGGGCTTGTGTGTGAGTGTGGTCGGTGAGTTCAGACATGGTAAGCGGGCATTGTCAGCCCATGCCTTGTTGGGTTAGGTAGCGCTGTTATCGCCGAAGCCCTAGGTAGTTTGGCTTCGGAAGTACTGCTCTAATCGGCTTTTAGGACTGCTTACATAGCCGATTTTCTTACCAGAGCTTTCTATCTTTTGCAAATACGCAGCCAGGTCAGCGCCTGGCTGAAGCGTTAATTCTATTGTTTTGCTATCCTTTGCCACAGCCTGAATATAGTCCTGCTCGTAAAGCGTGTCTATTTCTGATTGCAGGTGCAAGACCAAGTGCCGAGACTGGTCGGACAATAGTAAATCATCTTTATGCCCTTGGTCAATAATCTTCCCATCGTGCAGAATGGCTAGGCTGTCACACAGATACTCTGCCTCTTCCATATAATGGGTTGTTAAAAGAATCGTTGTGCCCTTCTTATTAATCTTCTCTAACAGATCCCAAACATCCTGCCGGAGATCAACATCCACGCCAGCTGTTGGCTCATCAAGTATCAGCACCTTGGGCTCAATCATCAGCGCACGAGCCAGCAGAACCCGCCGCTTCATCCCGCCAGAAAGCTCTTTAACCATAGAGTCTCGTTTGTGCAACAGGCCCAGGTCGTCTAAAACCACTTCATAGCGCTGATTGATATCCACTTTTGAGAGACCATAAAAGCCACCGTGATTAAACATCACCTCACGAACCGTATTAAACACATTAATGTTGAGCTCTTGAGGCACTACCCCTATTAACCTTTTGGCCATATAGGGGTCATCTGCCACATCATGCCCAAAAATCTTTACAGCACCTGAACTTGCCCGAACCAGACCAACAAGGATGCTGATTAACGTTGTTTTTCCAGCACCATTTAACCCCAGCAAGGCAAAAAACTCCCCCTGCTTAATGTTCAGTGACACGCCGTCCAATGCCTTGGTGCCCTTGGCATAAGCTTTATGAAGATCGCGAATCTCAATTGCACTAACCATATTGCTCCTCAAACAGCGGATCAATGACATCGATTGTATCACCAACATCCAACCCTGGCTCAATGTGTCGGTCCATGAGCATGACAACTGTTGATCCTAATGAGAAAAAGCCAACAGGCTCACCCTTTGAAAAACGAACCCCAACCCCTGGCTCAAATCCGGCAAGCTTTGGGCAATGGATGCTGCCAACATTCTTGGCCCCCACCAAAACCAACGCCAGCTGCCTTCCTGCATCGTCTTTTGCCAGAATAACCTGCCTTAAGTTTTCAGCAAAAAGCATGGGCAATCGTTTGATTAATTGTGGCGCGACGCTCTCTAACTTCCCAGGGACCTCATAGTAGTCCTCAACAACCATATCAACAGGAGCATGCACATGATGATAGTTTCCGGGCGACAAATAAAACACAATCCCCGTTTGAAAATAGGGCGCCTCCCGGTCTAACAGCTTTGCAATCGTAAATCCAGCACCCTTGATTGGCATGGTAGCATTATGAGAAAGCTTGCCCCAAAATGCAATTGATGACTCAGCAGGACTGACATAGCCTTGAACCAAATCTTGCCCTCGCATCTTAACCGTTAAATCTCGCTTACGCAGAAAAAAAGACAGCAAACAATCAAAATCTTGAATCTTATGTCCATAATAATCCGCCTTCATTATTTTTGCATAAACAAAGATAATCACTGTTGATAGCACAGGAATTCGGCACAAAAACAAAAATCTTACAAGCTTGGCGACCAAGCCACGGGTTAGCATAGGGGTTTGATGCGTATTCATTCCTACAGTGTATTTTTCTCCCATATAAATAGCAAGGATTTTATGTCAAGCTTGGGGATACAAAAAAAGACATTGATTTTTACCCACAAAAGAGTATCATTAACCCAAAAGAGCTATAAAAATGAAACAATTAAAAAACATTGTTGCAACATCAATCAGCTGGGGCTTGATCTTATATTTTAGTTCCGGATATTTTCTTATGCTCCTGGAATTTGGCTTCATCTCAACGCCTTTCTTGTTTGACATCCTTGGTATAACGACATTATTGACGCTATTGTCACAAAGAGCCTATGAGTCCTCTACCGGAAAATCCATTCCCTTTTGGAAGCGCCTTTGGCAATTGATTCAAATGCTCATTGTAACCTGCATAGGACTATGCGGGCTGTCTGACGTTTTTCAAATAATCGCCTTCCTATGGATAAGCCATGCTCCAAGCCTCATCCACAGTCCCTTTAACTTTATTTTTAACATCAAGGAAGAGGGAACTTTTAAAGACCTTATTTTAACCTTTATCATATCTATGTCTGCACTTAATCTATCTTTTGTGCTGACTAAATTTTTGGCAGGCTCACCCATTCTTCTGATCGCTAGATTGAAACGTTGGTCCCCTGCCATTATTGTATCAGCTACCGTTGGATTTATTTACGGAACCCCGCTTAAGAACCTCATCTACATCCCCTCAAAAAACGTGACCAAAAAATTCTTTATTAACCTGAAATCAGCCAAGCAGGCACTCAAAGCACATTTTTTGCAGATATTTTCTATGCTGCTGTTTGCCACGATACTTCTCACCCTTGCAACGGACGTCGTCACGGCAGGGCTCATCGCTACCTGTGCGCATTATCTATGCTCTAGTAGCCTTTACTTTTTAGCAACAAATGTCGTTTATTACATTATTCAGCCATTTGCCGAAGAGCTTATCTATAGAAACTTCTTGGTTCGATATTTCCAACAGTGTGGCCTTTTGGCAACTGATTACACCTTGAGCCTTGAGGCACTGCTACCCATAGCACTCCTCGGTGGTTGGCTTTTTGCCCTGCCACACTTTTTAGCACGATCCATGTCTAACAGCTTAATACCTTACATTGAGCTCATGCTTGCAGGAGCAGTGTACTCTTTGGTGACACTATTTTCTGGCAGCATAGGATCCAGCAGCATGCTGCACTCTTACTGGAACTTCTCTTTGTCACTCCTCCCGAGACACGCTAACTTTGGGCTCTATTATTATGTAACAAATAGTAGTCACTTCTTAAAATCAGAATACATAGCACTGGTAGACACATGCATACAGCTATCTCAATGTTTGAAATGCGACAAGACCGAGACCTCTCTTGCCTTTAATGCTTAAGGGGATCATAGTAAAAAGCAATGCAAAATTCCAGTTAACGTGACAAAAAACAATATGGCCCTAAAGGATACAACAAAGCAGCTGGAAAACTATCTGAGAACACTCATAGCCTGGGCAGGTGTTTTTCAGGTTGCCTATGACACCCTATCATACCTATTCATTGAGGGTGTCGTCTCAACGGTATTTTTATTTATCCTCCTAAAGATCACAATCCTTTTGACTCTTTTGTCACAAAAATCTCTTGAGACCAGCACAGGACAGCCTATTCATCTCTGGAAAAAAGTCTGGCAGATACTTCAGATGATACTCTTAACCTGTGCCGCTCTGGGGGGCTGCCCAAGCGTTTTTTATACCGCCTTATGGTTATGGGTTGGTTATGCCCCAAGCCTGATCCACAGTCCTTTTAACGTCTTATTCAACATTGAAAAAACAGGCCCTATTGGCGACCTTATGTTTACTATTGCCCTGACATTTTTAGCCCGAGAACTGCACTATGCAATGATGGATTCCCTCTTCAACTCAAACTTTGCTCTTCTTAAAGACCTAGACCTATGGCTTCCCATGATTCTGACACCAACCATCATCGCCATAACCTATGGTGTGTCATTAAAACAACTCATATTTATCCCTACAGATAGGCTAAAACATCCGACATTTATTACCAGACAGTCACTCAGAAAAGCTGTAAAAGTTCACTTCTTTAAAATCTCGACGTTGATGATTACAGCAACGATCCTCCTAACGCTTACCAATGATGTTATCTCAACAAGTTTCCTAACAGCCTGTGGGCAATACCTCACCTATAGCAGCCACCGTATCTTTTTTATAAACACCATTTACTCCATTGTTCAGCCATTTGCTGAAGAACTCATCTACAGAAACTTCTTAACGCAACTCTTTCAAAAGACGGGACTCCTAAAAACAGGCAGCACCATATGCCTAGAGACGCTATTACCGATATCTTTTCTCTCAGGCTGGTTGTTTGCGATACCGCACTTTGTTGTCCTATCTGAGCCAACAACCTTAACACCTTATATCAATCTAATGTTTTCTGGCGCTTTATACTCATTGATCACACTGTGCTCTGGAAGTATTGGATCAAGCAGTATACTTCACTCTTTTGGTAACGTTTCAATCGCACTCATTCCAAGCCATGCTGACCAGCGGTTGTTTTATTTTTTCAACAGTTATGCTTGGTACTCAAAACTGACCATAGGCATCTTTGATTTTTTTGCCTCAACATATCAATACTTAAAAAGAGGTCTCCCCAAAAGAAAAGCCTTTATTCCCCCAAAGCCATAAAGCATTGACCCTAAAAAAAACCTCAAGTTTTTGGATACCGTGAGACCCTTTTTACAATGGTATAACCAAGAGGCTAAAGATATTGATAATTAATTATTTATGAGGCATAATCCGTATAATTCAGAACAAGTGATCATTATGCACGAAAAACAAACAGAGCAAGTTACGGATCAGGATAAAAGCTTTTCTCGTGAAAAAATATTAAAAGTTTTTTCAGATCTTTTATTCCTTGCTGCTAGAAAAGGGCATACAGAAACTGCTGAGTTATTGATTAGTAACGGTGCGGAAGTTGACTATGCTGATGATTCGGGAGAAACTGCGTTGATAAAAGCTGCTTATTATGGAAATACAAAGACTGCTGAGCTATTGATTGATAAAGGCGCTAATGTTAACTATGCTGATGATTTAAGATGGACTGCGTTGATGTTCGCTGCTTCTTATGGAAGCACAATGACTGCCAAGCTATTGATTGATAAAGGTGCTAATGTTAATCTCGCTGACGATGAGGGATGGACTGCGCTGCATAGGGCTGCTAAGCAAGAGAATAATGCACCGTATGATGGTGGTGAGCAGGATTATATAGGTACCATTGAGCTATTAATTACTAGAGGCGCTGAAGTTGATAAGCCAACAAATCATGGCAGCTCTGCGCTGTGTTTGGCTGCATGTGAATGGAATATAGCGATTGTTAGGTTATTGATTGAAGAAGGTGCTAATGTTAATCACGTTGACAGTAATGGAGGAACTCCGCTAATTAATGCTGCTTTAATTTGTGACAGTGAAATAGCTGAGCTGTTAATTGCTAAAGGTGCTAAAGTGAACCATACTAATAATGAGGGAAATACTGCGCTAATAGAGGCTGTTGGAGGTGGTCGCTATTCCGATAATGATGATAATCTTGAATGTGTGAAGTCCTTGATTGCCAAGGGAGCTGATATTTATCACGCCAATCATAAGGGATGTACTGCCCTAATAGAGGCTGTGAGCAATCATTCCGTAGGGGCTGCTGAGTTATTGATTGACAAAGGAGTTGATATTCATCACGCTGATAACACAGGCAAGTCTGCACTGATGTGGGCTTCTCATGAAGGGGAAGTAGAGGCTGTTGAATTATTAATTGTTAGAGGTGCTTCAGTCAATCAAACGGATAAGGACGGCAATACTGCATTGATGCTGGCTCTCTTCCAAGGCCATAGAGAGACTGCGGAGCTACTGATTTCTAAAGGGGCAGAGGTCGATCACGCCGACAATACAGGCAAGTCTGCACTGATGTGGGCTTCTCATGAAGGGGAAGCAGAGGCTGTTGAATTATTAATTGCTAGAGGTGCTTCAGTTAATCAAACGGATAAGGATAATAAGACTGCATTGATGCATGCTACTGATGAAGGTCATACTGAAATTCAAAAAATATTAAAACTGGCTGGAGCTCCAGGTGATATTGTTAAAACCGGAGATGTGACTTGTTTTGAAAGCGAGAATGAGGCACTGGCTGTCCTCCATCGCTTTTTTAAGCAACGGCTACAAAGCATCCTCAGGCCTTTTATGCCTTCATTATTTAAATCAGTAAACACGTTGCTATTAGTACATAATAAAACTGCAGGCAATACAGAGAACACTCTTCCTCCCTTGCCAAAAGAAATATGGCTGCATATCATTGGATTTATTCCTCTTTCATTTACCAACGGCGTTTTTAAATACACAGGTTTAGCTGAAAATTCAGCCACTGTTTCAAGTGCCACATTGTCTCCCATAGTATCTTTTGCACTAACATATCCTAAAGTTATTAATATTCAATACGGGCAAGGACTCGAGAGTCAACAACTTACAAAGAAAGACCTGGGCATTGATGATATGTTATTAATGGAATCTATCGCATAAATGACTATCTGACAGCAAAAGGCACATTTAATATTGCAGGCATTTTGGCTATTGAAATGATACAGTTGCCAGTGTTATTATCATCATACTCCAAGTTTGGGTGCCCCTTGACACTTTTTTGCAACTGTATGGTCAAGAACATGATGCGGAAACAGCTCGTTATAAACCTCACCAATAGTTTTAGACACCAAATCACCATCATGTCTAAACGCATTTCGTTTACTTGTGTATCTTGTGATTTCTAACCTTATATCAGATCGTCCTCTGGTGCCCTTTTTCCGAAACAGTGCTTCACCATGGCCCGTTGGTCTTGTGCCCAAAAGATTTTTTAGTGTGAAGAAGGCATCAATTCTTGCTTGTTTCTCAATATCTCTGGCAGTGTCACTGTCACAGCTAGAAAATGAACTGTCTAGATACTTGAGTATGTGAGCAATCATGTTTATTGTGTCATCGGATCCGAGTATGTTTTGGAATAATGCTGTTAACCCAACACATCGGCATGAAGACTTAATGCATGTAAACCGTAATTAATAGAAGCAATTAACATTAGCTCACTCCTCTGGTGTGTTAAGGAAGGCTGCATTAAAGTTATCTGGATTGCCCGCAGAACTATCTACGACAGGAATCACAAGATCGCTTGCCTCAATCAGTCCAAGATTATGCTTTTTGCAATAATTAAGCACCTGCTTCATACCCCAAAGTGTATCACCAGATAAAAGGTCTTCGATTTTGCCAAGCGGCTCATCAAATGGCGTAGTTATTTCCTGACCTGAGCCAAGCATTATCTTTACATAGGAAAGGGCGGTTCTCTGAGATTTGACAAAATCAAGCTGCTGCCCTTCAACACGCTTAGCCGCCTCTTGGATAGATGGAATTAAACTATCAGCAAGCTCAGATATCTTATCTTCTGGCGCAAACCCCGAACACATGTAATTCTCTACAATATGGAACTTTTTGTGACGCATACGTCTTATCAACCTAGAGTCATTTGTACAGGTGGATAATGGCTGGAATATTGACGGGCATAAATTATCTTTAATTAAGAAACTAAAGCATACATTTCGGCTATACCAATATGAATGGATATATGATGAAACACAGGCAGCAAGATGGCTTAATGCCAGGCAGTCAATATGCTGGGAAGAATCACTGCTCTCATAGGCGTCATCATATGTTTCTTTAAGAAAACAGATAGTGTCCTCGTCAGTTGATAATGCATTTATTCTACTTTCTACCAATGCTCTATTATAGAAAGGCTCCAAGACATAGTGATTGACTTGTTCTTTTGAAATTGGATGAAGTGTTATGTCGTATCCCATTTTTATGCTCTAAATGTAATTTAATATTTTATCGCTCTCCACCAAAATGTGCAAGGGCATTATCAAGAGCATGATGAGGAAACAGCACATTATAAATCTCACCAATAGTTTTAGAGACCAATGCATCATCATGTCTAAACGCGTTTCGTTTACTTGTGTATCTTGCAATTTCTGCCTTTATATCAGATTGTTCTCTTGTGCCTATTTGCGCAAAGAGTGCTTCATCCATACCCTTTGGTCTGGTGTCCCAGAGCTTTTTGAGTGTGAAGAGGGCATCAACCCTTGCGTATTTCTCAACATCTATTTCAATCTCACTATCTAATTTGGGAAATGGACGACCTAGATACTTGAGTATGTGAGCAATCATGTTTATTGGATCATCGGATCCTGGCCCTTTGTTTCCCCGGAGGCTTGTCCATAAAAAACTCTTTTCATCAGAAGATTCAAGCTGTTGGATTCCTGCTGTAGCAATGAGTAAATTATCGACGATTGATTGATAACCACTGTGAACATGGTTGCTAATTATTGCAATCAGTTGGTTAAATAGCGCTATATCAGTTGTTTGAAAGAACTGTAGTTGGTGACCCAATATACCATGCAACTTTTTAATATTTGCATTAGTATAATTTTCGAGCTGAATGACGCCTAAATAGTGACGGATCATTGATCGTTTCGCTGCAATTAGATTGACTTGATCTTGATCACATAGCTGAATCAGCTTTCCTGCAAACTCTGAAAGAGGGGTTAAGACCCCGTTATGGTAGTCAGCGCGTATTATCAGTGAATCAGAAGGCCATATGCTAGCACCTGCTAATGCGTGGGCATTAGTCATCTTATCAACTGGTGATGCACCTGCAAATGCACTGGCTCCACCACCGCTTGCAGAAGCGCCAACTTCTCTCTTATGGTCGGTTTTTTTTAACATTGTTGTTTTCTTGGGGCTAGGGCAGACAAGCTTCATAAATGCTTCTTCCCATTTTTTAGCTTTGATTGGAAAAAACTCCTTCACTCTAAATGCAAACTCCGCTATTTTCGCATTTAGCGCTTCTTTTATCGTACGATGTGTCGCTACTTGACGCTTTTGTATGCTTACAGCCTCCCATGTTTTTTCAACCAAAGCGATACATTCATATATTATTTGATAGTTGAGTACTATCTTAATATCCTCCTGCTCTACCTTATTTAATGCTATATGACAATCTTGAATAGCATTAAGTGCAAAACTGATTTCTTCAGATGTTTTCGAAGCCTTTAGGGGTTCCATTAGCTCTGAGGCTTTACTAATAGACTGGTATTGCGTTAACTTCTTAACCCAAGCTTTAGGGTTATCAAGAGATCGAAAGTGCTCGGAGTACTGTTCTACATATACAGCGATAACCGCATTTTTTATCGCTTCTAACTTCTGTTTGTATCTGACTAGGCTCTCTTGAACTATATACTCTGACTTATTGCTTAATGCTAAGCATTTCTCAATTATATCACAGATCCTTGATTCAGAGACCGTTGTTTCTTGAACAACATAGGTTGCAACGAGCCCCCCTGTATCGCTAGAAGTGATGTTTGTTTGCATCTTGTCTAATTCTTTAAGAGCAACCAGTCCCTTCTCAGCTGACGCTTTTAGCTTTAACAACTGCTCACTATCCTTCATGTTTTGTTGTTTTTTAGAGACCGCCGGCAACAAAGAGGAGAGTCGTTTTTCTAATAACTGTATTAGGTTGTTCCTAGTATTTAGCTCTGTATATTGTTGAGACAATCGGGTGATAAGTAATTGAGTATTTGTTGAAGCAATCTGAATATCACCCCTTATATCAAGCTTGCCAAGTTCAGCTACAGTCGCTTTAATGGCAGCTGTATTCGCTGGTTCATTATAAGCTTGGTCTTCTAAATAACCCTTCTCTAAAAGCCTTTTGCAAAACATAGCCGATGGGATAGAAATTTGCTGAGATGGCCCCAGAAGAATTAAATGTTCCGATTTAGAAATCTGATTCTTTTCGTCAAGCTTGCAGAATGCGCCAAGTGACTGCCAATAACTATTCACTTGAGCAGCTATTACGAGTTTCTTTTCTTTATCAATTTGAGACAAGTGTCTTTTCTGGCGCTGCTCAATTTCTAGTATTTTTTTATCCAAATCACTGATTAGTTCTTTAATGTTGCTTGTACAAGCAATGGCACCACCCTTAAATGATAGCTTTAACGATGCATCCTTTTGTGCCTTTTTTACTACAAGATCAATTTCTTGGTGCTTATTTGGAAGGGCAATATGGGCTGATTTTCTGTGCTCTTCAAGCCCACTCGCAACAAGATCATTCGCCTCAATAAAGGCAGATTTAATCTCATCCTTTATTGTTGTTAAGGATGTCGACTCTGGTTTCCCAAGCAAATATCTACTGAGACTATCCGCATCCATGTCGATATTTACTTTAGTTTTAGCAAGCGAGTGAAGAAGCACCGTTAGAGCAGAAATAACTTGATGAGGCTCAGCGCCTGCAGTGATTAATCGCTTTATAATCGCTATATTGTTCTTTTTAAATGCAATTGAAAAGACTTTATTGTAATCACTCGGTTTAAGGCCGGACTTTAGCACTTGGGGAAGTAATGATTTTGCGCAAAGATCATGATCATTGCATATTGCGATATAGAGTGGGGTTTGGCCATCAACCATGGCCTGATTAACCTCAATGCCCCCTTTCTGCAAAAGCGCATTAACAACATCAAAGTGTCCATTTCGTGCAGCGATAAAGAGTGGGGTTGCACCCTTAGTAGTGGCGTGATTGATTTTAGCATCTGCAGCAATAAGCGCCTCTACGATATTTGCGTGTCCGTTTTGTGCAGCGATGTGGAGTGGGGTTACGCCATCATTCATAGCTTGATTAATTCCAGCACCTGCAGAAAGAAGTGTCTTAACAACCTCAAGGTGTCCGTTTTGTGCAGCCATAAAGAGTGGGGATTTGCCATCATCCATAACCTGATTAACAGAAGCACCTGCAGCAAGAAGTGCCTTAACAACCTCTAGGAGTCCATTTTGTGCTGCGACCATGAGCGGGGGTCTGCCATCATTCATGACCTGATGAACAGCGGTATCTGCAGCAAGAAGTGTCTTAACAACCTCAAGGTGTCCTTGTTGTGCAGCGATAAAGAGTGGGGTTATATCACCATTCATAGCCTGATTAACCTCAATCCCCTCTTTCTGTAAAATCGCATTAACAACATCAAGGTGTCCGTTTTGTGCAGCGATATAGAGTGGGGATCTGCCATCATTTATAACCTGATTAACAGCGGCATCTGCAGCAAGAAGTGTCTTAACAACCTCAAGGTGTCCTTGGTGTGCAGCGATATAGAGTGGGGTTCTGCCATCATTCATAGCCTGATTAACCTCAATCCCCTCTTTCTGTAAAATCGCATTAACAACATCAAGGTGTCCGTTTTGTGCAGCGATAAAGAGTGGGGTTGCGCCATTATTCACAGCCTGATTAACAGAAGCACCTGCAGTAAGAAGTGCACTAACAACATCAAGGCGTCCTTGTTGTGCAGGGATAAAGAGTGGGGTTGTGCCATCATCACTAGCCTGATTAACAGAAGCACCTGCAGTAAGAAGTGCATTAACAACCTCATGTTGTCCTTGGTGTGCAGCGATATAGAGTGGGGTTCTGCCATCATTCATAGCCTGATTAGCATCGGCGCCTGCAGTAATAAGTGCCTTAACAGCATCTAGGTGTCCATTTTGTGCCGAGACAAGGAGCGGGGTTGCGCCATTATCTGTTGTTCCCTGGTTAACAGCGGCATCTGCAGCAAGAAGTGTCTTAACAACATCAAGGTGTCCGTTTGCTGCAGCGGTAAAGAGTGGCGTTTCGCCAAGATTGTTAGCCTGATTAATATCAGCCTTTGCACCTATAAGCTTATTAACAGCCCCTATGCCGCCATTTTGTGCAGCGATATATAGCGGGGTTGCTCCCTCAATATCGGGCTGATTAATATCAGCCTTTGCACCTATAAGCGCATTAACGACCTCTGTGCAGCCCCTGTATACTGCGATAAGTAAATCATTCATTATGATATCCGATTATACTATTAATTATGTCTTATTTTATCACCATTGTTGCCATTTTACAAACAACACAACATCAATGCTGTAGTGAACACAAAGATCAAGATTCTCCCAACAATAAATATCTTTCATAACCGCTTATAAGCCCAATCATTGCAATATAGGTTCTGAAATTAGGATCATTAGGCCTAAGAAAGTTACTTCAATCAATAAAACATAAACAGACAATTAAATACTATATGACTACAATGCTACTCGTGTGCAAACCCTCTCAGCACAACGCTCAGGACAACATGTTTTTTATCCAACTTTATTATTCTCCTAATCTAGGTATTTTCCCAGGTGCTTCCCCCCCCGCTCCTCGGGGCTTTGGTTTTGTGTGAAACATTGAGGAACCAACCAATGAGCTGCACTGCATCTCTTGATGAAGCGCTTCAATTTTCATCCATAATTTTTTATTTGCTTCTTTTAATGCATTATTTTTACTAAAATATTCTATTTTTACATTGGTCATGGGGCATTTTTGATCACCGCCTTGTTTTTGCATCTCCTCCCAGCATGAGCCCTCAATAGATTGACCACTTGGGTGAAACACCACCGGATCATATAATGGCTCATGTGATATAGGGCAGTATGCCATAAGGCCTTTAATCTCTACATACCTATCTTTGTAGGCAGGATTAGCCTCCAGTCTTTTAGATATAAAGGCATGCCATGATTTCCGCAGTGTCAGCTCGCATGCTAACCTTCTTTTGTTTTCAGCAGTAGCGCGTGCACTTTCATAATCCGCACCGCTGCTAAAGAGGCTCTCTATAATATTAACAAACCCAAATTTTGAGGCAATATATAAAGGGGTTCTACCTTCTGCATCTTGATGGTTAATGTCTGCTCCATGCTCAATGAGTACCTTAACAACCTCTAGGTGTCCTTGTTGTGCGGTCATAAAGAGTGGGGTTGCGCCATTATTATTAGTTTGCTTCACAGAAACGCCGGCAGCAAGACATTCCTGAACAGCATGGAGATTGCCAACTTCTGCTGCTTATAATAATTTTTGACATAAATCAGAAATTTCATCTATATTTATTGGCACTTTACTGCTCCATCGCTCTATTAACYATATGATTATGAGGCAAATATCTGTTTATGTCAAAAATTAAAGGGGTAGGCTGCCTTTTGGGATATTTCATATTTATATGTATCCTCAGTGAGCACTGAATCAAGCGGCCACTTCTAGGCATCAGCTGCATCTAATGTTAAAAAGGTCTTGAAATGACTCGTGCGCTGCGTCTGAGAAATATGGGTCGCTTTTTAATTTGCAATGTTTTGTGTGTTTTTTGTGCTGGTGGTTTGCTGTCGATGCAGTTTTTTTCATTCCCCACCCAGCGTAGACATACATGAGTACTACACCCTCAGGTAGGTAGACCTTATTATTAAATAACAGCTTGGTTCTCAAAAACGTCCAGAAGTACTGAGATAGTTTAATGAACAAGCGATTATGGGGAATACAAAAAGATGCATTTAAACGCTGACTGCATAACTTGAAAAACCATGCGCAGAGCCATCATTATTAGCTGCCGCCATGGTCACATCTTCATCAGCCCTCAGTAAGTCAGATGCAAACTCAAGTGCAGACCCATCATTATTAATTGCCGCCATAACCACATCTTTATCAGCCCTCAGTGAGTCAGATGCAAACTCAAGCGCAGACCCATCATTATTAATTGCCGCCAGAACCACATCTTTATCAGCCCTCAGTGCGTTAGATGCAAACTTAAGCGAGTAGCTACTATACGCTAGTGCAGCGATCACAATTCCCTTATCTCCTTGAAGCTTATTAGATACAAATTCTAGGAATCCTAAAGCACTTCTGTCATGTATTAGCACAGACATGACAAAATCACGGTCTGTGTTGAGTTTTGCTGTTTTTTTATCTGATAAACGAAGATTATGTCTTTGAGACATTGATAATAAATTGAAAATATTGCGATAATTTGGTGAAAATGATTTCACTGAGCTTTTACCATACAGCTCAAACGCTAGTATTTTATCCGCAACGGCTGAAAGCATTGGCCGTATTGTCGTCCCCGTCCCCGCCTTTACTATAAGACTCTCAAAATAAACTTTATCAAACTGTGCGTACCTCAATATTGTTTTTAACAAATCGATTCGATTGCTGGCATTCTCTAGGTATTTGCGAAGATCACTTTCCTTATAAAAGCAGAAATCAAGGGCCCTAGATAAAGGTATTTGCTTTAACAATGTTTGCACACTGATGGCTAAATTATGAATATCTTCTCTGGATAGCTGCGTTTTCTTTAACCCTTTTTTCACGCTGATGGTGGGCCTCTCCAACCCCCCTATATAAACGCATTTCTTAAAAAGAATGGTATAAAATTCCCGGTTATCCCAATATGTTCTAACAAGAGCTCTCTCACGTGTTTCTTTTTCCTCATTATATAATGCCAGAAATCTCTCAACTGCTGTGGCCACACCCCCTTCAGATATGCGAATATCTAGCTGCGATCTCAGTGGAAAAATTGGCGCTGGATAAACACTTGCTTGTAGCGCAAATATACAGCATACATCATTGATATTGCTAGCTATTATTTTGTGCATCAGCTCAGGATCGCTGGCATTTTCTATCTCTATCTGCAGTCTATCCTTTAGCGATCCTAATGAGATTCTTATATTGTCAGCTGCATATTTTATAAAAGATATTCGGTGAAGAAGGCACCGTTGCATTCCCTTTCCCGTCGACTTAAATTCCACCAATAAATTTACATTCCATACATAAGGAGAAATCGAATAAGTTGAATCAAGCTCTTGAAATAGTGAGGGCAGCATGTCTGATATTGCTATATTAAGATCATCCATAAACCTTTTTTTAAAATTGAGACCAAATACCCCGCCGGCCATAATGATTAGTTCGCCAATAAGCATCAATTCTCTTTTTTCCGCTGCATCTAAAAGGCTTTCCCCGGCGGCACGGCCATCCCATGCCGAAGATTCAATACACTTAATAATGGCCATTAGTAATCTAGTATTACTCATTATTGCAGTAAAAATTTGTTCTAAAGCGGATTTATCTTGATAAAGAAGAATTGTAAAATCGCCACCTGCCTCAATCAGCGCCGCTATAACCCCCATGTGCCCCATTGTTGCAGCGATAAAGAGCGGGCTTATGCCACTTCCAGTCGCTTGATTAACATCAGCACCTGCAGCAATTAGTGCATCAACAGCCTCTATGTTACCATGTAGTGCAGCCATATATAGTGGGGTTATGCCATTATTTGTAGTCGCTTGATTAATATCAAAACCTGCAGCAAGAAGTGCCTCTACAGTATCTGCGTGTCCGTTTTGTGCAGCGACATAGAGAGGGGTTGCGCCAGTACTTATAGCCTGATTAACAGAAGCACCTGCAGTAAGAAGTGCATTAGCAACATCAAGGTGTCCATTGGCTGCAGCTATATAGAGCGGGGTTTCGCCAGTACCTTCTCTAGCCTGATTAACATCAATGCCTCCTTTCTGCAAAAGCGCGACAACAACCTCAAGGTGTCCCTCTTGTGCAGCGATATAGAGTGGGGTTGTACCAATATCTGTTCTAGCCTGATTAACCATAATACCTGATGCTTTAATCAGTGCCGCTACTACTTTATGGCGTCCTTGGTGTGCAGCGATATAGAGTGGGGTTGTACCAATATCTGTTCTAGCCTGATTAACCATAATACCTGATGCTTTAATCAGTGCCGCCACTATCTTATGGCGTCCTTGCTGTGCAGCGATATAGAGTGGAGTTTCACCAGTATCTGCTCTAGCCTGGTTAACCATAATGCCAGGCACTGCAATCAGCGCTGCTACAACCTTATGATGCCCTTCTTGTGCAGCGATATATAGAGGGGTAACGCCAACACCTATAGTCGCACGATTAACCATAATGTCAGGCGCTGCAATCAGTGCCTCCACAACCGTATAATGTCCTTTGCGTGCAGCGACAAAAAGTGGAGTTTCGCCGGTATTTTCACTAGCCTGATTGACCATAGTCTCAGGCGATGCAATCAGCGCTGCCACAGCCTCATGTTGTCCTTGGTGTGCAGCGATATAGAGCGGGGTTGTGCCAAGATCTGTTCTAGGCTGATTAACCATAATTCCTTGCGCTGCAATCAGTACCGCTACTACCTTATGGCGTCCTTGTTGTGCAGCGATATAGAGCGGGGTTTCGCCAGTATCTGCTTTACCCCGATTAACCATAATGCCTGGCACTGCAATCAGCGCTGCAACAATCTCATGGTGTCCCTCTTGTGCAGCTGCATATAGCGGGGTTGCACCATCAATATTAGCCTGATTAACCTCAATGCCCTCTTTCTGCAAAAGCGCAACAACAATATCCGGCTTTCCATTAAATGCAGCAATAAATAGTGGGGATGAGCCATTAACAGAGGGCTGATTGATTTCAGCACCGGCAGCAATAAGTGCATTAACAACCTGTAGATGGCCAGCTTCTGCTGCTTTTAATAGTTTTTCGTTTAAATTAGAAGTTTCTTTTATATTTATTGGCACTTTACTGCTCCAGCGTTGTATTCATTACTTAAATTATGCGAAAAATATCAAATTATGTCAAATTTTTAGCGAGCCCAATTGTCTTTTGGGATATGTTATATTTATATGTATCTTCAGTGAGCACTGAATCAAGCGGCCATTTCTAGGCATCAGCTGTATCTAATATTAAAAAGGTCTTAAAATGACCAGTGTGTTGCTTCTGAGGAATATGAATCACTTTTTAATTTGCAATATTTGTGTATTCTTTGTGCTGGGGGTTTGCTGTAGATGCCGTTTTCTTTTTCATGATTCATCCATGAGTTTAAGAGCGCTTGTATCAGTTATCTCTTGAACCAATCCCCATCACTTCACACCGAATCCTTTATGGCCCCTAAAATACAGCTATCGCATGATATTCTTGAAAAACCGCAAGCAAACGTTTAACCTTTAACTCAATATAGTAATGAGGCAAACATGAACACATACCTTGTTGGTGGCGCAGTACGAGATGAGATTTTAGGAAAAAGGGTATCTGAGAAAGACTTTGTAGTGATTGGTGAAACCCCTCAGAGCATGCTCAACAAAGGGTTTAAGCAAGTTGGCAAAGACTTTCCTGTTTTTCTCCACCCCAAGACACAAGAAGAATATGCCTTGGCAAGAAAAGAGCGCAAAACAGGGGAGGGCTATCATGGCTTTGACATGGATACCAATACCTCTATTACCTTAGAAGAAGACCTGCTAAGAAGAGATCTCACCATTAATGCTATTGCAAAAAGCACAACCGGGGAAATAATCGACCCATATGGCGGGCAACAGGACCTTGAAAACAAAGTGCTCAAGCACGTATCAAGTGCTTTTGTCGAAGACCCTCTGCGCGTTTTGCGGGTGGCTCGCTTTCAAGCATACCTCCCTGATTTCAAAATTGCACCAGAAACAATGTCATTCATGCAAAAAATATGTGCTACTGCCAATGAAATCAAAGCACTGCCCTCCGAGAGAATCTGGCTAGAAATTGAAAAGTCAGGCCATCATAAAAGATTTGATCTTTTTTGGGCAACACTTGAACAATGCGGCGCACTTGATGCTCTCGATATTCAATTATCACCCAGCTTCATTCCAAGCGTCCAACAATCAAACCTGACAGGTGTTGAGCGCATGCTCTCCGCCATTTGGCACCAGGAAAGCATCGAAGGTTTTCTCGCATTATCTCTTCCCTCCCATATGGCCAACTGTATCAAAATCATTCACTCCCAACGCCACGCATTGCTGTTCCGGGAAGCGCCAGAGGCGCACGACCTGCTAACCGTATTAAAACGTTTAGATCCATTTCGTAGACTTGATAGGGCAAAGACCATCATCGCATCTATGCCTGATCATCCAAACAAAGCATTACTCCTTAAGCTTTGCACGGCTTTGCACAACATGGATATTGCAGCAGTCATCAAAGACTCCCAGCCTCAAGACCGCCAACATCTCATTGAAAAAGCTAGAGCCTCGCTGATACAGTCTATTCTCGTCTCATAGAGACAATAGGAATCGTTAGGAATTGACCCTAAAGTGCATAATGTCGCCATCTTGCACAGCATAAGCCTTGCCTTCTAAGCGCCACTTGCCGGCTTCTTTTGCACCTGCTTCACCAGCGCAAGCAATGAAATCTTCATACGAGACAACTTCTGCCCGAATAAAGCCTTTGATAAAGTCTGTATGAATGACACCAGCAGCATCCGGAGCCAAAGCCCCCCTAGGAAACGTCCACGCTCTAATCTCTTTTTCTCCAGCCGTAAAGTAGGTTTGTAAATCTAATAGCTGGTAGCCTTCTCGAATCACTTTATTGAGACCTGGCTCATCTAGGCCAACCTCTGCCAAAAACATTTCCTGATCATCAGCATCCAACTGAGCAATCTCTGCTTCAATTTTACTGGATATTTTCACCACATCAGCGCCTTTTGACTCGGCATATGCTAACAAGGTATCCACATGTGTCCCCGCTAAGCTTTCATCACAATTGGCCAAATAAAACATTGGCTTTGCCATCAAAAGTTGGTGAGTTTGACAAAGATCCCAAGCATCACCAGATAAGGTATCCTGCCTCAAAAATTCTTGGCTGGTTAAAGCCTGAATAATATCATCCCATGCCTGCATAATCTGAGGTGAGTTTTGTTTTTTCGCTTTGACTTTGGCTCTTTCTGCAATCTCAATATCCGCAAGACACAACTCAAACTCAATGGTTGCAATGTCGCTGACAGGGTCCACCCGATTGTCTACATGGACAACATCAACACTTTCAAAGCACCTGACCACATGAATGATGGCATTCACCTGACGAATATGCCCCAAAAACTTATTCCCCAAGCCTTCACCTTCTGACGCTCCCTTTACCAGCCCCGCAATATCTACAAACTTCATTGCTGTAGGCAATACCTTTTGAGTAGGGACCAAGGCATTGATAGCTTTAAGCCGACTGTCTGGCACCAGCACGACCCCCTCATTCGGCTCAATGGTACAAAACGGGTAATTCTCTGCAGGAATCATATTCTTTGTTAATGCGTTGAAAAGGGTAGACTTACCTACATTTGGCAACCCAACGATACCACAACTTAATGCCATAATTTTCTCTCTTTATTTAAAGACTTATGCTTATAATACTGCTAGATCTCAAAAAATGCAACCATCTCGACAAAAACAAACCCTCGAACATTTTTCACTTGTAGTAGATTTTGATATAAAAGCCATATCGTGGTATTGTGCTAAAAAACCTGAGGAAGAGATGCAAACAAGGACACCCAAACTAAAATCTATGGATACATTTTCCCAGCACACGAAAACAGCATACTGGGATATATGGATCGAAAAGCCTCTGACATTAACAGAAGGGGGGGATATTAGTGGACTATGGGGGCACTTAATTGCAACTCAAAGCTTTTCACGACACTTTGTCATCATCAGCCATATGCTACAGCTGTCAAACAATGACACCGCTTCGCTAATCTCTGATATCGTTAGCGCTTTTGCTGCCGAAGATATTCCGTTCTTATTAGAAGTCCAAGAAACGCTTCAAACAGCGCTTATTGAGAGCTCTGGATATCCTAAGCCGACACAGTTTCACCCTGACAAAATCGCCTCACTACCGTTCTTTGACCGCAATAACCGGCACCATATCGCACATGTTGTCCTCGGATTTTTGCTCTTTACCGAGAACACAGAGGACGAGCCACACAAAACCGAGCTTTTACTCAAACAGGCCTTCTCTCAAAAGAGCCCTCCAGATGACACAAAGCTGCGCCAACTAAACGCCTGGAGGTCCATAAACACACCAGCCTTTGAGAAAACATTACCTGAAGCGCTTACCTCACAGTTGGCAAAACTAAAGTCCTCTCTAAAAGACTTAGACACATTAAACAAAATCGTGGAGCAAAGCGGCCCCATGCCGGCTGCCAAACAGATCCTGACTGAGTTGCAAAAAATTTTAAGCCCTTTTATCCCCGGATTCTCATCTTATCATACCATCAACCTATACAAAACAAAGCTTAAGGAAATTGCAGACCTTATCTCTTCAGCTCCTGATAACACACAACCACAAAGAACCCTTGCCATCATTATTGCAAAGGTTCTCTCACGCGGCGGCCCCTTGGCTTCAAGCACACATGGAATTTGGTCAGAGCTTGTCCCAACCGGCAAGCAGCTAAAAAAAGCGATGTCCATAGCTACGATGCGAGCTAGCGATCGACCTCTTTTAGTTATTGCAAAAGCTCTGGAAATTGACAATGCTGTCTTTTCTGATCCTAAAGCTCTATTCAAAAAAACAAGCAATGACAACCTCGAATATAATTTATGGAGATGCTTTGCCGCGACAAAAGAATGTAAGATGTCAGCCCAGGATCACTATGTAACGCTACTAGAACATCATCTCAACGCTCCTAACAGCAGAAGAAGCGTAAAATCATTCGAAGACACAGCGGAGGCCAAGCCTGTAGACACGGCTTCTGCCGGAGCAGCAGAGGGGGCCCTGCCAGCGGTGCAAGTTCCCGTATGGAAAAAACCACCGACTGATCTGAACCCCTTAGCAATCCAGGTATATGACAAAGAAAAAGCCATGGCTGCAGTTAAAGCTGCGCAACGACAAGAGATGCAGGACATGCTTAGCAGCATGACAAAACTATTTGGACAAACCGCTCAAGCCACAATTGAGTCTGCTAAAAAACAGGAACAAGAAGCACAACGACAAGCCATGCATGATATGCTTAGCAGCATGACAAAACTATTTGGACAAACCGCTCAAGCCACAATTGAGTCTACTAAAAAACAGGAACAAGAAGAGAAGCATAGCGCTCCTGAGGGCGCAACAAAAGAACCTGGAAAAACGCAAAACGACAATTCCAATGACGCAAAAAGCTCACCGAGCTTCCTATGGATGTTATGGGAATACGCTTGTGCAGGACTGAGCTGGCTACTAAGCCCTGTCTCTTATTCATGCCAAGCAATACAAACACGTATTTTACCCATTATTCCTGAGACATTGGCCAATGCCTCTAAGGCCGCCGCTTCTTACGTAAGCGAGCATGCAAGAGCCTATAGCCCCTTTGCTGGCCCTACACAATAACTATCCAACTAGCATCCTTCAAAAAGCAGCATAGAGTATGCATAGCTATTGAGGGGTATCATGTTTAAGTAGCTTTGTAGGTTGAATGCAAAATCTCAGTAAAACTTGCATACTTGCCTTGCAGCAGCAAGTTAATATGCTTTAGCACAAAATCGATATTCTCTTCAATCTTCTCTCTATCATCTCTAGAAGGGGAGGCCAGAACATACTGCTTCACTTCAGCAGCATCTTTTGGTCTACCAACACCAACACGCAATCGATTAAAACTTGGCCCAACATGAGAGATAATACTTTTAATGCCATTATGGCCTCCAGCACCACCTTGTTTTTTTACCCGAGAGCAGCCTGGATAAAAGTCCATATCGTCATACGCAACCCAAACATCTTCTACTGGTATTTTATAAAACTGCATCAACTGCCGCAATGCCAGTCCTGAATCGTTCATATATTGCTTCGACTTAAGCAGATATGTTTTGCCATAATCATGCTGCCAAATATAAACGTAATAATTTGGTTTTTCCTTTGCTGTCAAACCATGCGCCTCGATCAACGCATCTATCAACCAATAACCCACATTGTGTCGATCATTTTCATAAGAGCGTCCAGGGTTTCCTAAGCCAGAGAGTATTTTCATGCCCACCTATCAATCTATAAATCATTGAATTATAGCATAGCCTCATAAAACATCACGACTTATATATCAGAGGCGATTCATATAGCACATGACTGTTAATGAAAGATTCAGACATTGAGTGCGGTCGCTCAAAAAGTATAGGGCGCCAGAAATCATGGCGCCCTCTATATTCCAAAAACATGCTCATGTCAATCATGCCTTAAGAGACACCTTATCCATCAGCGCCCTCTGCCTGTTCTGCTTCTTCAGGCTCAGAGTCATTATCGTCAGCCGCTGCTGTCTCAACATCCTCTTCAACCACAACTTTTGGTGCATGAATGCTAACGACGAGCGGATCATAGTCTTCACTAATGGCTTTGTCTAAAACACACCCCTTTGGCAATGTCAACTCACTTAAATGAATTGACTGGCCAATTCCAAGCGCCTCAATGTCCACCAGAATATTCTCAGGCAGATTCTTTGGTAACACTTTAATGGCTATTTCAGTCACAACATGGTCAATGACGCCGCCTTCCCTAACCCCCACTGCATCGGCTTCGTGTGAAAACGAGAACGGAACATTAACCACCAACTCTTTGTTTTTAGATATCTCAAAAAAGTCAATATGCTGAATTTGATTGGTTGATGTTGAGCGACGTATGTCTCTTACCAAAACATCCATCGTGTCTTTTTCAAGCTCAATTGAAAATATCTGTGATTTAACTGGGTGTGACTTCATAAAAACATCCATATGTGACATGCTCACCTGAAAACTTCGTGATGGCTTCCCATGCCCATAAACAACCGCTGGATAATGCCCGGATTGTCGTAACCGACGACACTGACGACTACCAACTTGTGATCTACTTTCTACCTTAAGATTCATATACTACCTCCATTTAAGTAGCTTATGTTAGCCAGTATTTTTACGTTGACAGATTTTTTTACCCAGAAATGTTATTTTGTTTGATACGTACTGCCCACAGGAAAGAATTCTCCCTCTGAAAACGCAACAAACTGCCTGTTTTTTTTGTTGGAAGGTTTGTAACAACATTGATTTTATCTCAAAGTGCCTGGTCACATCAAAAAACTTTGGGGATGCTTGGGTATGTTTGTATCCACCAAGATGGAGTCCCTTAAATCTAAAGCAAAGCGTTCCAAGACAAACCGCCGGTTTTCTTGCGACCATGATACCGCCGCGAGGCATCTGAAACTCACCTGACTTACGACCATACTTTAACCCCCTTAGTCGAACCGACCAGCCAAATAACCCAGCCTTTTTAATGGTTGATATGGCATAATACCCAGGCTTCATCTGCAAACAGTTGAAACCGTATCTCAAGTAATAAGTCGTCTCGCCGACATCCACACGCCGTCCCAACTCGTCCGCAAAGCGAACCAACTCAACGTGTAGGACCTTTGCACGAGAGTGCTCTGTTTCATCTAATAGTGTATGTGAATTCGTATATGCCGGCTCATGGTCTTTTTTTGACCAAGGCCTTCCATATGATCCCCCTTTATTCCCCTTCACAAAGCACTTAATAACCGCCAGCATCTAACCCCTGAACCAGACGACCTATATCCTCTCCCACCGAAAGTTTCTCAAAAGTTTCTGGAATCCCTGCAACGGTGTCAAACGTAACCAGTGCATCAATATCCGATGTTGCCAGAATATGGCTCACAGCCCCTGGAAGCACCGCATGAGTGACATATGCCACAACACGATTGGCACCTTGTTGTTTTAAACGCTGCGCTGCTTTCTGAAGGGTATGCCCCGATGCCACCAAGTCATCAATAATCACACAGTCTCTACCTGCGATATCGCCCAAGATTTGTAGCATTTGAACATCGTCTTCTGTCCTGACTTTTTCGACCATTGCAATAGGCGTATCTTGTTCTGGCTTTACTTGCTCCACACGCTTCATCCCCCCAATATCTGGAGAAACCAGAACCAATGAATCAAATGTTCTCATCTTAATATGCTGTTTTATTAAATGCGCCGTAGAAACTTCATATACTGGAACAGTAAAAAAACCACTGATTTGCTGCACATGTGGCTCCACCAAAAYAACCGCATCAACGGCTTGAGAAATCACCTGAGCAACAACAGAAGCAGAGTAGGCATGATGATTTTCGACACGATCTTGTCGCATATACGCCAAATAAGGAATAATCGCAGTCACCTTCTTTGCCCCCAAACGCTTAGCGGCATCAATCAACAACAATAGCTCTACAAGATAAGTATTGGGCTTCACTGCAAGTGACTGTACAATATAAACATCTTGTCCTTGAAACGACCCGTCAAGCTGAACACCAATCTCTCCATCGTCATAGGTTATTGTTTGAGAAATCTCCAGGGATACGCCCAGATGGTCTGCAATTGACTCTGCTAAACTGACGTGCGATGTTCCTGAAATAAGTGCAATCATCACTATCCTTGTATAAAGATGGCTGGGGCGCCTGGATTCGAACCAGGGATCATGATACCAAAAACCAATGCCTTACCGCTTGGCTACGCCCCAATCTTCTCTATATTTGACGAAAAGGCTGAAATTGTCAAGCAAATTATCATACTTTATCATTTTCTTATGCCAAAATCGTCTTTATCTCTGCTAACGCGTTCCGTGCCTGCTAATCAAATAATCTGCATGTTTATGATGCGGATCTATAGCCGGCGAACACAGCTCCGTCCTTGCAGCCAAAGGCTCTAAAACCGTATCGCAGATATACTCACCTGGTGTCTTAGGTACTGAAGACACACGCGGGGCTGTCGGCGCAGCTGGTATTTCAGGAACATCTGCCGTAACCTCTGAACCAATCAGCAATACCACCACAGCAAGGATACCTGCAGCCCACCATGGTGCCCCAAATGCATAAGCCACTGGGCCCAAAACGACAGCGGCAAGCACCCAATAAATCATACTGCTTGATTGGGCTGCTGACGCCATCGTGCACCGATTAGCTGGGTGTAGTTCGCCCGTCAAACCTGGTTTCACGGTTCCGTTAACCAATGCCTGTAGCTGTTTCTGAAAGAGGCTCTCATGACTCCACGGAAAATGAACCTTTGTCTTATGCTGCTCGAGTTGATCTGCATACTGCGCTAAAACATAATAATATTGCTCAGCATACCATTGTTCATTACCCTGAAAAGCACCACATCCAAGGATTGGCAACACAAGCGAATTATCCAAGCCAGTTTTTTTGTTCATCACCTGTAAATGTTTTTCTACCGCTGCTGCCAACTGAAAACGAACCATTTGAGCAAAAACTTTATTGCCTTCAGGCGTTGATGCGAATTCAATATTTTGGCTTCCGGTCCTCCTACGAAAATCTGGCGCATGCACCGCAACAATATTTAATCCCGTATGCACATCTTCAGGCGCCTCCCAAGAAAAAGGCCCGAACAATGATGCTGGCATATGTAGATAATTGGCATAACCGGTACTAGGAATCTCAGGCCTCTGGCGCGCTACGTCTTCCCGAAACTGCGTAAAAACACCATGCTGGTCCTTGCTAAAATATCCTTTTTCCAAACGTCTTTCTCTAATCTGGTCTCCATAGAACGGAAGGGCAGCATAAGCACGAATCTTATCAATCAGCGCCTCTTCTTGTGAGCCTTTTAGGTATCCTTCCGCCCCTCATAAGCTCGCCCGCCTCCCCAGTGCCACGCATTCATGCAATTTAAAATGGTCACAACTGATGATAAGCGAATTGATTCTCCAACAGACTCCTTACCCACAAAATCCATAGCGATACCTTTGATGTCGCCACAATATTGCGTATAATCTTTCTTCAGGTAACGCTCACGTACATCATTTGACATAAATGACAACTTGTGTAGAGAGTGACCACTGCCTTTATGCAATGGGGCACCTGGGATTTGATACTGATTCCACAGGCCGTCTTTCTTAAGCATAAAATCTTTTAAATATCTGTACATTTCTTATAGGCATTTAACACCTTAAATGCATTATGCTGTTTTTTCACATTAAAATCAACCAAATATCACCTCCTTCTGGCCGCATACACAGTGCTTGCTAGCAACCATTTGGTGGGAAACATAGATAATGATAGCATTCGGTTTGTGCTCTCTGAGGCGGTTATAAAATAAGACTTCATCTTTAATCGATAGATGATTACACGCTTCATCTAATAAATACAATGGTGACTCAGTTGCCAGCGCGTATAATAAATTAATTTTTTGTAGCATGCCTTGAGACCATGCGCCCTGTATGTGCGCCATCGACGTTTTTATCTGGGCCGGAAGGGCGTCTACAGCCGCTTGAAGCCCAAACAGCTCAAGATCAGATGGCTTAACATAATCAGCCAAGACTCCTGAAACCAATAACAAACTACTCCCCAAAACCACCCGATGTTTGACAGACACCTGTGCCGCCTCTAGATGATTCAAGGTCAATTTGCCCCCCTTATATGGCACAGCGCCCAGTAGCATTCTCAAAAAGGATGTTTTTCCACTCCCATTTGCACCGATAAGCTGTAATGTATCACCCGGTTGAAGCAACAAGGTAATGGGGCTGCTGTTGGCAAACATCGATAACGTTTCACACCTTATGGCAGAGATGGCCTCAATAGTCATCTTCTCTTGTGCTATAGAAGAGACTTTTGGTAGTGCCAAATATTCAGCAGCGCCCCCCCAAGCCCCCCAAATTTGGTCCCCCAAACCCAGCCATAGTAACAGCCCCTGAAAAGACCCTTCCATCGGGTGTATCCACCACAATAGCCCAAGCGTTACTATCCAGCCACCCATTCCGGACTTAATGCACTCTTTTTGGATTGCATTTTTAAAACACAAAGAGGCATACGGGTTCTTCCTCAACGTCCTTGGCGTTAAAAATAAACGCTGAGACAATATATCCTTATGATACAAATCATACGAGTGAGCATCTTGTTGCCAACCCCCACGCCGCTTGTCTGTACAATAAACACCGACCCCGATGCAAAGCAAAGATCCAATGCCGCCAATGACAACCCAAAGGTGGTGCTTAGGAAAAAAGTGCCAAAGCACCACGGTCCGTAACACCAAGCCAAAAGCCTGAGGGAATATTTGCATCATCATTATTTCTACTGATCTAACAGTCGCGTCAATATGCCAAAGCATCTTTGCTGCACAATGCCTTCGCTGACCCTCAGACAGCAATACTGCATCATCTTTTTGATCCACAATGCCGACCATCTCTGATTTTATATGATGCCAAATAGGCAACAATAAGACTGTTTGCACCCGCCCGCAAAAATGTAAGGCAAGCCAAGCCAACAGCAACTGCCAAACAGGACCAACCAATAAGACAGGCAGCAGAACCTGGCTACAAGAAAACAACAGCGCCAAACTTAAGAGTATGGCACTTCTTAATGGAAACTGCCTTAGACACGACCGCCATATTTGCATACTAATGCTCCATTGATGGTTCTTCATGCACGGCAATTACCAGCGCGTATTGCCGCTCTTCAGTCACTTTGGTCTTATGACAAAACAAGCGCCCAATGACTGGAAGAGCGGAGAGGGGACGCGTACACTGCTTTTTATGAACGGCTTCCTGCCTAGAAAACCCAGAGAGCATCTTGCTCATACCGGCTTCCATTTCAACAACTGTATTGAGTTGGATCATTGACTGTTTATAGCCCTCAGTGCTTTTGTCAAACAACTTATCCTGCAGGTCAATATGAATGGCTACCTTGTCTTGTTGAGAGTGTAGGGTCATGTTAACCATCACCCCCTGGGGCACATCCACCCACTGTGGCACACCCTTTTTATCACGCTTCGTTCTTTGAATGACCTCTTCTAATACCACCTCAACTGCTTCTCCCTCAACAACTGCTGACGAAAAATCAGATAGAAACGTATAACTGCCTCGGCTGTCACTGCGCTGTAGCCACCTTACTAGGTCTTCTATTGAGACGTTAACTGCCTGTCCTTGCCACAGCCTCAAAAGGACTTCTTCCCAAGGATGATTCATGCTTTCCCAATGAGCGCTCTCATCTACCCGAAACCAAGACAGATAGACATTGTAATACTTCTTTGGTTGATCAATCGCCTCAATCATTGCCTGATGCTGATCATAAAAACCCTTAGGAACCCAAAGCATACCAGAGACATTGTCCGCCAAAATATGATCGTATTTCCCCATAGGAGACAGCAGCGCTTTCAACTTGGCTGCCATCTCTTCAGGCCGACGGAACGAACACGGATAAGGCACCCACGTTCCCTTGGCTGGCTTTGAAAAGACCAAAGTGTCTGCCAATGTTGTCACCTCCACACCTTTGGTTAAAACCATGTATAAGTCCTCACAGGTCATTCTAGGAATGTTTAATGACAGTTTACTTTTAATCTCATGATCCACCACACACTGCTTATCGCACACCTGGCACCACTCATTCAGCAAACCTGATATCACAATACCATTAGCCTGAACTGAAACCTGCCCTTTCTCTATATGCAACCACTTAGGGCCAAACAATGTCGCCTGCCCACTAATCATCATAAACACAATAACGCCACGTAACTTTATGGTACCGCCCCTCTTGTTGAATCTTTATTCCCTCAGCATATACCTGTCTTGCTGACAAAGCCTGCACCCAATCTATAACCTGTCCTGATGAACAATACCATGCGGCATGGTTACTGAAACATCCTTGCTCAAATAATGCATCACAATGTTTCCTTGGCCCATTCGTCCTTGCCATTAGCCACAAGCCTACGCCCCATAATACGACAGCGCAGACCTTCTTTAAGTGGCTTACAGGCATATGACATGGCTTCAAAACACCGCCCCAAATCTCTCCCAACAACATCCACCTCCCAGCATCCATGGTTTTGTTTTATTCGCAATACCGCAACCCTGGGACACTGCAGTATGTGAATCAATATGGAACAATTCACTCCTGGCTGGCTACTTGCCAACTTTGATAAACCCCACAGCACCAATAATATCCACCCTCTCCGCAACATCACCGAACCCTACGCCATCTCACCCCTTATGTCATGACCGGGTTGGCGGAAATATTGCTTTTTCTTCCGTTTTTTGGCATAGTAATAAAAAAACAGGCAACATTCTATGCAAAGCAAATCAACAACATCTCCAATGGTAACACTATTCATTCTATATGCCGCTATTGGGGCCACCATTTTGGCCAAAGCTTTTGCTGCATTTTTTTGCCTTTATTTCTTGGCGCACGGCTTCAGGGGCGGCGGGCCAGCGGCTTGGTGGGTAATAGGCATTTTGTCGCTCGCAATAACGGTCTGTTTATTGTTCTTTTTTATAAACAGATTCGTTATTGACGTTTTAGCGCTACTATTACAAGAGGGGCAAAATAAAGCGCCTAAAAGAATAAAGCAAATAGCCTTTACAATGATCACACTTTTTACTCTAGCAGCGTCTTGTCTGATAATACCACCTTGTGGCATATGCTTGTTTGTAGCTGGTCGCCTATTAGGGGTTGGTGACTCTGGTTGTGATGCATTATCATACCTATCCCTTCCACTTTGCGGGGCTACTGCCTTCTTTTACTTAGCCCGCATGAACACCCTACTAACAAAAAAGCGGGTACCATCTCCTTCCTTGCCGAAGCAAAATTAACCCTACATAATGTTTGATTGCCGTACAAACTTATTGGCTGTGTCATCATGTGAGAATAATTGATGGTTGCACCATGCAGTGCCTGATTGTCATATAAAACTGTCAACTATTATTCTCGTGCTATAATAAAGCCAATAACAAAAAGAGGTATTTCTGATGAAAAAACTACACACCCTTGCTTTTGCTATCAGCTTAGGTCTTACATGGAGCATCAGCGTGATACTAATGAGCCTGCTGGCGCTATATCTTGGCTATGCCGTCACTTTTGTATCTGCGCTATCAACAGTCTATATAGGCTATGAGCTAACAGCACTTGGCATTTTAATCGGTTCGGGATGGGCTTTTTTAGATGGCTTCATCGGCGGATTTCTGATCGCTTTCATTTATAATGTCTTGGCTAAAAGATTATAAAACAGCCTCATGGCGCTTCAAATAAATAGCAATCAGTGACAATGCTGCAGGTGTCATTCCTGAGATCCTAGAGGCTTGCCCCAGCGTCAAGGGTTGCACCTGTAGCAGCTTTTCAACAAGCTCAGCAGACAGTCCCTTAACCTCTGCATATACAAACCCTGTCGGTATTTTGGTTCGATGCGCACTGTCTAGTCTTTTTATTTGTGCCTCTTGTTTGGCAATGTAACCCTCATAGCGCAAATAAGTGATTGCTTCTTGGAAACAAAAACGGGAAGCCTCTTGAATGACTCCAGCCTTAATCAAGTCAGAAACCGGCACTTGAGGCTGTTTAACCAAGTCCGCCAAGAGCTTTGGGCCATCATTCGGATAGAGCGCTTTTAGGCTCTTATAATGGGTGACCCTATTGGCCTGCAAGAACGCTAACGCCTCTGATAATTCTCTTTCCTGCTTTTGTGTTTTCGCCAATCTTTCTGAAGACACCACTCCGACCTCTGCACCTAATGCCGTTAGGCGGTAATGGGCATTGTCACATCGTAATTTCAATCGATGTTCTGCTCTACTGGTAAACATTCTATATGGCTCAATGGTACCATTCGTGACCAAATCATCCACCAATACCCCTATATAGCTTTGATCACGCCCCATAATCAAAGGATCTGCTTCTTGTACCTTTAAGGCGGCATTAATGCCTGCCAAAATCCCTTGAGCTGCTGCTTCTTCATAGCCAGTCGTGCCATTGATCTGGCCTGCAAAAAACAATCCTGAAATCGTCTTTGTTTCTAACGAGGGCTTAAGACCTCGTGGATCAAAATAACCATATGAGATCGCATAACCTGGTCGAGTAATGATCGCTTCTTCAAAACCAACCATACTCTGAATAAAGAGCTGTTGTGCTTCAAAAGGCAAGCTGGTCGAGATACCATTAGGATAAATCTCTCGGGCATATAATCCCTCTGGCTCTACAAAAATCTGATGACTGTCTTTTTCAGGGAAACGATCCACTTTTTGTTCAATTGACGGACAATAACGCGGCCCCATCAACTCACCTCGCTGCTGAAAAATAGGGGAGTGTGCCATATACCTTTTGATAATCTCATGCGTCTTAGCGTTGGTTTTAGCCATATAGCAATGCCGTTGCGGCATGTCCAGTGGCTGATCATGCATATAGGACATTTGAGGCGCATGGTGCTCTGAGGCTTGAATCTCCAACTTAGAAAAATCTATGGATGACTGTGCGATTCTTGGCGGTGTTCCTGTTTTCAAGCGACCAATAGCAAAAGTTTTTCCCAAGTATGTTGCCAACTGCTCTGATGCAGGGTCGCCACTACGCCCCCCGCTTTGAGTCACCGAGCCCACATGAATCTTACCCGCTAAAAAGGTTCCTGTTGTTAACACAACTGCCTTTGCGGTAATGTCTATTTGCGACTTGGTTTGAACACCTGTCACAGTGTCCCCATCAACCATTAAATCGGCAACCTCTGACTGTAGGATCTCAAGGCCTTTGGTACTTTCAACCATTTGACGAATGGCTTGACGATAATGATCACGGCAGGCTTGATAGCGAACGGCTTGTACCGCAGCTCCTTTGCTGGCATTTAAAACCCGTTTATGAATCGCTGCAGCATCTGCTGCACGCCCCATATATCCATCCAAGGCATCCACCTCTTTGACCAAATGGGTTTTTCCCAAGCCGCCAATCGCAGGATTACAGGACATCACACCGATAGTGTCAATATTATGTGTCACCAATAGGGTATGCATCCCCATTCGTGCTGCAGCCCCTGCGGCTTCGACACCAGCATGGCCTCCACCAATCACAATGACATCAAATTTTTTTGGATACTTGTACAAAACAAACCACCTAAATGTTTGAAAAATAATACATCAAGCGCTGTCTTTTGTCAACATTGGTAAGCAGATACACTATCTTACGACAGAGATTTTTGGATCTGTTCCCAAACCACTATCATCTAACTTTTCTTTTTTGGGCAATGCAACAGAGACCCGGCCTCCCTTTAATACAAAAGAAAGATCTGGCAGGAAGGCTGTCTTCACAATATTAGTGACGATGCCGGGTTCTTCCCACCCAAAATTCTTGGCCGCATACTGACTAATCGAAAACATCGCAGCCTCAAGCTGCTCCTTGGTCGGCAACATCTCCGCCAAAACCAGCAGCTGATCGTGGGGCTTGGCTGTTGATCCCAGCTTAAGCTTAGCTAGCGAAAAAGCGTCATAGGATACTTTTTCTTTTGGCAAAAATCTTAGCGCTATATTTCTAAGCACCAAAGGTCTTTGCTGCAGAATCGTTGATATCAGATTTTCAGCATACGGTAACCAGCAAGAAGTTGGCTTTTCCCCGCTAGCAAGCAAAGCTTTGGACATGAGGACGGCAGGGTGCATGTGATCCTCTGGTGTTATAGACAATAGACCCGTCCAAGCAGCTTCCCTCTTTTCTGCATACGATCTGAATTTATCTATACTGGGAGGACGAGACAATATCTCAGGAACACTGGAATCAAAAAGTCTTGGCAAAATATTTTCTGGCACAAAACCAATATGAGCACACCTGATTAAAACCTCATGCCAACATTGCCGGCCCAAACGGTCCATTACAACACACTGGATGAGCATGGCTTTATTTTTTTCACGTTCCAATGATGACTGCAAGGCAAACTCATCAATTAATTGAAGATGCCCGTAATACACCGACCATCCCAATGCGGTCATGGAGTGCAAATCCTTATGATAGCTCCCTGGAACACAGGCCAATGACTGTATCGCTCCTAACTCGGGAACATCGGCGAGAAACCCGTCGCCAAACTTGCTCTTTAGGTACGGAAGCGCGTGATTTGTACCCTTAAAGCAATCATCAGACATCAACGCTAAAAAATGTTCAGACGAAAAGCCAGCAACCATAGAATCTTTAAACTGCTCTACTTTATATGCTTCACTCTCAGGCACGGTACCAATCTCTTTTGTTTCTTGAGTGTTAATTCTAATCGGCTGTGCCTGATTGTCAATAAAAACTTGAGGCAATAGCTGAGGAGGCCTTGCACAAGGTGTGCGGTATACCTCGTCAAGTATTCTAACAAAGTTTATCAACTGATCCTTTGACTCAAAAACTGGCACAAATGCCAATCTACCTGAATAGTTTCTTCTTAGCGCCTCTTGGCAAGCCTGCTTGATTCTGTCACTACCAAGCATTGATAAGTTTATTAAAAGCATAAAAGTCTCCTTTTAATCTTGCTCCTAGCTACTGAAATGCGCCCTTAAGCTTGCCGCTTTACAGGCGCTACCTCCTAAATTACGGTTTTTTTCCACCTAGGCTACCGTCATCTTGGGGCTTCGGAGCTGCCAGGCCACCGCCAGCTTCTGCTGGGACTGGTGGCACAGCAGCCAATGCTTCGCTCCACATATCTTCAAGCGCAGACGTTTCGTAAGAGTCTTCGGGATTGCTTAATGCACGTTGCAAACTTAATTTATTTGCTTTAACACAGTCCTGATAAAATTTTATGTGATCCTTTCCTGAATTATGCATTGCAGCCTGCACAAGCTTAAGCTTTGCTGTTGATCCTAATACTTCAAGGGCGCTTTTTAAACCTGTCCCAATGCATATATCAGCAAAGTTAAACAAGTGCGACAGGCCTGGAAGATACTCAGCCTTGCATGTAAATTGACAGCTGTAGAGAAAGCGTAGACCGTTTCCAAATCCACACACCACCGCTTGATCCTCACATTTTAAGATACCAAGCGCGTCCCTTAATACCTCTTGATGAGCCTCTCTTCCTGCCATAATTAAATCAACAGGATTCCCCCAATCTTTGGCAGCACGCGCAAGAGAAACAATCAAATTTGTCACCAGCTGTTTTGTTTTTTGACTCTCAACAGAAAAGTATGCGATCACTTGCACTCGGCCTTCTTTCGCGCTGGTCTCCATCAGATTTTGACAATACTTTGTCCCGCAAGGCAGAGAATCGCTATTATGTGCTATATACTCTGGCAGAACCGGGGTAGAATGCTCATGAAGATATAAGGGTAGGCGAGAAATTTGCTCCTCGCACGGTGCAAGATATAACGTCGAAAGAGCATGTCTTCTTGCGATCAATGCCTCAAGATTTTTCAAGACAAAGTCCGGACAACCCACTTCTGTTGTTAGATATAGTTTACACCTGACACTTCCTAATTGCCTACACGATGCTTGTCTCTTCAAGAGAGAGTTAGAGTTGGTATGAAGTAGAATAGAGTCTACCCCTTCATGCCGCTTGTCCACCAAGTTATTGACCTTCTCAATTTTATCATCCAAGTGGGCATCTTCAAAACCCTTTTCTTTTCGGGCAGTATATACCATATCCTGCCCAATGCCCCCTTCATCTGAAACACTAACTCGGAAATATTTAATATGCTGAGCTGTACCTCCTAAAGCCTCCACTGTCTTATAGCAGATAGAATTAAGCTTACCAACTAAACTTGCTAACGCCAGCTTCTCTTGGGGGATGAGTATTTCCCAATCTAGACCTTCACCTGATAACCCGTAATTCTGCAAATGCGGCTTTGAAACGGTTCCACAAAACCTCACTGTAATAGTGTCATATGAACCTACGAGTGGAGTAAGTAGTGTTGCTAGATATGGCGTCAACATCTCAACATCACCGGCCCCACCATAAAAGTTCGTATACAAAATAAGATTTAATTTTTTCATTTTTTTCTCTTTTTTCTCTTTTTTCTATTTTTTCTCACAAGCATGCCATRAAAGCGTWAATTATCAACACTTTGTAGGGGAGGGTGGTAGAAATGCCTTTTCAGCCAACTTGATTTATTTAAAAATTATATGTCAGTAGCGCAAGACATCTGCATGAATGTCATATAAAAAAATATTTTGAGAATTTCGAAGAATTTTTAAAACCCGTGGCTTCCGTATTGCCTAAAAAAAATAGGCCTGAAGACATATTCTTTCAATAATGACGCTAACTATGCTGGCGTAATCACTAACGACTCATCAGCAGAGGCTGCATAGGTAATTGCAATATGAGGAACCACTTCCCAGGCAACCGTTGCTGTAACTGCGCTTCTCAACATCATTCGATTAAAGATACCCATTTTTTTCTCCCTTTATTCTTCTTATGATAATGCCACAACACGAAAACACAATAAAATCAATATGTTACAGAGGTCTCTGCTGGAAAGCGCTTGCTGTCCCTGAGGTTTCCCCCATGCTACCAACAGCATCTTCATCAGCAGGGATTGTAACGACTTTGCATCTTTTGCCGTGAACATTCAGACAAATCTCTTCGATGAGCTCAAGAATATAGCCTTCGGGAGAAAGGCTGTTGGGGTAGGGGGCCTCACTAAAATGATTGGTCGGTTCTTGTTGCCAAAAAACATACCAAAGGGTCAGAGCCATGCTTAACAATATCACGCACCAGCAATATGGAAGAGCCAAGACCCGTGACTGCTGATGAGGCTGTCTTAATGGCAAAGAGTAGCCTTCCTGCAATAATTGCTTCTGCCAGTTTTTAAGCTTCATAATAACAGTTGACTACTTTCCAATACAAAAGTCTGAAAATAATTCTCCCAACACATCATCCGTAGATACTTCCCCTGTGATTTCTGATAAAACTTGCTGAACATCCCACAGGTTATGGGCAACGATCTCTGCATCAACAATACCTTGGGTCTCTTGTAGTAGTTGATTGGCTCTCTTCAAAACATCAACCTGTCTGGTTCTTGCACTAAAAGGCGCCTCAACATGCTCAGCCAGCTTAAAATACTCCAGTATTTTATCCAACAGCTCATCCACGCCATCACCATGACGGGCGGAGATGAATAATGCATCTTCAACAGCGTCTGGGAATAAATCTTTTTTATTATACACAACCCATGATGGTGTCTCTAACCCCTCTAATGACAAGGGCCTGGTCTGATGGTCTCCCATCAATAAGACCAAATCTGCTTTTGTTGCAAACTCATGAGCCTTCTCAATACCAATTTTTTCAGCAATGCTGCTGGTAGAACGAACCCCTGCAGTATCAAAAAATGTTAGATGAACCCCTTTGTGGATAACTTCTTGACTCAAAACATCACGGGTTGTTCCTGCTTCTGAGGTCACGATAGAGACTTGTTTTTTACAAATCGCATTCATCAGCGTTGACTTACCAACATTCGGCGCCCCCACCAAAGCAACCTGAATCCCTTTCTGTAAAGAGGCCCCTGTCTTTGCAGTCTGCAGCAATGCCTGCAAACGGCTATGTAGCAACGCCAAACGGGCATTACAAGCCGCCTGGGATATAACAGGGATGTCTTCTTCAGAGAAATCAATACTGGCCTCAACAAGCACTCTCAGCGCCATAAGCTCAGCTTGTAATTCCGAAACCTTTGTGCCTAACGTTCCTTCAAGTGAAGATGCGGCACTTTTTGCTGCTCGAAGAGAGCCTGCATGAATAATATCAGCAACGGCCTCCACTTGATCCAGCTTCATCTTTCCATTTAAAAATGCCCGGTGTGAAAAGGCCCCAGGCTGTGCCATCTCAGCCCCCAAGCCAATACATAGCTTGATCACATTCTCCATCAGATACGGATTACCGTGCATCTGGATTTCAACAACATCCTCTCCTGTAAAAGAATAGGGCGCTTTGAAATACAGCACCACAGCATGATCAAGAATCTCTTTATCATATACAGTAACAAAGTGCGCATGCCTGACTTTGATCCGCTTTTGTTTTGTTATTTTTTTTATTATCTGCAAAGACAAAGGCCCCGACAACCGAATAATACCAATCGGTTGTGAGACCATTGCTGTTGCAGGAGCAACAATTGTCGTCATTTTTTCTTTTTCGCTAACAGTTTATTTTGTAAAACACCAAGGCCTGTATTTAGCCCGATATACAGCTGTAATGCCGCTGGAAACTTCACACCGAAGAAGAGGAATATCACCGGCATATACCGAGCAACCAATTTAAAATCTTCACTAACGCTCATCTCAGCACTTTGTAAATACATGACAACAGCAGCAAACACAGGAAGAACATAGAAAGGATCCGGCGCCGCAAGGTCATTCAACCATAAAAAGTGCTCGGCCCTAAAGTCAACAACAGCTGTAATCATCCCATAGAATGCTAGCAAAAGTGGCAGCTGTAGCAGTGGCAAAAAGGCTGCCAGAGACATCATTTGAATGCCGTGCTTTTTATACAGAGCCAAACGTGCTTCATTCATCTCTGGGTCCAAACGCGGGCGGCCAGCAAATCGTGCTTCAAGTGCGTCTTTTTCAGGTTTCATTTTATTCAGCTTTTCAGCTTGTAATGCCTGATCTCGGGTTGACTTAAAGAAAACCAGTCTTAGTGCTGCGATCAGCACAACAAGAGACCATCCCCAGCTGGGAACAAATGTGTGGATAAATCTTAACGCTTTATGCAAAAAGCTTGCGAACATCCAGAAAAACCCGTAATCAAAGGTGAGTCGGAGCGTTCCATCAACCTCTGCCATTAAATCATGCTTTTGAGGCCCCACAAAAAGGGTAGAGCGCTCAGAAAAACTGTCTCCTGGGCGAAGTTCTTTCTTGGCTGAAACCGCCTGAGAAGCAAAAGCCTGCTTAAATGTCGCACTGTCTTCCGCAACAAGACCTTCTCTCCAAAAGTTTTTCACTTGAAAGCTTTCTTTTTCCTGAAGAGACCAAGCCGCTAGGAATTGGTGCTTTTGGAAGGCCAACCAACCGCCTTTCGTTCGGTCAGGGGCTCGGGAGGCCATATCAGAATACTTAACTCTTACATATGGCTTCGAATTGGTTGTATATGAAATCCCACTGTATCCGCGAATAGCGCTTACAAACTCAGAGCCTTCACCATCAAAGGAGACGTCTTTTGAGGAGGGAGTGGCCGTCTGGCCTTCAATATCGCTATACGCCTCACCTCCGAAAGCATGATAGGACGATGCGGTAAACATTCTCTCAGAACCATTGGTTGCACGAACAAATACCCCTACCGAGTATGCATCGCTATCAAACTGAAATTCTTTGCTAAAGCGAACGCCACTAGAAGACTCGGCCTGCAATGCGACGACAGCTCTTCCTTTTGATATTTTATAGCTGGGCTGTGCCGTTCTGAACAAAATCGCTTCATCGCCGACAATCCCAGCTTGTGCATTCAGTGCAGACGTTTTTGACGCCTCTAAAAACCGCATCGATGCATCACTAGAATAAGACCTATATTCAGGGAAACTAACTTGGACAATTCGACCTCCCAATCGATCAATAATCATTGATAGCTTATTGGTCTCGACTCTAACATAGCGCTTTTTGTCTCCGATAGAATGAGAACCCCCTACCTGGGCAGAAGAGGGCGCTTCAATGACCGAGAGCGCAATATCCGAAGGGAAGAAATACCCATAAGCCAGTGTGCCTCCTTGAAACAACAACACAAACACGATGGCCTGTAAAAGAAACGTTTTAAACCGATCTGCCATTTTTAACTCCTTAAGTTCTCCAAGCATTCGCTTACTATGTGAAATACTGAAATATTGTCTCTGGGCGCACTAACAATTCGGACTCGCACACCACCATATTGTTCTTTCTTAAACTCAACATGAAGGGCACTGGTAATTTGCCTACGAAGCCTATTTCGCACGACTGCCGAGGGGACAGTCCTTTTAGGGATAATACATACACCACAGTTATGCGGTGCGTTGTAGTGGACAATCTCTAAAGGATGCTGCTTAATTTTCTTTAGGACCTGGGTGCAACTAGGTTGACCTTTCGCATACATTCTCTGATCCTTTCGAAGCGGCATTATGCAGCAAGCGATTTTCTACCTTTGCTTCTACGAGCATTAATGACCGCTCTTCCAGAAGCTGTCTTCATACGCTTTCTGAAGCCATGCGTTCGCTTTCTCTTTAACTTACTAGGTTGGTATGTTCTTTTCATCTCACTCTCTTAACTAAGAATATTCGAATATTACTGCTAAAACCTCTCCTTGTCAACTAATTCCCTAATAATCATTACAATATTATATGTGTCTAATATTATCTGACAAAACCCGGTGCTTATATTATAATTATAGTATTAAAATAGAATAGTAATAATAGGGTGGCCACTTTTCGGTGGATAACTTTTTGTTTTCATTCAATGACAACAAGTTACGCACTTTTTTCCTGTGGACAAGTCTGTGGATAAACCTGTGGACAAAATGTGGATAAGTAGTTATCCACATAGTTATCCACATAGTTATCCACGGTTTTGGGGGTAGTTATCCACACCTTGTCTTTTGGTCTTTTTTCCCCTATACTGTAGGGAGCTATTTGGATTAAATATGATTGAATATTCGACTGAATTTTTGTCAAGAGTACAGTTTGCTTTTACCATTACCTTTCATGGAGTGTTTCCTACTTTTAATATAGGCCTGGGATTGTTTTTGGTGTTTTGGGAAGCAAAATATTTATACACAAAGTCTGAAATTTATTTAAAGCTTTGCCAATTTTGGTCTAAAATTTTTGCATTAAGTTTTGCGATGGGGGTTGTCTCTGGGGTGGTGTTGTCCTATGAACTGGGGGCAAATTTTTCAGGGTTTACGGACTTTTCAGGAAGCGTCCTTGGGCCATTAATTATGATGGAGACAATGTCTGCATTTTTTTTAGAAGCCGGCTTCTTGGGCATCATGCTTTTTGGATGGAAGAAAGTCTCACCAAAAGCTCATTTTTTTTCCACATGCATGGTCGCTTTGGGGACTGTGATTTCACTTTTGTGGATAATGTCAGCAAACTCATTTATGCACACGCCAGCAGGTTTTGCTATAGAGGGTGGGAGATTGATTGCCAATAGTTGGCTTGAGGTTATATTCAATCCATCTTATGTTTTGCGCTCCTCTCATATGCTCATGGCCAGTATGATATCCACAAGTTTTGTGGTTATGGGGATATCTGCTTATTACTTTTATAAGAAACGAGATGTTGTTTATGCGTCGGCATCTTTTCTGCCGGCTTTGTACGTGGCTGCAGTTTTATCTATAGGTCAGGTTATTTTAGGAGATTTCGTTGGCATTCATGTGATGGAACATCAGCCCGTGAAAACAGCAGCAATTGAAGCCAATTGGACAACGCAATCAGGTGCGCCTTTAATATTATTTGCGATACCAGATATGGTTCAAGAAAAAAATCATTTTGAGATAAAGATTCCAAAGTTGGCGAGTTTGATTAATACCCACAGCTTCGATGGTGTTTTACCAGGTTTAGATAGGGTGGATAAAAAAGATCGACCTCAAGTCGGAATGGTTTTCTTTTCATTTAGAATCATGGTTGGGATTGGTTTGCTTTTTGTTTTGTTGTCCTTCTTGGGTTTATTTGCCATACGCAAACAGCGTTTGGTGAGACATCCGATATTACTGAAAGCGTATATGTTCACTATTCCGCTGGGGTTTGTTGCGACAACCTGTGGGTGGATTACCAGTGAGGTTGGCCGGCAACCTTGGGTTATTTATGGATTAATGAGGACTCGTGATGCGGTTTCACCCATTGCTGTGTCACATGTGGCGCTTTCATTGACCGTTATTTTTATTTTGTATATGAGCTTTTTGGCAACCTACCTATTTTTTATTGTCAAAGTGATTCAAAAGGGCCCAGGTCATGCTGAGGAAGAAGAGGTTGACGCTTTGGGGTATTTAATTGATGCTGTGGGGGCAGAAAGGGATAGCTAATGGATTATGCATTTATATGTTTGGGGTTGGTCGCATTTGCAATCTTTATGTATGTTGTTTTAGACGGTTTTGATTTAGGGGTTGGGATTTTATTTCCTTTCTTTAACGAACAGCAACAAGAAATAGCGCTCAAAACCATTGCGCCCTTATGGGATGGCAATGAAACGTGGTTGATCTTAGGGGGGGCTCTTTTATTTGCAGCTTTTCCTCATGCCTATTCGACGCTATTACCAGCATTTTATCTGCCACTGATGCTCATGTTGTGCGCATTGGTCGTTCGAGGGGTTGCCTTTGAGTTCCGGGCAAAAGCAGAAAAAAGTAAGCATGTGTGGGCTAGGGCGTTTTTTCTATCATCATTGATCGCAACATTTTCTCAGGGAGTGATTTTGGGAACATACATACAGATTAGCCATCAAGCCATCAACCTCTATGAAAACAGTAAGGTACTTTGGAATAGTCCGTTTGTCTTTTTATGTGGTATGGGGCTTTGTTTTGGATATGCGCTATTAGGCTCTGGGTGGCTGGTTGCAAAAACCTGCAACAGCATGAGGGATAAGGCCCGTCATTTGTCATTAAATTTGTATATTTCAGCATTCATTATTTTGGCGGCTATTACCATTATCACGCCATTGGTAAATCCCATGATTGCAAAAATTTGGTTTAGTGATTCTGTCCTGTTTTTGACGCCTCTCCCATTATTGTCAGGGGGAGTTTTGGTATGGGCTTTTTACCAAACCAAGCAGGGTGCCGATTTTTGGCCATTTTATGGTGCTGTTTTTATGTTTTTAGGGTGTTTTTTGGGATTGGCTATTAGTTTATACCCGGATTTGCTACCGAGTAAAAGTTATCAAGAGCTGGCCTCCCATGAGAGCGCCTTAAGGCTTATCGTTACAGTAAGTATGGTTTTGCTGCCGATGTTGATTGGCTATAGTGGTTATGCTTATTGGGTCTTTAGAGGAAAGGTGRAAGACAGTGATTCCTTCTACCACTAAATGGGCTTTTGGCCTTTATCTATCAGGGGTGCTTGCATTGTATATCGTACATAAAGTTTTGTCAGTGATTTTTGGATGGAGTTTGTCATGAGTGCTGTGACTGAGAAAGAAACAGTTGCTTGTCTTGAGGCAACGTTATATAAGAGAAAGCCCTTCAATGTGGATAAAACAGAAGCGAATACGGGGAAGGTTAAAGCTTGGGGATTGGGCGTATTGCGCAACTATTTTTTTTATCAGTTTTGTTTAAATAAGCTTTTGCGAAAAAACAGCCCAAGGCCTCTTAGCATCTATCTTATGATTTGTTTTTTTCGGCTTGATACTTCCTCGACAAATACGGCAAAGCTTGTTAATGCAATGGTTGAGCAGTCCAAGGTGATGGGATTGCCTGCATCTGTCGTGAATGCAGTGTTGCGTCAGTATATGCTGAATCAGGAAAAGTTTCGTATCAAAGCCAGGGGGGTTGAAAGCATCCAATACAATATGCGGCCAGAGCTATTGGGGCGTCTAAAAAGCCATCATCAGTGTTGGCGAGAAATTGTGCGTTTTATGCAAGAACCTTCCGCTGTTTGCTTGGCGGTCTGCCAGCACAATGTCTCAGTAGAGGATATGATTTTTCAGCTACAAGAAGCAGAGGTGGCATTTTCGCAAGAGGGGCCTGCTATAGTACTGGAGCGTTTCGGTCATATTCGTCAGTTACCGGGCTATGAAAAAGGGTGGTTTACAGTTTTGTCAGAGGCTAACCAACAAATTGAAGCGTTACTACCTGATGCACGCCCTCAGGCGATCTTGGATGCTTGTGCAGCGCCTGGTGGCAAGTCAGTCATGCTCAGATCTCGTTATGGCTTTAAGCCTCGGGTTGTTGCTGCAGATAACGATTCTCTGCGTTTGACTCGGTTACAGGAGAATAATGCCCGATTAGGTTTAAAGCTTGAGATTGTTGAAGCGGATAGCGCCGTTTATGATTATCAAGAGCCTTTTGATTTGATTTGGGCAGACGTGCCATGTTCTGCGACAGGCGTTATTGCGAAGCATCCAGAAATAGCGATTCAAGAAAGAGATGATCTGCAAAACCAGATGCAACAAAGGCAGATGCTTGAGAACCTTTGGGCACAGCTGTCTTCAGGAGGGCATTTGGTTTACTCCACGTGCTCAGTGTTGCCTGAGGAGAATGAACAGCAGGTAGCCTGGCTCTTGTCTCAACAGCAAGATGCATCTGTGGTCACAATGCCCCAGCAGGGCTGGATCAAGGGGCAGCATGGGTGTTATTTAACGAGTGAGCATAGCCGAGATGTTGTATATATAGCGGTGCTTGCAAAACATTGATCTATCATTAGTAAGCGCGTAAGATAAGCCAGGCGCATTGAGAAAGCGTCAATATCTATTTTATAATAAAGAGAGGATTTGTGATGGTCTTGGGGTTTCTTGAATACATGATAGCATTATATGCTCTATATTATTTATCTACGGTGGTGAATTTATGGCTTCTTTTGCCCAAGGTGGTATGGGGCTTTGTTTGCACTGCGGCAACAACTGTTGCGGCTGTATTGGTGGCGTTTTCTCAAGAGATTTTTGAAAAATTCAACATGCAAGGCTATGTTGTCAGTGTAGGCTTAATCATGCTACCTGCCTTTCGCCAGCCTTTAGGGATGAAGGCCCCGGGCTTCTCTGTGAGTGGCGAGACCAAGCCTAGTGAGACACCTGTTGAGTTATTTGATGCGACCCTAGTCGCGCTCTTTTTTGCGATTTTGGTTGCATTTGTGCAGTATGCTGTACCACCAGTAGTCATGATGGTGCTACATGTTTTGGCATTTTTGTGCACAGAAACCAGTTTTATTGAGGCTGTGAGCTCTCGTTGGGAAGAAAGGCCAGAAACCTTGGGCCTCCCACTATTAATGACAGGTTTGCTAGGGATATATCTGGGTAATTACTATACTATTTCAGCCGTAAGAGCGCTCCATGTTAAGGCCTTTTCAGGCATGCATGCAGCTGTATCAGTATTGCGACCCGTCTGCCTGATAGGGAGAGAAGAAAAGGCGCTTTCTGCCAGTGCCTAGAGCCTTTTTAGATATTCTTCTGTCAAATATAAAAAACGCACTAGAATACGCTACTAGATAAGTAGATTAGGAGATGGCGATGGCATTAAGCAATAGTCTGAGTAGTGTAGAGGCATTAAAGCATGTGTTAGCGGACAGTTATGTGCTTTTGGTTAAAGTACAAAATGTTCATTGGAATGTTGAGGGGCAAACGTTTATTGCCATTCATAAACTGCTTGATGAACTGTATGAAGATTTAGGTGAATCTATTGATGTGATTGCAGAAAGGATTCGAGCGCTGGGAGAGAATAGTCCAGCGGCTATGAGCGAGTTTGTAGCACTTTCACGTTTAGAGGAGTTTACATCCAGCCAAAAAGATATTCGGCAGGGTGTTGAAGCTTTGGTTCATGACTATGAACAAATGAGTTATTTGATGTTAGAGCACATTGAGGTTTTAGAAAAAGACAATGATGCCGGAACCATTGATTTACTCACGGACAGGATTAGAGCAGTGGATCATTTTGCGTGGTTGCTTAGATCGAATCTTGATTAGGGGAGTCTATCTCTGTGTCGGTCACTCTACGGTAACCTCGGGGGAGAAAAGCACCTCTTTGTCCTCTTGTGCCGATGTATGCATCCCATGCTTTAGGGGGCTGAGTAAAGGTTCTTTTGCCTGAGTGTACTACCAAGATGTCATCAGCAGCAAGTGGCTGGATACGAACCAAAGAATCGACATTGTCTATTAACTCTTTCTTATGAATTTGAATTAACTTATTTCCTTTCCCTTTGGCTAAGGAAGGAACATCTGCAGTTGGAATAATAAGCAGCCTTCCTTGTTGGGTGAATAGAGCCAGATACGTGACTTCTCGTAAAGGTTTTGCATAAGCAATACTGGCTTCCCCTAAGGAGAGTACTTTTTTGCCTGCGCGATTTCTTGTGCTTAACGCCTGAATAGAAGAAATAAAGCCGTAACCTAAGGAGCTGGCCAGCAATACGGGTTGTTCTAGAGGCCCGCATAGTATCCTCGGCAAGATCGTTCCAGAGGGAGAAATCATTTTAGTAACGGGCTCGCCATGGCTTCTTGCTGATGGTAGTTCATGTGTTGCCAGGGTATAGGCTATACCTGAGTCATCAAAAAGGATACAGGGCCAATGTGTATAGCCCTTAAAGGATACAGCCAAGCTGTCGCCAGTTTTAAAAGAAACCTTTTCTATGTCAGCGTCATGTCCTTTTGCTGCTCTTACCCAGTGCTTTTCTGACAGCAAAATCGTTATTGCTTCTTTGGGGATTGTTTGGGGAATGCTTGTGCGGCTGGCAGGCTTTCGCTCAATAATTTTACTTCGACGCTCATCCCCAAAATCAGCAAGATCTTGTCGGATTGACTTGATGATGTGCTTTTTGCGCGCCTGTGGGTCTTCAAGAAGTTGTTTTAAAGATTCAGCCAAGGATTTCAGGTTTTGTTGTTCTTCTTGTAGCTTGTGGGCCTCAAGCTTTGCTAAATGCTTTAACTTCGTTTCTAAAATAGCATGGGCTTGTTCTTCAGAAAGCGAAAAGCGAGCCATTAATACTGGTTTGGGATTGTCTTCGTGACGGATGATCTTTATCACCTCGTCTAAAAACTCAAAAACAATCACTAGGCCTGCTATAATATGGAGTCGGCTTTCGGTGATGCTAAGCTGGTGTTGTAAGCCTTTGATGAGGGTGTTTTCTTGAAAAACCAGCCAGGACAGCAGTAGTGGCAAGACGCCTGTTTGAACGGGCTTTTTCTCTGGAGAGATATAGGTGATGTTGACTTTATGTGATTTTTCAAGATCGGTTTCTGCAAACAAAGTATGCATAATATCGTCCCCTGAAACACGACTGTTTTTTAAGCTTAAAACAATAGCTACTTGTGCGTTTTCATCAGATTCATCACGCAAGTTTTTTACCAAAGGCAGCTTCTTCCCAATCATAAGGTCAGCAATTTGTTGAATGACCTTGCTGGAGGATACTTGGTGGGGTAACGCATTTATTGTCAAGGCAGTATCGTCTATTTGATAAGATGCTCTTTGCTTGATCTGCCCTTGGCCGGATCGATAGATAGCTTCTAATTCAGCAGCACTGTTAATGATTTCACCGCCGGTAGGGTAGTCAGGGCCAGGAAGAATTTCTGCCAGAGCCTGGGAGGACAGGCTTGGTTTTTTTAGTAGCGCAATACAAGCATTCCCGATTTCTTTAATATTATGAGGGGGGATGTCGGTTGCCAGTCCAACGGCAATACCGCTGGCACCATTTAATAAAATGTTGGGAAGCCGTGCTGGCAGCGTGATAGGCTCTCTAAGTGTGCCATCAAAATTCGGCCCCCACTCTGTTGTGTGTGGGTTGAGGTCTTTAAGCAACAGTTGGGCATATGGCGACAACTTTGCTTCAGTATATCGCATGGCAGCGAAAGACTTGGGCGCGTCGATAGCACCCCAGTTTCCTTGCCCTTCAACCAAGGGATATCGGTAAGAAAAGTCTTGAGCCATAAGCACCATGGCTTCATAACAAGCGGTGTCACCATGAGGGTGAAACTTTCCTAAAACATCCCCGATGGTCCGTGCGGATTTTTTAGGCTTGCTGGTCGACCTTAAGCCAAGCTCTGACATTGCAAAGAGAATGCGTCTTTGGACAGGTTTTAAACCATCTTCTAACTTAGGGATCGCTCTGTTTTGAATCACATATTGTGCGTACTCATAGTAAGCTTGTTCGGTATATTCTGCGATGGGTTTTTGTTCAAAACTATGCATGATAGTGGCTTTACGTCTTAAGGTGCTATAAATTAGCGCATTTTGTGGCTATTTTCAAACAATATTTGTTATGCCCCCCCGCCAAGTGCTGTATATAAGAGATTTCTCAATGTTGAGTAGGTGTTTTCTTAATGTGCAGAGAAGGGGTTGCGGAAGTGGCGGCATAGGCATACCATATCATTGAATATTACTGAGGTTTGCGAATGACAATCAGGACAGGTGTTTATGGCGGAAGTGCCGACTGGGTAGAGCTTGGGCTTAAATCAAATCCTTTCCCGACAAAATCAGCTGGGCCGAATGCTCAGGCTGTATTTACTCAGCAAGAAGTGTTTTCATTGTCGGACAGCATGACGCAACTTCTGGTGTTTACGGGTGTTGCCGGTGTTGGGAAGTCAATTCATGCAAAGCAGTTAGCCAAGCACTTTCTTAAGAACAAAAGGCGCCCTACACAGTTAATCTCAGCGACCAAAACGATAAAGTCATCTGGACTACTTAAAATGATTTGCTGCCGGTTTAACATTGAGCTTCCGCCAGGAGATATGGTGGATAACCTAAAGATTGACAGCGTTAGACGTGTTATTGCTAAGCGGAAAGAAGCGGTAGCGCTTATTATTGATGATGCCCAAAACTTGAGCCAGGAAGCATTAAGCACAGTGCTACGCCTTACAGCGCTGCAGCAAGAGCCTTACAAGATCCAAGTGGTGCTGTTTGGGACGTCTGCTGCCTTGACTAAGGTGCGTGCACTTTGGGCCGAGTTGGGGGTGCAGGGGGATTTTCCGCAAGGAATGATTCGTGCTTGGGGCGCAGATCAAACAGAGGCGTATATTTTATCTCGTTTAAAGGAAAGTGGCGTAAGTTCGTCCAAAAAGATTTGTCGCAAAGCATGTGCAAAAATTTATCAACTATCAGGAGGTTTGCCAATGCAGGTAAATAAGAGAGCAGGGGCGATGCTGGACCAGCTAATTAAAGGACATGTTAAGAGACCAAGCAGTCCTATTGTTGGTGAAGGCAATGCGTTGTGGGCCATTGCGCTATTCTTTTCTCTTTTGTTTGGGTACTTCTGTTATCAGTCAGTAGTAGCGGACCAAGCCTCTGAGCCGGTGTGGGCGGCAAACACTGCAGCAGAAGAGGTTTTGGCCATGGAAAGCCCTGAAACAGTTGTTGAAGAAGGGTTTGTTTTGGCGGAACTGGTAGAGGATCAGGTTGTGCCAGAGAAAAAGGCGCTAGAAGAGGCCCTAGAAGCTGAGCCGGTTGTTAGCCCGCAGGCGCCAATCGTAGATGTCGAACCGGTTAGGCAAGAGTCGGTTGTGCCCAGTTTGTCTGTGACTCAGGAGAGTCAAGGTGAGTGGCTGGAGAAGAGTGAAGGATATACGGTGCAGGTATTGGCCACACCGGATCGTGAGGAAGCTATGCGTGTTGCTAAGCAGTATGATAATGCTCACGTGATTCATGCGGCACGGCAAAATAAAGAAAAGTTTTTGGTTGTTGTGGGCTCATTTTCTGATATATCAGCAGCAAAAGAACATGTTGGCGTCTTGTCTGAGGGAATGACAGGAGGCCAGCCATGGATACGTCAATTGAGCCAAGTTCGTGTTGATGTAGACAAGCTACAATCTCTAGAGTAATATTTATTAATTGATATAAATTTTTGTTGTGATAAAGCTTGAAGGGATTGATAGCCTCATTGATGCTGTTGATAAAATGATAAAAGTGTTGGGGCATTCGCCCAGAACGCCACATTATGAAGCATACAATGAACACAGTGTGCGCTTGATGCGGGTAAATTATGCTGGAGAGGTTGCGGCACAGGGGCTCTATTTGGGAGCGGGGTTTTTTGAAGCAGATCCGAGATTGCAGTCATTTTACCAGCATGCGCTGATTGATGAGTTCCGGCATCTTGATTGGTGTGGTTCCAGGGTCTTAAGCATGCAAGGGCGCTTGAGCTATTGTAACCCAATATGGTTTTTTGGAGCGTTTTCAATTGGTGCAATGAGTCGAATAGCGGGGCCCTCATATGCATTGGGCTTTGTGGCTGAAACTGAAAGGCAGGTGTTAGATCATTTAAAGGATCATTTGGATCGGCTCCCTCAAGAAGATGTTCGTTCACGTCAAATATTAATGACCATGATCGAAGAAGAAGAGGCGCATGGGGAAGAAGCCAAGCGTTTAGGGGCAGTACAGTTGCCGCCTAAGGTCTGCCAGATGATGGCAGCCATGGGGCGGGTATTAACGTCGGTATCAGAGAGGTTATAAGATGGGTTTTATTGTTGACAGCCACTGTCATTTGGATTATTTAGACAAGCCTCTGGAAGAGGTGAAATCAATGGCAAAAGCTCTTGGGGTTCAGCGGTTTTTGACAATCTCAGTCGAAGAGTCTCAGTGGGATTCTTTGATCGTTTTAGGCCAAGACCCAGACATTGATGTGGCTTTGGGCATTCATCCATGTGATGTGATAAAAGCCAAGAAAGGCTGGGAGGAGCGCTTAAGACAGGCCGCAAAAGATCCGGCTGTTGTCGCGATAGGAGAGACAGGCTTGGACAATTATCACGATAGCACTCAAAAAACGATACAAATGGAAGCTCTAGAGGCTCATGCAAGCATTGCGGAAGATTCAGGGAAGGCTTTGGTTATCCATATGAGAGACGCAACAGATGATACGATGGCGTTTTTATGTCAGAAATACCAAGGAAAGGGGATATTGCATTGTTTTTCAGAGAGCTACGATGTTGCTAAAAAGGCAGTGGGTCAAGGGCTTTTGATTTCATTGTCGGGCATTGTAACATTCAAAAATGCACACCAGCTGCATGAGGTCGCTCAAAAGATCCCGCTCGAGCATCTATTGTTAGAGACCGATTCGCCTTTTTTAGCGCCAGTACCATATCGAGGAAAGCCAAATTATCCAGGATATACCCGTTACGTGGCAGAGAAAGTTGCTGAGTTGAAAGGGATTTCATGGGAGGCTGTTGCAGAACAAACCACGAAGAATTATTTGGCATTGGTGGGTTAATGTCCGGTACTTCCAAAACCGCCTTCGCCACGCTCTGTTCCACAGAACTGATCAACCAGCTCAAAGGACGGGCGCAATACTGGAAGAAAAAGCAGTTGTGCAACTCTATCCATGGGCTCAATCGTTTGGGGTGTTGTGCTTCTGTTCCAGCAAGAGACCTTTAGCTCGCCTTGGTAGTCTGCATCGATGACGCCCACCAAGTTGCCTAACACGATGCCTTTTTTGTGCCCAAGCCCTGACCGAGGCGCAATGACAGCGCAGTAACGAGGGTCTTTGATATAGAGCGCAATACCTGTTGGCAGTAAGACACATTGGTTTGCAGGGATAACCAGAGACTCTGGTAAGCAGGCATAAAGATCTAAGCCGGCAGATCCTTCGGTTTGATACTGAGGCAAAGGGTATTCTTGGCCGATACGAGGGTCTAAAACTTTAAGTTGGATATTTTTTAGCATGGGGCGTCTCCTGAAAAGGTTGCATCATTTGAAAAAACGTTTTGTATGGCTTGTATGAAGCTCACAATGTCTCATTCATGTGTTAAAAACACCTTACTCCACAGTGACAGACTTTGCAAGGTTTCTGGGGCGGTCAATGGGCCTGCAAAGTAAACGAGCAGCCTCATATGCAACAACCTGGCAGACGATATTTAGTGGAATGACGCTTAAGCTCTCTAGGCGGCCATGAAGCGCAATGGTGTCTTTGGTGCTTTGAGTGGTCTGTGCGCCATAAAGGATCCGGGTAACGCTTCCGCCTCTGGCTTCGATCTCAGATTGCACCGCTGCTGTTTGGGGGCAGTTAGACTGGCCAATAATGATGCACAAAACTTTTTGGTCGATTAGCGCAAGAGGCCCATGCTTCAATTCGCCGCAGGGTATGGCCTCTGCATGGATATAGGCCAGCTCCTTTAGCTTAAGGGCGAATTCTTTCGCTATGGTGAGACAGGTATGGGATCCAAGACAAAAAATGTGCTGGTATTGGCTTAGAGTGCTTGCGAAGGGAGAAAGTGTTAGCTTTAAGACCGCATTTATCTCGGTTTCAAGGTCCGTAACGGGGACTGTAGGCTTTTTTTGTGCAATGTGCTGACTCAGTAAAAACAAAGCCAATAGCTGGGCTGTAACGGCTTTGGTTGAGGCAACCCCAATTTCTTGCCCGGCATTTAAGGGAACGGTGGCATCACAGTAGCTGCTGAGCGTGCTTGTCGTGACGTTTGTAACGGCAAGGGTTAGGGCGGGTGACAGCTCTTTTGCTTTTTGGAGGGCGAGTAGTGTATCTGCTGTTTCTCCCGATTGAGAGACAACAATAACGACCGTCTTTGACAGGTCTCTGGCGGGAAGGTGTTTGTACTCGCTTGCTAGGATGCAACGTGAATGTATGCCAAAGTTGTCAAGCCAGCATGTCATGACTTCACTGCAATGAAAGCTTGAGCCGCAAGCAAGGGCCAGGACGTTCTGGTGAGCGTCAGGCATGCGTGGCACATGGGTGTTCTTCCACGCAGAAAAAACCAGGTGGGGGATATTAGGCTGAGACATGATCTCATGGTGGGTGATGTTTTGAAGATCATCTGGCTCTATAGGTGAATCAGGAATGGGTACAAAATCAAGGAGAATGTTGACGCCATGATCTGTTAATGAAAAAGAGGTTTCAGGAGGAACTCTGGCATAGTGCTGGCACTGTTTTAGCGCTGAAACATCAGAAGAAAGGCACCACATGTCATCGTTGTAACCAATGAGCAAAGGCATATGGCTTGTGACGCCATGAATGGCAGGGTCGTTAGCTAGAAGTATGGCAGTAGCATATCGACCTTTTAGCAAGGACCTTAGAGCTATCAAGGCCTCCTTTACACAGTGTGTTTTTAAAAGGCTGTGCATTAAGTGTGCGATGACCTCTGAGTCAGTCTCTGAAGTAAAGTGATACCCTTGTAGAATAAGATCTTTTTTTAGCGCCCTATAGTTTTGAATGATGCCATTGTGGACAACTGCGACGCTCTTATGGCTGGTATGAGGATGGGCATTTTTGATGTTTGCAAGCCCGTGAGTGGCCCACCGAGTGTGGCCAATACCAACACGGGCAAAAGGTTGCGGTTGTGTTAAATTTGACACATCGCCAGTTGTTTTCTGCACATGCAGTTGGCCTATATCTAAGCAAACCCCGCTAGAGTCATAGCCTCTGTAGGACAGGTGATATAAAGCTGTTATTATACTAGGGCTAATATTGTGCGCACGAGACACGGCCCCAAAAATGCCACACATTTTGTCATACCAAGTGTAATGTCTCCATTATACCGCGACAAAAAAACAGCCAAAAGGCATAAGGTGTTGAACACCCAGCCCGTTAAGCCAAAAACAACGTATCTGCGGCCCTGAAAACCTATGTGAGATATATCTTACGCCTTATTAAGCAATTAGACCGGGTGTTTTTGTGTGAAGTCCAGCAAAGGGGGTTGACTATAAGGCGGTTTTTTTGTATAATGTTGGTGTGTTTGAAGTACATATTGCTGTACGGGAGATGCTATGAGGCGAGTTAAAGAAGGTTTTTGGCGTGTAGGCAAAGAGGTCTATAGGGCTTTTTGTGCCCAGTTCGAAGAGACACAAGCTTTTTCATCGTTTTCTGTTGACTTTAAATATCTCAACGGTATCGGGTTTGATGCAGCAAAGCATTATCTTCCTACGTTTCAGTGGGAAAGCGCCAAATTGGCATATACTTATGAAAATAGTGCGTTTCAGCACTTCCTAAAGGATGTAACAGATTACGCCTTAAGCATGAAGTCAGTTCAGCGGTTTCAGCCATCAAGAGACAACGTTAAGCTTAGTGTTGAAAAAGTGGCTGCAGTTTTTGTGTCTTCCATGGTTGTTGGGGTGGCTGAGGATTTATTCCAGTACAGCACTGTAAGTATTGATCGTTATCTAGAAGCAAAGTACGTGGGAGATAACCACTTGTTGAGCCACCAGGCGATGTATAAAGCATTCGGCGAACAGCAAGACTACAAAGATTTTTTGTATCAGTTAGACGACCTGTACGATTCTGACGGGGCTCTTCCTGAAGGTAGAGATGTTTATTTTAAAAGGGCGTTTAATTATTATGCACTGACGTTACTAGCCAAAAAGGTATTCGCAAGGGTGCTTGCGGTTGTAATGGTTTTGCTGATGCAGTGTTATAGGCTCGTATTTGCACTGGGCGCAAAACACCCATTACTAGCGGTTACAGGACTGCTCGCTTGGCTGTCTGTTGCCCTGCACTCCTTATTGTCTTTTCGAGAGGAGGACCGTGGTGTCAGCCAGGGTATTCTCCACGCTAAACGACAACCAAAGATCCGGAGAGAATGCAGGGCTTTACGGGAAAGGGCGCGTAATTTAAAAGCGTTGTTGCGCCGCACAGAAAAAAACCTACGAAATAAGCGCAAAAAGTTATTAATCACAAACTCAACCCCGGAAAGCATTGTAAAAGCTGAGCAAGAGCTCCGGGGACTGCATCTGCTGCTAAAGTATGCCCATGGCAGCAATGCAGAGAAACAGAACATTTTGGAAGATGTCGGTAAAGGTCTTTATGATTTACGAGGAGCTTACTATTTGTTAAAAGAGTATGGGGTGGCTTACAGTCAGGCGGACAGCGATGATAGTAAACAAACTGTGTGCGACCAACTATCACAAATTGACATTGAAAAGCTGATTTTGTCGCTTATTGAAAGGCACCATGAGGCTCATGTTTATCAAAATATGGCGCTCAGTGCTGTTTTGGCGGCTGTTTTGATTAACATCAAGCGTTGGGTTAAGGACTTGTTTCCAAGCATAGGACAGCTAGTATGTTCTTCGTTTATTGCTCTAGGTGTTGCGCATTTGCAGTTGTCGTTTATTGCAACAGTGATCGTCTTTAGTACGGCGATGATGTTGCTGAGTGGCTTGTGTGATTATATTGACGAAAAGGCGTATAGCAGGGCTAGATCTTTAGTCAAATATCTTGCGGGTGTTGTGCCATATGTTAATGATATTAGAAGTGCCGTTGCTTATTATTCAGCATGTCTGATATCTGTGCCGATAGAGAAAGTGTTTGATCGGCCCAAGGCCGGCGGATCCTCGCTTCAACAGTCATTTGTTCGGGTAGCTGAAGACCTTGGGGGTTGCAAAGCCACAGGGATACCGCAAAACTTTTTTAATAAAGCGTTTGATGCAAACAGATCACATGTTTTGACTGACCCCAGTCTTAAATATTTGTATGACTTCCAGGTTCCAGCAGGGTAAGCGTTTTTTCTGACAATTTTGTTTTTTGAGCTATCACTACCATTAATAAGGTAGGAAATAGCATGAAAACAAAAGAAATACTTCCTGTTTCAGGGGCGGGCAATAACTGTTTATATATCTCTGTAGCAGCACATTTTATTGTCTCGTATGTAAACAATATGCATGACAAGGGTGTAGAAAGGATCTGGCATAAGGCGCTTGAAGATTATTTGGGTGCTGAATTCGTATCAAAATATCCATTAGATTCTATCATCAAAGGTTTGACATATGATGAGTCAAGCCAACTTCTGGGGATTGCTTTTCGACTTTCTATTGGGGCAGCCTCACGAGACACTGTCTCATTAGCCAATAGTTTTGAGCGCATATCCTCTTCAGGTGTGCTAACCCAATGTATTGAAGAAACAAGAGATGAATCTGGCTCTCAAATGGCACTGTTTGGAATTACAGAGACCTCACTAAATGGCATTTCTATGGATGATGACAGCATCGTGCTATTCGATGACCGTGATACAGTTATGGAGGCCTATTCTGATATTCCTTTGATGATCAACAGGGCGTCACAAGGGCACTTTGACATAGAAGTGCTACCAGAGCACATGCAGGCATTAAAGGGCGTGCACTGGGATGGCCTACGTGCTGCCGTCGAGCATAATGCAAATATTGCAGCATTTAGGAGTAATCAGAAATCATTTTTCTCTAAAGTGGGTGCAGATGCTAAAGCCGCTAAAGTGATAGCGTCCAAAGAGGGTCAGCAGCTTTTCCAAAGACTGCTTGATGGCAAACTCGCCCCGAAAGCTGGTGCAGAGCCTGATGCCCACCAAGTGCCTGCAGAAGGTGGAAGCCCTGCCCCCCAGCCTGGCGCAGAACCTGATGCCCACCAAGTATCTGCAGAAGGTGGAGGCGCCGCTGCACAAACGGTTGATGAGACGTTTCCAGAGGGCGAGCTGGTTCAGAAAACAGACGTGCTGTCAGGAGATGCTCTTAGGAAAGAAATTGTTTATGATGCAATGTGTATGTATTTGCACAGTAAAAATTACACTGTAGTCAGAGGAGAGGATGACGAAAAAGCACAGGTGGCGTATAATACACTCTCTATAGGAGGCCTTTTAGATGCTGTAGGTTTGTTTTCTAGAGGCGATGAGAGGGTAGTAGAGATTGTCTCAAGCTTTTCCAAGAGCAATATGGAAAAGGAGCCTACAGGGATAGTAAAGAGCATAATCGATGAGCTTCAATTTCAAACAGATGATGAGTTATTGGAGGCGCAAAACACAAACCAGGAAGGCCTTGTAAATTTGGTAAGGAGTAAGCTTTAAGTTATGTTTCTGTGATTTTTGGTCGCCAGGACTCTTTGATAACAGGCTTTGCGCGACAGATAGCTAAAGATTCTTTCTGTATATCCAAGGAGATGGTGCTGCCTGCGGCACATATAGCGCTTCGGCCTATTTTAATGGGTGCAATTAAGGTGCAATTGGCGCCAATAAAGGCATGGTCCTGAATTTGAGTGATCTGTTTGCCAGGTTTCCATGGTGTAAAATTACAGGAGATGACGCCAGCGCCGATGTTGACATGACAACCGATATTACTGTCGCCAAGATAAGCAAGGTGCTTGGCTTTGACGTGGTCTTGAACCGTGGACCGTTTTAATTCAACAAAGTTGCCAATATGGCAATGTTTGCCAACATGAGTGTTTTGATATATGTGTGCCATAGGACCGATGGTCGTATGTTCTTGAATGTGGCAGTCTGTTAAAATTGAGTAGGGCAGTATGGTGACATTGTCTGCCAACTGTACGTTTTTTAAAATAGAACCTTGCCCAATATGACAGTTTTTGCCAATGATTGTTCTATTTTGCAGTGTAACCTGGGCGTCTAGGGTGCAGCTTTCACCAATTTGAGTCTCTGGTGAGATCACCATACTTTGATAGCAGGCAATATGGCAGCCTTTGTTTAACAATCGTTGTACGACTTGTTGGCGATACATTGTCTCAGCTTGGATCAGCTCTTGAGGTGTGTTGATGCCACATACCTCATGAAAGGGGGCAATGAGAAAAGAAAAACTGCGATTTTCTGAAACAATTTTGGTGAGGTAGTACTCACCGGTCATTGGTGAAGGTTGGATGTTGGTGAGGGCCTGAATAGACTGTGCTGATAGCTTCATGATGCCAGCATAACAGGTATCTGAGATATTCGACTCTCTGTCAGATGCTTCAATGATACTGGTTACTTGATTGCCAACAATCGTCATTTGTCCAAAAGAAGGATGGTTTGGGCTATGAACACCAACGAGGCTGTCAGGCTTTTGTTGTAATACTTGGTTAATGAGTTCAGACGAAATTAGAGGGGTATCAGCATTTAAGACAATGAGTGCAGACAAATGTTTGAAGTGCTCTAAGTTCTCTGTGATGGCATGGGCGGTTCCTTTTGGGATTTCTTGGTAAAGCAAGGCGCATTGTGGCGCATAAGCTTCAAAATGTTGCGTATCAGCAGGGTTGATGATAAGAAAGCAGGGGCAACTTTTAGGTAGTTTTTCCAAAATGTGAGAGAGCAGTGCGAGGTTTGCTAAGGGAACTAAAGCTTTTGGTTTAGAAAACCCGAGTCTTGAGCCACTTCCTGCAGCAAGTATCACAATCCCTGTGTTGATCATTAATGGCGATTCCTGTATTGACGGGATTTCTCGATGGTTTGTAGCTCGGCAGAAAGCCGGTGCAGACTCTTAAGCAGTTCATGGTAGTTGACTTTTTCTTGATTTTGAAGATCCCTGCGGTATTGTCGCTGTTTGGCAAGAAGCTTTTCTTGCTCTGCTGTGCGAGCATTATGTGCAGCATCAATTAATATTGAGACAGTATTGTTCTGACACTCAACCAAGCCTGCTTCTATGTAGAGTACAGTCGGTTGGGCGTCTTTTTGGTGCGCAACCACACAACCTGTTGCTAGAAGAGAGACAATGTCATAGTGATTGGGGTGAATTTCAAAGCCACCAGACAATCCAGGCAGCGAGAGGTGGGTCACTTCCCCTTCAAGAAAGCATTGCTCGGGGCTACAGATTGTTACCTTAAGCATTGGTTTTCTCTTTTTCGTAGCGTTCAATCACTTCGCCAATGTCACCGGCCATATAGAAATGCTGTTCTGGGATATGGTCATAGGTGCCCTCAATAATCCCTTTAAAGCTTCGAATGGTATCTTTTAGCGTAACGTATCGCCCTTTTTGGCCTGTAAAGACTTCGGCCGCAAAGAAGGGCTGTGAAAAGAACTTTTGAATCTTACGAGCCCTCATGACAGTGTTTTTGTCGTCATCCGAGAGCTCATCCATGCCAAGGATGGCAATGATGTCTTTTAGTTCTTTGTAGCGCTGTAGTGCTGACTGAACACTCCTGGCCACATCGTAATGTTCTTTACCTATAACAAGAGGGTCAAGCATTCTGCTTGAGGAGTCCAAAGGATCAACAGCTGGATAGATGCCCAGCTCAGCAACCTGTCGTGACAAGACAATGGTTGAGTCAAGGTGCGCAAATGTTGTTGCAGGTGACGGGTCTGTTAAATCATCAGCAGGAACATAAATGGCTTGCACAGAAGTAATGGAACCATTTTTTGTAGAAGTAATGCGCTCTTGGAGTGCGCCCATTTCTTCTGCCAGGGTTGGCTGGTAACCTACTGCAGAAGGCATTCTTCCGAGTAGGGATGATACTTCAACTCCCGCTAGGGTATAGCGGTAAATGTTGTCAATAAAGAGCAAGACGTCTTTTTTCTCATCACGGAAGCTTTCGGCAATAGTAAGCCCTGTGTTTGCGACACGCAGCCTATTTCCTGGTGGCTCATTCATTTGTCCGTAAACAAGGGCAACATTTTTAAGGACATTGGCTTCTTGCATTTCATGATACAAGTCATTACCTTCACGGGTTCTTTCCCCGACACCGGTAAAGACGGAAAGCCCGCCACTAGCGGTTGCAATATTTTGGATCATTTCCATGATGGTGACAGTTTTTCCGACACCAGCACCACCAAATAGTCCGACTTTACAGCCTTTCCCGACTGGTGCAATAAGGTCAATAACTTTAATCCCGGTGATAAAGGGCTCTTCTTCCGGGTTTAAGTCAGAAAAAGGAGGCGGGTCTTGGTGGATGGCGCGTTTCTTATCTGTTTTTATTGGCCCATTGAGATCGATAGGCTCACCCAGAACGTTCATAATTCTTCCCAAACAGCCTTGACCAACAGGGACCTCAATGCCTTTACCAACAGAGCCTTTTACGGCAGTGCCACGTTTAATGCCATCTGTTGAGCCAATAGCAAGGGCTCTTATTTTCGCATCTGAAATATGTTGCTGGACCTCCAAAACCAAATTGGCATCAGTGACATGCAGTGCATCGAGAATTTTAGGAAGCTGTCCATCAGGGAAGGTGACGTCGATAACACCGCCAATTATTTGGGTAATGTGGCCTTCTATCTGTGGATTGGTTGACTCGCTCATAGGGTTTCTCCTGTAGATTGGTTTGCACCAGCAGAGATTTCCGCAATTTCTTGGGTAATCAATGCTTGTCGGATTTTATTATAGGTTAAGTTAAGGTCGGCAATAATATCATTGGCGTTATCGGTGGCATTTTTCATAGCGATCATACGAGCAGCTTGTTCACTCACAATGTTTTCGGTAACGCAGCTATATATTGTCGACTCAATGTAGTTTTTTAGAAGCATATCCAAAATGGTGTTGGCCTCTTGTTCGTGATGGTATGTTGTTGTTTTTTTTACGTTGGGTTCTTCCTGAAGAGGAAGTATTTGGCGAATGGTGGGCGTTTGCGTTAGGGTGTTTTCAAACTGGTTATATGCAATATAAACCCGGTCTAGCTCTTTTTCCTCGTAAGCATCTAGCATCGGGGTAATAAGAGGCATTAGTTGCTGGATTTTAGGCTTGTCTGACAAGCTTTCAACGGAGGATAAAATATCGGCATGCTTTGAAAAGAACTGAAGCCCCTTCCTTCCTGAAACAGACAGCACAACGTGTTGTTGAGAGCTTTCTTGATCCTGAAGGTGGTGGAGTGCTTTTTTAAATAGCTGTAGGTTTAAGCTGCCACACAGCCCGCGGTCAGAGGAGAGGATGATTAGCCCTGTTTTTTTTGCATCAGAACGCTTCTGAAAAAACGGATGTTCACTGGCATGGCTATAATGTGCCATGATGTGTTGTGCTAAATCAGCATAGGGCTTGGTGCTTTTAAACCGATCTAAGGCACTGGGAAGCTTGCTAGCAGAAACAACCTGCATCGCTTTTGTGATCACTGCTGTTTTTTCAGTACTCTTGATGACTTGCTTAATTTTATGTGATTTAGCCATTGGGCGACCACTCACTATTGTCATGGAATGTTTCAAGCGCTTTCGAAAGCGCTTTTTCATGTGGGCTTAACTCGGGGTTTTGGTTGATGGCTTCAATTAACTCCTTTTGATGGTGGGTCATATACTGCTGTAATTCACGTTCATAGCGTGATACTTCAGAACTGGCTACATTATCAAGAAGTCCGAGCTCAACAACAAACATGCTAATGGCCATTTCAGCAACCGACAAGGGTTGGTATTGATGCTGTTTGAAGATTTCCGTTACAATCTCGCCATGCTTAAGCTGTTTTTTAGTCGCGTCATCAAGGTCTGAGGAGAACTGAGAAAAGGCAGCCAACTCTCTATATTGAGCCAATGCCATTCTTGATTGTCCACCAAGTTTTTTAATGATGGCTGTTTGTGCTGCACTCCCAATTCTTGAAACAGACAAACCAGAATCAATGGCGGGTCTAATACCAGATTTAAAGAGACCTTCATCTAGGAATATTTGTCCATCGGTGATCGAGATAACATTGGTTGGAATAAATGCAGAAACATCTCCAGCTTGTGTTTCAATGATAGGAAGCGCTGTTAAAGAGCCTGTCTTTCCGGACACAGTTCCCTCAGTAATTTCCTCAACATACGCAGCACTGACTCGAGCAGCACGCTCTAGAAGCCTTGAGTGAAGGTAAAAAATATCACCAGGAAACGCTTCTCGACCAGGAGGTCTGTTCAGGAGCAGTGAGATTTGGCGATACGCAACAGCATGTTTGGACAGGTCATCATAGACGATTAGCGCATCTAAGCCATTGTCTCGATAGTACTCACCCATGCTGCAACCACTGTAGGGTGCGATATATTGCATGGCTGCAGGGTCTGCAGCATTGGCCGCCACAACAGTCGTGTACTTCATGGCGCCTGCATCTTTTAACTTCTTCACAATACCTGCGACAGTAGACGCTTTTTGGCCTATTGCAACGTAAATACAATGGATCGGCTTGGATGCATTGGCTTGGTTTAATATCGTGTCGATAGCAATGGTGGTTTTTCCGGTTTGACGGTCACCAATGATCAGTTCACGCTGGCCTCGTCCTATGGGGGTCATGGCATCAATCGCTTTAAGCCCTGTTTGCAAAGGCTCATTAACAGCATGACGGCTGATAACACCTGGTGCTATTTTTTCAATAGGGGAGAATAGTTTGCTGTCAATGGGGCCGTCACCGTCTATCGGCTCACCCAGGGGGTTGACCACTCTTCCAGCAAGCTCAGGGCCAATCGGGACTTCTAGTATTTTTTTGGTGCCAGAGACGACTTGGCCTTCTTGGATTTTTGAGTAGTCTCCAAAGATGATAGCGCCAATACTGTCTGTTTCAAGATTAAGAGCCACACCAATGATGTTGTTTTCGAACTGTAGCATTTCACCATACATGACATCTGTTAGGCCGTAGATTTGTGCAATACCATCATTGACGGTAATGACGGTTCCTTTACTAGAAACTTTTGCATCTAGCTGTATGTTGTCTAGTTTTGAGCGAATAACGCTAGCAATGTTATGTGTTTCAATGGTCATTATTCACCTATGTTTCTGTGTGTAGCTGATTAAGGGTTGCGGCAATACTCATATCAATGCGCTTGCCGTTAAGTTCTATTTGTATGCCACCAAGAATTTCGGGCTTAACAACAAACGAACAGTCTATTTGATTGGGAACGCTGCGCTCTATTTGAGCCAATATGTTCTTTTTTTGTGCAGCAGTTGGTGTGCGGGCAGTGACCACAGTAACCGGGGTGATGGCTTGCTTTTTTTGTGCCAATGCAACAAAGTGCTTGCAAATATTTGGCAGCAAATGTATATGTCGGTGCTTGGCCAATAGTGCCAACCACCGGGACTGTGTTGCCGTAGGCGCAAGCGCCTCTGTAAAGATCCTTAAGATATCGCCAGCAGCCACTTGTGGGTTTTTCAGGGCTGGGTGCGCGGTTTCTTTTAAGAGCTCAATGAGGCGCAGCCACTCATCAAGAGCTTGGGTTTCTAGCGCCGTATCAAAAGCAGCTTTGGCATATGCGCGACTAGTTTTCTTCATAGGCCTCCTTTATCGCGTTGACGATAAGAGGATCTACCAAGCTGTCATCAGGGAGGTTTGGAATCACCTTGGCTAACGCAGCTTTCACAAGTACAAGCACCTCTTTCTCAAGGGTTTGATGGGCAGCAATCACTTGCTGGTCAATCTTTTCTTGCGCTCTTGTGAGTTGCTTCTTCTCTTCATTCAAAGCCGCTCTTCTAGCGTCATCCAGGATTTCTTGAGCCGCCATTTCGGCTTGGTCTATAATGCGTTTGCTTTTTTTCTGGCCGTTTTGGACCATGTCGGCACACTCTTTTTCAGCAGAGGATAAGAGCGTTTTGCCACGCTTGGCATCTTCAACCCCTTGGGCGATATCAGCCTGACGCTTTTCGATAATCTCGATAAGAGGTGGCCAAAGGTATATTCTGGTTAAGCCAACAAAGCTAGCAAACACAACCATTTCTACCAAGAGTGTTGCATTAATGTTCATAGATTATCCGCTTAACAAAGGAAGCTGTTGAATGATGGTGTTGGCAAAAGGAGCTGCAACAGTAAAGAACATACCAATCCCAACACTGATCATCAATACGGCATCAATAAATCCAATGATAATGACTGTTCGGCCAAATAAGTATGGCGCAACTTCAGGCTGCCTCGCGGCGCTTTCAATGAACTTGCTCCCAACAAGGCTAACACCAATGCCTGCGGCAAGGGCGCCAAAGCCGATCATGATGGCCACAGCAAGAGCGGTGTTGCTTTGTACCAAAGCAATATCAGAAATAATGGTCATGTTTTTCTCCAGTTAATGTGAGGTTCTAGCCATACCTAGATAGGCAATGGTTAGTGTCATAAAAATAAACGCTTGTAATGAAATAATAAATAGGTGAAGCCCAAGCCAGATCCACCCAAAAAACCATTGCATCCAAAAAGGCGTCAGCGCGATGAGAAAGAAAACCAGCTCACCGGCAAACATGTTGCCAAACAAACGCAAGGATAGGGAGACGGGTTTTGTGACCTCTTCGACAACCCTGAACAAGATGTTGGCTGGAAAGAAATAGATGGAAAAAGGATGGGCGAGGACATCATATAGGAATCCCTTTAATGAATGGGCTCTAATAGATTCAAAAACAATCATGCAAAAGACGCTGAGGCCAATTGCAAGGGGCAGGCTAAGGTCGGCTGTTGGCACTGCTCGGAAGTACGCCACGCCTAAATGGCTTGCAACAAAAGGTATTAAGTCGACAGGTATCAGGTCCATAAAGTTCATTAACCAGATCCACATAAAAATACTTAAAGCCAATGAGGAGACGTTGCTGTCATGCTGGTTTAGCGCTGTTTGTACCTGGCCATCAACAAAACCAACGACGGCTTCTACAGCAACCTGCAATTTGCCAGGGTTTTCTGCTTTTGCTTGTCGAACACAGTAGTGGAAGGTAAAGAAAAAAGCGAGCCCACATACGACAGAAATTAAAATGGTATCAAGATTGAATGTCCAAAAGCTGCTTGTGTCGCCCACAGGGCTCCACTGCCAGTGCTTCAAATGGTGTTGAATATAGTCGTTTGCATTTACAGCCATGACGTCTCCGCAGGAAGCATACAACAAAGCATATAGGCCAATTGAGACAGGCCCGCCCCTACTAAAACTTCGTTGACTGTGCCAGATGCAACCTTTAATGATAGAAATAGTAGCCCAAAAAACGCCAGATGCTTAAGTACTGCAGACTTAACCAGGCTAGACAAGGTTTGCGCACCAAAAGGATTATATAATAGAATGGCATGGGCAATATATGCGGAGGAACCACCTAACGCTAAAGCTGGCAGTGAATAGGACCGTAAGCAAGCAAGAACCGAGAAAAATGCCCATACAGCAAGGTATCGGAGAAGGAGTCTTTCAATATCTGCTTTGTATGTCCGGGTCATTAGGTCCAGTTGCTATAATTCATAGCCATCATAGTGTTAATATGAAGATTTTGCAAGAACTTCTTGATTGAGGCTGCGCTAAAAGCAAAGCATGTGCTTATATGAATTATTAAATGTCTAGCTGCTTCCGCAGTTTTGCTTGAAGAGCATCTATGCCTGTTTTTTTCAAACAAGAGCATAAGATAAGATTTGAGGCATCGATCTCGATTGTTTGTAAAATTTTTTGCTGTGCCTCAATGCATTGCTTTCTTGAGAGTTTGTCTGCTTTGTTAAGCGCGATACTATAATCAACCCCTTGGTCATAACACCAGCCGATGATATCAAGGTCGATAGGCCTTAAGCCTCTACGGATGTCTACGATGATGATAAGGCCGCTTAAGCATTTTCGGTGCTCTAAATATTCTTGTAGCCGTATTGCCCAGCTGGCTTGCTTGGCCCTGGATACCTGCGCAAAACCATAGCCCGGGAGGTCAATCACACGTGAGTTGTTTGGGCATGTGAATACATTAAATAGCTGGGTTCTTCCTGGTGTTTTGCTGCACTTGGCAAGATTTTTGATGTTTGCAATGGCGTTGATGATTGAAGACTTTCCAACATTTGAGTAGCCAGCCATAATAATTTCATGGCCGGTATCTTCAGGAAGGTCGCGTATTGAGGGTGCGCTCTTAAGAAACTTCAGTTGTAAAGGGGTCATGTTGGGTCTTTTGTATGAATGGGGCTTGGCCTGCAGCGCGAAAAGCTTGGTAGCGCGATATGCAAATCTCTTTCATGGCAGCACGGCTGGCGGATAAATATTTTCTAGGATCCATTTCTTCTGGATGCTCGTTAAGGTGTTGGCGGACAGCAGCAGTGGCGGCCAGCCGGAGGTCAGTGTCGATATTTACTTTTGCAACACCGTGCTGAATGGCTTTTTGTATTGCGGCTACAGGAACGCCAAATGTTGGGTCTATAGCACCACCGTGCTGATTGATGGTTGTTAAAAGGTCTTGAGGCACGGAGGAGCTGCCATGAAGAACCAGCGGTGTATTGGGGATGGCCTCCGCAATCATAGAGACTCTTTGAATGTTTAAAACAGACTCGGTAGGAGGCGCTGAAAACTTATAGGCACCGTGGCTTGTGCCGATGGCGATAGCCAAAGCGTCAACGTTTGCTTGAGCGACAAAATCACGTGCCTCGGAAGGGTCTGTGAGCAGCTGTTCAAGTGACAAAATATCAGCAGCCTGCGTGCCATCTTCTTCTCCAGACAGGCCGGTTATCAGTGAGCCTAAGCAGCCAAGTTCCCCCTCAACTGAAGCAGGGTATGATTTTGCCATGTCGAGAGCTTGCTGTGTTATGCGCACATTTTCCTCAAAAGCATTTGGTTTCCCATCGGCGGTTAAAGACCCATCCATCATAATCGATGAAAAGCCAAGCTCTAAGGCGGCTTGAAAGTCATCAAGAGAGTGGCAATGATCTCGGTGCAGGCAGATAGGCAAAGGACTCTTTTTGATATGCTGTATTAGCCCATCAACCATCCAGGTTGAGGCGTGCTTTAGCCCCCCTGTAGACAGCTGAATGATAACGGGGCTTTGCGTTTCAGTTGCTGCGTCCAATATTGCCTGAGCCTGTTCTTGAAAGCTGATATTGAATGCAGGAATGGCGTAGCCATTTTTGTGTGCATGCCGTAGCAGTGTAGACAGGGGGACTAGCGTCATTGGGAGGCTCCGTTGTCTTGGTGGTCGGCAACTGCAAAAGATGAGCCGCAGCTACACATGGCGCGGGCATTGGGGTTGGATACAACAAATCGCTCGCCCTGTTCGTCTCGCTTAAAATCAATGGTTGCACTATGGATGTATTGGTGGCTGATGGCGTCGATCAAAACAGAAAAACGCCCTGTTTCAGTGGTAACTTCTTGCGAAAAGTCTTGCTCTCTAATGTTGTCGTCTATGCCGAACACATACTCAAAGCCACTACACCCTCCGCCCTTTATTTGCACACGAAAGTGTGGTTTAGAGGGGGTGTGAGACAGAATTTGTCCAATTTTGGCACTTGCAGGCGCTGTTATTGTTATTTCAGGGGTAGGCATGTCACACCAGGCCCATTGAAAAGGTGATGGCGGTATGCATGGTTATTAACATCAATACACTGACGGTCATTGTGTGATCTTGCATAAGGCGGTCTCTTGATATTTAGTTAAAAAATATACCATTTTTTTTAGCTGTTGGCAAGTTAAAGTTATTGCTTGGGCTCAGGGTCACAAGCTGCTGGCGCATAAACGCTAAGGTCAGGAGTTGTTGTCTTGGGTGGAACAGGCTGCCTGAAAAGTTGGGATAAGGTTATTGGGGCTGACAGTACAATATACTCAAGGCTTAATAAGCAGAAAACGGCCATTTGAGCGACTTTAATCGTTACAAGTAGCGGTGAAAGCGTTAATTCGACAATGTTGGCAAGTAGGCTGTTGAAACGAGGGTAGGTTCTCTTCATTGTGGCTTTAAACGCGCTGATGACGTAACTGTCAATGCCTATAATCCATTGCTCGTTAGAATGTTCTTTGCTTGTTAGGCTTTGTTGGTCAACCATTTTTCTGGTGTCTAACAGCATGTATTTCTGTCCAGTTAGCAAAGAGGGCAATGCGAACACAAGCATCTTAAGGTATTGAAGCAATGATATGCCTGCACGTTTAATGCCAGCCAATCCAATTTTAAATTGTTGGCGGGCACAATGGTCGATGATGGCTGGCGGCGCAGCAAGAATGGTTGTGGCTAACGCAGTGCCAAGCTGTAAGACGCCAATGTGAATAAACAAATTGTTTAAAAGAACATACAATAAGTTGGCAACAATGCCGAGCCCTGCTTCGAGCACAATATAGCACACATCCAGAGTGCTGATGACAAGAGATAAAGCCAGCTTTATGGGTAAAAAGCAGCCTTTATAAAGCAAGAAAAGCAAGGTGTTTTTAACCCCTTTAGCGGTGTTTGTGAGTGCGAACGCTATCCTTCGTAAAAGTTGTGTTTCTGCAGGAGCTAGATACCCAGCCCCAAATGTTAAACTTAAAGAGGCGCTGGCTTCTTTTTTTATAGCAAAAAAAAGCTGTAACAACTTGTTGAACTCGCTTTGGAGGCTGCTGTTAGCAGCGCGCTTAAAGTCAAATAGCATGACATTCCATGTCTAATGTTGATGGTATTGTGACACTCGCCTATGCATTAGTCAATATCGACTGTCTGTTTACACGAGCGAAGCAGCTTGTTGAGGATCATGCACCCCTGTTTAAAGCTCGCGGTCCGAGTCCATGCAGGAGATAGCTCAGGGTTAAGGGGAAAGCTTGGTTGAGAGCAGAGGTATTGTAATTGTAGCTCTGGGTGTCGTTTGTATGCCAGGTTGTGAAGCTTTTGTTCTGCGATACCCTGAATAATCCGGCGTGTTTGTGATAGAGCGTGTCTGCGACCTGCATTGATTCCCCCATCGCTCCAGCCAGTATTAATAAGCCATACACGAGATTGGTGTTGTTGAATTTTTTTGGCAAATAGGTCGCTATAGGTTGCTTTGTTTAAAGGGAAAAAAGGCAGGCCAAAAAATGGGCTAGAAACAGGCGATATGTTTTTTGAGCCAGCCTCTGTTGCGCCAACCTTGGCAGTGTACCCTGTTTCATAGTATGCCAAAGCTTCAAGAGCATCAAGCCGAGACACTGCAGGAATAACACCATATAAGTCATAACACAGAAAAACAATATCAGCCGGGTGGGGGGCTACTTGATGATAGGCGTTCGGGATGTGATCAAGGGGGTATGCTGCACGGGTATTCTCTGTCAGCCGGTCATCAGTAAAGTCAGGGAGGTTTTGGCTGTTAAGGATGGTGTTTTCAAGGATTGCAGGCTGGCGTAGCGCGTGATATATGTTGGGTTCTGATTCTGGGGTGATGTTAATGGTTTTGGCATAGCACCCCCCTTCGAGATTAAAGATACCATCGTGAGACCAGGCGTGTTCATCGTCACCAATGATTCTCAGGGATTGGCAGGCGCTTAGGGTGGTTTTGCCAGTCCCTGAAAGCCCTAGCAGCAGCATGGATGTGTTTGACGGCGTTAAGACTGCAGAGCTATGCAGCGTTAAGATGTCGCTTTGGGGCAGTAGCACATTCATGATGGTAAACATGGCTTTTTTAATCTCTCCTGCATACCCAGTTCCCGTGATTAAAACTTTTTTCTCAGAGAAGCAAATGCCAATAAATACTTCAGGTCCTTGGCTGAGTTTTGCATCGGGTATACAGCGTAGGGTCCAGCGTTCTAAGGGCGTTCCCGAGGGCTCTAAGAACAGGTGTGATGCAAACAGCTGGTGCCAGTGCGTTTGAGTTTCAACAGATACAAAGATGTTGTTTGTTGGGTGGTTGCCCACTTGGTACGTGTTTTTTGATTTAATAGGAAATGGGTTGGTTTCGAGCCAGAACTGCTGAAACATACAAAGAGGCAATGGGTGATGGTATTGGTTGTAGGCAATGCCATCAACCTCGTTCTCGACAATAAACTTCCCTGCGGCAAATCGTGCCATGTGTTTTCCTGAGCGCACAGCAAGCGCCCCGGAAGGCGTTGGCAGCCCTTCCCTGTCCCTTAATGACTTCACATATGCACTGTTGTTCATGTCCGTATTCTTTCGTCCCACACCCTTTAAGGTGATCATAAGTTTGGCAAGGAATACAGCTGTTTGGATTTGTTGTATTATTTTATTGTAGATTCTTTGAGATATTTCTGGTTTCCCTGTCAGAATGTGGCTATGGGTGGACTTGAACCACCGACCTCAGCATTATGAGTGCCGCGCTCTAACCAACTGAGCTACATAGCCAATCTTTTCAGTATTTTGTCTTCTAAGTGCAAGAATGTCAAGAGAAATACAACCAAGTTGCGTGGGCGGCAAAAACATGGTAAAAGATTTTGTGTGAAAGGAGGCTTGATTATGGGTGTTGCTCACAAAAATTTTTTAGGGATGCCAAGGTACGAGAGCCAGGAAGACGAGGCTTATATGTCGTCAGCACAACAGCGGTACTTTGCCCGCTTGCTCAAACTTTGGCAGGAAACCTTGGCGTCAGAGTCTTTTCAGTTTAAAGAAAGCTTGCAAGATAATGAAAGTTTTGTTGATTACCTAGACCAGGCGTCACAAGAAGAAAGCCAAAGGATGGGGCTGCGGGCTTCAGAGCGTCGGAGGAAGCTTCAGAAAAAGCTTCAAGAAGCCCGGAATCGCCTGGGAAGAGGAGAGTACGGATACTGTAAGGTGTGTGGTGATGATATCGGTGTTTCTAGGCTAGAGGCAAGGCCCACTGCAGATGAGTGTATTAACTGCAAGACAGTTTCTGAATTGTATGAAAAGCGGAGTTTAGAATGAAAGTATATGACCTAACCATTGTGCTGCTGTTTTTAGGTTTGTTTTTTGCCACCATTGAAGCCACGGCGCCAATTGGCGGGTGGTTCGGGTTCCAGGCACTATTGGTCGATCGCTTGTATCGGTTTGTGGATGTGATGATCCACGTTATGGGCTTTGCTGCACTGATTAAATATCTATTTGCGAAATAATCATAGTTGTTTTACAGGCCCTGATAGCCATAAGTTTCCTTGATGTTGCTCAACATTTAAAATGCCACCAGAAGAAGACACCTCCCAAGATCTGTATCCGGGGCGGCTGCAAACAAAAGCAGCTGCAGCTGCAGCGCTTCCACAGGATAGCGTCCAACCAACGCCTCTTTCGTGCGTTCTAATGGCAATCTGGTTTCTGTGCTGACTGATAAAGCTAATATTGAAGTGGTTGAAGGCCGTTTGAAAGTCGGATATCAGGTTGTCGCTGACAAAGGTAATGATATGTTGGTTGCCTAGGTTAACAGCGTGGTGTGGCACAGGGATGGGTGTTTCTGGAAGCTTTGAGGCTTGCCCTAGGTTAACCCAGTGGCGTCCGTGTTTTTTGACAATGAGAAATTGTTTGTGACCAATGATTACGGTTAGTTTGGGCAGCCCCAGGTGCAGGCCTAGAGTTCTTAGGCCATTGCCACATTGCTGGGCCATGGTCCCATCTTGGTTGTAGATGTGTAGATTCAGTGTTTCAGGGTGATAGATAACCCATTGATCAACAGCTTGAGGGCAGTGGGGGGGGCTGGGCCGATTTTCGGTAGAAGCTGCAATCCCAATAATATTCCCTGCTGCCGAGTATCGGTATAGCATCCAAACCTCTGATTCATTATGGGCCCAGTAGGACTCGAACCTACGACCAAGGGATTATGAGTCCCCTGCTCTAACCAACTGAGCTATGGGCCCTGAATAGACTAATACTACAGGTTGTTTTTATATTAGTCAATTCTATCTGGTTAATAAAGGCCTAATAGGTGTTAGGTTTGTTCCTAATAACCATTCTTAGGATCAGTTAGGATAACCACGTGATGCGTCTGGTTATCGTTAGGATAGCTGACTTTATGTTCTACCGCTAGGCTTTTAGGCTGGCCATGCTCATGAATGTTTAAGCGGACTTGCCCTAACCCAAAAGTCTCGGCGGTGTCGGTAAAGGTGTATACTTCGGCTTTAGAGAGATTAGATACTGAAAACGTGCGCTTTTTGTTTTTTTCGCTAGCGCGTTTTATTCCGCCTAGATAAGAGCCTGGGCGAAGAGTGCTGTCGAAGTCGCCATTGTCGGAGGAAATTTTAATAATGCTTGATGAGAGATTAACAAATGTGTGATGTATTGCATGATCCTCAGCTGCAAGCAAGGCAATTGATAGGGTTAAGAAAACTAAGCGGGCGGACGTTTTTTTGAAGAAGTTAGATATCATATTATTCCCTTAAGTTAAGCTTTTGAGATTATATAGAAAAGAAGGTGGGGTGTAAATCCGACAATGTTAAAAAATAAATTTTACACTGAAAATCAACCAAGCTATACTGTTGGGGTGAGAAATTGAGTAAAAATATGTCAATAAGCGTGAATCAGTTACGGTCTGGATCAAAGGTGATGGTAGACGGAACGCCATATAATGTTGTTGAAAATGAGCACGTTAAGCCAGGTAAGGGGCAAGCGTTTAATCGCTTGAAAATGCGTAATATGCTCAATGGTCGTGTAATCCAAAAAACCCATCCGTCAGGCGCAACATTAGAAGCTGCAGATGTTGTTGAGACACAGATGAACTTGCTGTATATCGACCAGTCAGGGTATCATTTGATGGATACATCAACATATGAGCAATATGTGATGTTGGCCTCAGAGGTTGGAGAGAGCAAGAAGTGGCTCAAAGATGAGGCTTTGGTCGTTGTTGTTGTTTGGAATGGCAGGCCGATATCAGTGCTTCCAGAAAACTTTGTTGAGTTGGAAATCACCGAGTGTGCGCCAAATGCAAAAGGCGATACAGTCACGGGAGGAACCAAGCTTGCGATGGTTGAAACCGGGATTGAGATCAAGGTGCCATTATTTGTTGAGCAGGGTGATGTGATTCGGATTGATACAAGAACGGAAGAGTATGTTTCAAGAGCAGGAAAATAAACGGCAAAATTTGCAGAATTATGCGAATTTTCTGGAGAAAATTAGGGCGTTTATGAAGCATCGTGGCATTTGTGAGGTGATCACAAACCCATTGGTCAAGGCGGTTGTGCCAGATGCTGGGGTTGATCCTGTTGGTGTTGATTTGCAAATTGGTAAAAGGTTTCTGCATACATCACCAGAGTGGGAGATGAAGAAGCTGCTGGCTGAAGGGGCGGGGTCAATTTATCAAATGGCATCGGTGTTTCGAGATGACCAAAACCAAAATTGGCATAAACCTGCTTTTATGATGCTGGAGTGGTATGAGCTTGGCATTAATGACCAGGACCTTATCCAGCAGTGTTTGTCACTGCTGGCCACAGTCGGCGTCAAGGAAGATCCTTGCATTTTGACAATGCAAGACTTATATCAGCAATATTGTGGCATAACATTTGAAGACATGGATGTTAAAACGCTAAAGCTATATTGCCACGCAGAAGGCATTGATGCTTCTGGCTTGCAAAAAAAAGAAGAAACATCTAGTTGGCTGGATTTGATTTGGGTCACTAAGATTGAGCCAGGTTTAAAGGGCTTGGTTGTGGTAAAAGACTTTCACCCGTCTCAGAGTGCGCTAGCAGAAGTTGTGTCTGAGCCATACCCTCATGCCAAGAGATTTGAAATATTGTTAAACGGATGTGAGCTTGCCAATGGATATCACGAAACAACGGATCTTGGCGTCTTAGAAGAGCGGTTTCATAGCGCTAAAAGCCATGTTCCCATTGTTGATGTCAGAGATATAAAAAACATGCCAGCTTGCGCAGGAGTCTCTGTGGGCATTGACCGTCTTTTTGCACAAATAAAAGGCCTTAGGTCGTTATTTTGACATGAGGCGCATGGATAGCAGTCCTGGGCTGCAGGAGCCAGATGAGCAGATAGTCTCAAACTCTTGTTCCTCTGGGCTACGAGAAGGGCTGCCAATTTCAAACACGGGTTTAAGAAGGGTTTTGAAAAAACCTTGAGCAGCAGATAGTATTCTAGGAAGAGGTTGCTCAAACTGTGGGGCCATATCCACGAACCCTAAGTGCTCCATGGCAGAGATTAGCCACTGATCAGGATTCTGGCCTTTTGTGGCATTTTGGTCAGCTACGGCGTGTAAAATCTCAACACAAGCGGATCCACTATCGGTTTTCGCTAATGCTTCTGAGCTGTTGAGGGATTCAATCGTTTCGCATAGCTTTGAGATAACCGGGCCGCTTTGGTCAAGGTTTTGGGCGGGCAGCGATGCTGAGTGTTTTAGAAAAGCCAGCATATGAAGCACAGCAGGGCCACACCAGGCACTAATCATGGCAGTATTTACCTCTAAAAACATCATCTTGCTCATTACCTTCTCTATTCCTGAAGAGAAAACTTTGTGGGGAAGAATGATGTCTAGCTTGGGGATTAGATCTTCCGTTGGTCGTTTAAGGCGTAATGTTCCCTCTTTTGGGCAGTAGCTAATTGATGATGAAAGAATGCGGGCAACATTTTGAGGAATGGTGTTGTCTTCAGCAAGAAGGCCGTTATCTTGCAAGATCTTCTTAAGTGGTGTTGCGATCTCAATTTCAGGCAGTTTAAGTTTACAAAATATAGCCAATATTGCAGCATGGTTTGTGCTGTATGTTAAAATGTGCAGTGTCGATTTTTTGGGAGCGCTTTCAAGCATTTTGTGTGGAATGGTGCAACCATGTTCCATGGCTAGGAAGTGAGAAATTTTTGTAATTGGGTCAAGTGAGCCAACCTTGGTGGTGTTTCCCCAAAGCTTGGTTATACCATTGTAGACCTCAATAAACTGACCACAGGGCATTGTTGTGCCGTCTATCAGCTTAATCATGAATAGCTCAGATAGTCGCGCCCTTGTCCGCTTAAAAAAATCTTCTATGTGGGGTGCAAACCGTAGCTGAGACTCGCTTGCGCCACGGAGTTTATAGTAAGTTGATCGTGCGGGAGACAGCAGTATGTACATGATCGGTTCAAGGCGGGAAACAAATTGACTAATTTTGGTGTACAGAGGAGAGCGGCGCTGCTCATCCTTGCAGTCTAGCATGCTGTTTAGGCAGTCTTGCACACACTCAGGGGGCGTTGTGACCAATATGGACGCGAGGGTTTTTTTCTCACCAGGGGATAAAGCTAAAGAATCTAAGGCCTCTGTTGCAATACTTTTAGCGCTGTGCTGATAAGCCTCCTGGAGGCAGCTGTAGAAGTTTTGTCCATATTCTTGAAAAAAGTCAGCACAAATCGTTGCTGTCGCACGATGCATATCGATGGCGCTCATGACTTCTTCTGATACAGCCATGCCTTGAGATGTGATAAATTGTATTAGCTTTTTCGTGTTGTCTTGGCGGTCTTGGGTGGTGCGAGTGAATGCTTCCCTCCCAAAAAATTCTGAGGGAATGATGTCAACATGAAATTCCTGTGCTGCTTGAGCTATCGTGCTCTGTATGGCATGTTGCACAAGAGGAAATTCCTCTAGCTGAAGCCCAGAATATCGAATATCTAGCCCATTGGGGTCATGCGACTCTCTGGAAAAATGTGCGCTTATTTCTTCTCTTCCAGCGTATGTCAAGATGCTGCTAGAGCAGTGGCTCCATAAAGAGTTAACCTGGGTATAAATATTATAACTAAGCCCTAGGCTTTGCAGGTATGCAATCGCTTTGGGACTAGAGTGGCTAAGTTTACAGCCTCTACTAATGTGAGGAATGGGATTATACTTAGAGCCATAGGTATCAGCAAATCTTTGTTCTGATAAAGTACTTCGGTTTAAGTGGGTACAGGCATACATTAATACCTGTAGGTTTACATCAATGGCGTTTGCTGAAGGTGGTGCGTGCGTAGGGTCAAGCAGCTCTACTAGCCAAGATTGAAATTGCGGCAGGAGAAACGGTCGATAAATCCTGCTAAAGATAAATGAGGCCAATTTTTTAGGTAATGCAGGTAGTTGGTCTTCTGGGGTTGTTTTAATGAGCTCAAGTGCTGAAATGTCACCATCCAGCGGATCAAGGTCCTGTTGATATCTCTGGGTTTCTTGTCCAAGAAGTAAAAACAGAGGCTCAAATAGTGGGTGACTCATGAGTAGGCTTGGAGTCTCTATGTGAGCGTCGACCAAAAAGGCTTTGATGCTAGCCGCTGAAACCCCTTCGCTTAGATAGCCAGAGATAAGGTCATGCATGTTCCTGTCAAGCGATGGGAACATACTGTCTAGATCTTTTTGTACGATGTTTTTTTTCGCATGGGAAGATATGCACGCCATCATCACAATTTTGTCTTGCAATTCTAGCCGCAATAAATTTACCTGGCCTCTTGTAAGGCTTAGCCATTGAGGGTAGGCTAATGAGGCTCGTCCTACGAGGATGTGTTGTGCCTGAATGAAGTTGTGAACACGTGTGGCGGCTTCTGGTGTGAGCGTTATTTCGAGAGCCATTTTTAAGCGTTTCTTTTCCTCAGCCGTCAGGTTCTTGCTGTGGGAAAACATATCATCAATAACGGCAATGACAGGGTGAGACTTGAAGTTAATAAGCTTAGGGGCATAACCCATGGGCCAAGTACCATGTTTGACATAATGCAATAGAGCATGCCTTCCTGCTATTTCTTCTTTCAAGTCGCTAGAGGCTTTGGTTGCTTTTAACCGATGTAGTGATGGAGTTTTGTTTGAGTATGTGTTGATGCTTTCGAGTGCCAAACCATAGTCTCTGCTACGCTGAGCAGGCTTGGTTGTTTCTGCAAGATTAGAAATGATAGACTTCCAAGCTTTGTTTAAAAAAAGAAAACGCGGGGGAAGTTCAACCAGGCTCGAGAAGAGGGCTTCTAAATCATCTCGGATCTGGGCGCGTTTGGCATCAAGAACTATGGTGTTTGGTGACCCAGGCTTAGTTAATAAGTCGTATTTGCGCATATCCTTACCGAATTGACTATATTTTTAATATTATCACGAGAATATTTGTTATGCAATAAGGGTTTTTTTGACGATTTATAATAATTAACCCTGTCAAATAATATTTTTGACCTATAACAAGTGTGCTTTAACAGAGGAGATTGCTATGAGCGAAGTAAATGTAAATATTCCATATCAGGAGCGGCACAGTCGCTTAAGTGTGTTTTTGAGGCCATTATTGGCATTGCCGGTTATTGTGGCTATGTTGTTAATGATTGTGCCCAATCACTCTTTTAATCCATTTCGTGTACACGACGTGGTAACAGAGGAGGTGTCTTATGATCGACGTGGTAACGTTATCGAGGCAAAAGATGTTGCGTATTATGATCTAACAGCCGTTGCGATTAATGGTTATGAGATGGTAAGCGAAAAATTTTCTTGGAGTTCCTTAACAAGCAATTCGGGAGAGGCAACGTTATATTCTTATGCAGCCATACTGGGTGCTTATTTCTTGTTTGTGCCATTGGTGGCATTTAGCTTGTGGTTTATGTATGTGGTAAACCTAGCAGTTGCAATGACATTATTGTTTAGGAAAAAATATCCTAGCTGGTGGTTTCACTGGAACAAGTCATTACAGTCATTCGTGCTAAGGATTTATTGCTATGCTTTGTTCTTAACGGATAAGTATCCCAGCTTAGAAGAGGAAGACAGTGTTATTAAGCTAGCACTCCCAAACCCATCGCATGAGAACCTTAACAGGTTTATGCCATTGGTGAAGTGGTTGTTGGTGCTACCGTATCTGGCTATATACTTGGTATGTCTAACGGTGAGCTTTGCGCTGGTGCCATTAACCTATTTCTTGATACTGGTTACGGGCAAGATGCCGAGATGGATACACCGATACCATGTTGCGGTGATTAATTTCTATCTCCGTATCGCGGCGTATGCTTTGTTGCTGGTTACAGACAAGTATCCAAATATGATATTTTTAAGACGGTAAGGAGGCGTCAATGATAAAAAGGGCCATGCGGCCCTTTTTTATTGTTACGTATTTTTCTAAGATTCTGAGAAAAAGGTCCGAGATGCGCCAAGAGATGCTCTAAAATTGGGCTCACCACCAATTTTCATGCATGACAGTTTGCCATTGATCCAAGTATTGTCAATATTGGCCAGTCTATGGTTAATCCCTATGCTATAACCCCCATACTTGTCAGAGCGCAATATGGCGAGCATCGCGCGAGTGTCACCACCAATTTCAGCGCCTATGTGTATTTTAGAGTCAGCTTCCTCAAAAAAGAGGGCATACGTTGTGGTCACTGTATAGTGATATGAGCCAATAACCCAAGGTGCCTCGTTGGAGGCGAACAAGCCAATAGCAACTTCTGGAGAAGTTTGCCCGGAGCTTTGTTGGGCGGCTACTTCAATACTTGCGCCAAAGTTTAACCGGTTGGTTGCAAAGGCAAGGGGGGCGATTAATGCGAGCCCCAATAAGTGCTTTTTATACATTATTTTTCCTGAATTTTTTACTAAAGTATCTTCAGTAAGCGTCAATGTCAACAAAAACCTTTGGAAGTGAACAAATTGTAGATTGTTTCAGTGGTTGAAATATTTTAAACTGGGTTTGGTCTATAAATGAGAAGGGTATGAGTCGTCGGCTGTTATGGATGGGTGGTGGATTGCTGCCTTTTGTGTTGGTGTTGGCAGTGCCAGTTCCTGTGCATGTTTATGGCTGGGTTATTGGGGTGTATCCCTTAATAGTCCTGGCGTTTATTGCAGGGATGCAGTTTCAGTTGTCCCAATCAGAATGGCTACGAATTTTGGCTATGGGATACCCTGTTGTAACCAGCTTGTTGGTCCTGGTGTATGGACAGGCATTTCTCTGTTTTTTTTGGGGGTACGTGTATGGTTTGCTTCATGATGGTTTGTTGTACCGAGAAAGGAGCGTCCATTCGGACTATTGCGTGGTGAGAAGCGTTCTTACGGCATTGTTATTGCTGTTTCTGTTTTATTTGGGTGAAGCTGGAGAGTTGTTTAAGCTGGTTTTTCTTGAATAGTTTGGTGGTAGGCAGTATAACCTAAAGGGTGGGTCAGTAGTTGATTGATTAAGCGTTGAGGAAGAATATGACGAATAACAAAAGAGTGGTAACTTATGCATTGCCCTATGCAAATGGCATGTTGCATTTAGGGCATATAATGGGCATGGTCCAGGTGGATTGCTATGTTCGGTCTTTGCGGATGCAAAATATTGACGTTACCTTTGTTTGCGGGGATGATGCCCATGGGACACCAATTATGCTCAATGCGATGAAGCAGGGCATCTCTCCGGAGCAGCTGATAGGCCAGTTTTATAAGGAGCATGTGCAAGATGTTAGGGGTTTTGCGATATCTTTTGACGGCTATCATACCACTCACTCCATGCTGAATACGCAAATAGTTCACCAGGTGTATCATCGGTTAAATCAAGGGAACATGATTGTACAAAAAAGCATTCAGCAAGCATATGATGTGGATCAAGAGATGTTTCTGCCAGATAGGTATATTAAGGGAGAGTGTCCAAAATGTGGTGCTCAAGACCAATATGGTGATCATTGTGAGGTTTGTGGCAAAACGTATGCGATTAAAGACCTGAAGTCACCAGTGTCAATTATGTCAAATACCTCTCCTGTATGGAAAGAGTCGTTACATGATTTCTTTCGACTGTCTTCAGAGCAAGGCAGTGTTGAGCAATGGCTATCTGGGTCTGATATTCAAGAGTCAGTGAAAAACAAGCTTGGCGAGTGGTTTGTTGAAGGGCTGCAGGATTGGGATATTACCCGTGATGCGCCATACTTTGGTATTGAAATACCCAATCAGCCCAATAAGTATTTTTATGTGTGGTTAGACGCTCCTTTTGGGTATTTAAGCGCCTTAGGCGCCACGCTCGGCCTCGCTGAGCCGCAGGCGATATTTGATGTTTGGAATGACTTGAATATTGAGCACTTTATTGGTAAGGATATTGTTTGCTTTCATGGTGTTTTTTGGCCGGCTGTTTTAAAGAAAGCGGGCTTAAAAGCGCCGTCAAAGTTGCATGTGCATGGTTTTCTTACGTTGGCGGGTGACAAAATGTCTAAGTCAAGGGGCCGCTTTGTTTCAACCCGTGATTATTTGGCTAAATTGCCAGCAGATATGCTCCGGTATTACTTTGCATCGCGGTTGTCGACAACCGTTGCCGATGTAGACTTGGATTGGCAAGACTTTGTCTTGAAGGTAAATGCTGATTTGGTGGGGAAGTTAGCAAATATTGGCAGTCGTAGTCAAGGGTTTGTTCATAAGTATCATGAGGGCTGTTTGGGAAGTCGGGTTGATGAAGATTTTTGGCAAACGTTGATTTCACGCCACGAAGAGATTATGGCGTCTTATCAGGCGGTCAATTTGGCTCAAGTTTGTCGCTTGGTCATGGAGCTTTGTGATGAAACCAATCAATATGTTGACCACCATAAACCCTGGGTTCTTGCTAAGGAAGGGGATCAGGAGCAGTTACTGTTAGTTGCAACCACCGCGTTGGCTGCGTTTCGTTACTTGGTATATTTACTGGCACCAATTATCCCAAATACTGCCGAAAAAGTTGCTGAGGCAATGGGGGAGTCACAGCCGGTGCTCCAGCTTGACCCATTTGTGGGTATGAAAGTCAATAAGTTTGGGCATCTGTTAAGTCGCGTGGTGAAAGAGGATGTGGCTTTTGAGTAATAAAATATGAACCAAGCGCCCAGCTTAGAGGCTGTTCTAGGAGTGTTGCCACAAACCCAGTGTGAAGAGTGTGGTTATAAGGGATGTCGTCCTTATGCAGAAGCGATAGTAAGTGGTGAAAGTATTGATTTATGCGCTCCGGGTGGCGAGGTTGTTTTAGAGAAGCTATCCCTGTTGTTGGATCGCCAGGGAGATCGCGACAAAGTAAGGCGTAGGTTTCAGCCGCCTCAGCTGGCGGAAATTGATCAGAGTGTTTGTATTGGTTGTACAAAGTGTATTAAACCTTGCCCAACAGGTGCTATTATTGGAGCGCCCAAGCGCAATCATTTTGTTTTGGGTTCAGATTGTACGGGTTGTGGTTTGTGTGTGGCTTATTGCCCAGTAGACTGTATTGTGATGGGGTTGGATGCAGCATCGCATGAGACAGCGTTAGATTTGGCGCAGGAGTATCGGAATATGCATGAGAAAAACCAACAAAAACTACAGCCTAAGAAGCTGTATAAAAAATCAATACATGACCTGCAGGCAGATATTTTAGGACTTCTAAAGGAGGATGGGAGTGAATCAACTTAAAAGGGTACAAATGCTTGAAATGCTTCAGGAGGTTTATCAAGGTGCAAGGATAGAGCTAAATTATGAAACAGAATTTCAGTTGCTTATTGCTGTACTGTTATCGGCTCAGGCTACAGATATTGGTGTTAATAAAGCAACAAAGGGCTTGTTTTCAGAGGTATCCGATCCACAACAGATGATAGACTTTGGGGAAAAAGATCTAAAAAACGCTATTAAAAGTATAGGCCTGTATCATACTAAAGCAAAAAATGTTATGAAGCTTAGCCATATATTGCAAGAGGAATATCAAGGGTTGGTGCCAAGAACTAGGGTTGGCTTGGAGGCGCTGCCAGGCGTTGGGCGAAAAACAGCGAATGTGGTATTAAATGAGCTATTTGGGCACGCAACTATTGCGGTGGACACCCATATTTTCCGTGTTTGTAATAGATCCGGATTGGCCAAAGGCGAGACACCGCTTAAAGTTGAATTGTGCTTATTAAAAGTGGTTCCTGAGGCGTATAAAAAAGATCTGCACCAATGGTTGATACAGCTTGGACGATATACCTGTGTTGCAAGAAAGCCAAAGTGCTCACAGTGTCCCATCGCTGAGCTTTGTGAGTTTCCGGATAAAGTGTATGAAGCATAATCATCGGGAAATTTTTTACCAAGTCTGGTGCAAGCATTTAAGCAAGCAGCCGCTAAAGGCTTTTGAGAAAGAGGTTTTGGCTGTTTTGGTAGAGTATCCAGAATATGTTGAGAATATGACAGAGCAGGGCATCTCTGTTAGCGGGGGTAGAAACCCTTATATTGTTTTGGGGGCACATATGGCGTTGAATGATCAAATCAAGCTTGATCGTCCTCAGGGAATTAGAGCCATATACTCTGAGGGCGTGCGGGCTTATGGTCATGAGCGTACGAAACAGTTGGTGCTTGAGGTGCTGATTGGGATGCTGGAATCGTCATATTCTTATGGTGAGGCGCCATCTGAAGCAGCGTATCTGGGAGCAATAGATAAAGTATTGGCAAAATAATTCTGTCAGTGCTTGTTTCTGTGCTAAAATGGTATGGATAAAAAAGAGGAGATGCATCATGCAAGACCTGAAAGAGAAATTGGCACCTTTGTTTAAGGTTATCGATGAAATGGATGTGCCGACCGTAATGGCCATAGCGGGCATCATGGCGCTTTTGACCATTATTTTTGGAGGATTCGCAGATTTTGTTGCGTTGATGCTGGGTGTAGGGCTAGGTTTTGCACTATATCGGAAATTTTTTCGCTAATGTGCTGAATCCTGGCCGGTGTCTTGGTCTTCTTCGTCTGAGGGGGGCTCTTTTATGGTAATGTCGGGGCTGTTTTGGTCAATAAATCGAATATTCACAGGGCTATGGTTTCGAATGAATTGTTGGCTTGATGGTAGTAGTAAAAATGGAGGTAGGGGGTTGGTTGAAGGCTCCATATCAAAAAAGTAATCATATTCATTGGTGTGAGGGACTTGGCCAATATAAAACTTTAGGGTTAAGGCGTGTTTGCTATTCGGGCATAGTGCTAAGTATTCGCCTTTAGAGGATTGGTTGTTCGTGCTAAATATACTGCCTGAAAACTCAATATGACCTTGAGAAAGAGAGTACGGCCCGATCGTTTTAGGCAGCGACAGCATAGAGGTCCGGTTGGACAGTGCATGAAGCGTAAACGTACAGGCAGTGTCATTATTAATATTGACGGGTGTGGATGGCGTGCTGGCGCTAAAAGCAAGAGTGGATAGGGCTATTAGTCCAAAGCAGTTTAATTTTATATATAGTTCCATTATTTAATCCTGATGAATTATACGGATATCATAACATTATTTTGTAAGGTGTAAAGTGCGGCTTGAAAAGAAGCGTTATCTCACGTAGATTAAAAGTAGTTTAAAGGATTGCTTTGATGTATAAAATGGTGTTTTTTGTACCACCTTCACATTTTTCTGAAGTAAAGACGGCGGTATTGTCTACTGGTGCAGGACGCGTAGGGCAGTATGAGCACTGTCTTTGGTATGTTCTTGGAAAGGGAGAGTATCGGCCGTGTGAAGGCGCTGAGCCCTTTTTGGGCAAGGCAGGTCGGCTGGAAAGGGTCGAGGAATACCGTGTTGAGGTTTTGGTTCAAGACGATTTTCTTGAATCAGCAATAGCGGCCTTAAAGCTTGCACACCCTTATGAAGAGGCGGTGTTTGAGGTGACGCAACTTGAGGATATCACGTGAGCCTTGGTGGCGCAGTCTCGTTAAGCGCCATGATTGTTCAGGCTTATATGGTGTCATGGGTGGTTCCTGCGGGTGTCGCAATGTATTATCAAGAATACGAGCAAGCATGGTTGTTTGTCGGCTTGCTGTTCTTTTTTGGGTCGTTCTTGGGCATGGTGCGTTGGGTTTTTGGCGCCATGGCTGGTGATACGGGCAATGGCTCGTTGGTTGTGGTGTTAACCTGGTTGGGTGTGTCTTTGGTCTCAAGCATTCCGTTTCTGATGTATGGTTCTACTCACTATAGTACTGCTTGGGTTGAGTCGGTGTCAGCATTAACCACAACAGGCATTGAGTTTGTCGGTAGCATTCAGGAATGGCCAAAAGCGCTATTGTGGTATCGGCAGCAACTTGAATGGATTGGTGGCGCAGGGATTATTATACTGATGCTGTCGCTGTTGGCGCTGCATGAGGGGGCCTTGCTGTCAGTTTATTATGGGGAGTATGGCTCGGACGTTCGTGATGTAAGGGTAACCCCCAGGCTGAAAAGTACCGCTCGGTCTGTGTGTTTTATTTACGGCGTGTTTTGGAGTGCTTGTTCGCTATGCTACATGCTGGGAGGGGTGCCACTATATTATGCGATGCTAGAAGCGATGGCGACGGTCTCAACAGGAGGGTTTTCAGTCATTGGAATGGTTGGAGAGGTTACTGCAACACAGCAATGGGTTGCCATTGTGTTTATGTTGTTGGGGGCGGTAGGTTTTCATGTCCACTACCAAGTGCTGTATCGCTGGGTTAAACAGGCGTATTTTCGTTGCTCGGAAGTCCGAGGACTGTTGCTGCTTGTGGGGATTGGATATATGTTTTGTGCACTATTATCAGCTAATGAAAGTATCGCTAGAACAGTATTTGATGTGGTTGCATTTGCAACGACGACGGGGTTTGAGACAGAGCTGCATTTGTCATCGCCGTTTCTGGCTTTGTTTTTTATGGTGTTGGGCTTGGTGGGGGGCGCTGCAGGATCAACGGCCGGGGGGATTAAGATAGTTCGCTTTTATGTGTTGATGCAAGAGGCAAAGTTTTTTTTATTGCGGTGTATTCAGCCCAATATTGTTAAAACGGTATTTGTTGATGGACGCGCATTATCAGGCACGTATGTTTCGAGCATTCGGGGCTATATATTCTTGTTTTTATGCACAATGTTGTTAGGCCTGTTTTTTTTGGTTTCAACAGGTATGCCAATTGACTTGGCATTTGGTTGGCTTTGTGCGACAGTAACCAATGTTGGCGCATCAACTCAGGCTTTAAGCCCGGGCGATTTGACGGGGATACAAAAGCTAGGAGTCTCGTGTATTATGTTGCTGGGCAGGGTTGAAATGGCCGTGTTTTTGGTGTTGTTCATGCCGCAGTTTTGGCAGATAAAATGATGATGTAAAATGAAAGAATATGATGTTATTTTGGTGGATGGGTCTTCCTATTTATTTAGAGCATTTCATGCGCTACCACCGCTAGTTAATAAGGATGGGATTCCTACAGGCGCTATTTATGGCGTGATTAATATGATCAAGCGGTTAGAAAAAGATTGTCCGGATGCAAAAATTATTGTGGTTTTTGATCCTAAAGGTGGGACATTTCGGCATGAAATATATGATGGATATAAAGCCGATCGAGGCCAGGCTCCAGATGATTTGGTTGTCCAGATTCCACTGTTGCACGAAGTGATTGTGGCTTTAGGGTTTCCATTGATTATTCATCAAGGCTATGAAGCAGATGATGTGATTGCTTCTTTTGCCAAGCGCTGTGGATCAAAGCGGGTGCTTATCTCAACGCTAGATAAGGATTTGGCGCAGCTGGTGTCTGAGAATGTGCATTTAATTAATACCATGCACAACAAACTACTTGATGTTCAGGGCGTCCAAGATAAGTTCGGGGTTTTGCCAGAGCAAATTCGCGATTATTTGGCGTTAATGGGGGATCGTTCGGATAATGTGCCAGGTGTTCCCGGCGTAGGGCCTAAAACGGCCGCAAAATGGTTGTGTGAGTATGGCTCGATTGAGGGCATTAAAGCGTCACGAGACCAGCTCAAGGGGAAGGTTGGAGAAACGTTTCGACAGCATTTGGGAGAGATTGATTTATCGGTTCAGCTGGTTTCATTGGTTGATGATTTAGAGGTCTGTCAGTCAATTGATGAGGTTGTTGGCCAAGGCGTGAATGCCCCTAGGTTGCAGGCTTTGTATAAGAAGTTCGGCTTTAAGAGGTGGTTGAGTGAGCTGTCTGTTGGTGAAGAGGTGTCTTTTTCAATTGTACGGAAACAGCGGCTGTTGGCAGGGATAAGAGACAAGGTCTCACAAGCGCCGTTCGTGGTTTTAATGGCATCTAAGCCTAAATCATACACACCAAGGTCCATGCTAACAGTCTTTGCGCTTCAAGTTCGAGACCAGTGTTTTGTGCTAGACGCTGAACACCTAGATATGGATAGTTTGTGGCAAGAATTGATGCCAGCATTAGAGGCTGTGGAGATCGTCACTTTCGATGCAAAAATGTTGCTAAACTATTGGGCCTTGTTGGGGCAGGCCTGCAGAGGGAGGGTTTATGATTTGCAGGTAGCGGGTTATGTCTTGGATAGTAGTTCTGTGGTGTCGCTTGAGCTGCTGCAAATGCGCTATTTAGACAAAGCAGCCGTGGTGAAAAAAGAAGATGCTATATCAGAAGCGCTAGCAAAAGAAAGCTGGAATGTTGGTCAGTTGTATCCGTTAATTTCTAAGGAGATTAGGGGGAATAAGACGTGTAGTCATGTTTTTAACGATATAGAAATGCCAGTGTTGAATATTCTTGCCAATATGGAGCAGGAAGGCATTTTGGTGGATGATCATTTGTTGCAAAATTATGCAAAAGAGTTAAAGGCTTCTTTAGATGAAATTGAGGCTCAAGCGCATGCGCTGATTGGTGTTTCTTTTAATCTTTCCTCACCAAAGCAAATAAGGCAGATACTTTTTGAGCAGCTGAAGCTACCCGTTATTGAGAAAACACCCGGCGGTGAGCCATCTACGGCTGAATCAACCTTAGCAGAGTTGTCTGGACAACATGCTTTGGTGCCATTGCTGTTGCGTCACCGCTCACTCAGTAAGATTTATTCAACATATGCAGAAGGTTTGGTAAAACAGGTTTCAGAAACAGGGCGTATTCATGGGATATTCAATCAAGCTGTGACAGTGACTGGGCGTTTGTCTTCCACTAACCCCAATTTACAAAATATACCTATTCGCACAGATGAGGGGCGGCGGATAAGAAGTGCTTTTATCCCATCAAATGGCTACAAAATTGTTTCTGCAGACTATTCTCAAATTGAATTAAGAATTATGGCACATTATTCAGGAGATCATTCGCTGATAGAGGCGTTTCAAAACAACCAAGATGTGCATTCTGCAACAGCAGCAAAGGTTGAAGGGGTGCGCCTTGCTGATGTGTCTCAAGAAATGCGCCGGCGCGCTAAAGCGGTGAACTTTGGGTTGATATACGGCATGAGTGCTTTTGGTTTGTCGAAGCAATTGGGTATATCTAGATCTGAGGCTCAAGAGGTGATTGATAAATACTTTGAGCAGTATCCCGGTGTGTTAACGTATATGTCAACTATTCGTGCACAAGCTGAAGAAAAAGGGTATGTGGAGACAATCTTAGGTAGACGTCTCAAGGCTCAGGGGGCTCAGTCGCACCAGTCAATTGAAAAGCAAGCCGCCCTTAGGGCTGCGATTAATGCACCCATGCAAGGATCGGCTGCTGATATTATCAAGCTTGCCATGATTGCCATTGCAACAAGATCAGACCAATTTGATTACAAAATGGTATTGCAAGTACATGATGAATTGGTATTTGAAGTCAAAGAAATGGACGTTGGGGCGTTTCAGGAACATGTGACGACGTTGATGCAAAATGTGCTTGAATTAAAGGTACCATTGGTGGTAAATGTGTCGGAAGGAGAGAACTGGGAGGTGGCCCATTAATAAGGAACAACGCTTAGCGGATTGCATCCGTTTTTTGGCGGTAGATGCAATTTCTGAAGCACAGTCTGGGCATCCGGGAATGCCTTTAGGTCTTGCTGATGTCATGACAGTTTTGTATCGAGATGTATTGCGCCATTCGCCAAATCATCCATCATGGGCAAATAGAGATAGGGTGGTTTTGTCTAACGGGCATGGTTCAATGTTGTTGTATGCAGCATTGTACTTGAGTGGTTATCCATGGACTATCGAGGAGTTAAAAACCTTTAGGCAATTAGGGTCGGATTGCGCAGGTCACCCTGAGCATGATGTGGGCAAAGGTGTGGAGGTGACTACGGGGCCTTTAGGCCAGGGGTTGGCCAATGCTGTTGGTATGGCTCTAGCTGCGCAAAGGGGGCAGTCTTTGTATGGCCAAGATAAAATCAATTATCATACATTTTGCTTTGTCGGTGATGGTTGTTTGATGGAGGGGATTAGCCATGAGGCTGCTTCTTTGGCGCCCAAATTGTTACAACAAGGTTTAACGGTTATTTGGGATGATAACGGCATCTCAATTGATGGCAAAATTACCCCTTGGTTTGAAAATGACGTCCTAAAGCGTTTCGAGGGGTATGGTTTTCACGTGATTAAGAATGTTGATGGTCATAACTTTGGTGATATTCGTCGGGCGTTGCTAGAAGCACGGCAGGCAAAAAAGCCAACATTTATTCAAATGAAAACAACGATCGGCAAAGGAGCTCGTTCTGTAGAAGGAACGGCTAAGTCACATGGGCAGCCTTTAACCCAAGAGGCAATTTCTCAAATGCGATTAGATTTAGATTGGCCTCATGCGCCTTTTGTTATACCTGATGAGCTATTGCAGCAGTGGGATATGCGGGCTGTTAATTATGATACAACCTGGGCGTTGCCACAAGATGAAGATGTGGCCGATTATTTGCTAAGTTGGCTGGGGGAACAAGAGGACCGTTCGCTATCAACTCGCGTGTGTTCATCACTTGTGCAAAAAGCTGTTAGTGCAAAACTGCGGATGTTGGTAGCTGGATCTGCTGATTTGGCAGCCTCTAATTTAACGCAGGCCGCTCCAGGTCTTATGAATGAGCATCAGCCTCAACATGCTTATGTTGCTTATGGGGTTAGAGAGTTTGCGATGTTTGCAATAGCCAATGGTCTGGCGTTATCGGGGTATTTGCCACTTGTTTCAACATTTTTAACGTTTGTGGATTATGGTAGGAACGCCTTGAGGATGGCGGCTATGATGAAGCAACAGGTCATTTATGTGTTAACGCATGACTCTATTGGCTTGGGAGAAGATGGTCCAACACATCAGCCAGTGGAGCACTTATTGATATGCCGGGCAACACCCAATGTTCAAGTTTGGCGGCCATGTAATTTACAGGAAACGGTAGCAGCGTGGTTAGCAGCATTAAGGCATCAGGGGCCAACAGTTTTGGCGCTAAGTAGGCAAAGTGTTGACGTACTGCCGTCGGTTGATGATTTTAGTGCAGTTCAACAAGGGGCTTACTTTAGAAAGCAAACGGATCACGCAGTGATGACTCTAGTGGCAACAGGCTCGGAGGTTGCGATAGCAGTTAAGGTGGCGGAAGTTTTAGATAAAAAACAGGTGTTCTGCAATGTCGTCTCTGTTCCATGCCGGAAGGCTGATAACCAGAATTTAGAGCAGTTGCTGGTTCATGGTAGAGACCGTTGTTTTGTGATTGAGGCCGGCTCTAGTATGTCTTGGTATGATTTAGCGCCCCCACAGAATATTTTTGGTGTGGATGCATTTGGGGCATCTGCAAAAGCAAGTGATTTATATCAGCACTTTGGCCTAACAGTCCCTGCTATTGTCGAAAGGATCCTGTTTGAGCTAGAGCAGGAGCGGGCATGATGGCGTCTCACTCAGATTTGTCGGATATTCAGCGCATTATCAGAAAGCGTGTGTTGCTTAGGGTGAATCTTGATCGTGCAAGGCAATTTCCTTTTATGGTAGAGCAGATTCTCCCATCAATTGCAGTACTGTTAGAAAACGGCTGTAGCGTCTGTGTGCTTGCGCCTCTTGGGCCAGTGTTGTTAGATCCAGCAAAGAGCTGTCATGGGTTGCTGCCCTTATTGATGGAGCGTTTTGATACCCAGGTAACCTGGTTGCCATCATTGTTCAATGTTTCCATGAAGCTTGGGCGACTATATGTTTTAGAGAATCCGTTTAAAGATTCAAGGGATATTCTTTGTGATCCTAGCTATGTTGGGGAGTTACACGAAAATGTTGATGTTGTGGTACATGACACATTGCATCATCTGGATGCAAACTATGCCTCTTCTCGAGGTTTGTTGTTGTCACAAAGCCCACAAACATTAGGGCTCGGTTTGCAGAATTTAGAGGGTTTTAATGCAGCAATGCGTTCATCTAGGGTTGGTTTGATTCTTGGGGGAGAGTCTGTATCATGGCAGTTGCGCTTGGCCAGGTCTTTGGTGCATCAGCTTTCCTTTGTTGCTGTAGGTAGTGAAGTGGCTTCTGTGATGATGGGGGCAGAGCCGCCACTATTAAAGTCACTCTATGATGATGTATTCCAGACACTGGCGCTGTTTAAAAAAGAAAAGGTGAAGGTGTTGTACCCTGTAGATGTGGTTGCTTATTCGGTTGAGTCTCAGCGTAACAGAATTTGTTTGTTTCAAGATCTTGATGCTGGGGAAAAGTTTTATGATTTAGGGTCAAAGTCAAGAATGCGAATATTAGAACATGTCGAGGATTCTGATGTCGAGATGGTGGTTGTGTCTGGTGGGATGGGGCGTCATTTGGATCCACGATTTTCTGTTTGCAGCGAGTTATTGCTGCAAGCATTGTCTCAGAGTGTTTTAAAAACAGCCATTATTGGTCGAGACAGTATTGTGACAGCAAATAGGCTGTCACTGTTAGATAAATTTTCATATGTTGTTGAAGGGAGTACGCTTGAGATGGCGTATTTAACACGAGGGGAGTCTATGAAATCTTTCTTGTTTGAATCTCAATAACCCGTTGGTGATTGTGTAAGGTTGTGATAACATCAGGTAAGGAGATTGGAATGTCGGACTATTTGTTGATAATATTGGCAGGTTTTCTGCTATTCTTTGCGTATAAAATTGGTCAGAGTAATTCACCGGTTTTTAACACCTCAGATCTTGTACGGGCCATGGGTACATTAGGCTGGATTGCTATTGGGCTGATGTGTTTTGTGATATTTGGAGTGACGATGTTGAGGTATTTATGATTAGGCGGCCATCATTTTTTAGTATATTTGCAAAATCACCATTTAAACGTTTAGAAAAGCATATGCGAGTTGTGCACGAGTGTGTCTCTTTGCTGCCGGGTTTTTATGATTTGTGTCAGGCGGGAGAATGGGAGAAGGCTGAAAAAGTGGCAAAAAAGATATCTTCTTTGGAGTCAGATGCGGATGCTTTGAAGCGTAAGTTACAGGTTAGACTGCATGCAGATTTATATTTGCCGGTTCCAAGAACAGATGTGTTGGCACTCCTTCAGGTTCAAGACAACATTGCCAATCAAGCAGAGGACGTCATGGGTTTAATGATGGGCCGGAAGATGGTTTTTCCGGATGCTGTTAAAGGTTCAGTTCGATTGCTATTGGCTCAGATGATTAAGACATGCAATAAGGCGCTAGATGTTAATGGAGAAATGCGTGACTTGTTAGAGGCGGGTTTTGATGGTGTGGTGCTTAAGATGTTGGAAGAAATGGTGACAGAGCTGGATGCATTAGAAGATGAGGCTGATCAGATACAGGCAAAAATTCGCCAAGAAATTTTTCAAATTGAATCGCAGCATAACCCAGTAGATGTGTTGTTTTGGTACCATTTCGTTAAAGAGCTGTCTGCTGTGATAGATTGGGCTCAAAGAGTGGGTACTCAGCTGATTATTATTTCTTCTAGGTAGTATTATGGATTACTTTTTGTTTTTTTTGGCATTATTTAGTGGCGGATTTATGGCTTGGGGGGTTGGTGCAAACGATGTTGCTAATGCTATGGGTACATCAGTAGGATCAAAGGTCATTACAATTAAGCAGGCCATTCTAATTGCTGCAGTGTTTGAAGGGCTTGGTGCAATATTTGGAAGTGGTGGGGTGACGGATACCATTCGTTATGATCTCCTTGATATAGAATTTTACCAAAATGACATGATGGTTCTTGCATATGGTATGATAGCATCATTGCTGGCTTCTGCAACCTGGCTGATGCTGGCAACGAATAAAGGATGGCCAGTTTCAACGACTCACTCAATCATTGGCGCCGTTGTTGGCTTTGGTATGGTTTCTCAGGGGCCTTCAAACATTCAATGGATACAAATTATATCAATTGCCGCATCTTGGCTGGTTACACCAATAATCTCAGGTATAACTGGGTTTATTATCTTTAAGTTGGTTCAAAAGCTGGTGCTGCGGCATGCAGAGCCAGCATATTGTGCGTTGGCTTTTTTCGCAGCATGTATAGGTGGTTTGGCATTTTTAGCGGGCCAGTTTGTGCTTGATCAGGTTGACATTCAGAGAGGCTCTGAAGGATTGAGTATTATATTTGCCGCTATTTTTGTCAGTGGGGCATATTATTGGCGGCAAAAAAGCTTGTCTAAAGGCTTAAGTTATCGTCAAAAGTGTCAAGAAGCGGAGCGAATATTTGGCATGTTGGCGTTGATAACTGCGTGCATTATGGCGTTTGCCCATGGGGCCAATGATGTTGCAAATGCGATAGGACCTTTGGCATCCGTTATTGAGATTCTTAAGTTTGGTAGCTTACAGGTTGGCTCACCGCTGCCACCCTGGGTGCTTGGTTTTGGTGCTGCTGGTGTGGTATTTGGCTTGGCGATATTCGGTTATAAAATTATGGCAAGTGTTGGTAGCAAAATAACGGTTTTATCTCCTAGTAGAAGTTTTTCAGCACAATCAGCAACGGGTATGGTTGTTTTGGGTGCATCTTGGTTTGGCTTTCCCGTATCGACAACACATACACTGGTAGGCGCTGTGTTGGGTGTAGGCTTGGCGCGAGGGTTGGCTGCTGTTGATTTACACGTCGTTCGGGGCATCTTCATGTCGTGGGTTATCACAATACCTGCTGGCGCTTTGTTCTCAATATTCTATTTTGCAGTCTTTGGGGTTATGTTTTGAGTCGTTCTATCATTGTTGGTGATATCCATGGTTGTTTTTTTACGTTACAGGCGCTATTAAAACAGCTGTCATTTGATGCCTCAAGTGACTGTTTGTATTGCCTGGGTGATTTAATAGGTAAAGGGCGTTTCAATGAAGAGGTCTTAAGTTTTTTTGCCTCATTGCCCAATAAAAAAATGGTGCTAGGGAATCATGAGATCTCGTGGCTTCGTTCATACATCGGCATGTCGCCAGAGCGAGAGGACCTATTGGCGCTCTCTCGTTCTCCCAAAAGTGCGGATTGGTTTGATTTTCTCAAACAACAGCCTTTTTTAATTCAGAAAGATTTTGGTTTTTTGGTTCATGCGTCTATTGCCCCTGAGTGGCAGAGTAGTGAGGCGTTGGCCCTATCAGGGTGGCTATCGGAAGCACTCTCTTCACAGCCAGAGTTTTTTTTCCAGAAGGCTCATGCCCCTGATGTCCTTCGCTGGGACCCTCAATTGCCAGAAGAAGACAAACGATTTTTGGCTTTACAGATATTCACCCGGTGTCGATATTATCAAGAAAATGGTGTCCTGGCGTTAGATAACACAGGCCCACCTGAGGCAAATTTGCAACTTGTGCCGTGGTATATGAAGCCACGCCTTATTTCTGAAACTGTTTGGTTTGGGCACTGGGCCTCATTAAAAGGTAGAGCCTTAGAAAGAGATATCCATTTAGATGGCGGGGCAGTATATGGCGGTGATTTAATTGCGATAGATGCCAATAGTCGGCAGTGTTGGAGGCAAAAAAGGGTTGTTGAGGATGAATAAAAAACAGCGTGTAGCAGAAGCTGCTTTAGAGGTGATTAAGCCAGATCTTAAGATTGGAATCGGCACTGGGTCAACGGTTGATTGTTTGATTGCATTATTACCAACGATTGCTTGCCCAAAATTCTTTGTTTCAAGTTCTCTCAGAACAACAGAGCAGCTTGAAGGATTGGGTTTTGAGGTGCGCTCATTGAATGATGTTGGTCCATTGGATGTCTATATTGATGGTGTTGATCAGGTGCTGCCATCATATATTGCGTTGAAAGGCAAAGGTGGCGCGCATACGCTAGAAAAAGTATTGGCAACTGAAGCCAAAAAATTTGTTGGAATGTTAACAGATGATAAGCAGGTTAATATTTTTAATGAAGCAATCCCTGTTGAGGTTTTGCCTGAAGCCAGGTCAGCAGTATCTAGGCGTATTGTTGTCATGGGAGGGGTGCCAATATACCGGCAGGGAAAAACTGATTTGGGTAATGATATCATCGATGTGCAGGGGTTTGAAATGACAGATCCAGAAGCACTAGAAGAGGCGTTATTACAGCTCTGTGGTGTGGTTGAAGTAGGTATATTTGCAAAACGCCGTTTTGATCAATTGTATATTGTGGATAGTTTTGGTAAAGTTATTGAAAAAAAGTATGATAGAGAAGACTTGGAGAGCTAAGTGAACAAATTGGCAAAAAGATTTAGAGGGTTTTTGCCCATCGTAGTTGATATAGAAACAGCAGGATTTAATCCTGAAACAAACGCGTTGTTGGAGATTGCTGTTATATTTGTTGATTATGAAGATGGTGTTTTGGTTCCTATCGAAACATTTCATGAGCATGTGATCCCTGAGCCAGGTCTCATTTTGGACCAAGATGCACTAGAGTTTACCAAGATTGTGCCGGATCATCCCTTTCGATATGCAATATCAGAGAAAGAGATGTTGGTACGCCTTCAGTCAAGAATAGAACACCATTGTGAACAGCTGAACTGTTCCAGGGCGGTATTGGTTGGCCATAATGGGCAGTTTGACTTGTCATTCATTCAGGCGGCACTTGCCAGACAGCAGTTATCGATGTTATTACACAAATTCTTGGTCTTTGATACGGCAACATTGAGTGCTGCCTTTTTAAGAGAAACGGTTTTAGCGCGTGCGGTTAGAAAAGCGGGCATGCCTTTTGATGAAGCAGAGGCCCATGGGGCATTGTATGATGCAACCGTGACCACGGATTTGTTTTCTGAGTTAATTAAGCGCGCAGATAGTCTTAAGCGGTAAGTGGGTGGATGTCCGCCTGAATGAGTTCACGTGCCATTTTCATGGTAACTTTTTTCTGGGTTGAGTGTGCGTAGGCTTCAATCTCTTTTAATTTACATAAAAGTTTGCTGATGTTCCTGGTATAGTCTTTGATCAGTAATTGACAGATATCTCCAGAAATGGTGGATTGGGATTGTTCTAAGTGTTGCATAAGGATTTGATATGTTTCATTTGGCGTATAGGGGAGTAGCTGTATAGACAACATGGATTGCTCTCTTGATTGCAAATCTTTTCGTTGGAACTGACACTGGCTGCTTTTGCTCCAAATGAGTTTAGATCCAGAAAGCTCTGCATGGTTATAAAGCCGAAATAAGTTGTGCTCTAAGTCAGAGTGCTTGGTAGCAAGATGAACATCATCAATACAAATTAAATCTCCTGCTATAGGTTGCGAAAAGAACATTTCTATATCAGCTGGGTTACGCAAAGGAATAAATGAGGCTCTTCTACCAGACTGCTGAAAGAAGTGACATGCTGCAAGTAAAAGGTGGGTTTTGCCAGTCCCTTGGTTCCCTTCGATAATAATCATCGACTCAGAAGGGTTCTTGATATAATATTCCAACATCTTTTTTGCATCACTATTGGTTGGGCAGGTAAAGTTATCAAATGTTTTTGTGCTTGTGATTGAAAGATCTAAGGTTTGTTGTAGCGCATGGGTCATTTTGTGTCCTTAATATAAGACGTTGAGGTTATTACCCTGCATATTACGATTTATTTAGTATTCTGTCTATAATGATGTTTTGTTGATTTTCCAGCTTAAAAATAAATAATAAATATGGGCTATTTTATTTGACATGGGCTATGTGGAATGTTACCTTTTGGCATTGAAAATAAAGTTATTTAGTTGGAGAAACTCATGGTAAGATCAGAGCTCAAATATTGTTTGGGAGATAAATTCTCAAGTTGGCAGTCAGAAGATATTTCATACGCAACTTCTCTTGTGTTTGAAATTATGACACAAACACTGGTTGAGGGTGGCAGAATAGAGCTAAGAGGTTTTGGGACTTTTGAAGTTAGAATGCGCGCCCCAAAAGATGCCCGTAACCCAAGAACCAGAAAGTCAGTTCGTGTTGGAAAAAGAGGTCGAGTGCATTTTAAGCCAGGTCGTGCGATGCGTAATATTGTAGATGCTTCTCGAGTCAGGTTCCCAATTAAGACAAAGGACTTACCTGAAAAGTACCCAGTTAAGGAAGAAGAAACAGCTTAACGCTCCTTTACGAAAAGCCCCATTTTGGGGCTTTTTTAATCGCCTCATATATATATCTGGTTTTTCCTTCGTGCTTATAGAGAAATTTAATCAATAAGCATATATAGTTTATTTGCAATTAAAGCCTAGGCGCTCATAAGTAAATATTTATGTTATAGCAAGATATAATCAGCTCATTACAATAACTATATGTTGATAGGTATTTGTTTTTGTTGATTTCTTTCTGTTTTTGCTGTATATTAAGATACTTAAAATAAAAAAGGTTAAAATTATGATATTTGTTATTGCGTCCCTTATGAAAAAAGCTAGTGCCTACTTTGTGGGTGAAAACTCGAATTCTTCTGAAAAGTCTACTACTGAAAATGCTGTTAACAGAGTCGCTGATGATACTAATGAGAGTGATTCGCAATTGTGGAGTCTCATTAAAAGCACCTCTTGTTTGCTTAATGCAGACCTTCCTCCTAATAGGTTTGACGGTATTGTCGAAAGAGCGATCATGGAAGCAATTATTGATGAAGCTGCTGAGAAGGCTGAACGAAACGACATGCAGGGCATGCTCAGTAGGATGACAGAGGTGTTTGACAAAAACGCTGAAGCAGCTAAGAAGAAGGCTGCTGCTGTTAAGGTTGCTTCTAAGAAGGCTGCTGCTGATGCTGAGAAGGTTGCTGCTGATGCTGCGAGTAACAGTAGGGTTCTACCGATACTAAATAGTATCTTAAAGTTCCTAGTGGTTGCTCTAGTTCTTGCTGGGGTGTCTCATACGATGCTTACAGCTGTGATTGTGAAAACAGTTGCAGACTTTATTGCTGTTGGTATTGCTGGTTTTGTTCCAGTAATAGGTTCATTGTACTGTGTTAAGGAAGCTGCTAGTAAATCAGTAGAATTGTATCGTGGGGATACAGCTACAGTTGATACTCACAATGGTGCCGGTAATAACGCTATTAGTCCTGCTATTTCTTTTTAGCAAGGATTGTTTGTATCTTTAAAAGCCCGGGTTTGACCTGGGCTTTTTTTTGCTCCTTTATTTTTTGGATCTATTGTGGTGTCATCCAAATGCTAATATATATCTTGATTGGTTGTGGATATTAAGAGGGGTTTGTTATAAAAAAACAAATACTTGTTTACATGTTGTAAAATTGTTGTTGTAATAGCTTTAATTAAAAAAGAGAAAAAATATGAATAACATTAAATTAAAATCTGGGCCTATTAAGGCATTGGGTCAGCCTGTTGCTGCTGTATTATCTGGAACTGTTGCATACGTCTTGCTTGCAGTTGTTACTGTGCCATTTTCTCAGCCACTAGTTGCTGGTTCTGTTTTGGTAGCAGGGCTTGCTGCTGTTGGTTTTACTGCTAAATTTACAGCCGACACAATGATTGATATTAAAAAGATGATGCCTTCGAAAGAAACGTTATCCGCGGCTTATGGTACGGTTCAAGATAAGTTTTCTTCTGCTAAGACAAAGTTATCTGCTATTAAGATGCCTTCATTTTCTTTTGATGTGAAAGATTCTTTAACAGCTGCTAAAGATTGGGTTGTAGGTTCGTTTTCTGCTATTAAGACAAAGTTTGGCGCTATGTTCAAGCTTAATAATGCAGAAGCTCCAGGATCTACAAATGTACATGGTAACGTTGATATTACTGCTGCTGCTGCTGCTCCTGTTAATGCTGCTGCTTCTGTTAGTGCTGATGGTCTTGGAATGGATGTTTAGTGTCTAAGATCTGATGCATGATTTTCTAAAAATCATGCTTGTCTTAAAAGCCCGGGGGTATCCTGGGCTTTTTTTTTATGTTAGCATTGAATCGGGAATCAACGTAAATGATTGGTCATGCCTTTTATATGAAAGCAGATATTCATTTTATCAAACAATAACCTTGGGTGGTAATTTGAATTGAGGGATTGACGAATATGATTATAAGTGCTAAGATAACCAAATTAAAAAGAGAAAAAACATGAATAACTTTATAAAAACACTACCTAGTAATTTTGCTAGTGCTTCTAAGGCAGTATATAATGTTTTAAAATATCCTGTGCTTGGTTCTACTTCTGGTTTCGCGGCTTACATATTGCTTGCAGTCATTGTTGTACCATTTTCAAAGCCGCTTGTAGCGGGTTCTGTTTTGGTTTGTGGGCTCGGTGCAGCTTGTGTATCTGTCTTTGCCCTTTATAAGACTTCGGCTGCTGTATTTTCAGGTATTGTGGGACTAAAAGGTATGATGCCTTCAGTGACTATTAAGAAAGGTGCTTTTTCAAAATCTGCTACTGCGGTTAAAGATGCTTTTTCAAAAGCTGCTGTTGCGGTTAAAGAGTATTTTCCTGAAGATGCAGAAGATGTTATGTGTTTGCTTCTTTTGCCAGTGATAACTTTGATAGATCTGCTTGCTCCGTTCGTAAAGGCTGTTGAACAGACGCCTTCTGCGGTTAAAGCTGCTGCTGAGAGAGTTGCTTGGTTTCAGGAGGCATCTCGGGTGAATGATTTATGTTCTGATTATGATCCTACCCAGGGAGTAGATCGGGATAAATTTGATGCTTTCTCTAAAAATCTATAGAGACTATCGTACGATTTTCTAAAAATCGTGTTATCTTAAAAGCCCAGGTTTTTTCTGGGCTTTTTTATATCTTTTACTCTAAGGCCAGTGTTTTGCTTTTTTGGGGATATTGTGGTATAATATAATCAAACAATAACTTATTAAGAACATGAAAATTAATATAAAATCATTTGACGATCTCTTAGGTTTTACGGCACTTAACATTGTTTCAGGTTTTGTGGCGTATCAGTTACTGTTTTCTGTAGGAATTGCTTCCCCACAAGTCTTTGTTGTAGCTGGAAGCGTTGCTTTCTCTTTTGCGGGGGTAACCGCTTTTTTAATGGCCCATATTGTCTTAGGGGGCTATAGGCTATGGGGTGAACGGGTTAATCATTTAAATCATATTCAGTGTAAGAGTCAATTAAATACTCAAGGCAACCCCGCCTCTCAAAGAATTTTGCGGGCTGAAGAATACTCAATTAATCAGAGGTTACCCAACCGTATTTGGAGCGTATGGTTTGCAAGTAGTACGCCAGAGCCTATAGGTGAAGAGTGGAATACATGGGTTGACCCCCTCGGCTTGGGCGATTCTTTTTATAGCAGTAATGGTGAAGTAGACGACCCTTTAGATAGCAGTGATGAAGACGATATGGATCAATATTTAATCACAAGCTTATAGTAGCCCGTCAATACCAAGGGGTTGACTTTGTTGCCTTTTTTTGGTAAAATACTTTAAATTTAAAAAAAATAGGAAAATAAAATGGAAACATCTTTAAGAAATATTTTAATTGGTTCTGGCATACTGGCTGGTTTGGGTTTATTTGTTAAATACAGGCATGATGCTGCTACTGCTGAGAGACAAGCTGCTGCTGTAAAGATTCAGAGTGCTTTTCGTGGCTTTATTGGTCGTAAGCAAGCTCAGAGGCAGGCTACTATAAATCTGCTTAATGCCCATATTGCTGATAGATTTAACGAAGTTAGGGAGCGTGCTTTATATGCAGAAGCTATTGATGCAGTTCCAGCACCTACCACTGTCGTTGGTCGTGCAACAGATGTTGCATATGACGGTGCTAGAGCTCTAGCTTTTGATGCTTCTAAGGGAGCTGTTGCTGCGAGAGACGGTTTGCGTGATGTGAGAGAGGCGACTGTAGAAGTGACTGGTAACGCCGCAGGTGTTGTTGGTGAGTACGTAAATCAGGCTGCAGAGGTAATGGCGCCGGTTATGCCTGTTGTGCGTGAAGCTACAGTAGAAGCAGGTCGAGGTATGGCAGCTATGGGACTTTTTGCAGCAGGTCTGGCCTATAACGGTACAGCATATGCGCGTCGACAGGTTGTTAGCGTTGCTCCTGTGGTAGGACGCATGGCGGTTGACTTAACAGCTGGTGTTGCTGATTTGGCTGGAAGGTCGGTTAGTCAGGTTGCAAGATTGGCTGGCAGTGCTTCTGCCCAGGAAGATGAAGCGTTTGAGATGGTTGATATGGCAGAGGCTGGCGATACAATAAGATTTAACAATCTTGCCTGTAGAAAAGCCTAATTACTCATTTGGCTCATTGATAAAAAGCCCGGGGATTCCCGGGTTTTTTTTTGCCTTAGGAAACTTCTGGTAATGTAATGCCTTCTTGGCCCATGTATTTTCCGGCTCTATCTTTATAAGAGACCTCGCAGACCTTGTCGGCGGATATAAAGACCAGCTGTGCAACGCCTTGGTTGGCATAGATATATGCTGGAAGAGGCGTGGTGTTAGAAAACTCTAGTGTGATATGGCCTTCCCACTCAGGTTCTATTGGGGTAACATTGACAATGATGCCACATCTTGCGTAGGTTGATTTTCCAAGGCAGATGGCGATAACGTCCCTCGGCATGCGGAAATATTCTACTGACCTGGCTAGGGCAAAAGAATTGGGTGGTATGATGCAGCGGTTTCCTTCAACATGAATAAAGCTTTTAGGGTCAAAGTTTTTTGGGTCAACAACGGTAGAGTTCATATTGGTGAAGATTTTGAATTCTGCAGCGCAGCGTAAATCATAACCATAACTAGAGGTTCCGTATGAAACAATGGGATCTCCGTTGGTGTCAGCACGAACCAGTTTGGGCTCAAAGGGTTCAATCATGCCTTGTGCGGCTTGTTGCTGTATCCATCTATCGTTCTTTGCGGCCATCGTATCCTCCTTGTTGGTATAGGGTATTCTACCAAATATTGTTATGTCTCTCACGAGGTATAGACTTTGGTTTGGGTTCATATGTATTATTAAGAGCATAGTTGCTTTTTTAAGGAGGTCTTTGTATACTTAATCGGGGATATTTGAGATAGAAATGAAATATTTATTATTAGGTCTTTGTATTTTTTTTGCGGCTTTGGGAGTGTACGTGTTGAATGATGTGAATAAAAACCCGGTATATTATGTGTTGGTGGGGCCTCCTGGTGCTGGAAAGGGGACACTTGCTTTAAAATTGGCAAAAGAAGAAGGCATTCCGGTGATTACAGCGAGCTCTGTATTGAAAAAGAATATGACCCCAGGCTCCGAAGTGCAAGAGCTGATGTCAGCAGGAAAATTTGTGCCAGATAGCTTGGTGATGTCATTGTTGGCAAAAGAGCTGGAAGGCAGTCAATATGCAAAAGGAGCCATATTTGATGGTTTTCCTCGAACCATTGCTCAAAGTGAGTTTTTTGCACAAGTGGGCATTCAAGTTGATTTGATGATTGTGCTAGAGATTGAGGATGCTAAGATCGTAGAAAGAATGGGAGGTCGACGCATTCATTTGCCTTCTGGTAGAATGTATCATATTGATCATATGCCGCCTAAGGTTCCAGGCAAGGATGACGAAACTGGTGAGCCACTGGCTCAAAGAGAAGATGATCGAGCAGATATTGTTGAGGCGCGCTTAAAAGATTATCATAAGCTGACTTTTCCTATCGTCGCGTGGGCTAAAAAGCAGGTTGACAATCCTCAGGGCGTGGTAAAAAACATGGTATTTGTTGATGCAAGCCAAAGTTTTGATCAGGTTTGGGAAACGCTCTGTCAGCAGCAAAAAGCGCTTGATGGACCAATGACGTCATGCTAGTTAGGTTGTGGCTATTTGGATGTTATCAAAAGGGTTGGTTGTAGCTTCTGAATAGCCAGTCAGTTTTGCGCAGAGATGCTGTGCCAGCTGGATAAACTCAGGATGCGCTATGGCTTTCGTGTCTCTAAATGCGGTGTTCATTGGAATGGCATAGCTTTCGTCTGAGTCGGGATTGTCATTCTCTGCAAAGTTAACAATGGTTGATAAGATGGGTGACTCTAGATGGTTGAGCATACTCTTATAGCGGTTAACGTCAAGCATTGCGAGAGGGTGTGGGGTTCCAATTAATAGGTTTGTGGTTAAAGCCAGCTTTTGTATTAAGGTTAGGTGAACATCTCCCGTTCCTGGAGGTAAATCAATGAGTAGGTAGTCGATGTCCTGCCACTCGGTTTGGGAGTACATCTGCATTAACGCTTGTGAGATCATGGGGCCTCGCCACATGAGTGCTTTTTCCGTTTGTGCCAAAACACCAATTGACATGACTTGAATCCCGTCACGGTTGAAGGGGATGATTTTTTTGTCAGTGGTTATCTTGGGTTTTGTGTCTAAATGAAATAAGAGGCCTTGGCTAGGGCCATAAATATCAGCATCAAGTACGCCAACTTTTGCGCCACAATGATGTAATGCTTGTGCAAGTAAATAGGTGATTGTGGACTTGCCAACACCGCCTTTTCCTGAGCCAATGGCGATTATGTTTTTTATTTTTGGCGGCATGGTTTTTTTGCTATGAAAAGTGGGAATGTCTTGAACAATGGTTAAATCGACAGATTCCTTTCTTAAGGCCATGGTCAGTTGGTTGTGGATGTGGGCTATTGGGATTTTAAACCGAACTCTTCCGTCTTGAATGTCAAAGATATGGTTGATGTTTGGTAGCTGAGATATCTCAGGAATACCACTTAATATCTTGTAGATGGTTTGATTGTGGGAAAAATTTTGCATCATTGCTATCAGTTTTTGCTATTGAGATCCTAACAGTTTTAAAGGGATATGGCTAGAAGAATCATAGGTGCTAGAGTTGAGGTCTGTGATGATTGTAATGAGAAAATAAAGGGTGAAATGGTATGGTGCAAGCTATTGCATGTGTTATGGATTCATGGTACAAATGGTTGATTCTTATTAAGACCAATGATGAATAGTTATATTAAGTGGAGTGGTTTAGCGACATTGATTTTTTTTCTTTTGTTGGCTATAGCAACGCTCTTTTCCAAGGTGAATGCAATAGAAGATCGCTTGGTACAGCAAAGTGAAGCGTTGGTAGCCTTACAGCATCGCTCTAAACTTGATGTTGCTCCTATTAAAGATGATGGTTCGGTAATATTGGCATTGGCAAAACATGCAGTAGCTACCGGGCAATATCAATTGGCTGAGAGCTATCTTGATTCGGTTTCTGTTGAAGTTGGTCGTGATATTCGTGGAGACTTGGTTGCGCGCCAAGCATTTCAGAAGGGTTTTCAGAAGCGGGTCTTGGCGGTTTGGCAAAGTATTCATGAGGGTGGTGATCAAGAAGTATATTATGCACTTAAGAATGTGGTGAGAATCACATCACGAGAGCAAACGGTGCCAGATTTTATGCGTCTCCAGCAGTTATTGTATTTTTCATATCATGCGTCAGAAACAGGATTTCTAGGCTGGGAGGGCATTAAGCAAGAGCTGATGCTGTACGCAAGTTCTTTGGGTGATACGCACCAGGGTATTCGAGATCAGTTGTTAGAAATTTGTGCGCTTGAGGAGAGAGGATGATACGGCCAATATTGTATTTAACGTTTCTGGTTGTGGCTTTAGGGTTTATCCTTCTGGATGAGTCCGCGGCACAAGTTTCATTTTCCTATGGACCGTCGCATATTGCACTCAATGCATGGTTTGTCTTGTTGGTTGTGATTTTGGTCTACTTGTTGGGTGCATGGTTAATTGTTCAGGGACGGCAGTTGATGTATTTGCCTAAGCAGTATCGAAGCTATCGTCAGAGACGATTGGTTCAAGAGCGAGAGTATGCGAGAGGACAAGCAATGATTTATGCGTTGGCAAATGATTTTGAGATCGCTGTTGGACATTTGCCGTTAGAGTCAGATTGTGCTGAGTTTTCAGACTATATCTTACATGCCATTTGGGTTAATAAACTGGGTGATGTTAAAAAATTAGAGGATATTATCAGCCAGATACAAGGTATGAGAAAAGTACCCGAGGGCTGGATTATATGGTTTCGGTCGTATTTATTATCCGAAAGGGGCAAGTCGGACCTTGCTGCGGATATGTTGCTCGATGCTATTGATAGCGGCATGTACAATCAACGCATTGCTCAAGCTTTTTTTGCTCAGGCCTCTCCCAAAAAGCATTATTCAGCATTATTGAAACACTACTCGTTATTGTGCCGTTATGTGGATCAAGGCAGTGTCTATTCTCGACTTCTTGAGGGCGCAGGTGTGTATTTAGATGGTTATATAGCTAAAGGAGATTGGGATGGTCTTCGTAAAGCGTTAAGCCAGCTTCCGAAGTGCCTGAAGTCTGATCCAAGTATGACTTACTACAACGTAAAAGCACTGTTGGCTCAAGGCAGTGACCAACAGGCGCTGCATCTTTTGGCTCAAGTGGGTAATTTGCAGGAGCGAGACATGCCGCTGTTGGCGGCCCTTGATGTGCCTTATGATCAAAAGATTTCCTTGCTAAACCAGCTTCTAGAAAAGGACAGTGATAACAAGCATCTGAAATACCTTCTGTCTTATGTTCATGCGCAAGAAGGGGCTGTGACTGATGTTGTCAAAATGTTAGAGAGTGTGATGCAAGATGATCAGTTGTCATGAGTGGTGAACTCGCCTGTGCTTAAGAGAATTTCATCAGTCTTCTCATTTACGATGACCCACTTTTTGGTTGGAAGCATGATTTCAAGCATCTTCCATTTTTCTTCATGATTGGTCGAAGATTGGGCCAGTAAACAAACTTTAGCGCTATCTTCAGGCAGTGATACATCTTTTTGTAGTGTATGCTTGGTTATGTGAATGGGCTCTTGGGTGAGTACTTCTGTGCAGTTAGGGGCTATTTTAACTTGGATGTCCTGATCACTCATGTTCAGTATATTAATGATGGGAGTATCGTTTGCTACGACCCATGCAGCGATACAAGAGAAAATAAAGGATTTAAGTAATATTTTGTTCATATAGTCGCCTAGATTGTATGGTATTATTCGTCAGTGTGCCGATCATATTTCGAAAAAAAAGTTTTACTTCTTGAGAAGGAATGAAGTCATATAACATATCTTGTAGTTTTATACGAGGAATGCTTTGTTGCGAGGGTTTGTCTTTTCCGATAAAGCCTTGGTGTTTGTTAAATTCAATATAGGGTTCGGTAATATGAACAATGTCAATTCCATAACCTGTTGCTTGAAATAAACGCAGCTCAAAGAGTCTTAAAGCTGCTTCAATAGGGATTCCTGATTGGATGGCATCAAGCGTGATGACATATTGATCATAAAGCAATGGGTGTGGATCAGACTGATAACAGAATTTATATATGACTTCATTGAGATAAAGACCACAGTATAAAGATCTTCCTTGCAAAATAAGAGGGGAGGACAGTGGTGCATGCAGTGTGGTTCGCTGTCGATTTTGAGTCGTCTGGTATGGGCTAAAATAGTGTAGTACTTTTTTAGTGGCGGTGGTTATCGATTTCATGCCATCATTGCGGTTAAAGAGATACACAAACTTTTTCTTTTCATTGAGAGCTCTTTCATGAATGATGTAAGCAGGGTTTGGGGTCATTTTAAGGCTAGTCCATTTATCTTTAGGCGATTAGAGCAAATGAGGGCACCTATAATATTGATGATAATTAATGGAACTGTGTCTGAAATAATGGCTCCCAGTACGCCATAGCGGGGGATTAAAGCAGACAGAAGTAAGCAGCACCCGATTAAACGAAAACCTTTTAGGTAAAGCGCATAATGGCCTAGTTCAGAGTGAACCACTATTCGAAGAGGAATGGACGTGATGATGGCAAGACCAAACAGTATCATGGCGGTGATGAGTAGTGGGAGAATGCTTAATGGTGCGCCAATATAGGCGAGTAGCGAAGTGCCAAATATGATTGTGATAATGCAGCCCAAAAGAATGATGACAAGCTGTAGTTTGCTAATAATTTTAATGAGTTTGTTGAGTCTTTCATGGTTGGTGTCAAGTAGGACGCCTAGTTGTGAAGATAGGTAGGTATGTAATGGTGAAATGAGCGCGAAATATGCGATAACAAATAGTAGGATAATGGCATACTCACCAACATAATGTTCAGGAGACAGTATTTCTAGCGCTAACAGTGATAAAATAATGCTAAAGTGGTGTGATATGGTGCTGGCCCAATAAATGCTAGACTTGGTATACCAGTGATTATGCTCTTGAATGGCGTACCCGGAGGCAAAGTTTGGTGCATATTGGGTTTGAGATATGAACAAATATAATACCAGAACAGTCGCTTGGCAGGTTAAAAATAAACCAATGGTATACATGGTTTTGGTGTTGATGGTGAATATTCCTAAAATAAATACGGCAGTAATGAGAATGTTGGGTAAAATAGTTACAAATGATGCCACGCTTTTATTCAGTGATTTCTGAGCCAAGCTTAAGCAAGACAGGATAATAAAAAAAGCCAATATGGGTAAGAAGAAAAGGGTAAAGTGGAAGGGACTGTCCTGAAAGACATTGACGAAAGTTTCATTATTAATGAGATAAAACAAAAACCAGGTTGTGGCCAGACCTATTGTAAGAATGAAGGCAGAGAGTGAAAGATTTTTAAAGAGCCATGTGGTGACAGAAGTCCGTTGAATGTATTTGTGTGACTTTTCATATTGAGGCATATAAATGGTTAAGGAAAACTGTTTGGCAATCGTAAGTAATGCACAAAGCATCGATAGTATTTTGAGGCTGACAGCGAAGTTTCCGTATGATGCAATGGTAATATGCTGTAGGATATAAATATTTGCGCTATAAAAGACGCCATAGCATATGATGCCTGTGCATAAAAGCCAAATAATGGCTGTGTCTTGTCTGTTGGTATCCAAATCAATTACACGTATTCCCTTATGGATAGGTTAATATACTTTCGCAGGGTTAGCAATTAGAAAAAAAAGTAAGCATTGATCCTAGTCCTTTTCCTCAAGACAATGCTGCTGGCAATCGAGGCGGCAATACAGGGGATACCTTGGGCTAAAACAGCCCCCCAGATGCCGTAGGTTGGAATGAGCAATACGGCTATGGTAGCAATGCTAAAAAATTGACAGGCCATAATGAAAGACAAGGCTTGCTGATTGCCGGTATAGTTAAGCATTTCGTGAGCAGGATAGCCTAAGTATTGTATTGCAGTGAGCAAAGACAGAAGCATTAAGGGCTCGTAGGCACTGGCAAAACTATCACCGTAGCCAATCAAGGTGGCCTTGCCAGTATAGGCTAGCCCGCAAAGTACACCAAGGATAATGAGCCATCTCGCTTTATTGATGGTGTTGAGCTCATGTTGTAGCTGCGCAATTTTATTGGTAGAGTAATAGTTGGCAATAAGAGGCTTTAAGTAACTATCAAAGGGTTTGGTGAGAAGGTGGAAGCCATAAAGTATAGACCATAAGGCAGAAAAGTGTCCAACAACCGCTTCACTACTGCCGTGTCTTTCAAGAAAGAATAGTGCAATGGATGGGGTGCTTTTTATAATAAGCGTACTAAACGTATAAAAAAGCCCTGAAAGTTGCCATTCTTTTTTATCTGATTGGTCGTAAGCAGGTGATAACTTGAAAGGACCAAAATAGCCATGGGCGCAATAGATTAAGCTGGAGAGGGCAAATGCTATTGTGTATGCAAGCAGTGCGATGGCAGCTGATGGTGGCCAGATTTGTGATATAGGATATAATAGCGCGATGAAGATTAAAGGTTGGTAAATTCCTCTAGCCAATGATGAGACAAAAAATTGTTTTAGATATAAGAAAAAGCGTTCATAAATACCACAGATAACGATAAATGGGATGGCTGTCCACGCAATCCAAATATGGGGGTTTACCAACACCGTGGGCAAGAAAGTATGTAGATATAGTTGATGGCAGCAGATAATTAGAGCAAATACAACAAGGGTTTTAAGCAGTGTGCTAGAGATAATCCAGCGCACAAGGCCGGTTTGTTTTTCTGGCTGATTTTTGTATTTTGCAAGGTACATTAGAATGGTGGCTTCTTGCCCCATAACAAAAAGGTGTGCCAGGTTGTGTGCCAAGCGCAGCGATACAGAAAAATCACCAAATCGACTGGCACCGATCCATTGAGACGCAGCGCCCGTGGCTATAATAGTTAAACGCCATGAGATTAATGATAAGATGAAGTACAGTAACAAATGAATGTTGAAGACGCTTTTTTTTTCAAGAGGTCCCTGGGTAGATGGCACTCTTGGCTGTATGTTACTGTTCAATGTTGCTTGGCTCGGTTACTTTCTGGCTTAGTTTTACCCATACCTTTAACATAATACGCTTTTTTAATATTATTTGAAGCCTTTTTCTTGCGGTCTGACCAATCTCTTTGATTCTAGTTCCGTCTTGGCCAATCAGGATCTTTTTTTGCCCAATATGTTTGACATGCAGGTTAACGTGGACTTCAAGAATCTTGTCTTTTTGAACAACGTGGAAAATCTCAATGTGTGTTGTATAAGGCATCTCAGATTGGAGCTGCTGCATTAGTTGCTCTCTAATCATTTCCTGAGTTAGAAACGCAACAGAGTGATCATGAATGTGCTTTTTATTGAACATGGGAGAGTTTTGAGGCAATGCATTGGTAATCTCTTCTAATAGGATATCGCAGTTGGTGCCATGTTTGGCGCTGGTGGACAAAACTGCTTGATAGCAGGATTGTTCTTGGAGTTTGGCAATAAATGGTAGGAGCTCATGTGGCTTGAATCTGTCTATTTGATTGATGACCAGTATTTTATGTTTGTTCATAGGTTGTAGGAACTCATGAATATATTGATCTTTGGCTGTCCATGTTGGTGGTGTAATGAGATGGCAAATAATATCAGCGCTACTAACAGCACTGTATGCGATTCGATTCATGGTCTGATTTTGTTGGCGGTGAATCATGTCATGTATCCCTGGCGTGTCAGAGATAACGATTTGAGCACCCTTGGTGCTTAATACGCCTTTAACTTCATACCATGTTGTTTGAGGTTTGGCGCTTTCAATAGCAATTGGCGTCTTGAGTAAGTGATTCGTTAAGGTGGACTTTCCAACATTGGGTCGTCCAATGAGACACATGTATCCAAATTTACTCATGACAAAGTTCCTGGTTTAATTGTTGAAGCATGGCGGTTGCAGCGGCCATTTCTGCGCGCCGCTTTGAGTTGTCTATGCCTTGTGTGGTGTGAGTGCAGAGTTGGCATTCGATAAGATACGTTGTGCAATGCTCTTCCCCAGACCGTTTTATGATTTGGTAGACAGGGGGCTTGAGTGATTTTTTGTGTGCATGTTCCTGGAGTCGGCTTTTAGGGTCTTTTAGTATCAAGCAGTTGATTGTTTTTAGTCGGGGGAAGAACAGTTTAAGAATGATGAGTTCACTTGCAGAAACACCACCGTCTAGGAAAGCTGCTCCAATAATGGCCTCTATAACATCAGCGCGAATGGACTGGCTAATTGCTTGGTTTTTATCAACCCGTATAAAGGCGTCAATATCAATTTCTTCACCAATTGCCGCCAGTATGTTTTTGTTGACCAATTTGGACCGCGCAATAGATAAGTTGCCTTCTGACATATCTGGGTGTTCGGTATAGAGCAAATATCCAATATAAAAGTTTAAGGCACTGTCCCCTAGAAATTCCATTTTTTCATAGTGGCTTTTACAGGCGCTCTTATGGGTAATAGCTTGTTGCAACAGCGACCTGTCTTTAAAGACATAGTTAATTTTTTGTTGTAGCTTTGCCCATGCGGTCATAAACGGCCTCTTTTTTAATCTTCAATTCGTCTATAGTAACACATTTTTTGTGTTTTTTCAATATATTGTTCCTGATCTTTTAAAGCTTAGCAGTGTTGGGAGTGTCAGCTGTGTGATTAAGTGGGTGGCTTTGCCAACAATGAGCTTTTCTGGGATGGGTCCGAAAGTTCTTGAGTCTAAGCTGAAGTCTCGGTTATCACCAGAAATAAAGTAGTGGCCTTCAGGAACTTCAATTGAAATAATGTCGTCAAACTGCCTGTTGTCAAGTTGTATTTTATGTGTGACATTGCCAATTTTTTCATCGGCTGTTAATAACATGGGTTTATCATTGTTGACAGATGTATCAAATGATTTGTTGGTTTGCTCGTAGAGCTTTCCATTCACAAAATACTGTTTGTTCTTGTAAAGAACATGATCGCCGGGACCAGCAATGATACGCTTGATATAAAAGTCTTGAGGATTAATCGGTGAGTTCAATACAACAACATCCCCTGGTTTTGGTGTGTTAAAAGTGAATAAAGGGTTTTCAAGCGGAGGAATTTTAACCTGATAGGAGAGTTTATTGATCGCGATGACATCCCCTGCATACAGTGTTGGCTCCATGGATCCGGAAGGAATCGGAGAATAGTCGTAAGCAAAGGTTCTAATCGCCCATAGGACCAGTAAGAACAGCCAAACATCATGGCTTAGTTCAACCATCACGGAGTCTTTTGACGGGGATTTTCCTTTATGAGACATAAGGGAGGTAACTCCCTTCGTGATGAGGGTTGCGATAACAGCAATGGTAAGAAATGCGGCAACATTGAAGGCTTCTATAATAATGTAAGATGTGGCAATGATACTGGCATAGTTTAGGCGATATAGCCAGGCTGGCTGTTGCGGCAAAGGCTTCTTGATCTTGTGGTAGGCGTTGACACAAAGGGAAGAGCTTATAATTGCTAGAGCTATGATTATAAAGTTCATGTACAAATCCTGTGTATTTTTTACAGTATAATGAAAGGCTCTATAATAGTCAATTATCGTCCGTTCTAATAATGGCCAAGAACGCTTCTTGAGGAATGCTAACTTGGCCAATTTGTTTCATTCGTTTCTTCCCTGCTTTTTGTTTTTCAAGAAGTTTTTTCTTCCTGGAGATGTCGCCACCATAACATTTTGCAGTGACGTTTTTTCTCATGGCGCTGATAGACTCTCTTGCGATGATTTTGGCGCCAATAGATGCTTGGATGGCAATAGTAAACATTTGTTTGGGTATGAGCCCCTTAAGCTTCAATGCCAAAGCTCGTCCTAATTGGGGGGCACTATTTTGATGCACAATAGAAGCTAGGGCATCAACCGGGTCACCATTGAGCAAAATGTCGACTTTGACTAAGGGCGATACTTCGTATCGGACAAACTGGTAATCAAGGGAGGCAAAGCCTCTGGATAAAGATTTAACTTTGTCGAAAAAATCCATGATAATTTCATTCATTGGGATGTAGAATTGAATGGTGGCTTGTTTTCCAGCATAACTTAATGATTTTTGGATACCCCTTCGTTGAATGCATAAGGTAATTAAAGGGCCTATGTAATCAGGCGGGGTAATAATGGTGACATGAGCAATGGGTTCTTCTATATAGTCAATGAGGTTCTTTTCTGGGAGCTTGGAAGGACAGTCAACCATAATGGTGTTGCCTGCTTTCATTGTCACCTGGTAAATCACTGTTGGGGCAGTTGAGATGAGTTCAAGGCCATACTCTCTTTCTAAACGTTCTTGCACAATTTCCATGTGCAACATGCCCAAGAAACCACACCGATACCCATGCCCCAGTGCTTGTGAGTTCTCGGGTTCATAGAACAAAGATGCATCATTCAATTTAAGTTTGGCCAGTGAGTCTCTGAATAGTTGGTATTGTTCTGCAGAGAGCGGAAATAGTCCAGAATATACTTGGGGCTTCACTTGCTGAAAGCCACTAAGTTCTTTGGTTGTTGGGTTTTTGGTATGGGTGATTGTATCACCAACCGGTGCGCCATGAATGTCTTTGATTCCAGCAATGATATAGCCAACCTGTCCGCAGTCCAATACATTTTGGGGGGTTTGGTGTGGGCAGTATAAACCGATATTCTCTGCTGTGTAAGACTTGCCTGTAGACATCATGGTAATTCGATCATTCTTTTTTAATGTTCCATTGACAATTCTGACTAAAGATACGACGCCTAGGTAGTTATCAAACCACGAGTCAATGATTAGTGCTTCTAATGCTTGTTCAGTGTTACCAACAGGAGCTGGAACATTTTTGACGATATATTCCAGCAGGTCTTCTATGCCTATGCCATTTTTGGCACTGGTCTCAACGGTATCTGAGGTATCAAGCCCAATCATTTCATGGATTTCTTCTTTTACTTCATCAGGACGCGCTTGGGGTAAATCAATTTTATTTAAAACTGGAAATATCTCAAGTTCTTGCTCCAATGCCATAAAACACACAGCAACCGTTTGGGCTTCAACGCCTTGAGCTGCATCAACAACCAAAAGCGCTGCTTCACAAGCAGCCAATGATCTAGATACCTCATAGGCAAAGTCTACATGCCCTGGGGTGTCAATAAGGTTGAGGCGGTATGTTTTTCCGTCTTGTGCTTTGTAGTCCAAGGCAACGCTTTGTGCTTTGATGGTAATGCCTCTTTCCCGCTCAATGTCCATGTTGTCAAGAACTTGTTCTTGCATTTCTCTATCGGTAAGGCCTTTGCAGTGTTCGATCAGCCGGTCTGACAGGGTTGATTTACCGTGGTCAATATGAGCGATGATAGAAAAATTACGAATATGGTCCATGGAATACAATGTTTAGGCTTATCAAACTATAGCACAAGATAATACAATGTCTAGCTGAATCATCGGGCAATGGGGTGTAAAGGCATGCTAAGGGCTATTTCCAACAGCTTTAGACAAGTAAGGATCACTTGGCTGTGTAGGCTTTTTAACGTAGCCATCAATTTCTGCCATATAGTCGGGCATAAGCCCCATGTCTACTAAGGCGGTCATCTGAGGTGCATGAAAGTTGCAGCCAATGTAAGAAACGCTGTCGTTTGGCGCAAAAAACCAGTTCCAAAGATTGATGATTGATTCGTATATAGCCATATGTTTTTAATGTTTTTCTGCACTATATCATTTTCCTAGTAATAATCAACATCTTTCTTTGTAGACAGGGGGGGTTGTCATGGTCTATGATGATATTTGGCTATAAGGAGGTGGAGAATGTCGACGTTACAAGAATTAATGGCAAATCACAGCTTAGGCGCACTGTTTAAAGCGGTTGAACTGTGTAAGATCACTCAAGCCATTCAGAAATCAATTGATGCGGCAACGACAAGTTGCCAGGAATCAGAGGCACTTCAGTCGATTTTTGAACATCTGGATGATGGCGGCGAATTTCGGTTATCAGTGTTTTCACAAATAGCCCATTTTGGTGTGGCAGATAGCTTGCGACACCGGTCTTTTCTGTCTTATATTGTATCTAGCGAGAAATTGTGGCTCATTCCTCATAACCAACTGTTTGCAAGCCAAACAGATTTGGTTGCCCATATTCGCCAGTGGGCCGATCAGCCTTCAATTCTAGAGTGTGCCCCAATGGCAGTATTAAAGTTTTTAGCTATTGAGCCTAAAGGAGGGAGGAATATTTTATTGATGCTGGCAGCTAGCCGTTCTGGAAGAGCATTTTTAAATGAAGTGTTTATGCGAACTAACATAAGTCATGACTTTCTTTTAGTAGCAACATTGAGGCCTGATAAATATCAGCGTTCTATGTGGACGTTATTGGCATCATGCGATGTATCTTTGCTTAGGACCTTTCTAGACAACATATCTGATGCGCTTATGGTTAATCGTGCGGATAAGGTTGGAGCCATGTTGGTGCTTCCAGTGACTGGAATGGCGGGCCATATGTATGAGGGCGATACTGTATTTCGGCACTTATTGCTTGCAGGAAGTGAGGGTGCCATAAAGATTTGTGAATTTTTATTACTAAGGGTTAATGTTCTTTCGCATGAAATGGATGAATTGGCTAGGATACTGAGTACGGCTTGTGCCCCAGCCTATGGAAAATTATTGACTGATGTGATGGCTGAAAGACCTGGGCTGGGTGCTGCGGTGATGGCACATCACCCCCAGAGCGCAAAGTATATACTGACACTATACCCTAAAGAAAACCCGTATCTCTGGTTACATATGAATATGTTCAAAGGCCAAAAGGATGGGGGTGCGTCCTATTTTTCTATGTTATTAAGTCATCCAGAGACACTTGTTTTTATGCAAGATGCGTTAGAAAATAACCGGGAATTTTTCGTAGACCAAAAGTTTGAAGTGATGAAGGTTTTAGAGCAGCAAAAGAATGAGGAGCAAGATCCATTATTTTTTCAATTGAGTGAGCGAGATGATGGCCAAGGGTTTCTTCGAACATTTTTTAATAAAGACGGTATTTTATGTGAGCCTATGGCGGAGCGAATGTTGGCGCTTTTATGGAAAGAATCCAAAGCTGGGCAATCAGGTCTTTATCTACAAGCCATGCCTAGGATAGCGGGCAAAGAGGTTGAAACAGAGATAGCACAAAGCTTGTTGGTGTTATTGATTTGCAAGCATCCTTCAATTTTGTCAGCACATTTAGAGAAGGTGGCATATTGTTTGGCAAAAGTTGATGGCACAATGGGCACCAATGCGTTGGAGCTGCTTGGAAGTCATCATCAAGGGCGTATCTTTTTTGCCCGTTTGTTGCAGCAGTACCCGAGTATTTTTATACACATATTAACGAATGACTTTTCTAACTTTGCTTATTTGGCGAGCCCTAAGTATGATTTATTAGGTTACTTCAAAGCCATTCACGAAGACGGCGTCAAAGGGTACGCTCAAGTATTGGCTCAAGCGTTTTCTAAACAGATATTATACGGTCAGTATAAAGGGCGATCATTACTGTCAGTATGGTGCCAAAAAGAGGAAGGGCTAAAGGTTCTGGATTATTTGTTAGAAACACAGGGAGAATTTTTTGAGACAGAAAGGGCTCATTTTTCTATCGCGTTATTTGCAATTGAAGAAAGGGATAGGGCAGGATTTTCGGTTTTCTCATTACTCACAATGACGGGGCATGGGCGCTTGGTTGTCTCACGATTAATCTCTAAATATCATACGATATTTGAAAGGAGCCTAAAGGAAGCAATGGTGGCTTTGACGAGTCCATTTGACCAACAAGATACCAGAGGATATTCCGCCGTCATGATATTGGCTTCAGACGATCAAGGTAGCAGGATTTTGTATCAGTTTTTGGTCAAATATTCTCAAGCCTTAGAAAATTTCCATGCGATATTTTTGGAGCGGTTGTTTACTCCTGTAGTTATAGGAGGTACGCAAAAAACACCGTTTCAGCTGATGTTGTGGCATGAGGCTGGAGCACAAGTATTGTTCTATCTTTTTTTTCAACATAGGCAAGCAGTAGCCGGTTACCTAGATATTGTTGAAAAGCTGATTTTAGAGGATAAGCGCTTTACTTTTATAGATTCGCTATGCACCGTGTTTGAGGATGGTTGGTATGCAGGCCATTCTCTTTTGTTGGCATTGTTGCGATATGGTGGGCAAGAAGATGGGTTGTTTAAGCGGTTAATGCATAAAGGCTACAAAGGATTTTCTTCTTCTCCTAAATTCATTACAGCATTGTGTGCGGTTACACGAGGGATAGTGAATGCTGGAGAAAGTGCGATAGCACTTGTTCTAGAGTCTGATATCATGACCGAGTGGTTGTTTAATATTTGTTTGGCATCGAAGTGGGGTGCGATAGTAAAAGATAGATTAAGTACGTCATTTGACCTGCACCAAGATCGTGAAACGACGACGCCACTTGTTCTTGCGCGTAAGAGTGGACCAGAATGGAGTCAATGGGTTGAGAGCCGCTCTCTATCAGAGCGCCTAAGCATGGCTGTTGACAGCCTAGGAGAGTACTTGGAAATTGGAGGAACAAGTTATTAACTTACTTAAGCACAACGACAAACCTGGATAACTTACAGGTGATTATTTGAAAAGCTGCTAGCTTTGTTTGTGAGACTATGGGCCCAATACGAATCATTTCACCATCATTTGAAATATAAAAGAGTATGTTTTGTTTCTGGTATAATGCAACGGCGGATGGGTGGTACAGTTTGAGAGCAAGACACAAAGGCCATAGTTTCCAAGGCAGTAAGAGTATCATGAGGTAGTGATGGGGGTTGAGAACAAAGTATCTGAATGGAATGGTTTGCATAAATTAGCGATTGGCTCCAGGAGGAAGAAGCATCCGCTCTAGAGGGTTCTCCTGGTCTCTGTTATGAGGTCCATATAAAATCACTGAGTCACCGATCAGGGTCGGGGTGTTGTGCGAGGTAAATAAAGGGCTTTGGTCTCGAATAATACAGCCTGCATAGATTCCATCAGGGAGCTGTATCTCTTTTAATGTTTTGCCTTGAAAGGGATGGTTTTTTGCTATGAAGATTTCAGCCATTTGAAGATAGTTGTTTTTGGTGTAAAAATGACCAATACCATTTTTTTGTAGTAAGTTCCTGATGATTTCATCTGAGATAACTTGTGGCGCATTAATGGTATAATGTATAGGGCTTTGGTCAAAAATATGCCCATGTCTGACATTTGAGATCAAGGTATATACATGAGAGGCTTGACACTCATGGGCTTGGAAGGAGCAAATCAGGTTGTCTTCATCGTCATTGCTGCATGCAAAAACCAAGGCATTTTTTGCGTTACAGTTTATTAAAGTTTTGGGGGATTGTGGGTCTTCATTTAACACGGTAATATTGCCATACTGTCGGCTTAAATCTTGGCACGATGATGCTGATGCGTCAATAACGGTTATCGGGTGATTTTCAGATAACATTTTACATAAGTGGAAAGTGAGCGAGCTAATGCCAAGCAATATGATCGGCTTTTTTTGATGTATGAATTCTTGGGGGTGAAAATAATCTAGATGGTCGGGCGGAAGAATAACCAGTAGCTCATCATTCAATGATATTTTGATGTTACCACGGTATTTACACCATTGGTCATTTCTTCTAAGTCCTGAAAGTATGATGCCCTTTGGTAAATCAGTTTTCATCTCATCCAGCGTTTTTCCCATGTAAGAAAATTCATCTTCAACCTGAATGGTGGCAGCAACCAGGCGACTACTTAATGAGTGTATATGGCTATAGAGTGGGTAATGAATGAGGTATTTAATATCTTCAAAAATTGATTGGTTATTTGACAGGGGGGAGATGCTAGCGCCAGGCAAGTGAGTCATTGCATGTTGATAATGGCTGTGATTCAGAGTAGTGATATAGTTTAACTTAGGGTAGAGGCTGTGGTGCAATAAACAGGCTGTAAGATTTTGTTCATCTATGGATGTTGTCGCAATAAGGTGGTTGGCTTGCTCAATATTGGCTTCTTGTAATGATGCTGGGAAGGATGGATGAGCACAAATTGTGTTGATATCATATTCCAAGCTGATTTTTTTAAGATGATGTGCATTCTCATCAATTAAGATGATATCATAGCCATATCGGTTGAGTGTTGCAATGAGCTTTTCACTAATAGGGTTTGCTCCTAAGATGATTGTTGCGCCGTCCATTTTCTTCCTCCATGAGACCATTTTAGCAAGTAATATGTATTTGACAGGTTTTTTTTATGAAGGTTGCAATAATTGTTGAAACCCCCTATGCTGAATTGAACTGGAGCAGGATGCTATGTCAGAGATTGATTTAAAAAAACGTCGCTTATTGCAGTTGGCTGGAGTCTGGGGCGCTGCGGGAATCGTAGGAGGAGCGACCCCTTTCATTAGCTCTTTGACGCCCAATAGATCCGCACGTTTGCAGGGTATGCCAATTGAGGTTGATTTGTCCACGATGAAAGTGGGGGATCAAAGAACCATCATGTGGCGAGGTAAGCCTATCTGGGTGGTAAAAAGACCGGCAAGTGTTGTGTCTTCTTTAACGGGTTTGGATCGTTTGTTGAGTGATCCAGAGTCAAAAGTGGAGCAGCAGCCAAGTTATGCACAGAATCTTCATCGCTCTATTCGACCTGATTATTTGGTTTTGATTGGGATTTGTACGCATTTAGGCTGTTCTCCAACCTATCGACCGGAAAAAGGATCTATTGATCCAGAGTGGCCAGGAGGGTTTTTCTGCTCATGTCACGGGTCAAAGTTTGATATGGCTGGCCGAGTATTCTCTGGTGTTCCTGCCCCCACAAATTTAGAAGTTCCCCCTCATCATTTTTTGGATGATAATACGCTTGTAGTTGGTTCGGAGAGTTCGAGTGAGTGACTGGTTTAATCAACGTATGCCGGTATTTAAAGAGCTTTTTGATCATCTAAAAAATTACCAAGCACCAAAGAATTTAAACTTCTGGTATTTTTTTGGGTCATTGGCATTATTGATGGTTGCCAATCAGTTTATTACCGGCATATGGTTGTTGATGTATTACACCCCTGATGCGTCTTTGGCGATGTCATCTATTGAGCTGATGATGCGGGAGGTGAATTTTGGCTGGTTATTTAGATATTTGCATGCTGCAGGCGCTTCATTTGTATTTGTTGTAATATACTTACACATGTTTCGGGGGCTGCTATATGGGTCATACCAGTCTCCTAGGGAAATCTTGTGGTGGACGGGTTGTCTGATGCTGGTGATTTTTATGGCGGAAGCATATACGGGATATATTTTACCGTGGGGTCAAATGTCATACTGGGCAGCACGAGTTATCATGTCATTGTTTAAAGCCATACCCTTTGTGGGGGACTCGTTGGTATTGTTTATTCAAGGTGATTATGAAGTGTCAGAAGTCACGCTACATCGTTTCTTTGCTTTTCATGTTGTCCTGGTTCCTTTGATTATTTTAGCATTTGTGGGATTACATACGTTAGCGCTGCATGCTGTGGGGTCGAACAATCCAGATGGTGTTGAGATTAAAGATCATGTTGATGAAAAGGGAAAGCCTCTCGATGGGGTGGCATTTCATCCTTACTATACCGTAAAGGATGTGATGGGGGCCTGTATATTTTTATTCATCTTTTTGAGCGTGGTGTTTTTTGCGCCTCGAGGCTGGGGTTTGATATTAGAGCCTGAGAACTTTGAAGTGGCGAATTACATGGTGACACCTTTACACATTAAGCCATCGTGGTATTTGGCGCCATATTATGCCATTTTGCGTGCCATACCAAGTAAAGGCTTAGGTGCTTTGGCAATGCTTGGATCCATATTGGTTTTTGCGCTGCTGCCATTTTTAGACCGTTCGCCAGTCAAGTCTATGCGTTACAAAGGGCCCTTGTCGCGGATGGCATTAGGGGTTTTTGTCGTTGCCTTTATCGGTTTATTGTGTGTTGGGGGAATGGAGGTGAGCCCGTTGAGTATTAGCGCTGCAAGAATCTGTTCTGTACTATACTTTTCGTATTTCTTGCTCATGCCAATATACACCCATTATGACACACACAAACCAGCACCTGATCGTTTGACATGAGTAGATTTTTAATAGCAGCATTGGCAATTTTTTCTTGGAGCGTCGTGTCTGACGCCCCACAGTACTTATTTGATAAAGAGAGTCAAATAGCAGCCGGCGCACAAGCTTTTGCTCAAACCTGTTATAGTTGTCATAGTATGAAGTATATGCGAACCGATGCTGTGAGTTTGTCTGGGGGAATTCAGCCTGATCAAGCGCCACAATGGACAGAAGATAGCTGGAATGGCCATCCACCGCCGGACTTGTCGCTCATTACTGCAGCCAAAGGTGTTGACTACGTCTATAGCTATCTTATGGGCTACTATGTTGATGAAACGCATCCAAGTGGGTTTGAAAACATTGTCATGCCAGGCACCCAAATGCCGAATCCTTTTGCTGCCATGCAAGGTGAGCAAGAGCTGGTATTGACAGATCCAGAGGTCAGGCTGTTTCAGGCTCTAAAATTAAAGAATCGAGGTGCTAAATCTCCTCAGGAATTTGAGGATTATGTGTCGTCTATTGCTGTCTATCTTGAGTATGCCAGTGATCCCAGTCAAGCATATAGAGAGCATATCGGGTACTATGTTCTGGGTTTTCTTGCGGTGATGATTGTTATCATGATTGCTCTTGATCTTGCTTATTGGAAGGATATCCATGGTGATCATCAATGACCTACTATTATCCGTATCATCCGGATGCTGATCAAAGCAATGTTTATAAATCCGAAAGGCCAATTGGTGCTTTAACCTATCGTTATGCGGGAACTGATGCTGATCAAGCACTGCGTTGCTTCAACCAGTGGTTTGCAAGCTTTGGTCTCGTTGCATTGAATTGGGTCTCAGGACCGTTTCAGCCTAAGGGACAAAAGTATATTGTTCGAGATAAAGCTCAAGATTATGTGCTGTATTTTCATGAGTCAATACCCTCTGTGCGGTATCATATTGATGGCGGTTACTGGGATTATAGTACAGAGGCTCAGGCGTCGAGTTATCTGGTCGCTTCAGAAAAAAATACGATATTGGCGCTGAGTCAAATTTTGAGAGGGCTGGGTTCAGAGCAGTCATTGGCGATACAGTCGTTGGAAATACAGCAAGGAAATGCGAATCTTCCAAATAAGGGCGTTGTCTATCCCTTTTTATGCCAAGTACAGAACACGCTTCATGTGATTCATGATCCAGATGGCCGGCATGGAGCTCTTGACGTTTTAAAGGATCTTGTGACGATTGATGCGCCAAAAGAGATTTTTCGGCCACAAGCATTCTTTGATCAGCAGTTTATATCATTAAATAAAGGATTATTCGTTAGGGCTTATCAGGAAATGTTACAGATTGATGGTGTTTATAGAAAGCGAAAGATTACTTATGATGTCTCGGATCATACGGTTGTTTTGAGAGCACAACAGTATGGTTTTGGTCCAGTTGTGTATCGAAGCATAAAATCTTGTCGTATTGTTCCAGTTAGAGCAAAAATTAAGCAATGTTTTTTTCCAACGCAACAATATGTTTTTCGTCTCAATCATGAATATGTTGTGGCAATATTTGAACAAAAAAAATCATTGGTAGCGATAAAAGAGGGAGACGCATTTATTGATGATCAATGGCTAGCAGTTTTGCTGTATGCGGAAGTTATGCCGCAAATACTGTCAGAGTCAAAGGTCTATTATCAAACAGAGTATCAGATAACGTGGCCCAAAAAAGAGGAGCATGCTATAAGTTATGTGGGGCATCATGTTATCTGTTCTGAGTCTTCACGAGCACAGGCAGACTTATCTCAGGTGAGATATACGCGTGAGCCTGTGCAGTCAGAGTCACCTGAGCTGGATCTTGCCTTTCATGAGTCGCTGTATCAGAAAAACCTAAATCAGCAATTAAAGCCTCGATGGCATTTGAATCATCATGAAAAGATTCTGGGCTGTATCGTATTGGCTGTGATGTTTGTTGTGTGGTTGATTTTAGAGATTGTCGCTGCTGCCAAAAAATGGCGAGTGGGGGCAGGGCTCTTCCAAGGCGTCCGTGTTTGGCACTTGGGCTTATCTTTTGGTTTTATGTGTGTGGTGCTCTCTGTTATTCTGTGGAAAGCATATAACTTTTGGAAGTCGATTCCTCGCCAATCTCTAAAGCAGTGGCCCTCGGTTAAATTTGACGGGAGGAGCTCGGTATATAGGGTGCCTATGACGCCTGAGGATATTCAGGCAAGGGAGTCAATTGTTCTCGATCCAATACCTGAAAGGGTAGTTAGAGAGCTAGAGTTTAATGCATTAGGTATTTTGGGCTATTAATTAGAAGAGGAAAAGTATGTTGATGTCTATTGGTTTGATTATTTGGCTGTTGGTGTCTTTAGTGACCATGGGGACGGTCTGTTTTATTGTTGCAATGTTGTATTGGGCTTTTCCTAATGCGTTTTTACATAAAGTCATGTGGCTCCTATACACGTCATGGGTCATGATGTTGCAGTGGTGGGTGAAACGCTTGGTGCCAATTGAAGAAATATTTGATAATAGTATGCCAAAAAATCGTCATTATGTGGTGATTGCAAACCACTATAGCTGGTTGGATATATTGGTTCTTTACGCAACAGTCTTTTCTCCAGAACGGGCGTTTGTCTTTGTGATGAAGCGAAGCTTGATTCGAATTCCTATGATTGGATTGGTGTGCTGGGGGCTGGGGCATCCTTTGTTATATCGTGGCCGTTCAAGGAGAAAGAATCTAAAGGTTTTAAAAGAAGCGGTTCAAAAAGCAAAAGACTATGGGTACGGTATGCTCATTTTTCCTGAAGGAACCCGTTATACAAAAGTAGAGAAGGTATCGGACTATCGGAATTTACTGAATCCCAAAACAGTGGGCTTTGAATATATTATTAAACAGTTTGAGTCGGATGTTCCTGTAGTTGATGTAACGTTAGATTATGCCAAAGGGACGCATGGTATTTGGGACTTTTTGATGGGTAGGATTGGCCCTACAAAAGTCTACGCCAGTGTATCCTCTGTAGCAGTAGATCATGCAAAAGAATTTATTTTAGCTAAATGGCAGCAGAAGGATGCGCTTTTAGATCAATAGGGATTTCTTCGGTCAGATACTGGTCTATTTCTTCAACCACCTGCGGTGTTAAGGCGTTAGCTTGGGCTTTGATAGTAATATAGGTGCTTAGTAGGTCATAACAGGCATTGGAATACTCTTGTGTTGCTGTTTCAGATTGGGTGATGGCTTTCATGAGCTCGAGCTCTGAGGCTTCATCTTCCTGGCGTTTTTCAAGTAACGCATCCAGTGACGCTTTTGAACTTTGTAGTGCAGACAAGCTGGCGAGTACTTTGAGTTTGGCATTTTGATGCTGGCGGTAGCTACTTTCCATTTCATGTTTGGTATTATACACCTCATTACTAAGGGCGCTTTCAGCAGATAAATAATTAAGCCTTTCTTGTTTCGTGGTATAAAAATCTTTCATGCCAGAAAAGAGGTTAAAGGACATTTGAATTGAAGCGCTGGTGCTGCGGTCTTCTTGTGGCAGTATGCCATTTTTTAAGCTATTAATGTTTTGTGATGCTGAAACATTGAGCGTCACTTTGGGCTGTAGCCGTGCATATGCTGCATTCATTTGTTGCTTCATTTGTTGCGTCTTGATTTGGGAGATTCGAAGCGCTGTATTGTTGTTTAAAGCATCTGAAACCAGTTGAGGCACATCCAGTGGCGCAAAGTTTGGTGTAAAGTTATCTGGGAGGCGATTTAAGACGGTGATAGGAGCGTTGATCTTATTCTCTAGGAGTGTCACAGTGCGGTCAAGGTTGTTTTTTGCTACAGTAACAGCAAGTATACCCAAGTCTAAATATGATTTACTTTGCAATGTATCAACATGGGTTTTCATGCCGGCTTGTTCGAGTGCCAGGGTTTCTTTAAATGCGTGCTCATTTTGTTTTAAAGCAGTTTGCTTGGCTTGATACGCAGTTACGGCTTTTAGAACGTCAAAGTAGCTATTAATAAGGCTTAATGTGTGGTTTGTTTTATAAGACGCTTCTTCTAAATGGGCAATATTTTTTTTTAATCGACCGGCAACAAGTGCCTGGAGACCTACCGGGTTGTAGAGGGGGATTTCAGAAGAAACAGTCATGGCTCCAGAGGCTTCCGTTGAGCTTTTGCTCGCATTTAATGACAAATTTAAGTTTGGTAATAGTGCATGAGCTGCACTTTTCTCGCTAAGCTGCGCAGCTTGGTATGCTTGAATTTTGCTATGGTATTCTGGATCATCTTTCTGAGAAAGGGCAATAATGTTTACAAGGCTTAAGGCATGAATGTTAACAGATAGAATCATATAGGTGAGTATTGAGGCAATGCGCATAGCTATCTCATCGTTGCGTATCAATAATGGACCATAATTTAATGAAGCCTGCAAGTGAAACCTTTAGCATCATTGACCTTGGCCATAATATGTGTAATTATCATTTAAATTAATGGAGTCTAGATGATGAATAGGAAATTGATTCTCCTCGTTGTAATACTTTTAACTCACTCGTCATTTGCATTGAGTTATATGTTGCCGATTAGTGCGAAGATTACGAATAATTCGGCACAGCCAGTTGGCTTGTATTGTCAAGCAACCAAGCCAGCCCCTGAATGCTATGGGGAGGGTTGTATATTGGCGTCTTGGCCAGATAGGAACATCCAGCCAAATGAGACAAAAAATGTTGAGTTGTGGATTTTTAGAGACGACAAAGCAACATTGTTATTGTCGGTTATTGGGCCTTTACAAGAGACCTCTAATAAAGCGGATGAGTATACCGTTGCACAGTTCCAAAATAACAATGGACTGTATTATGGGGACTTAACATTCACCATGAATCGTTCATTTGGGGGAATTGATGCTATGCACAGGGGGAATTTTCAGTATAATATAGGGAAGGAAGGGGGCAAATATGTCCTGAGTTTGGTTATTAAATAATGTTATATTTACATGGAGGTAGTGATGGCAATGTTAAACCCTTATGACTTGGTCGGTGTTTCTTTTTGGTTAGCAACAGCAGCAATGATGGCAACGACAGTGTTTTTGTTTGTTGAACGTCAAAGCGTTGCGCCGCATTGGCAGTTGTCAGTAACGGTTGCAGGGCTTGTGACCTTAATTGCGTTTTTTCATTATCTTTATATGAGAGACGTTTGGGTTGCAACTCAAAGTACTCCGATTGTTTATCGGTATGTTGATTGGTTTTTGACAGTCCCCCTACAATTTGTAGAGTTTTACTTTATTCTTGCTGCGGTATCCCGAGTATCAGCAGGCTTTTTTTGGAAACTGCTATTGGCATCTATCGTGATGTTGGGTAGTGGCTATGTGGGCGAGGCAGGTATGTATGATGCCACTTGGTCATTTGTAGTTGGTATGCTAGCTTGGTTTTATATTTTATACCTTATTTGGTTTGGAGAGGGGGTTAAGGCTCAGAAGAGCTCGGGGAACAGTGCCGCATCGTTTGCCTATGCTGCCATTCGCTTGATTGTTACCTTTGGTTGGGCAATTTATCCCCTAGGCTATGCTTTTGGTGTGCTCTCTCCGTCGATTGATCAGAATAGTTTAAACGTTATTTATAATTTTGCAGACATTGTGAATAAAATTGCCTTTGGATTATTTGTTTGGTCTGCTGCATATAGAGATACAGGTGTTGCATCACATCATGTTTCGTAAGCAAAGAGGGGTGCGTATTTGAACGTACCCCATATCTAAGTATTGTCCTTGTAAAACAGGGATCTTTCGGTATACTTATCCCATAGTTAAGTGGTAGTTACCTATGAGCAATCAATATACAGCACAGTCCATTGAGGTTTTAGAGGGCTTGGATCCGGTGAAGAAGCGGCCAGGTATGTATACAAAAACTGAAAGTCCGTTCCATACGGCCTGTGAGCTGATTGATAATTCTGCAGACGAGGCTATGAATGACCATGCAGATTTGATTATGGTTACCATGCATGCAGATGGCTCAATATCATGTGAGGATAATGGGCGTGGAATGCCTGTAGATATGCACCCTGAGCACGGTGTGACGGGGATTGAGTTGATTTTAACTCGATTGCACGCAGGTGCTAAATTCTCGAACAAAGAATATGCGTTCTCTGGCGGCCTGCATGGTGTCGGGGTGTCGGTAGTAAATGCTTTGGCAAAACGATTGGATGTTGAGGTGAAGCAAGGGGGTAAGCGCTATAGCATAGGGTTTTCTGGAGGTGTTGTTGTATCGCCATTGCAGGAAGTTGGTTCTGTGCGCAATAGAGATACCGGGACGAAAGTTAGGTATTTACCAGATCCCATCTATTTTGATGATGCGGCATTTCAGGCTGCTGAGTTGGCAAAGCTGCTGCAGTCAAAGGCCATATTGTGCCCAGGTTTGAAGACATGCTTATCGAATGAGGTAACAGGGGAAAAAGAGTCCTGGCGTTATGAAACGGGTATAAAAACCTATTTACTAGATATGGTCGGCTCAGACAGCATTTTGCCAGCGACGTTAATTGCGGGTGAGCAAAGCTCGGATATGATGGTAGAGTGGGCGCTTACCTGGGAGACCGAGCCAGGAGTGACTGCATTACAAGAAAGTTTTGTGAACGTGATTCGAACGCCTCAGGGGGGGACCCATGAGAATGGTTTTCGCTCAGGTGTTCTTGAGGCGGTTAGAGATTTTTGTGCATTACATCAGTTGTTGCCCCGAGGGATTAAATTAAAGCTTGAGGATGTTTGTAGTCACAGTCATTTTGTATTGTCTCTTAAGATGCCAGACCCGCAGTTTGTAGGGCAAACAAAAGAGCGCTTGAGTTCAAGGACTGCAAGTCATTTTGTTATGACCCAGGTACGAGACGCAATGAGTCTTTGGTTAAATCAGCATGTGGATGATGCTAAAATACTGGTAGAAAGCTTTGTGGCAAAAGCCCAGATTCGTTTAAGAAAGGCGAAAAAAGTGACGCGAGCAAAGCCCCATCAGGCAATTGCGCTTCCGGGGAAGTTGGTGGATTGTATTGAAGAAGATCTGGCGTATTCAGAGTTGTTTCTGGTGGAGGGAGACTCTGCTGGCGGTTCTGCGAGACAGGCGCGAGATAAAAAAACACAAGCGGTCATGCCCTTGAGAGGAAAGGTGTTAAATACCTGGGAAGTATCCTCTGATCAGGTTCTGGCATCGCAATCTGTTCATGATATTGCTGTTGCAATTGGTGTTGACCCTGGAAGTGAGGACTTGGCATCTTTACGTTATGGAAAGGTGTGTATTCTAGCAGATGCAGACTCAGATGGAGCGCATATTGCTTCTTTGCTATGTGCACTTTTTGTGAAGCATTTCCCCGCGCTTGTTCGGAGTGGCCGAGTGTTTGTTGCAATGCCGCCATTGTATCGAATTGAGGCGGGAAGAAAGGTTTTATACGCATTGGATGAATCCGAAAAAGAAGCACATATTAAAGAATTTGAAAGTCAAGGTTTTAAAAACATTAGTGTGATCCGATTTAAGGGGTTGGGTGAGATGAGTGCTAAGCAGTTGCGTGAAACAGCCATGAGCCATGATACGCGTAGGATGGTTCAGCTATTGATGGAAGACGAGTCAGAGTCGGTGGAAAAAATGGACTTGTTGCTGGCTAAAAAACGCGCAAAAGACCGCAAGCAGTGGCTGGAAGCGTGAAAGGCAATAAAGGACTTGCATTGCTAGTGATAATGGGTTAAATTTTAAGCAATCTTGGTGTATCTAAGATCTGGTTCTGGTGAACACCAGGCACTCTAACTAACTTATGTGAAGCTAAATGAAAACTGAGAATACACAGATGTCGGAATGGCGTAAGTCGTTATTTCCAATTTATAATCATGAATTAAAAAAATTCATACCATTCGCATTATTAATTTTTATCACTGTGTTTAACTTTACGCAGTTAAGAAATATTAAAGATAGTGTGGTTTTAACGGCGCCAGGATCTGGTGGTGAAGTGATCAGCTACTTGAAAACATTCATGGTGATGCCTGCTGTTATTATTATGGGTACGCTTTATGTTCGTCTCCGTAAATCACTGTCGTTTGAAAAAACGTACGTGTCTATTGTTACCTTCTTTTTGGTGTTCTTCAGCATTTGGAACTTCTTCTTGTTCCCTAATGCAGAGCTATTGCACTGGGATGTTGCTAAAGTAGAAGCTTTGCAGTTAGCATATCCTAGAATCCAAGCGATTTTCCCGGTTCTTGGAGCGTGGACATACTCATTGTATTATGTCATGGCAGAGATGTGGGGAACTTATGCACTGTCTGTATTGTTTTGGCAGTTTGCTAACCAGAACGTAGGGACTGAAGAAGCGAAGCGTTTTTATCCACCGTTTTTGTTTGTGAATGCTTTTGCAACAGTGCTGGTTGGTTTGTCTATGAAGGCTGTTGGGGGAATTTTTGAAACCAATATATTGGTTATCTTAAGTGGTATTTGCATGCTATTTATCTTCAAATACATCAATAGTGAGGTTCTAACCGATCCACGTTTTGCAAAGGTTGATAAAAAGAAAAAGAAAGCAAAGATCAAGTTGTCTTTTTGGCAGAGTATTAAGCATTTGACATCATCACCATATATTGGGTTCTTATCAGTCATGATCCTTGCCTATGGATTTTCTATTAACATGTTAGAGGTTTACTGGAAAGGTAACGCGAAGTTAATGTATCCAGTCAAAGAAGACTTTCATGCAATGATGTCTAATTATTCACTATACACTGGTTTGCTTGGTATGGTTCTGGCATTTGTTGGTCGATGGATTTTAAGCCGATTTGGTTGGTTCGTGTGTGCTATCATCACACCTTTGGTTATTGTGACTGCTTGTGCGATTTATTTCTCYRCAGCGCTGTTCCCAGAAGCTTTACAGCCAGCGTTGCTTGGTCTTGTAGGCTTGGCTGATCCGATGTTGTTTTTCTTCTCGTTTGGAATGGTCGGTGTTATCACGAGTAAGAGTACCAAGTATTCTTTCTTTGACCCAACAAAAGAGATGGCGTATATCCCTCTTGATCCGGACTTGAGAATGACGGGTAAAGCAGCGGCTGATGGTGTTGGCGGCCGTTTGGGTAAAGCGGGTGCTGGTTGGGTTCAAATGTTCCTGTTTGCATTCACTGCCGGTAAATTACCTGAGATTATGCCTTACGTATCCGTATTGTTGCTGGTACTGTCAGGGCTTTGGATCTATGCTGTATACCGTTTGTCGGCAATGTATCATGAAGCTGTTGCTGCCGATGAGGCAAAAAGACAAGCGGAAATGCTTGAAGAAACAGCTTAATTGCTTGATTTTTGTGAAAAGGGGGGCATTGCCCCTCTTTTTTTTCTGTCAAAATAAAAAAACGAATTATAAGAAGAGTATTGAACGGAGAAAATATCATGGAAGCAGTAAAGAGTAGTGGTTATAGAGATGGATTAAGAGGCTTATCGCCATTAGGGCATGAGGCAGGAGAGGTAGGCCCTAACTATGCTTTGTTGTATAATATCATTGCATTGCAGACGGTTCCTGAGGTAAGTATGCTGTTGCCGTTAATGATGATGGCTGGTTATAGTTATAGGTTTGGCGAAACGTTTTTAGAATCTGTTGGTATGCCCGCAGCTATGCAGCAAAAACAGCTGGAGTCGATGCAAAAATCTTATAGGTCTTCAGATAGTCTGTCAGAGAGAAAGGCTATGAAGGCTCCTAAGCCAGAACAGGACTTAAAGGGTCAGCCGCAACATAACCGTGTTCCAGGAAAGCATTAATCTTTGAGATATATATCATAGCGAATGTTCCTTTTTCCGTTAATTGATTGATGGGGTTTGGGGAGTGACTCGATGGCCGGTTCTTGCTGGTGTTGTTTGACAACAAGCCTTGATTTTGCTGCATTATACGCAGTTACCCACAGGTTAAAAGCTGGTGTTGGTGTGGTTAATGATTGAATAATTTGCATACCAATTTTGGGTTTGGCGCTCCGCTTTATTTGGAACATGGGGTCTAGGTAGACAATATCGAAACTTGAAGCTGACATCAGTTTTTGTGAAGCTCCAAAGTAAGAGGTCCACATAAGATGGCTTTCTGCACAATAGTTTTTGATGGCTTGATCAAGTAGGGTGAAAATAACGGGGTTTGATTCACAGGTAGTGACTTGGTGGCCATGGTGAGCCATGATGAAGCTGTCTTTACCGAAACCGCCACAAGCATCTAAAACGGTAGATTTCTTCTTGCCCAAAGCTTTAAGTAAGGGGTGGGGTGTTTGTAGCAATTGCTGAAAACTATTCTCTTGGTAGTTGAGTTTGAATTCACTGTTTTTGAATAAAATGCGGTGACCATTATCCGATAAGATAATTTCTAAGGGTTCAGCGCTCTGAATGCTACTAGGGCATAAGATATCATGATTAAAGCTATTTAGGTCTTTTATGGTAACGGTGATCATAGGAAGTGGTCAGTTAAAGTGGTTAGAAAGAATATTAATAGATAGACATTGGAGATTTTGAATGCTTGCATGCAGACTCTTGGATCACTAGAGAGATACGTGCGATACATAGCCGTTAAAAACCATAGATTCGTTGTATTGATGGCAATTAAGTAAAATGTTGATTGAAAAGTAAGGAGATAGGGTAGCTGTGTGGCCAGAGTGAGTAATAGGCTGTAAGCCATAATATGAATCTGTGTGCAACGGACCCCATGTGTGATGGGTAGCATGGGTATTGTTGAATTGCGGTAATCGTCAATACGTGCTAGTGATAATGACCAGAAGTGGCTGGGAGTCCAGATAAAAATGATAAGCACTAATAGAATAGGGTGAGGGTGAAGGCTGTTGGTTAAGGCTGTCCAACCCAGTAGTGGTGGCATGGCGCCAAAGATACCCCCAATAACAATATTTTGGCTGGTATTAGGCTTGAGGATTTTTGTATAAATAAACCCATATCCAATGGTAGCAAATAATGTGAGAGCGAGTGTTAAAGGGTTGGTGAAAAGATAAAGACAAAGCATGCCAAAAATAAGACATGCAGTTGAAATAAAGCAGGCTTGTTCAATGCTGATTCTTTTAGAGGCAAGGGGTCTATTTTTTGTTCTTAGCATGTTTTTGTCAATATGATGTTCTAGTATCTGGTTGATGGCGCCACCTGCACAGGATAAGAAGCATATGCCCAGTAAACCAAATAAAATATTGGGCAGTCTCCAATACTGGTCAGGAGTAAGCATCATGCCTACAAATGCTGTAATAAGCATCAGTGTTACAACGCGCCATTTACAAAGAACGGCTACGTTGTGGAGTGATTGTTTGAAAGCGAGTGTGTTAGCCATATCCAAGATAACAATAAGAGAAGTCCGCCGATGTTATGTGCCAATGCAATTGGAATCGGGATAAGATACAAAATGTTTAAAATGCCAAGAAGAACTTGTGCAGATAAAATCGATAAGACAAGCAAGGCTGTTTTTAATTTAATGGCATTGCTATAGTATGCCATATAAAGAAACGTTATGATTCCAAAGCTTGTTATAACAGCGAAGTAGCGATGGGTCATGTGAATGGTCACTCGTGAGATATTGTCTAAGATGCCAAATTCATAATTGTCACCAAAGGGGAGGAAAATATTAAAGGCGGTTGAAAATGACATCTCAGGTAGTAAGCTGCCTTGGCAAAAAGGAAAGTCTGGGCAAATAATAGAAGAGTAATTGGCGCTGGTCCAAGCACCAAAAAACACTTGGGTTAAGATGACACCCAGTATTAAGAATGCCCATTTGTCAAATGGCGTGGATTCTCTTTTGTTGCCAAGAAGAAGCCATAGAAGTATTGTCGATATTGAAAATCCACCAAATAAATGGAGAAGGACAACCACCGGGTGCAGTTTTAAGGTGACAGTCCATAGCCCAAGTGTTGCTTGAAAGGCGATTAAAACAGCAAGAAATGAAGCTGCAACGCGGTGTTTTTTGTGAGCAATATGGTATGCGGCTATGCTTACGCAAAGAAGACCAAAGAAACCAGCCAGATAGCGGTGGACCATTTCAGGCAATGCTTTTTCAGTAACCACGGGGCGTGCTAGAGGAAATGATGCTTCAGCCTCTTGAATTTCTGCTTCAGATGTCGGCATAAACGCATATCCATAGCATCCTGGCCAATCTGGGCAGCCCAAGCCAGCATCTTTGAGTCTGGTATAAGCGCCAAGAAGGATAACCACGAGAGACAATAGAAGCGTTACGGATAAAATTCGATCCCTGCTCATATCAACGCTTTTCCATAGGCTTGAGCAGCCGCTTGAGGTCCTGGATCAAATCAGATATCTGGGACCGTTGGTATTTTAACGTTAATATTTGCTGAGGGTCAGCAAGGTAAATGAGATTGGTAGATATATGGTCTTGACCATAAAGGGTGAGTTGATCCGATGAGAGGGTATGAAGTTGTGCCATTTGAGATTTGGTGTTTAAAGTTGATAGCCCAGCCTTCATAAGACTGTGTTCTGGGCATTGGTTTTCACAGGGTAGGATGATGTGCCAATAGTATTGATCTTTTTGTGGTGGTGTTAACATGATTTCTGTAAGGGTCGTTTCATTCTCAAGCCATGTACCTTGGTTTTGAAGCTTCCCGGTATAGTGAGAAAGGTTCAGCACGAGTGCCATGAACGCAGGTAGCGTAAACAGTGTAGCAATCAGGTATAGTTTGTAATGATTCGTCTTCATCGTTTCATATGTCTTTACGTAAAATATAGTAGCATAGAATTAAGGTTATTACAAAAAATTGCCCGGCGTAATTGATGTGTTTGAGAACATCGTCTATCGAGTGTTGAGCGAGCGAAAAGTCCTGGGCGTCGTCTAGTACAATAATATACGGCTCGATGGGCTTTTCCAGGGCCAGGCTAAAGCATTCAAGGTCAAGCTGTGCAACCGTCATGGGGAAGTGGTGTGTAGATTCTTGGGAAGATAGGCGGAAGGGTGGTTTGGTTAAATAGAAAATCGTGCCATGGATTTCTGAAGGTAATGTGATATCAAGTTGGGACTGATATCCAAAGCTGACAATAACAGTCTTATCTGATGCTTGAAAGGGTTGCCAAATTTGCCAACCAGGTTGATGTTTTKGGTTGCTTCTGGGTTGAATGAAGGCTTTATTTTCAATGAATTTACCTTTTAGACGGATGGTGTTTAGATGGTCGGCTTTAGAGATAGTAGAGAGGCTTGAAAGCTCCGTTGGTATGTGCTGAGCGAGTTGCCACTTATACAGGGCACGATTTATTTGCCAGACTGTTAATGCCAAGCCTAAGAATAAAACAACCATGATAATGTATTTATTGTGGCGTTTTGTGTTCATGGCTCCCGTTATGTTTGATAAAAAGTACTTTATCATGTTTTAACTGTGATAACTATAGGTGGATATCGAGGCCTTGATGAATTATAGTCAACCCGATAGCATGTGTAGATTGGAGCATCATTATGTGGACATGGGTTGTGGCTATGGGTTTCTTGTTAATGGTAGCGGCTTTGCTATTTGGATTAAAAGGATTGTTTGTGGGTGATAAAAAAATGCTAAATCGCTCATTAAAATGGAGAATAGGGATATCCTTGGCGTTATTCCTCTGTGTTTTGTTGGCGTATTCCTTGGGGGGTATTCAGGTGTCAGAGTCGATACAATATTTATAGGAGGGGTTATGTTTAGGATGGGGTCAGGTGAATTATTGGTAGTTGTGTTTGTAGCGATGTTGTTTTTAGGTCCGGAGCAAATCAAAAGTTTGGTTAAAAGATGGGCAGAGACGATGAAAGCGGTTAAGCATACCATGCAACAAATTACTGATGAAACTAGCCAAACAAACGAATGATTGAATATTGGTTTGAGTTACGACGTCGGCTTTTATGGTGTGGGGTAGCATATATATCCAGCTTTTTTGTATTTTTTTCACTACATGAAAAAATACTTTACTGGTTAAGCCAGAGTGCGGCACTGAAAGACGGTCGCTTACTGATGAGTATTCATATTGTGGACCCCATTGTCATTCCGATGCAACTTGCTATGTCGCTAAGTTTGTTAACAGTGTTTCCGGTTGTTGTTTATCATTTAATGCTGTTTATCAGGCCGGCATTATATGAGCGTGAGCGTCATTTATTGGAAGTGACGGCTGTGATGGGCGTACTGCTATTTTATTTGGGCGCTATCATAGGGGGGGTGGTGATTCAGCCAGTCGTTTTAACGTTTGTGCAAAGCTGGTTACCCAAAGAGGTGTTGTTCTCGCCAACGCTTTCAAGTTATATTGATTTTTGTTTTGACTTAGCCATTGCATTTGGTGTTGCTTTTGAGATCCCAATGGTCGTGATGCTGTTGGTGATATTTCATTGGTTGTCTGTAGACTGGTTGCGGAAAATGCGGCCTTGGTGGGTGACGGGAATCTTTGCTTTGGCCATGGTATTAACACCACCTGATGTGTATTCACAAATATTATTGGCGGTACCTATGTGGTTGCTGGTTGAGCTTGTTTTATGGGTTGGACAATATTTCAGTCGGGGAGACTGAACATATCTGATTGAAATGATTATTGAAATTGTATAGTATGCCAGTAAGATATCAAGGTGGAAAAAATGCAAAAGTCAATTAGAGCGAAGCTTGAAGCGGTGATGCTACGACATCAAGAGTTAGAGGCTGAGCAATTAGATCCGGAGGCAATGTCCGATCATAAAGCATTTGAGCGTGTTGGAAAAGAGTTACACGGAATTCTTCCTGTCGTTGAGCTATACCAAGAATACTGCGGCATTGAAAAGGCGTTAGCAGAAGCCGTTGAGCTTTTGGAGGGCGATGATGAAGACATGGCTGCACTTGCTGAAGAAGAAAAGGTATTACTGAATGATCAGCTGGCAGAATGTGAGCAAGCACTGATGGTCCAGTTGTTGCCAAAAGATCCTGATGATGATAAGAATATTTATCTCGAAATTCGAGCTGGTGCTGGTGGTGACGAGGCATCACTCTTTGTTGCAGATCTCCTTCGTATGTATTTGATGTATGCGGATAGCCAGCGTTGGAAATATGAGGTTATGAGTCAATCCCCTTCATCACAAGGAGGGTATAAAGAAATTGTATATGCATTAAAGGGTAAAGAGGTTTACCGGATGCTGAAGTATGAAAGTGGCACACATAGAGTTCAGAGGGTGCCAGCAACAGAATCACAAGGCCGTATCCACACGTCAACAGTGACAGTGGCCATTTTGCCTCAAGTGGAGCAAATAGGAGAGGTAGCAATACAGCCACAAGATTTAAGGATTGATACATACCGCTCAAGTGGCGCAGGTGGTCAGCATGTGAATACCACAGACTCTGCTGTTCGCATTACGCATATTCCAACTCAAACAGTGGTTGAGTGTCAAGATGAACGGTCGCAACATAAAAATAAGGCTAAAGCTATGGCTTTGCTGAATGCAAAAATATTGCAACAGCAACAGTCAGCGCAACAGCAAGAACTATCACAGGAGCGTTCGATACAAGTTGGGACAGGTGAGCGCTCTGAAAGAATACGAACATACAATTTTCCACAGGGACGCATGACTGACCATCGGATTAATTTAACGTTATATCGCTTGGATGAAGTGATGGAAGGTGGTTTGGCCGAGCTAATTGAAGTCTTGATTCGTGAAGATAAGGCCAAGAAGTTGGCAGGCTTAGTGGATGAGTAAAGCGCTTGATGATCTTCACCGATACTGGGTAAAGCGGTCAACCAGTCGTCAAGCATACTATGACGTATTTTGGCTTATGGCACATTATTTAGGGATTGAGTGGGCAGATTTGATGGTTCGTCACAGTGATGATTTTCCCAAAAGCCAGATGACTGCGTTAGAGGAAGCGTTGGCAGCGTACTTTGATGGTAAGCCACTAGCTTATATATTGGGCTCGGTGCCGTTTTTGGGCTTAGAGATCAAAATCGAAGAAGGCGTCTTGGTACCAAGAGTCGATACAGAGTTTATGGTCAATTGTTTAATCCAAAAACTTGCCCCGAGAGCAAAGATTTTAGAATGGGGTGTTGGTAGTGGTGCTATTAGTTGTGCGTTAGCGAAAAACATTCGTAACGTTAGCATTGTCGCGGTGGATAAAAGTATTTTGGCATGTCAGGTGGCAAAAAATAATTCTGAGATCTTGGGACTTGGTCATCAAATAACGGTGGTTGAAGGTGATTGGTATCAAGAATGCACTTGGGAGGGTTTTGATGCGATGGTATCCAATCCGCCATATATTGCACCAGGCGATCGTCATTTGTCACCAAAGGTTGCGGCCTATGAGCCTAAAACGGCATTGCTTGCAGAGGACAATGGTTTTGCAGATCTACAGAGACTCATTTCTGTAGGGATGACGGTGTTAAAAGACGGCGGGTTGATAGCGTTAGAGCATGGATATTTGCAACAAGAGCGCGTGGTTTCAGCATTGTGTCTTGCTGGGTATCAAGAGATTGAGTGTGGCTCAGACAATCAACACCCACGTTTTGTGACTGCGGTTAAGCCATCTGCGCGTTAAAAGTTTAAAATAGTGGGATATTTATATTGGGGGTATCTTTCGAATTAAAATCAGGTTATAATTATATAAGCTTCTTTATTTAGGGATGGAATGCCGGTTATGAAAGCTAGGTTTTATCTAATATTAAGTGTGCTGGCCTTGTTAGCTGGTTGTGGTGGTGGACGTAAGTCAGCCCTAACTTATGAGGATTACGCATCAACGTCATATTCAGTGGATGGTGCAAGGTTACTCTTAAATGCCAATAGTATATTTGAATCAGATAGAGTGACATTGAAACCGGAAGCTGTTTCTATTTTACGTGCACTTTTTGCTCAAGTGAATCGAGAGTACTTTACACATATTAATATTTTTTCGCATTGTGACGATGCGTTGACAGAAGAGTCTGCTCAAAATATCACAAGTTATCAGGCCCAGGTGATTGCAGGATATTTGTGGTTCAGAGGGATTCCTTCGTCTGATATAGAGTTTAAAGGGCGTGGTTTTTCAGAACCGATTGCGGATCTTAATACGCCTGAATCACGGTATGTGAATCAGAGAATCGAAATTTTATTAAGTTGAGGGTGATTATGTTTGCTAGATTATTGATGGCATGTTTCTCGTTAGCAACAAATGCGGTGTTGGCCCAAGATAGCTTGATGGATGCAGAAGAGTTTGTGCCATATAGCAATGCGCGTCAGCTTGTGGTGCGAGGCAATGTTAATGTGATTATGGGTGGCGATAGTTACCTAAATGTTATTGAGTTTGATCCCGATGAGGTCTCTATTAAGACGTTGCCAGGGGATGTGATAGAGGTGTCGCCGGTATCACTGGGCCGACATTATAACATGTTCAGTAACCCAACGGTTGTCGTACGATCCAATAATCGTTTTCGGGACTTATATAAAATACATATACGTGACCAAGGCTCATTGGTTGCAAAGGATATCGAGTCTTTGTCATTGGCCATCGATGTTAAGACAACGGGCAGTGTTATGGTTGAAGGGGTGATGAATCTGAATCATTTGCAAGTTGTGAGTGCAAGTGATGTTGAAATTTATTGGGTTGATTCAAATAATTTGAATGTTGATGTCTTTGACGGGAACGTGGTACTGGCAGGTCGGGTTGATTTCTTAACCATGAGAGCGACAGACAGTGCAAGTGTTGATGCGGCTGGGTTGATTGCAAATAGGTCTTGGGTTGCTGGGGTGGGTAATGCGCGTCTGGCTGTTTTTCCCCGTGAAGAGTTGTTTGCTTACACCAAAAATAATGCAGTTATTGATGTCAAATCAAGGCCGGATGTGTATGCGCCATTAAATCAGGCCCCATCTTCCATTGTGCTTAACTATGTTGAGATGGAAAAGAGGGCGTCTGCAATCAGACGATAGCTATAAGCAAATAGCGTCTATTTGTTCTAAAATAATCTGCTGGCAGGTCTGTAAAGGTAGTAGGCCCTTTAATATTTTATTTAGTCCTTTATCTTGGTGTAGTCCCCTGGTTTTTGCGATGCATCGGGTTAGGTAGTGTGCTTTTAGGTGTTGCGCTTTTCTTTTTTTGGTATAGGTCTCTGGAGGCAGACGGTTCAGGATGGTGTCGGTGAGTGTTTGGCAGTCTGAAATAGCCAGGTTAAAACCAATGCCTGCTAATGGATGTATTGTGTGCAGGGCATTGCCCAATAAAAAAATGTTTTGGTGTGCATAGGTCTCGGCAAGAGATGCCACAATGGGCATATTATGATGGTGTTCAATTTTAATAATTTTACCAAGTTTGTGGGTGTAAGCGGATAGCTGGTTCTTAAATGAGTCAGTTTTTATTTTGACATGCTGTTGTGTGTCGCACGACCAGATAACTGCTGTTAGATAGGGGTTGTTGGTGGGGAGTAACGCTAACGTTCCTTGAGGCAGGAATGCTTGGTATGCAATTTCATGGGCAGCGGTATGTGATATCATGGCAATATGGGCATATTGGTCATATTGTTCGCGTTGTACCAATATTGGAGTGTGTGATCTTGTCCACGAATGACTGCCATCACACGCAATAATATTTTCAGGTTCGATCCAAGCATCTCCTATTTTTATGCGCCCTTGATTTAGGGCTTTGGGTTGCTCTTTCAGCCAAGCTATTTGATGAAGTCTGCGCTTGTTTTCAATATGGTGGACCAGGGTTCCGTAGTGAACTATGTGGCATAAATGGGCGTGCTTAGAATACTTCTGGTCAATTTGAAGGTTATGGTGAGTCTGTAGGACCATTTTTTTAATGGCTTTAGACGGAATGTCTAACCCCAGTTGTTGAAAAAAATGCATATGAGATGGATGAATGGCCAAAACCATGCTTTTTAAAAACTTTGGTGGTGGGCCGATAAGGAGTGGTTTTGCGCCATGCTGTGCCAAGTTTATGGCCATCAGTTGTCCAACGAGGCCTGCTCCTATGATGGTATTAGGGTGTGTCATTGCCAGCTCCAAAGTCATAAATGATATCTTGTATAAATGGGAGTGGAAGGGATAATATGTGTTTTTTTAGTAAAGAGTTGATGAAACCGTATCCTGTTATATAAGACATTTGATGATAAAGTTTATGGTTGTCAGATTGCAGTTTTTGGCTAAGGCGTGAGATTGTCGTGGGACACCAGTGCTCAAGGTTATATATTTGTTCTAGTTGTCGGATGTGGTGGTTAAGTCCCTGTGCTGCAGTAGGCTCAATCGCGAGGGCTGCATTTCCTAGGAGTAAGCATGGTAATGCGTATTGTTCTGCGACTAAAGGAGCAAGCTGGTAACTAGAGGTGTTAACGATGTTTTTAACATCGACATGAAAACCGACCATATCTTGCAATATCCTTCGGGACAGTGGGGTTAAATCAAGTGGTTTGTGAGAAGATAGGATGATGGTGCCGTGCAATCCAGGGATAACGCCTATGGTTGTATCGCCTGAAAACTTTTGCAGTAGGTGGTCACCGTCTATTTGTCCAGAGATAACTTTGCAATAGTAAGTGCCTCTTGTTTGATGATGGATGCCTAAGTTGTTCCTGGTTCGAGAGTGATAGCCATCGCAGCCAATCAAAAACGACGATTCTAGGGTTTTTGATTGAGTTTTCAGTTCAAAACCTTCTGTTATTGGTTGAAGCGCCGCAACAGATTCTTGAAGTGGTCTGCTGTATGACGCTAGCGAACCTTCAAGGTGCTTTTGTTTGATGCCATAGCAAAGAGCCTGGGAGTGGTAGTGTTTGGCCTCAATGCTTATATGGCTAAATGTGTTTTTTTGGCGGATTTTTAATTGAGAATACGTTTGTGTCACAGGAAGTGTGAAGCCGATGTGCTCTAAGAATTCTCGACTCTTTTCTGTTAAGAGGAAGTGCTTGTTGCCAACAGTTTGATTAGGCGGGCTAATTAATAAATGGGGCCATTGTTTTAATTGGCAAATGCGCTCCATAATCAAGCCTACTGGTCCTCCTCCAATAATATGAATCATGTATTTCGTGCTGTGTGTATGTCAGAGACTTCTTTAATGGCATCTTTGCTGAGGTTTTCATGACCTGAATCGGTGATGAGGATGTCGTCTTCTATGCGAATACCCGTGGCTTTGAATACGCCTTTTGAGCGAACATAGAGTCCTGGCTCTACAGTGATGACCATGCCGGGCTTTAAGATGTCATCTTCAATTCTGATATCATGCACATCCAATCCCATGGTATGGCCAATATTGTGTGGGAAGTATTCAAGGTAAGCTTTTGATTCAATCGCGTCTTCAAGACTTGTGTTGATGATTTTTAGGTCGAGGAGATGGCGGGTTAATTGTTTAACGGCGTGCTGGTGGAGTTGCGATAAGGTATTGCCAGGTTTTGCTAATAAAATGGTGGATTTTTGGGTATCTAAGACCGCTTCATAGAGGGCTTGTTGTGGTGCAGTAAAGTGTTTGTCTGCCGGGAATGTTCTTGTAATATCTGAAGCATATTGCTGAAACTCGCACCCTGCGTCAACAAGAACAATATCACCTTTAGCGATAGGGTTGTTGTTTTTTGTATAGTGTAGTGTGCAAGCGTTCATGCCAGAGGCAACAATAGACGGATAAGCCAATGATCTTGATCCTGCTTGCATGGTTTGCTTGATAAATTCACCGTCTAAGGCGCTTTCATGTAGTGGGTCAAGGTGCTGGAGTAACGCATTATGCGCTTGTGCAGAAATCTCACAGGCTTTTCTGATACAGGATATTTCGTGCGCATCTTTGATAAGGCGCATTGGGTCAAGTATTTTCTCCCCTGGTTGTACGCTGCAGTGTTTTGGAGTATGCGGGTGATCGCCGATCATATGAATGGTTTCAACGGTCTTGAGGTCTTTTTCTAAACGATCTTTAATGTGATTGTTTGCATACCATTGATCTATATTGTACCTTGCTACAGCTTGTTCTGCTATCAGGGCACCTTCCCATAAAGTTCTTTGGCTATCGCTGGGCTGGGAAAATAAGATGCAGGTTGTCTTGCTGATGAGCAAGGAAGCATCCGGCTCAGTGAAGCCGGTTAAATAGTAAAAGTATCTATTTGGGTGGTAAGGGTAGTGAACATCATTATTTCTAATGGTTTCGGCAGGTTGTCTTACCAATAAAACCTCATTTTTTTGAAGTGAGTTTTGTATTCTAGAGCGCCGCTGGGTAAAGTGTTTCATAGGTATCCTTCCTTTTGTGCTAATGTAGCATAAATCTTCCGTGCTGAAAATAACTCTACGGATCCAGGGTAAAAAAATTCTGACATTTATTCAATGTGTGTTATAATGATTATGTTCTGGTAGCAGGTTTGCTCTCGAATCAAACCATAACTGGGGACTGAGGACAAGCGCTTTGTTGTGCAAGCCTATTGAGTTAGGACGCCTGATAAGTCGTTTCCAATATGTCCACAATTGAACGTATCAGTTCAGAGCAAAATGCTACCTGAACACTTTTATTTTGAATTAAAATTCGATCTCATCTATACTCACAGTAGTTAAAATTAGGATGATTGATGCGCCCCTATATACTAATACCTTACTACAGTGCTAGTGGATCAGTAGAGAAAATGGCTCTATATATTGCAAAAGGCGTTGAGCAAGCAGGGCTAGAAGCAAGGGTTAGAAGAATTGAACCCATAGGGAAGGGAGATGCTTTGGGTCCATTGTATGTCGCTAAAGAGGATATTGCCAATTGTGCAGGGATGATTTTAGGGTCTCCAACACGTTTTGGGCAAGTGGCAGCTGCGGTTCGTTTATTTTGGGATAAAACAGGGGATATTTGGCACTCAGGGGAAATGATCGGTAAGCCTGGTGCTGTCTTCACCTCATCAGCATCGATGCATGGCGGTCAAGAATCAACGTTATTGGGGATGATGATGCCCATGATTCATCATGGCATGCTTATTGTCGGTATCCCATATTCAGAAAAAGCCATTCATGATACCACAAAAGGAGGAGGACCTTACGGTGCTTCAACAGTCACTGGTGACCAGTATGGTCATGAGATGGATGGGCATGAGAGAGACGTATGTATTGCTCTGGGTCGCCGCTTGGCAAATATTGCTAAGAAGTTACAGTAGGTAGGTTATATTGGCCGCCCCATAACGTTGTTTTGACGAAAATCTCACAGATACTAGCGGCGCTTTGCTATTATTCAGTATCTTAATTGGGTTCTATGTTTGTTTATGTTTTGCTGCTGGAAAGGCGCCTTGATTCAGAGTAAAGTTGAGCCATTGATTGGCCTTGCAAAAAAACGCTCTAAAAAATGTTCTCCTGCATCTATATCTCTTGAGCTCTGTTCAGTATTCCAGAGGCTTGCTACACCAGGGTGTTTCGGGGGTGTTACACGTGCACCATTATAAGTTCTAAACCTAAGGTAATCAGCAGCGTTGTGGCTGATAATGAGTACTACATTGACAGTGGAATAATGTTGACATAATGGCCAATACGTCAAGTAGGCTTCTGTTTTAGTGGTTTTTTTTTCCATCAGCATTGTATTATAGTATGTGTTGTGTTATAACATGGGCAAAACGCACGTAGTGATGAACTTTTTTCGGGGTGTCATGGTATTATGATTCGAAAAATGCTACTACGGAAGACTAACCCTAGGAGAGTATAAATGATTGATATTAAAGATATGTTTGCATGTGGTGTCCATTATGGTCACCGTTCTTGTTTTTCTAACCCTAAAATGGCTGAGTATGTATTTGCAGAAAAAAATGGTATGCAAATCATTGATATTACGCAGTCAGCGGAGATGTTCACAGAAGCATTAACGTATGTGGATCAGATTGTTAGATCTGGTGGTAGGGTTGTGATTGTTTCAACAAAACAGTCTGCACAAGCTTTGGTGCAAAAGCATGGTGAAGAGATGGGGATGCCCTTTGTAGATCAGCGTTGGTTGGGTGGAACCTTGACAAACTTCAAAACAGTTCGTTCCTCTGTAGCCCGCCTTGAGCAGTTGGAAGAGCGCTTTCAGTCCGGCAGACTCGAAGGATTAACGAAGAAAGAACGATTAATTTTACAGCGTGAACGTGCAAAGTTGACGGTTAACCTCGGTGGTATTAAAGATCTAGACTCATTGCCAGAAGCGTTGTTTGTGATTGATGTCGCACAAGAGCGGATTGCTGTGAATGAAGCGAATAAGCTAGGTATCCCTGTGATTGGTATTGTAGACACCAACTGTTCACCAAATGGCATCAATTATGTGGTGCCTGGTAATGATGATGCGATGAGCGCGATTCAGTACTATTTAGAGTGCTTGTCTTCAGTGGTAAAGGCTGCAGCAGATGACTTTAGAAAAGAGCGTGAAAAGATTGAAGCGAAGAATAAGCCTGTGATCAAGAAAAAACAAGAAGCTAAAAAAGTTGTTGCTGAGAAGTCAGAGCAGGAAGAGCCCGAATCTTCATCAGCGAAGAAGGTTGTGAAAAAAGTTGTGAAGAAGGCGGCTGAAGCTCAGGTGGTCTCTGAAGAGCCAAAGAAAAAGGTTGTAAAGAAAGTTGTGAAAGCTAAAGCGGAAGGAGCAGAGGCGCCTAAGAAGGCTGTTAAGAAGCCAGCTGCGAAGAAACCAGCTGCGAAGAAACCAGCAGCAAAAGAAAGTGCCAAAAAATCAACGGAGGAGTAAGTGATGAGTGGGAACACAAAATTAATTGTAGAGCTGCGTGAGCGTACCGGTGCTGGAATCATGAGCTGTAAAAAAGCGCTGGTTGAGGCGGACTGGGATTTAGAGAAAGCCTATGATGCAATTCGCGCTAAGTTTGGTAAGAGCGCTGAAAGTAAAGCGAACCGTTCTGCAACTGAAGGGAAGATAGGCATTCAGTCTGATGCGCACCGTATTGCGATAGTCGGGGTGAATTGTGAAACTGACTTTGTCGCAAATGGGGACGATTTCCAGGCGTTTGTTAATAAAGTTGTTTCAGCAGTTTTCTCTGAAGGTGTGTCTGATCTTGAGGCTTTAAAAGCAATAAGTCTTGGTGATGAAACTGTCGAGGCTGCGCGTGTTGAGTTGGTTGGACGTGTTGGTGAAAACATTCAGTTGTCATCTGTTTATTTCCATCAAAGTGATGATCAGTTTGTTTCAGTATATAGTCATGGTGATAAAGTGGCGTGTGCAGTGCTGCTAGATGTTGATAACGCTGAATTAGGCAAAGATATTGGAATGCATGTTGTTGCGATGTCCCCATTGGCCGTGTCTGGGGCTGATGTGCCACAAGAGATTGTTGAAAGAGAAAAAGCAATCTTTGTGACGCAAGCGCAAGAAATGAGCAAACCAGAGTTGGTTGAAAAGATTGTAGCAGGAAAGGTTGCTAAGTTCCTGAAGGAAAAGTGTCTTTTGGATCAAGCCTTTGTAAAAGATACAACTATGACAATTAATGAGTATTTGGCTAAATCTAATGCTCGTGTATTAGGCTTTAAACGTGTAGAATTATCTTAGGATAGTTATATAGGTTTTATTATGCAGTATCGCCGGGTTTTAATTAAGCTAAGCGGAGAGCTTCTGGGAAGCATAGAAGACTCGGTTGATGTTGTATGGATTAGTCGTATTGTAAAAGAAGTGTCTTCTGCAGTCGATAGAGGTGTTCAGGTTGCCATCGTTGTAGGTGGTGGGAACATGATCAGAGGTGCGTCGTTATCTGATCAAGGTGTTGGAAGGTTGTCTGCAGATACGGCAGGGATGCTAGCGACCGTGATTAATGGAGTGGTTTTGGCTGATATGTTTGAGCAAAACCATATGCCTTGTGAAGTCATGTCGGCATTGCCTATGCCAGGTTTGGCGGAGCCATTTAATGCAAAAAAAGCTTGCCAGCTATTGGAAAAGGGAACCGTTGTAATTTTTGCGGGAGGGACCGGGAATCCTTTGGTCACAACTGATTCCGCTGCCAGCTTAAGGGCAGTAGAGATTGGGGCAGAGTTATTGCTGAAAGCCACTCGTGTTGATGGTGTCTACGATCGTGATCCACTGGAGGAAGCGATGGCAAATAAGTTTGATAAAATATCCTTTAATGATGTGATTGCCAAAGAGTTAAGGGTAATGGATATGGGAGCATTTATTCAATGTCAACAGTATTCGTTGCCGATTTTTGTGTTTGATGTAAACAAGCCAAATGCGCTTCTGGATGTTTTAAGAGGCAGTGGCGAGGGAACATTAATAAGTTAGGAGTATACTCATGATTGATGAGATGAAAAATACTATGCAGAATTCTATTGATGCATATAAAAATGAGCTTTCTTCATTAAGAACAGGAAGGGCGCATTCAGGTTTGTTAGATAAGGTGACAGTGGATTACTATGGAAGTCAAACACCACTAAATCAAATGGCCAATGTCAGTGTCTCGGATGCAAGAATGTTGATGGTGACGCCGTGGGATAAGCAGGCGGTACCATTAATTATCAAGGCCATTCAGGTTTCTGATTTGGGTTTGAATGCAGTGGCAGCAGGTGATGCGGTGAGGGTTCCGATTCCTGACTTAACAGAGGAGCGTCGTAAGCAGTTGGTGAAACACTTAAAGTCTGAGGCTGAGAATGCCAAAATAGGTTTAAGAAATGTACGTCGAAACACATTGTCTGAAGCTAAAAACCAAGTCAAAGACAAGTTGCTATCAGAAGATGATGAGCGGCGAATTGGCGCTGAGGTGCAAAAAGTGATGGATCAGATGGTGGCCGAAATTGATCGGCTAACGAATGAGAAAGAAAAAGAGTTAATGACAGTTTAGAATGTCTAAGAAGCCAAAACATATAGCCATTATTATGGACGGTAATGGCCGTTGGGCAACTTCTTTGGGCAAAGCTAGGCATGTGGGGCACCAAGTAGGGTCAAAGGTTATCCGGGAAATTGTTGAGTGCTCGGTTAGGCTGGGTATTCAAGAATTGACAGTATTTGGTTTAAGTTGTGATAACATGGCTAGGCCGCAAGAGGAGTTGCATTATTTGCTGTCCGTCTTTATGCGTAGCTTACAAGAGTATACTCAAGAGATGCATGACATGGGTGTGTGTTTAAAAGTTATAGGTGATGTTCAGGGATTGGGGTGTGAGCTTTCAAAAGCGGTTAGAGACGCGGAGGAGGTAACTAAAACAAATAAGGTGTTAACCCTTACGGTGGCTTTAAATTTTAGCGGCAAATGGCACATACACCATACGACCCAAAAGCTATTGGAAAACCCTGTCAGTTTGAGCGATGATCAGATTGAACAAGCCTTTTCTCAGCTGTTGCCATCTGATCCGGATATTTTGATTCGGACAGGGGGAGAGCGTCGTTTAAGTAACTTTGTGTTGTATCATTTGGCGTATACAGAGCTGTATTTTCTTGATGTGAAATGGCCGGACTTTAGGCAAGAGCATTTAGAGTCTGTTTTGGCCTCATATGCAAAGGTAGAACGCCGGTTCGGAAACGTAGGAGTAAGCGTGTGAGTCAAACTCAAACTCGTATTATCTCAGCCCTATTATTAGTGTCTGTATTCGCATTGGTTTTCGCAGTATTTCCGGATACTTGGGTCTGGTGGCTTTTTCTCGCTTTTGGGGGTCTGATTTTGCTAGAGTCAATGCAGATGCTCGATATGCCTTTGCCGGGATTGTTTGCGGGAGTGTTTGGTGTTCCAGGTTACCTATTGTGTCATCATTATTTTGATGTGATGTTGGGTTTTGTGGCATTTACATGGTTGATCAGATCTGTACTGATGTTGTATGGGCATAAGCATCATTATATGGGTTATATGCTTACTTGGATTGGATGGATTGATATCGCGGTATTCACCTTTTGTTTGCAGCAGCTATATTTTTTAAATACAGATTATCTCTTAATATCAGCAGGATTGATCGCGGGCATTGATAGTTGTGGTTACTTTGCTGGGAAGTTTTATGGCAAGATGCGTATCATTCCCGCAATAAGTCCAAATAAAACTTTAGAAGGATATATGGGAGCTTTCGTTTGGTTGATGGTTTGTTTTCTCATGCTGCTGATAGTGCGTGATATCCAGATATTATACTTGACATTGTTTTTGAGCATGGTATACGTATTGGCAATAACAGGTGATTTGCTCGTAAGCTACCAGAAGAGAATTTTGGGTGTAAAAGACACAGGGAGTATGATACCTGGTCACGGGGGATTGCTGGATAGATTTGACAGTTGGATGTATGTCATTCCTTTTGTGTATTTAATCGCGTTAATAAATTAAAACTTGGAGTTTTGCGGTGAATTTTAAGACCTTTTTCCCTTTGTTCGTGTCATTGTTAGCATATTCCATTGCTCATGCCGAGGTCATTGATCGAATTAATATTGAAGGGGTTAGTGTTCTTCCTCAAGAGGCTGTTGATCACTATATCTCTGTTTCTGTTGGGCAAGACGTTGACAGTCAGGATATTAAAAATCAGATTCAGCAGCTTTATAGTTCAGGATACTTTTCTCAAGTTGAGATCAAGCTACAAGATCATGTTTTAACCATTATTTTGACAGAAGATGCTGTTGTTGGTGATGTATCAGTTGAGGCAGAGTTTGTTAGTGCAGAGTCTGTTGAGAAAGAGTTAGCCTCGATTGGTGTCCTTAAAGGCGAGCTGATTAATGAAAGAGCTTTAGAAGAATGGCGAATAGCGAAGCAGACAGGTTTGAGAGGCAGTGGTTTTGAACATGCTGTGATTAAAATTGATCGCGAAGTGCTGTCAGAAGGGGTCGTGTCCTTGAAAATTCATTTAGACGAAGGCGACGCCATTAAGTTGAAAGCGGTTGAGTTTTCTGGAGATTTTAATCTTGCGAATCGCGATTTACAGCGGATAATCCGGTCAGGTACAACAGGGTTACTGTCCTTTATAATGTATGATGATTTATATAACCCTTATATGATTGAACAAGATCGTCTGCGTTTGGTAGACTTTTATAAAGCGAAGGGATACAGGGCACCAAAAGTGACATTCCGCGTGGTTGATGTGACGCCAACGCAGCGTATTTGGCGGTCAACCTATAAAAAAGTGATATTTGACATTGTGCCAGGACCCAAGTTTACTATCTCAGAGGTTGATTTTGTTAATGATCAGGCCCCGTGGCCAGAAGTGTTAAAAGCAAGGATTTTAGAAAAGTTAATTGGAGCCTCATATACGGTAAATATTCATCAGGCATTGCGTCATGAGGTGATAGATTTCTTTTCTGATGATAAGCATGCTGGGTTCTACAAAGTTTTGGTCGATGATGTGATTGTTGGTGCGGACACGTCTAAACTGACCGTTACGTTAGATAAAAGCGTTGCCAAGACGCGCATGATATTTTTCAGGGGAAATAGAAGTACAGAAGATGAGCCTTTAAGACGAGTGCTCAAAGTGGGTGAAGCACAAGTATTTGATAAGAGCATGCTTAGACAGTCTGAACAGTCCTTAAAAAACTTGCCATACATTAAGGATGTGGCTATTTCAACTGTAGAGGTGGAAGAGGGTGTTTATGATGTATTTGTCAATATTGAAGAACTCCCAAGTACTTTCGGTGGTGAGTTAGGGGCGGAGTTTGTTGGTGGTATTTCTGCAAAAGCCTCATTGTCGGAGACAAACCTACTAGGTTATGGTCACTCTTTGAGTGCGAAAGCATCTGTTGGTAGCAAAAAGCGTGACCTGGCGTTCGAGTATCTGATCCCGAATATAACGCTATCTGGTCATTCTCTAGGGTTCTCTGCGACGTACAGCAAAATGGACAAAGAAAACAAGGAGACACTCACATATCATTCTGATGCGTTTGGCTTGGGAGCGGCATACACAATGCCTATATCGAGACATTTGCGTGCAAATACAATATTGGGTTATAAGATGAACAAATATTACGAAGTGGATAAAGCGTCATCATTGGTTAGAAAGTTTTTTGAAAACCGTGATAGTGATGATGTCACTCAGGTTAAAACTGGTTTTGGTGTTACTTATAGGGATATTGATAGTGCTTATTTACCAACGAAGGGTATTGTTGCTGATGCGCATGTTGGAGTCGCTTTGCCATTTGGTGATGCGGTGACATACTATGATGTTGAAGGTAGCGTAACGGGCTATTACCCTTTAGGTGAAATGTTTGAACAGCCATTTGTTCTTAGAGGCCGTTTAATGGCGAAGTATGTGAATGACTATAAAAATGAAGGTGCAGATGTACCATTTTTTGCAAGGTATTTTGCAGGTGGACTAGGTTCTGTTCGTGGTTATGGTCAGTTAGGTCCTAAATATATCGATACTACCTATGAAATTGATGAAGAAACAAAAAAACAGACAAAGAATATTTATTCAAAGGTTGAGCGCAGTAAGGGTGGAGATAAGTTGTTTGTTGCAAACTTAGAGGTTCAAACGCCATCCCCGTTTCCTGATTTAGTGAGAACCTACGTGTATGTAGATGTCGGGAATGTTTTTGAAGAAGGACAGTCAATCTCTTTATCAGAACTAAGGGGGTCAGCAGGTGTTTCAGGGACAATTGCATTACCAATGGGAGATTTTACTGTGTCGTTGGGGATTCCATTTAACAAAGAAAGTTCGGAAGAGTTTAAAAGCTTTTCATTAAGCCCAGGTAGAATGTTTTAATTGATTATAACTGCTATATTTGGCAGTATGTATTGAACGAAGGAGGAGTTAGTTATGAAGAGGTTTTTTTCGAGTGCAGTTTTGGCAAGTTTGCTTTCATTAAGCACGTTAACATCAGCAGAAAGTGTGGCAATTAAGCAGTTTCACATTGCATACATAGACCTAGAAGAAGTGTTCTCTTCACAGGTTATTAGTAATAAGATTGACTCATTAAGAGAAGATTTTGAATCAAGGCATACGGATTTTGAAGCGGCTAAGAAGCGTTTAGAACAGATGCAGGTAGATTTAGAGAAAGACGCGCCTACTATGACGGATATTGTGCGTGAGAATCGAGAGCGTGAAATCCGTGAAATGGCAACGAAACTCTCTCAGCAAGGTTCTGAAATGAGCGGAGAATACTACTCACGTCAGCAAGAGATTAAGTCAAATTACATGAATCAAGTTTCTGAAATTTCTGAAAAATTGGCTAAGAAGTATAAAATTCAAGTTGTTTATCCAAAGCAGGCGTTGCTTTATGTGGACAGCGACTTTAGCCTGACAGAAGAGTGTATACGTTCTCTGAAATAATTGCGGGTGTTGACGAAGCAGGGCGAGGGCCATTAGCAGGTCCTGTTGTTGCGGCGGCGGTGATATTAGAGCAGCCCATTTTGGGTTTGAATGACTCTAAAAAACTCACGCGATTAAAAAGAGCCCAGCTTTTCTCAGTGATCACCAAAGAATCTCGCGCATGGTCTTTTGCGGTTGGCTCGGTTGCAGAGATTGATAGAGTCAATATTCTTCAGGCAACAAAGCTGGCGATGGCAAGAGCGGTTAATCAATTGTTAATCGTGCCAGATAAGGTCTTAGTTGATGGTAGAGATACGATTGATATTCCTATGCCATGTCAGGCAATTGTAAAGGGCGATCAAAAAGAACTTGCAATAATGGCAGCCTCTATTGTTGCAAAGCATATTAGAGATCATATAATGGACGCAATGTCGCAGCGTTATCCAGGTTACGGTTTTCATACTCATGCAGGTTATGGGACGGTAAAGCATAGGGCTGCGATAGGGGCTCTGGGTGTGTTGCCACACCATAGAAAATCATTTTGCAAAGTTCCGGAGAACTAGAGGTTGAATTTCTCCCATTTACAAGTGCATTCGGATCACTCCTTATCTGAAGGATTGTGCCGATTATCAGAATTGTCATCAGCTTCTGCTGAGAAGCGTATATTTTCTGTTGCTTTAACCGATATAGATAATATGTTTGGTTGGGTAAAATTTTACCAAAAAATGCGTCAAGCAGGCATTAAGCCTATTCCAGGTGCTGACGTTATCTTTGATCTTGATGGTTCGGTTATTAAAGCCACGCTATTGTGTTTAAATGACAATGGGTATCAGCAGGTTGTTCGGTTGTTGAGTGATGCTTATCTGTCTGATGTTAGAATTGACTCACGTCCAGTTGTCAATCACCAACATGTGATTCAATCTGATGGTGTTGCGGTAATTCTGCATTTAAATGGTTTAGAATCTTTAATCTCAACACAAAATAATGCACTGGCTGAGCTTTTAGAGCCATTTAAACCCTTGTTGCTTAAAAGACGTTTATTCGGTTCTTTGACACGGTTAAATTTAACGTATGAGCAAGCAAATTATGCATGGACAGCGTTTGCGTATCAGTATGAGTTACCATTGGTGGCTGTGAATAATGTGTGCTTTATGGCGCAAGCGGATTATCAAGCGCATGAGATTCGGTTATGCATTCACCAAGGCCGGGTTATTCAGGATAAAACTAGAGCACAGTCACATAGTAAAGAACAGTATTTTAAGAGTGCCATTCAAATGCATGAGGTTTTTTCTGATGCAAAGCAAGTATTAGAAAATACCAATATTCTAGCGAAGCGCTGTAATGTGACATTAAGCATGGGAAAAGTCTATCTTCCTGAGGTTGCTGCGGTATCAGATAAAGACTTTTTTTTACAAGAGTCATTACGAGGCCTAGAGCGGCGTTTTTCAGTAATGGCTGAGCCTCCTAAAGACAAACAGCTCTATTATGATAGAATGCAACGAGAGGTAGAGACCATTACCAAAATGGGCTTTTCAAGTTACTTCTTAATTGTTGCAGACTTTATCAAGTGGTCAAAATTAAACCAAGTGCCTGTAGGTCCAGGTAGAGGTTCTGGTGCGGGATCATTGGTGGCATATGCCTTAGAGATAACCGATATTGATCCGCTGGTGTATGACTTATTATTCGAACGATTTTTGAACCCTGAGCGGGTTTCAATGCCGGATTTTGACATCGATTTCTGTATGATCGGGCGAGATCGGGTGATTGATTATGTAGCTAAAAAGTATGGGAGGCTGAATGTTTCTCAGATTATAACTTATGGTCGTATGGCAGCAAAAGCGGTTATCCGGGATGTTGGGCGTGTTATGGGTCATCCCTACGGGTTTGTAGATAAGTTGGCTAAGCTAATTCCATTTGATTTGGGGATTACTTTGGAAAAAGCCATGGCTCAAGAGCCTATGCTCACAAAGCGTTATGCTGAAGAGCAGGAGGTCCGTCAGTTAATTGACTTTTGTCTTGTACTAGAAGGCTTGGTTAGGAATGTGGGGACCCATGCGGGGGGTGTGGTGATTGCACCTTCAGAGATTAGTGACTTTTCTCCGGTTTATCGAGATGAATCACAAGCAGGTATTGTGACCCAGTATGATAAAGATGATATTGAAAAAATAGGGTTGGTGAAGTTTGATTTCTTGGGGTTACGGACGCTCACTATTATTGATTGGGCGCTAAAAAATATTCAGTCGTCTCAAGGGCTTTCAATTGATATAGCAACCATTCCGCTGGATGATAAAAAAGCTTTTGAGCTTTTGCAGGGGTGCTTAACAACAGGTGTTTTTCAGCTTGAATCGCAGGGAATGAAAGAGCTGATTGATCGTTTGGTTCCGGATTGCTTTGAAGACATTATTGCATTGGTTGCACTGTATCGTCCTGGGCCGCTTCAATCTGGAATGGTCGATGATTTTGTAAAACGTAAGCATGGTATTGATGAGGTCGTTTACCAACATCCTTTACTAGAACCGATATTGAACAATACCTATGGTGTGATTCTTTATCAAGAGCAGGTGATGCAGATCGCTCAGGATATGGCAGGGTATTCTCTTGGCGGTGCGGATTTATTAAGACGTGCTATGGGTAAGAAGAAGCCTGAAGAGATGGAGAAGCAAAGAGAAATATTCTCTGCAGGGGCAATAGAAGCCAAGATCGATGTTGCTATTGCTAAAGAAATTTTTGATCTAATGGAGAAGTTTGCAGGTTACGGTTTTAACAAGTCACACTCAGCAGCTTATGCATTAATTTCTTACCAAACGGCGTGGTTAAAAGCCAACTATACTACTGAGTTTATGGCGGCTGTGTTGTCTTCAGATATGGATAATACCGAGAAGGTGATGATTTTCCTTGAGGATGTGGCGGGTATGGGTATATCGGTGTTGTCACCGGATATCAATGCAAGTCAGCAAATGTTCTCGGTGGTTAAAGAGGGTGTGATTCGTTATGGTTTATCTGCGATAAAGGGTGTTGGTCACAGTATTGCAATGCAGTTGGTTAAAGACCGTCCAAGTGAAGGTTTTCAGGACTTACTGGATGTATGTGCCTCAGGAGGAAAGGTTAATAAAAAGTTATTAGAGTCATTGATTAAGGCAGGGGCTTGTGATGTATTTGGTCAGAATAGAGCAACATTGTTAGCATCGATTAACACGGCGGTACAAACGTTTCAAAGACAATCGTCAGATAGTCTACAAGGACAGCAGGACTTACTAGGTGGGGAGGTTTCTTTTCGTTATAAACAAGTGCCACCAATGCCTAAAAGAATGGCATTACAATATGAAAAAGATACGCTGGGTTATTATCAATCAGGTCATCCAGTTGCAGAGTCTCGTGATGAATTAAATTGTCTTGGGGTTAAACGGATTGCACAAGTGGGTGTATCCATGTCTTCTGTACGAATTGCTGGCGTGGTGAATAAAATCAAAGTGATTAAAACGAAGAAGGGCGGGCGGATCGCTTTTGTTGAATTGTCAGATGAAACCGGCAAAATTGATGTCGCGTTTTTTGATGAAGTCTATACACAGGCATATGAGTTGCTCAGTCAGCCTGGTATTATTTTAGCAGAAGGAGCAACAAGCCTTGACCAGTTTACTCAAAATACGCGTCTACAATGTCTTAAAGCCCAATCTTTAGATGAGTGTCGTCAGAAATCAGCACCAAAGATAGAAATTGTGTTAGAAGCAAGCGCGCCAATCAATGTGAATGAGATTGTTGCAAAGTTATCAGGTCAGCCAGGGAGAAGTGAGGTGACTATCAAGTATTTGAGTCAAGACGGTATTGCGGAATTTAGTTTGCCCTTTAAAGTGATGGCTAGCGATGCTCTCATTGAAGGCATCGCATCATTGAATGGTGTTGAAAGCTGTTGTGTAGCCTACGGTGAGTATGTATAATAAAGCCAGCTTAAAGGATAATATTATTATGGTTTTACATGTTAAGTGACATTGTAGCTGTCTCCGCATGCATCATGTCTGGATACAGTATTCAATCTTTGAGGACATCAATACAAGGACAACATCAAGGAAAGAGCGGCGATCCTTCCATTATTATTGAGCAAATTTTGGGATTACTCATTCAGGCATTGTTGATAGTGGTGTGGGCAGCACCGTCATTTCTTTTGTATCAATCGTATGTTGCCCTTGTCGTCATTTTTATTCATATCTTTTACGCGTATTTGAGATTAGATAGAATCCCAAAAATGCTCAATACGTTTGTCCAGTCAATGCAGTTTTTTCCTATATATGGCATACAGGTAGTACAATTAATTCTTTCATATTTTTTGACCGTTGAAGTGACTCTGGGAGCCAAGGTGAGTGATGATGCATCACAATCAAGCTTTGATTCACCATCTACAGCCAAAAGGTGGCGACGACCAGACCCAAAAGACGCAAAAAATCAGGATACTAAAGGGAACGCAACACCCAATTTCGGACCTCCTAAAGGGGGGAGGGAAGAGTCTGCATTATATTTGTTTACTCTGTCTTTGATGAAGTTGTGTCCTGATATTATATTTTATTTATTGTTGTCTATTTCAATATATGAGCTAGCGGTGACGGGGGTGTCGTTTGTTTCTGTGGTTATGCTGTGCTCATTGCTTTTGTCGGAAGTCGTATATAAGGGCTGGTATCATCCAGAAGATGGAGGGAAGTTACAAAACTCTTTCTTATGGCTTCAGCAGGGATCGATGATGATTCATCAGCTATCATGTGGCGTTTTGGCCAGAATAATCTTGTTGCTGGCATCGCCACTGAAAGTGTCACCAGCATTGCGATCACTTATCAAGGCTGTCTTTCGACACAAAACGATTCAGCGCGTATGGCTGCAGGTTTTTTATGCTATAACATACCCTTATAAAGTGGTGGCCAATTCTTTTATTGTGAAGTGGTTAAACAAGTTTTCCCTGTATAGATTTCTAGTACAAGTGCTTCAGGGTCCCTTTATGATATGGTCTTCAACCAAAGAAGGTATCACCTTCTATAGAGACCTTTTTGCGGACTTAAGTCATCGCCATGACCAAAGGCTTGATGGCAGCACTACTGGTGAGATAACCATTCATAAGCTTTCTAAGGTGATGCGTTTTTCTAACTTCTTACAGTTAACAGACAAGTTTTTTGTAAGCGAACCGGATGCTAGGATTTTAGAAAAACAGGGTGATGCTCACCTTTTTCAAGAGAACTTTGAAGCGCTAGTTGAAGTCCTTCTTACGTGGGATATTGGTAGACATGATATTTATGCAGTAAATGATAACCGGGAAATGGGTGTGTCTCCTTGTGTTCTTAAACAATATTTGTTTGTTGGCTTTATCAGACAGCAGGTAGGGCAGTCAGAGGTGCCGGTTATTAATTTAGCAAAAGCGCTCATCAGACGAGGGTATAGTGTGCTCACGCTAATTGAAGGAGGGGTTTCACCGCATTGGTTGGCTGATGCTGGAGTATCTGATTTTGAATTGATTACAGCCATTAAGGCGGTGAAGGAAAAAGGAATATTACGTGCTAACGAGGCGTGTAGGGTGGGGATTTCTGAGAGTGTTTTTAAAGCCGTTTGGCCTAGCGAAGATTATTCTGAGAGCAGATTAAGGGCGGAGATGCTAGGGGGCATACAGGACACGAGTGTCATTTTAGGCCAGCTGTCATTTCTATATAAGCATTTAGCAGATACGATTCATACGGATGGTCAGAAAGCAAAAAAGCTACTGTGTCGTTTTGGTGAGATATTTGATGCATGCGGTGTGGCCTACTTAGGAGGCCTACAATCTATGCTGGCAGAAACTTTTGAAGACACGATGAAAGATTCTGGGCTTAGTGATGATGACATATTGCAAGGAGATGTTGACCTTGCTTTAGGCCAGAGGAAGAGAGATATATTCTTGAATGATTACTACCCGCATCTTTCTGGCGTGACGGATCAGGGTAGGGGCAAAGTAGATCTTGTTCCAAAAGGTGTCAGCATCAAGAGTCCGTCTGAAATGTTTTCTCTGTGTTTTTTGAAGTGCTCAGCGTTCACGCATACAGGATCAGAAGAAGACCAGCATCGATATAACCATAGCGTTTCTCTTTTTTGTCAAGAGTTTCGGTCAATAGATTTTCAGGTAGCAGATTCAGATATTGGAAGTTCAATTAGTGCAGGTTTTGAGTCCGATCTTTACGCCTTTTTTTCACCGGTTAAGCTGTTCGAGAGGGAAAGAAATAATATTAACCAATATCTTCAAAAGCTAGAAGAAGCAGACAGTCGAGATAAAGAAATTATGTTGAAGATTTGGTATAGAATTTTGAGCAGTCATATCAAAAATATGAGTGCTATTGATGTTATAGAAATCATGATTTTGCTTGAGGAGAGTGGCGTGGCTCGCCAGATTGATGACTGGGGTAGCTTTGCTTCAAATGCATTGATGCGTATCATACCGGGCTATGAAGACACTATTAGAGTATTTGAAGACACAGAAAGCGGGATTGATCAGAGATTGCGTGCCCTCAAATGGTTGCTTCTGGTTAATCGTGAGCGCTTAGCCGCGTGTATGATTGTAGAATATTTAGATGAAGAATTACTATTAGAATTTGAAACAATATGGGCGAGTATGTTACATACGTTGGGATATGAGCTTACTGGAACGGAATCTCAGGCAATTCAAAAGCAAAAGCATATGCTGTATGTCCTTGCAATGGCAAAGTATGGTTACTTAGTGCCAAAGACAGGTATTATTGAAGCTTCAGCAACGAGTAGTGTTAACGATGCGAGGGCTTATTTTAAGCAATTTGCGATAGAAGTTTGTGGCCTATGGAAAGTGCTGTTACATGTCCAAAATCTTCTGGGCATTTTATTGAGCGTCCCTGCTGCCCTAAGAAGATCTCAGTGGGCTGCACCGGAGGGCACTTATGTTGTGCCATTATGGCGTCGTGTTGTGTTTTATGCTGTTGTCCTTCTCTCTGGCTTGAGTGTGTTTTTGCTGGGGAAAAGCATTGTTACGATTCACATGATGCGTTTGCTGACTATCATACAGTCGTATAAACACCTGCTGGTTTGGCCGCATATTTTGTCATTTTGGATGATGCTTGCTGCATTGCAGGAATTAATTCGTGATATTAAAGGCTTCGGTTATTCTGTAGGCTGGTATGTCTCTATGGCGGCAATCATAGGCATGTTGGCATATCCCATTTATTGTGCATCTTCTATGTTGTCGATTTCAGCAGCACTGGTCTATGGGCAGGAGATTGCAGTCGCCATTGTATTTTGCCTTGCTGTAGACTGGATATTGGTACAAGACATGTGTTTTATCGCCTCAAAACTTTTACAACTCGCTGTGGCAGTGGTTGCTTGTGTGATTCAATTGCCCATGACTTTGGCGCGCTTTCTTATGGGTATTGTGAGTTGTGGCAAGGAATCTGAGTTGCTGCAATTTCCTGCAGTGTTAAAAGACTTTTTGTTGGCATTATTCACCGATGTTAGTGCCCAGGTGGCACCATTCATATCAGACTTACGCTCAATAGTATCGACGCTCTTGTGGCTTGCTAAGGCAAAGTGTATTCAACTGATGAAATCGTCCTATACGTTATTGGTGTGTTTTAAAGGCACCGCTAGTACAGGTATCAAGGGAGAGATGAGTCCGCCCCCTCAAACAGGCCCCGCCACTCAGAAGACTGTAGGCATGATCAAGTTTTGGGGGTATAAAAGTATTACCACATAATTTCAGGTAAGTGATTGGATTTGAGTAAGGTGTTTGTTGTAGAGAATGGCTTGGAACCAAAAAAGCCTCGATAGGCAGAAAGTGGTGATGGGTGTGCTGATGTTACAATAGCATGATGTGCATCTATGAGGGCCTGTTTTTTTTGCGCATGATTTCCCCAGAGGATAAAAACCACAAAGGGTTGATTGTGGCTTACTGCTTGTATGACTCGGTTGGTGAAATGGTGCCAGCCAATATTGCTGTGTGATGCAGGTTTTTTTTGTTGAACAGTTAAGCTTGTATTGAGTAGTAATACCCCTTGTCGGGTCCAGCTCTCAAGGTTCCCATGCAGTTTTTTAATGCCTAGGTCTGCTTCTAGCTCTTTAAATATGTTCTTTAGGGATGGTGGGGGCTTAATGTTTTCGGGGACTGAAAATGATAAGCCACAAGCCTCATTAGGGTTGTGATATGGGTCTTGACCTAGAATCACAACCTTGACGTCCTTGAGTGGAGTTTGATTGAGTGCATTAAATATCAGATCCTCAGGGGGGTAAATAATCTTGTTTTGTCTATCTTGGTCTAAATCGTATTGTAGTTTTTTATAATATGGCTTTTTCTGTTCTTCAGATAAAATTTGGTCCCAAGTCATGTGATCTATCTCTATAATCCCGTAGGTAAGCATATCTGAATGGATGCAGTATGTCATTATTTATTGTTTTTTCGAATAACCATAGACATTGAGAGGTGAATATTGTAGATTCTAATCATGGCGCCTGTAGCTCAGCTGGATAGAGCACCTGGCTTCGAACCAGGTGGCCGGGGGTTCGAATCCCTCCAGGCGCGTTATTCTTCAAAGTATTGCATTTTATTGGGTGCATCTATCCATGAGTCAGAGTCATCAAGAGGTTCTTTTTGGTAATCTAGAATAGGCCAGTGTTGAGCGTATTTGGCATTGTGCTCAATCATATGTCTCTGGTCGTTTGGTAGATTGTCTTCTTCAAAGATGGCATCAATGGGGCATTGTGATACGCATAAGTTGCAATCAATACACTCATCTGGGTTGATAACGAGCATATTCGGACCTTCATGAAAGCAATCTACAGGACAGGCTTCAACGCAGTCAGTCAATTTACATTTAATACATTTTTCAGTCACAACAAAAGTCATGCATGATCGTCCTTTATGATTGCAGAAAGGATATCATTGTCTCTCTGAATCTACAAGTTTAGCGCTTAGAAGAAGGTGTTGAAATTTCTTGCTCTGAGTCATCATGCGAATCACGATCACTGGTTAGGTTTGGTTCAGGTATTAGTTTTTGCTGTTCCTCAATCTCTTTTCTTATCAAGGCCTCCTTGCTCAGCGGTGGCGCGCTTGATGGCATGTTGTTATTGTTATTATTACTCATATTGTTATCCCAGTTGTTATTCGTATGCACTTTTTAGCACGTTTTTAAGAGATGACAGATTATTTTGAGTGAGTCGCTAGCAGTGTTGATACAATGAAAAAATAGATTTTTATCACAGCCATACTAAATATATTTTAGATATTTATTTTAAGTCTTATGCAAAGGCAGCCAGTGCACCGTGGCCCACGAAATACCAAGAAGACGATCAAAGGAAGTCTTCCGGAACATGCCAAGGTTTTAATGCCAGAGCGGCCATCTTTAAGGGCTGTGGAAAATGACGCAAAAGACGCACAGATGCCGTAGGTATAAAAAGGTAAGTAGCTGAAGAGGTGTAGCTATGGCTAAAGCATGTCAGCTATTGACGCTAGGATAGCGAGGTTGTAGTATGTGTTAGAAAGAGAAGTGCTATGAATGAAATTATTGAATTGTTAAAACGAGAAATTCCCGATAGTGAGATATTATTTGATGGAGGGGGTTCCCGTGTCTCTATTGCTGTGACATCGCCATTTTTTAGTGGTATGTCAAGATTGCAGCGTCAGCGTTATGTTAAAAAGTTGCTAGAGCCTTGGATCGATTCAGGATCATTGCATGCAGTTACGTTAAAAGTCAGTAGTGGAGAAGAGATATGATTAATGAAACAATAAAGGCGATGATTGAATCACATCAGGTCGTGTTGTTTATGAAAGGCAGTGCTGATACGCCTCAATGTGGATTTTCTGCTCATGCTGTTGCGTTACTTAGAAAACATCAGGTGGCATTTCATGGGGAAAATATTCTCTTAAACCCTGAGTTGCGTCAAGGGCTTAAAGATTTTAGTGATTGGCCAACATTTCCTCAGTTATACGTTCAAGGTGAATTCATGGGTGGTGTGGATATCATGCGTGAGATGGATGAGGCTGGTGAGTTGGCTGAAGCATTAATTGTTCAAGCTTAATAATTGGTGTTTTTGGCTGGTTTGTCTCTCAATTGCATAACTTTTAGGTGCTTTTCCGATTCATACTTTTGTGAGGGTGTTTGTGGGCGTTTTTTTCTGAGCGAACTTAAAGCAAGATCTAGAGGGCTAACATAGTAATGACGAAGATTGCGTTTAAAAAAATGAAACATGGTCAGGAATCCTGCTTGACTGATTCTAGTATATCAGTATCTAGGGTCTTGTAAATGATGAAGTTGACTCGTGCACAATTAACAGAGTTAAAACATACCCAAGAGGTTGACCAGTGTTTCTTGACGAGCTTAGAGAGCCCTTTAGCGGCATTGCTATTGCAGTTTCGTGCTGGTACCTCCCTTGGTGATGACAAGATATTAGCATTGTCTGAAGCCTTAAATGATTTTCTTGTAGCGCAATTTGGTGTTCATGAAGCATACGATCAGTTACAGCAAAAGCTGCACTATTATGATGTTTGTGAATATTTTTATCAGGAAATATCAAAGCCTGCGATTCGTAAACTGAGAACAGCGCCTGAAAATATTATTGCCAATTCAGTGCATGACTATGCAAAAACACTCAATGATGAAGTAGTGTGCATCAATGGGCTGTTAAAGAAGTTTTCAAAAGCGGCGTTATCTGAATGGTGTCAGTATGTCTGGATAACGCAATCAGAGCCATTTATACACTGGCAAATTTTTAATATTCCAAAAAAGATGGTGTTTGAGCATTTGGTCACAGTAAAATCGCCAGTGCTTCGAACGGATTACACGTTTACTGGCGCGACATTAGACGCAGGGAAAATAGAGCGCCAAGTCAACTATTGTATTGATTGCCATTTTAAGGACAATGACAGCTGCTCAAAAGGTTTGATAGATCGACGTACCCAAACGTACAAAATCAATCCTTTGGGGAAAGCATTGACAGGTTGCCCTTTGGGGCAGAAGATCTCCCAGATGCATGTATTGCGAAAAAAGAAATCGATCATTGCAAGTTTGGCGATGACCATGATAGACAACCCTTTATGTATTTTAACGGGAGATAGAATCTGTAATGACTGTATGGCTGCGTGTATTTATCAAAAGTTTGATCCTGTGGATACGCCCAGTGTTGAGTCCAATACCCTTTCTATGGTGTTATCTTTACCATACGGTGCTGAAATATATTTATTGCTTGCAAGGTGGAACCCATTACAGCAAAAAGATTATATGCTAACGCATAAGTTTGGTGGTAATGCTGCTGTTATTGGTATGGGCCCTGCAGGCGCTGCCATGAGTTATTACCTTCTTAGAAAAGGGGCACAAGTTTTTGCATTTGATGGTTTGCCCATTAGGGCAGAAAAAGGAGACATATCATCTCCTATAAAAGATTTTTATCCTTGGGCAAAAGCATTTATGGAGGGCGTCCCTCTTGGGCTGGGTGGCGTGATGGACTATGGTGTCACGGCGCGATGGGACAAGCGTTTGTTAGCATTATTATGGGTTTTGTTATACCGGTTTCCCAGGTTTTCCATGCAGGGGAATACGCGTTTTGGTGGTGCATTAACCTTAACCCGATTACAGGAACTTGGGTTCTCACAGGTTGTGTTGGCAACTGGTGCGGGTCTGCCGCAAGCACACCCTGTCCAAAAACATCCAGGGATGATGTTTGCCAATGAGTTTTTAATGCATCTTCAAACCACCGGCGTGATGCATCAAACGTTACAGTGGGGAATGAGCTTGCCCATCAGGGTGGTTGGAGGTGGGCTGACGGCCATTGATGCGGCTACAGAAGCATTGGTGTATTATATCCGCTGGGTTGAGCAAGTGGCTTTTTGGTTCGACCAGGTCAATAACGACCTACTTTGCCATGGTATGGATGAATATAGAGCGGAAAAAGTGTTGGTTTGGTTAGAGCATGGCCGCAAGGTTCGTGAGTACCGGAGATTGGGTCAGCCAGAAAAAATAAAAGAATTTATTGATGCTTGTGGTGGTGTTAGCGTGTTGTACCGTCGCAGTATGCAAGAGAGCCCAGCTTATCGTACAAACCATATTGAATTAACAAAAGCACTTGAGCAAGGCGTTCACTATATCGAGCATTGCCATGTAGAACGAGCAATAACAGATAAAAGTGGGTATGTTTCAAATTTGCTGTGTCGCATTGAGGACAAAGAGTCTGCTTTGCCCGCAGCAACGGTACTGTTTGCAACAGGGTCAAAACCGAATGTGTCATATTTTTATGAGCATAGATCAGATTTACAGACTGAAGGTGGCTATTACAAAAGGTCTGGACATGCAACGGCTGAGTCAGAGGTCTTTCCCAATTATGTGACGATTTTAGGAGATTTGCATCCAGAGTATCAAGGAAGTGTTGTTGGTGCTCTTGCGTCTGCAAAAGACACACAGTCTATGGTGGCCTCTTTGGTCTCGGGTCATGAGCTCTGTGTGCAAAAAATTCATGATACGATTGGTATTCGTGCGATGGGTATCAAACAGAGCGGTGATATCATGATCATCAATATTTCCAGCGAGCGCAATCTTCCTATTGGCAGTTATCTCAAATTGGTGGTTTATACGCCAGATCAAACCCAATCCATTGTGAATGCTGTGGTGGTGACACCAACGGAGGCGTGGGTTTTGGTAGACCATGCTCAAGCGCTATTGACGGGGAGGGTTATGGGCATTCAAGGCCCTATTGGTACGCGTCTTGTGGCCAAAAAATGTTCAGACAACGTGTTGGTTGTGGCGGATAAAATGGGTATGATTTGGGCATGTGCAATAGCTTATGCTTTGACCGCTCAAGGAAAGCGTGTGGTCCTATATGCTGATACTGAGATTGATCAAAAATTAGGAGATCGTTTTTCAGTCATTAAAGTAACAGAGGCACTATTAGAAGATGTTAACTCATCTCAAGATATCTATTTTTGTGTGCAAGGGGCAATGCTACAATATTATCAAACACTAAACTTAGCAGCAAAATCTGTGAGTGCGGTTGTTGATGGGCCGATGATGTGTGGTTTGAAGGGAATATGTGGTCAGTGTATCCAATGGCAGGTTGCTGATGATGGCACGGCATTGAAAGCTGTCTATGCATGCTCTTGGCAAAACCAGCCTATCGAGTTGATTGATGTGGGGCACCTTATATCCAAGCAGGTGATTCAGGCGGATAGAGCGGCACTATACCGTAATTGGACAAAGCATAAACACCAACAAGGAGAGCAGTATTATGATGGGATTGACACGGTTGTTTAGTGGTGGATCTGATGCAATAAGGGCAGGTGAGATAGCGGAGGAATATGATCAATTTGAGTCTGAGGAAGCTGATGACCTTGAGATACAATTCTCTGATTGGTTTCTGCAGGAGTGGGGTGGGTTGTTGCAGTCCCCTGCACCTTGGGAAACAAAGGAATCTAAGGTAGCGTCATTGTTAAGATCTTATCATGAAAAGCTGTTTCAATGTTCTGAGTGTCGGTTGTTACATATGCCAGACCATCGAGCCAAATTACATCGTAGAATTCCTAGAGAGGGTAGAGGAGACAAGGCATGTAGTGGAAGCTATAGGCCTGCCGGCATAGGACCTGCGTTGCTTTATGCGGTAACGGTATCTAATGAGCCAGCAGTGCGGCTCATTAAAGAGATGTGTATGAAGCATGATTGGTGTGTCTTGCCCAGTGAGTGGGTTAGGATTGCTCAAAGAAGTTTGAAGTACCAAAATGATGGCATTAAATGTTTGTTTGATTGGCTATGGTTCCATAAAATGGTTGTGTTATACAGAGATATGGAGCAGTCATATGAGCGGGCATTGGCCACTGAGTGGTTATTATATAAGGCGTATCTTATGTTCATGAAGCGTCTTGTGAAGCTTGCCAGGAGTCCGCGTTACAATAGAACTATTGACGTATCATCTCAGTTGCGTAATGGTGCAAATCATTCAGCCATTCTGGAAGGGTTAATGCCACTGGTAAGTCAGGGAAAAGAGGTTGAGAAATTTCGTTATTTGATCGTTGAGGATAATGATCGACTGCCTGATGAGGGTGGGGGTATGAGGAGTTTTGATATGCTCACAGCAATAGGAACGGGTCAGTCAGGAGAAAACTTCCGTCGAGATTTGGTTTTAAAGTATGGTGTTTTGTGGCGCCCGGCACGTTATTATGATTTTAAAAGTTTAAAACTGTGCATGAGGGATTTATTGAGATATGTGTTATGGAAGTACCGACGGAAGTTTGAGTCGCACCATATCTCTTGGTTGCAAAAAGTGGCCCAGCAAGATGAGCTCAAGGAGGTTCTGGCCTTGGAAGCCAATAATCTTGTGTGCTCAATTATGCAGGAACCTTTAGAGTTTTATGAAAAAAAGTTTTTAAGGTTGGCGTTGCATAATGCATTGCCGGCGGTGAAAGAGGCTAATGTTGGCCGTTATGAATTGTTGTTTTTGAAAATCAAAATGAAATATTTGTGCTGCTATCCCAAAAAACCTAAAACTGGGGTAGAAGAGCAGCTGATGCCAGGCGGCAGTGTTATAGACAGTTTACGATTTTGACATCATTAGTATTTTCGTGGTACTATAAGGTAATCCTGTTAGGGGGCGAATTTGGTTTCGACGTTTATAGCGAAGCTGATTGTGCATGTCGAGTCATACTGATATTCTCGTAAAAAAATTCAGTAACTTAAAATAAATGCAAACAAATCAAAAGCATTTAGTAAGCAAGCAGCACTAGCTGCTTAATTACCTTCTATTAAAAGGGTGCCTATCCCTTTTTATTTAGGAGTCATATTTAGGTAGGACCGGTTGTCAGGGTTTCTCATCTTGGTAACTTAACACTTAGAGATCGCTCAAGTAGTGTGTGGCTACTGATGTTACTTGGGTTAAAGAAACAGTAGTTCTAAACATGTAGAGCTTGAAGTGGAGTATGGGCGGACGCGGGTTCGACTCCCGCCGCCTCCAAATGATGATAGAGTTTAATAAAGAAATGCTTCGGCATTTGGTGTGTCCCTTGACTGGGGGAGCCTTACAGTTTTTAGAGCCATCAGGTGAGCTATACTGCCAGTTATCACAGATGGCTTATCCAATTCGAGATGGTGTGCCGGTCCTTAGGTATGACCAAGCAAGAGAGTGCTTGATAGAGGAGAAGTAATGTCTGTTTTCCAAAAAATCATTGATGGTGAGATACCAGTAGAGTTTTTGCACGAGGATGAATCTTGTGTGGCTTTTTATGATCAAAACCCCCAGGCACCAATTCATGTATTGGTTGTGCCAAGGAAGCCACTTAAAATGTTAGAGGATGCTGATTTGGAAGATGAGGCGTTGCTAGGGCGCCTGATGCTGGTTGCGAATAAGGTCGCAAAACAATTAAGCTTGGAGACTGGTTATCGTGTTGTGATTAACAATGGCCCTGATGCTTGCCAGAGTGTCTATCACTTACATGTACATTTGCTTGGAGGAAGAGGTTTTAGCTGGCCTCCTGGTTAATTGTCATAGATCCAGTCAGAAGATTGCTTTTGTTTCATTAGTAGAATGACTTTCTTAATGATTGAAGCAATGGGTACAGAGAGAACAATACCTGCGCCTCCGAATAGCCCACCACCAACGAGAATAGAAAACAGTAGCAGGGGAAGGTTTAATCCCAGTTTGTTGCCAATAAAGAATGGAGACAGTATAAAGCCCTCGATGATTTGTAGCGTTGAGAATAGTAGGATGACTTGTACAATATGCCAAGCATTTAATCCATAAGTTGCAATGGTGATTGTGCTTGTGAGGACAAGAGCAATCAGCGGCCCTACTGCGGGAATAATATAGAGCAAGCCGGTGATAATGCCTAAAGTAATGGCATAAGGAATGCTTAGAACTAGGAATCCTATAGAGTAGAGAATACATAAGAAAATTATGATGCTCCCATAGCCGGCGATCCAAGCAGACATTGTTTGGTGTACAATAGTTAGAAACTCTGCGGTATCTTTACGAATTATTGGTGGGACGACGGATAGAAGTGCATCAATGATGTAGTCACCATGCTGAAGTGCGAAGAAGAAAAATAGTGGTAAGAATAGAAAGCTTGTGAAGAATAGCACCACATCAATAAATCGACGTATTGTTGAGCTAACAATGGAGGGTATGCTTTGTAGTGCATTAATGTCTTTGTTGGAAAGCGTTTGCTTTACAATTGAGGGAAGGTCACTGCCGCTTATTTGAATGTCATAAGGCTCTAATAGTGTATTAATATGATTATAGGTAGTTTCAATGCTAGAAGGCAGCTGTTTGATAATCCAAGTCAGGTCAGATGCTAAGATAGGTAGTCCTTGTAGTAACACAAAACAGATGATTGCAAACAGTGTTAATGAAATAATGAGTGCAGAACTACGGTTAGATAAGCCGGAGTTTTTGAGTAAGTTCTGGATGGGTTGGGTCAAATAAATGAATACTGTTGCACCAATGACAGGAATTAGGTGGCCTTTTAAGGCATAGAGAACGGTGCCGAGGGTGGCAATACAAGCTAAGCTAAACCAAAGTATGGTGAATAACTTGTTTTGAGTTTTCATTCATTTCTCCTAAAGTCTTTCAATGATCTAAGCTGCTCCCTTTGAATGTCTTTCTCCTTTAGGCTTTGTTTTTTGTCATAATTTTTCTTACCTTTGGCAAGTGCGATTTCCAGTTTTAATTTGCCTGATTTTAGATACAAACGCAGTGGCACGATGGACATTCCTTTTTGAGCAGTAGCTCCAGTTAGTTTACTAAGTTCTCTACGGTTAAGCAAAAGCTTTCTGGGCCGCTCTGGTGATGCTGTTTCACTGGTGCACGTTTTTAAGGGTGTTATATGTGCGCTGATTAGGTACGCTTCACTATTTTTAATGCTGATGTAGCTATTGGCCAGATTGATCTGTCCTTGTCGGATGGCGACAACTTCCCAACCTTGCAGCACCAGTCCTGCTTCATAGCGGGTTTCAAGAGCGTAAAGAAAGGAGGCTTTTCGATTTGTGGCAAAGGTTTTTATGGATTTTTTCATGTTGACTTAGCTAACTTAAATGACGTATGTTACACTAATTAGGTGTTTAATGGCAAGAACAAAGGATTTATGAAAAAGTTATCAAAGCAGGTTTATTCTAAACACACTGTGGAATTGCTATATGAGGCAGTGAATGATACAGAAGCCTACAGATTATTTATTCCTTTTTGCACAAAGAGCGAGGTATTGCAGGAAGGCAGTGAGAAGAAGCTGTGCCGCCTAACGTTTTCTCAAGGATTTATTTCAAGGGATTTGATCACAGTTAACACCCTCTGGCCAAACCATCGTATTGACATTGTTTTAAAGAAAGGGGATTTTTCTCATTTATATGGTCAGTGGTTATTTCAGGAAAGTGAAGAAGGATCTTTGGTTTCACTAGATATTGAGTATGCTTTTAATGATATGTTTGTGGCCTACACTTTTGGTAAAATATTTGATTTTGTTGCGGGTGATATGGTAAATATATTTTGTCGGAGGGCTGATGAGTTGTCAGTACGTTGAAGTGGCGTGGTATGATGGTCATACAGGGTGTATTTGTGGTTTACAGGTAGGTCTGGTAACAGTTGCTGAGGCTCTAAGGATATTAGAGCTTGAGTTTATTGAATCTTATGTGGGGGTTAATGGCAAGTTGGTTGCTGGCGACTATCTCCTGAATGAAGGTGATAGAATAGCGCTGTATCCACCGCTACTCGTTGACCCTAAAGAGAAGAGGAGGCGCTTGCTTGAAAGAAGATCAAACAATAAATGACATTTGGAGTATATTGCTTGAGGCAGCGAATAGCCGTTCTCATGCCTATCATGTATTGAGTTTGGCATATCAATCACAGCAGGTTGAATGCTGCTCAGTTGTTCTCCAGGGTATTGAGAGTGCTACTGTACGTTTTCATGCCCATCATGGCTCGCCAAAAATTGCGGCAATAATAAAGAATCCTCGAGTATCTTTATTGGGTTACGATAGGTTGGAAAAAGAGCAGATACGAATAAAAGGTACTGTTGTGATGCACCATGGTGATGAAGAAGCAAAAAGAATTTGGCACACGATGAAAGACTCCAGTAAATTGTGCTACCAATATCCAGCACCTGGTATAGATAGGGATGGTGAGCCTTTATCCCAGGAGCGGCTAAGAGAGAATTTGAAGGCGGATCCTTTGGTTGGTTTGGATGCATTTGTGGTGTGTTATGTGCAGATAGATATGATAGATCTTTTAAGGCTTCAATATAAAGGGCATCAGCGCTTTCAATACATCAATCAAGGAGGCTGGTTGGTGAAAGAGGTTCAGGCATAATGCAGGCTATTCATGAGCGATATTTGGATAGTAGAGATGCAGTCATTGAAGGTTGTCGTGTTAACATCTTGCAGTTGCTCGGAAAAGAAATGGATGCTGAAACAGGGCCTGAGGATGTTTTGAAGTTTTATGATGATTCTAAAGGTTGGTTGGCAGGGCAGGAGCTTTCTGATTGGCGTCAGGTATTTTTCCAATCTCTTGGGTTGAAATTTTTGCCGGCTGCAATACGCTATATTGGCGCGTTTGAGTATGTATTGAGGCTTAGCTTATATCCTACCTGGGGTGAGGTGATGAGGCACGCAAAGGGTTTGGTCGATACTGTTGTTGGTCATTTCAATATGCTACAGAAGCAAGAGGCTCGATTGGTGATGTACTCATTTTTTTTAAAAGAGCCTGATGATGCCAGAGGTCGTAAAAATTTTAAGAAAAATCAAGCTAACTTTGAGTTGGCTCATCGACACTATATTTCAGCAATTAAAGGGCTGGTAGAGTACTATTATCAAAGAATTCTGGACTCTGTGTCAGGCGGAAGATTCGTGGATTGGTTATGTTGTTGCTGTCATTCACCTTCTGACGATGAACAAAAGATCCATGCTTTAAAGCAGGCGCATCTCGACAGAATAAATCGTGTTGATCTTATCGATGTCTCAAACAAATTATATACAGAATTGCATTTGCATCAGTGTGATTATCGTGAGATGAAACCGATTCAACCAAGAAATTATAGATCCTTTCATGATGAAGTGCCGGTCGTTGCTCAATTACCAGAAGAAGCGGTGGCGAGTAGCCGTCCTGTTTTGATGCCAACCATTGTGGAGGCGTTAGTGCAGGAGGCAGAAATGAATGCGCCTGCGGGTATTGTGATGGAAACGGATTTTTGCATTAATGGCGTTGAGGATGACAGGCAAGCCTTATTAAGTGGCGGGATTTAATATGTATCCTTTGGGCTTGTATTGGAAGGTTGTATTTGCTACAATTATTTCGAATAGATTTATTTTAAGCTGTTGTAATATCTAAATAAAGTGAGGGACCTATGAAGAAGTTGTTGATGATGTTTTTAAGTATTTTTAGTTGTTTTTCAATAGCATTATCAGACAAAATAGCCATCGTAGCGAATGGTGATATTATCACTGAAACAGAGTTAAAAGACGCTGTTGATAATTATGCGATTGTATTTGGAGATTCCGCGTATACTGCTGATCCAGCATTTCAGAAACATGTTTCTCGTTTAATGGCACTGAATGTGCTTTTAAAGGATTTTGCTCGGAGAAATAATATTGAATTAACAGCCGAAGAAGAGTTAAGCAGTATAAAGCATATGGTGGCTCAAAAAAATAAATCGCTTGATGAGTGGCCAGAGGTTGCAGCAGAGTTGGGCGTTGATGCTGACTGGCTTAAGTCATATGTATTGGTGACTGCGCTTCAACAGAAGATAGCCAGTATTGTGGTCATGCCAAACATTTCAGTGAGCGAGGATGAAATTGCACATGCCAAGTCCCAATATATGTTAGATAATACGATATATAAATTGAAGTCTTGGACTGTGGGTTTTGATGAAGCGGTTGATGAGCAGTCAGTATTGGCACTCAAGCATCAGTGGGCAGAAACAGGCAAGGATCCCGAGGTGGGGCAAGTTCATGACATTCCTTGGCGCAAGGCAGGAGAGCTTCCTGAGATTTTCTTAAAGGCGATTGAAGATGTGGCTCCTGGGAACTTGGTGGGTCCTATTCAATCAGAGTATGGTATTCACTTGATTTGGTTTGAAGGTCAAACAGACCCTGAGATGCCAGCTGAGCAAAGCATTCAAGGGCCTATTGTACATCAAAAATATCAAATTGAGTTAGAAAAGTGGTTTGAGCAGCTTGAAGCACATTCTGTGGTTATTTATAAATAGTCTGGCATGTTTAGAACAAGAAAAAAATTTGGGCAACATTTTCTGAATAGTGAGCAGGTATTAACTGCTATATGTCATGCCATACTTGATGAACGTCCTAAGCGCTGCATTGAAATTGGGCCAGGACAAGGGGCATTGACGCGATATTTATTAGAGACCGATATGCAAATCCATGCTGTTGAGATTGATCAGCGCTTGGTGCCCACATTAGATAAGTTAGTCAAGAAACATTCAAATTTTTCTTATATACTGCAAGATGTTATGATGTGTGACTTCTCAGAGCTGGATATCCAGGCACCTTTAAGCGTCGTTGGCAATTTGCCATATGAGATTTCAACGCCTTTATTGTTTAAACTGATTGAGTGGCGTGAAAATATTGTTAGTATGGTATTTTTGCTGCAGAAGGAGGTTGTTGATAGGATTGTTGCCCCCGTAGGTAGCCGTGGCTATGGTAGAATATCGGTGATGTTGCAGTATTATTTTGAGGTTGAAGGTTTGCAGGTGGTTCCCCCAGAAGCCTTTTCGCCACCGCCAAAGGTAATGTCTCAGGTTGTTCGGTTGAAGCCTAAACAGCGACAGTGGGTCTCTCATAAAAGTTTATCAGAGTTTGTGAAGTTCTTGTTTGCTCAGCAAAGAAAAATGCTTAGGCAGCGCTTTAAGCCTTATCTTGAGGAAAAAGATTGGCAGGATTTGGGTTTGGAGTCAAGTATTCGTCCAGCAGAGATTGATATTGACAGTATATTGAAAATGTTGGCATTATTGCAGAAGAAAGGGTTTTTCTTAGCCGATAGTGAATAAACAGATATTGTACTGTTTCTTTAGGCAGATTATAATAAGGAAGTTATACCGGAAACAATTGTATGTCAGGGAAGATTCTAGTCGTTGATTATCAAAGTCCTTCAGCAGGAAAAGATTTGGTTCAATCGTTAACACATACAGGCTTTGCTATTTTAAAATCAGTACCAGTGGAACAGGTATTGATTGATGAGGTTTACACCCATTGGAAAGCATTTTTTCATTCCAATCAGAAGTTTCACTATCCCTTTAATCCAACAACAATGGATGGTTTTGCTTCAACGGCGGTGTCTGAAGTGGCTAAAGGTTATGACAAGAAAGATCTAAAAGAATTTTTTCATTATCTTGAGGCTGGTAGATGTCCCGATGGCTTGAGAGGTATAACCTCAAAGTTTGTACAGCAATTAAACCCAATTGCACAACAGTTATTACAATGGATTGAAAATGGATTGCCAGCAGATATTCTGAATGGCCTATCAGAACCCTTAACAGGGATGATCACTGGCTCTAATAATTCCAAATTGCGTTTGATCCATTATCCACCGTTGACAGGTGACGAGCCTGAAGGCGCATTGCGAGCAGCGGCACATGAAGATATTAACTTAATTACATTACTGCCTGCAGCAACAGCTGAAGGACTCCAGGTGCTGAGTGCAGAGTGTGCTTGGTTAGATGTTGGGTCAGACCCAGGCTCTATCATTATTAATGCTGGTGATATGCTGGCTGAATGTACCAATGGTTTTATTAAATCCACAACGCACCGCGTGGTCAATCCAGTGGGTGCTGCGGCGAGGGAAGGACGAATGTCAATGCCTTTCTTTGTCCACCCACGTTCAGAGGTGAGGCTATCCTCCCGTCACACGGCACAGTCGTACCGTGAAGAACGTTATAATGAAAATGGCTTGGTAACAAACAAGATGACGGTTTCCTAGGCTAATGAGCGTTTGCTAGCAGGGGGCTTGCATGATTTTAGTATCTCGAAATAAAAGTTCTTCAACCGTTCTTTTTCTAAAAGGATCTTCATGGTACTGTCATACATTCTTTGCAAGATATAGCTAAAACTGGAGGGTTTAGTGAAAAAAAAACAGTTGACCCCGACCCAGTCATGGGAATTTTTAATAACATTACTTGAAAAAGGGAGTGATCTCGTTAGAGATTGCGTGCTGCAATTAGAAGCAGTATCGGATGATTTAGTGATGCCCACGTTTCAAAAAAAAGACAAGGAGATAGTGATTCATTTTTTAAATTTATTGGAATATAGAAATAAAATGGATTTGGAGCATTTAGATGATTTTCGTAAATTGTGCATAACGACTTTAGAGGCGTCATCAACGTTTGTCCCAAAGGTTGATGAGTTAAGTGATTTAAAGGCCTCAGTTTTGAAAGGAAGCTTTAGCGATTTGGTTGTTTTGTGTGACAAGGTGGCTATCGGGGGAATGTTTGCTCAGGAAGTTCATCGTGTTATCGATTTCATTGTTTATAAATTTTCTAGAACTTTAGGAAAAAATACAACCTATAAAGAGAAAGTTTTAAAATATATTTTAGAAAAAAGAGCGTGGGTGGCGCTTACGTCTCGGCCGTATGCGCAATCAGCATTATTTGCTGAGGGGTTAATCACAAGAAGTGAGCTCTCTCGTTTCATGCTTAGAAAATAACAGTGTACAATTGCTAACATATGTATGTTAGACTGGAATAACTCAAAAGGAAGTTAGCGCCGTGTCAGATGTTTTTTCTTTACCTCCAGGAAAGCGGCTTTTATCTCTTGTGATACCGATTGCATTGGGTTTTATGATGCTAATGCTGATTGATTTTGCCGATGTGATCATTGCAGGCCTTATTTCAGAAGAAGACTTTGCGGTTTTAGGTTATTGCTATCCTCTTATTTATTTAATGATAGCTATAGGCTTTGGCTTTAATCAAGGCGTGACTATTGTTGGTTCTGCCACTTATCAGAAGGAAGGTGCTATAGGGTTAAATCGATTGATTGTTCAGGCATGTATGGTTGCTTTGGTCGTGTCGTTATGTTTATGTACTTTGGTCATCATTGGGTTGCACCAAGTTTGGGTTAGTGATGAGATCCTGGCATATTATTCGATTCTTGAACCGTATTTACTATGGGTCTTGGGAGCACTTTTGCCAACGTTCTTTTTGTTGGTTTTTTGCGCCGTTTGTCAGATTTTAGGTAAGCCGAATATTATTCGAAATGCTCTGGCCCTGATGTTAGTCACCACAATGATTACACATCCATGTATGGCTTTAAACACAGGATATGTGATGTTTTCCTGGCCATTTAAGGTCACGCTACCCATTGGGTTGAATCTTGGGTTGGTAGGTATTGCCATATCAAAGATTATCGTCTCATGTATGGGATTAATATATGTCATTTTTAAGGTTGTTCAGTGGCAGGACATATCAGCACAAGTATTTAAAGTACGTTTACCAATAATGAGTTCGTTCTTAAGGCATGCATTACCAGCATCAGGAATACAGCTTTTAGTTCCCGCTTATTTTTTAGTCTTGATGCAGGTTGTGGCCAACTTCGGTTTGGAGGCCATTTCTGGTTTTTCACTAGGATATCGAATCGTGATGGTGGTTGTTGTTCCAATACTGGGAGTTTTTGTGGCGCTCATGGTTGTCCTGACGCATGATTTGGCTCTCAAGCAGTTTGATAAAGTCAAATATATGCTAAAACTATGTTTGCAGTGGGGAAGTGTTGTAGTTGGTATAACCATGGTTCTTGCATATGTACTGGCAGAGTTTTTGTTGCCTGAGTCAAATATGGAAGCTATTAAAGTTATCGCATTACAATATATGCTACTGGCTATTTATATCACGGTGCTTGAGTATATGATAGGTGTTTGTACGGTAGCGTTTCAATCTATTCAAAAGCCATTGCTTGCCTTTTTTGTCCAATCCAGTAGAACACTTATTTTCCCTTTACCAATCTTGTGGTTTGTGAGTCAGAACGCTTTATCTTTACTAGAGCTTTGGTATGGCTTGGCATTGTCATTTAGTCTTGCGGCACTGCTGACAGCGTTACTTACCCAAAAGTACTTCTGGCGCGCTAGTATGTTCCAAGATTAATTAAGACAAAATAGTAACAACGGTATTGAATTCTAAGATACGGTTGTCCACACTAGGGTAGATATTGTATTGAGGCTATGTATGGGAATTAAAATAGCAATCATTGGTAAATACCATGTGGGAAAAAGTTTTTTAGCAAAGCATTTTGTGTTACTTGGACTAAAGCGTTTGTCGTTGGTCTCGTGTATTAGAGAGCATACGGTATTAAGTCAGAATCATCAGGTGTGGCAAAGTTGTTTGGATGGCAATTACCATCATATCATTGAGCCAATTCCAATGTTTCATTCGCAATATTGTAACCAAGCGTTGGTTAATAGAGTCAAAGAGCAGTCGTTGGATAGTGGCGTTATTGTTGAGTTCCCAAGTTTTTTTGATGTTTGCCAGGTTATAAAAGACATATGCTTTGATTGTGTTATTGCCGTAGATTGCAGTGACGGGGTTCATATAGGGTATATTGATACGCTCGAAATATCAGACACATCCAAGAAGGCATTACTAAATAGTGGTGAAGAACAGGAGTACTATCGGTCACAGGCTACTGATATTTTTCATAATACGATATCTGAAGATCATGTTCATTGGGTGGCTAAACAAATATTACAAACGTATCTTTTGGCAAGTCAGGTCTATTAACTTAAAAATAGTACTTCGTTTGAGTGTCATCTTTTAGTATCCTATTTTCGGAAGGTAACGTTTATTTCAAAGGATTGGTATGCATATTCAGGAAAAGTCATTTAATGAGTCAGTTAGCCTATGTTTAACTATTGAGAAGCATTGGCTTTTTTTGCAAAGAGGTTTGGATCAAGGGATTAATGCTGATAAAGCATTGTTGTTATTAACCTATGTGTTAAGGTTAATGGAGTTATTGGCTCGAAGTGATACTAAAATAAAATTATTACAAGAGCTGTCATATTTTGAGGAAAGAATCCAGAATCTCAAGTTTGATAAATCAGATGATAGTCATGTTAAACAAGCGCTGCTCAAACGTGATGATGTGGTTAAAAAGTTGACGCATGCTTCGAGAATTTTGGCAGCACCTTTATTGGTAGACCCTTTTTTACGACAGTTTTATTATCGGCAGGAGTGCCTATATGATTCGCCAGCTTGTGAGACTTGGTGTGCTCAGAGTGAAGAGGAGATTAAACTTCAAATTCATTATTGGATGCATTTTTTAACGGCAGCATGGCAGTCTGTTGAGATTATATTATGGTCTATTCGAGCAACAGGAGTATACCAGGATGTGACAGTACAGTCTGGTGTATATAGGCAGGAAGGTGATTCAGGGGTGTTGAATATCTCACTTGTGAGGGTGTCACAGCCATCGCATATTATCTACCCCGTATTGTCAGTGGCTAGGCGGTGGCTTGTATTAACATTGTACGAAGGTCGATGGAGCGAAGGCGCTTATAAGCATGAGCAATTAGCTAGAGAGCACCGTATCCAGTTGGCCGTGTGCTCTTAGCTGCCTTAAGTAATGCGTGATGGGAATATTCGTAGGAATGATGTTGATAATGCTTAGGTCTGAAATGTTGGCCCACTGCAAATCTTGTTGCTCATTGGCCAATATTTGTCCTTGAAAGGCATGGACTAACCAAACTTGTAAGTGAATAATGCTCAGAGGGTGCTGGTCTCTAATATGTAGAATATCTGAGGCATCTGTGATATGAATACTAAGTTCCTCATGCATCTCTCTTAATAAGGCCTCATATGAGGTCTCAAAAGGCTCTATTTTGCCACCAGGGTATTCCCAGAACCCCGAAAAGTGGCCAGAGTTTCTTTTACCGAGCAACACCTTGTCTTCTTTTAAAATGAGCCCAATAGCAACAGGGGTGATTTTAGTGGTCATATCGGTTATTCCATGGTGAGAATGGATAAGGCGGTGTATGGCTAACCATGGTGAGATATTCAACAATTTGGCAAATATAGCTAATGATGTATTTGCTGATATCAAGCAAGTGCATGTTTGGTTGGTGTGATAAGTGAGTCAGTGTTGTTTGAATGATGGCAATTAAAATAATCACCCCAAGCATGGGGGCTAAGAAGATGAGCAGTAATGAAAAAAACACTCGGATTAAAATGCTAGAAGTGTTCTTAGGCATGTTCGTTCCTAGGGTTTATATGAATAGCGTAGGCGCCGGCACGATACGCTGGGGCCGGCTTCGGTACTTGAAGCTGGCATAACTTTTGCAACGTATGGGTCTTAATTTTTCTAAGCATGGCCTCAAAGAGTGCAAATGAATCTTTTTTATATTCATGCGTTGGGTTCTTTTGTGCGTAGCTACGGAAATTAATACCTTGCTTTAAATGATCCATAGCAGATAGATGTTCCTTCCAGCACTGGTCTAAGACAAATAGCAGTGCTTTTTTCTCAAGCTCTTTAAAGCGTTCTTCCCCATAAAGTATTGATTTGTTAGCCAAGGCATCTAGGATTGATTTTTTAACCTTTTCTTGGGTGATGGCAATAGAATCTGAGCTGCTAAAAGAAGCCTCAATGTGATATTGATCGTTTAGTGTTTGAGTTAACCCTTTGAGGTTGCGTTGTGTTGCCGCATCTTCTTCACCTAGAAACTGTGTGCATAGGGCTTGTGCTGCAAAAGCAGTCATGCCTTCAATGATTTCTGAGATTGACTCTGTAGCCAATAGTTCGTTCCGCTGGTCATAGATAATTTGACGTTGGTGATTCGCGACATCGTCAAGTTTGAGTACTTCACGCCGAGCATCATAGTATTTGCTTTCAACATTTTTTTGCGCATTTTCAATGGATCGTGTTAGAATGGGTGCAGAAATTGGCTCATCCTCTTCGCCTAGTTTTTTAAGCATCTTAACGATGCTCTCAGATGCAAATCGTTTGATTAAACGATCATCAAATGATAGATAAAATTGTGATGATCCAACATCACCTTGACGACCGGAGCGACCACGAAGCTGATTGTCAATTCTTCGAGACTCATGGCGTTCTGTGCCAAGAACGTGTAAACCGCCTGCTTTAAGGACAGCTGCGTGCTCTTCTTCCCACTCTTTATTGGTGAGACGACATCCCCCCAGAACAATATCAGTTCCTCTTCCTGCCATATTGGTTGCGATAGTCACTGCACCCAGTCTTCCGGCTTCTAGAATAATTTGAGCTTCTTTTTCATGGTATTTTGCATTCAATACTTGGTGGGGAATGCCTTCTTTCTTTAAGTGCGTAGATAGTTGCTCAGAGTATTCGATGCTAGCAGTACCGATGAGAATGGGTTGTTTGTTTTCATGGCGTGACTTGACTTCTTCTACAATAGCATGAGTTTTTTCACTATGAGTCAGGTAAACGACATCAGATAAGTCAACTCTAGCTAGGGGTTTATTCGGTGGAATGACCAAGACATCAAGACCATAAATGTCTTTTAACTCGGTAGCTTCAGTATCTGCAGTACCTGTCATGCCTGAGAGCTTGGCATATTGCCTAAATAAGTTTTGATATGTAATAGACGCTAAGGTTTGCGTTTCTGGTCGGATCTCTACGCCTTCTTTGGCTTCAACTGCTTGGTGGATGCCATTGCCCCAGCGTCTTCCTGTCGCTTTTCGGCCAGTACTTTCATCAATGATGACTATTTGATCGTCATCAATCACATATTCCACATCAAGCTGGAAAAGGTATTTACCTTTTAAACAAGCACTAATATAATGTGAAATTGTCGTGTTTTCAAGGTCAAAAAGGGAGGATCCTTCTGAAATGTGACCGTCATGTGTCAGTGATTCTTGGACCACATCCTGTCCACGTTCGGACAAAAATACTTGCTTGTCTTTTAAATTAACTTCAACATCACCAGGGCTTTGTTCCGTATTGACAGAAAGGGTGTCAATCAGCTTATAGATATGAGCGTAAAGTTCTGAACTGGTGTCAGATGGACCTGTAATGATTAAGGGAGTTCTTGCATCATCAATAAGAATAGAGTCAACTTCATCGACAATACAAAAGTTTAAGCCAGGGATTAGTTTGTTTTCATTACTTGAGCGCATATTGTCTCTTAAGTAGTCGAAGCCCATCGCATGGTTGGTGGTATAGACGATATCAGATTGATACGCTGTCTTTTTGTCTTCAAAGCTGTCGTCGGCAGTAACAGCAGCAACGCTTAAACCCAGAAATTGGTGTATTTTACCCATTTCTTCAGCATCACGCTGAGCAAGATACGCATTGGGTACGATAACATGAACGCCTTTTCCTGTGAGGGCATTGAGATAACATGGCAAGGTTGCCATGAGTGTTTTCCCTTCTCCAGTTTTCGCTTCTGAAATCCAACCTTTATGTAATGCAATGCCACCAATCACTTGCACCTTGAAATGCTTCATTCCCAAAACTCTAACAGATGCCTCACGGACAACCGCAAAAGCCTCAGGCAGTATGTCATCTAAGTTTTTGCCTTCTGACAATTGTAATTTGAACTGTTGGGTATATGCTTTGAGGTCTTCATCACTCAATGCTTTCATTTTTTCTTCATAAGATTCAACTGCAGCAACAGTTGGCTGTAATGAAGAAAGCATTCGATCATTGCGCGTACCGAATATTTTTGCTAATATTTTTCCAAAGCTGGGCATGTGAGAGTCACCTAAATTTTGCTCTTACCATACCATGTTTGGCAGTTTTTTTCAATACTTAGCCTCAGTGAACCGGTGTTTAGATGGACCATATAAAAGACATGATGAATGGCTTGCCCATACTCAATAAATTAAAAGAGCGCTTGTCTCAAGGTGGCAGTAAGCATGAGATTTTATCCCTACTGTCGGCAGTACAACAAAAAGAAGTTGTGGCGATTGGTTATTACAAAGGCAATCATGTGGTGAAGTTAAAAAGTGCGTACGCGCTTTATGGTATTCGTGATGCACTCCGAAATTATCATCAGCCAGTCAAGGTGGTGCTCAATAAATATTAAGCGCTGACTTTCCCCCAAGAAGGAAGCGACTCATAAATCGTTGTGGATACCGTACAAGGCATTTTAGCCATTTCAACGATATCTTGAGAAGCCCAGATACCAATTTGATCAAAGGTAAACAGAAGTGGTTTGAGTGCGATTCGGTCAAATATGTATGTTGCTCCTAAATAACACACCGAGGCAAGCGAATAGAAGGGGATTGCGTTCATGACGATCGGTACACACGCTAGCACCATTGGCCATAATGTCACCGCATAACCAGCTGCAGAAGCAAATAGCAACGTCCCCAAAGCAGTGTTTAATGCGCCTGACCCAACCTCGTCAGTTTTGATGTGAGTGCTGTAAATACTAATAAGGCCCCAGGTTGTGAGTGCTGTGGTCACCATTTGATAGAGCGTTAAATGAGGCAGACTTGTGGTTAGGTATGGGAGTATAAAGGCTATCGGGTTGATACCCAAATATGCACCCGAGACTGTGATCGTAAAGGCCATGTACATTAGGCAGCGTTGTAGCCAATGCATGTTATACTCAGGTAGCGAAGCTACCAGCTGATCTACAGACTCGCAAGTTGTATATTTGTCATATGCCACTTTCTTGATGTTTACCTGGTCCTTAAACTTATTGTAATTATCAATAAGCTCAAGGTATTTTCTAATACGGACACTGGCAAGAAGTGCCGTATTAGACTGCACCATCACCATGGCCAAATCAAATCGCCCGAGAGCAACAAAATAGGTTGATAATCCAATTAAAATAATTTGGAATACATCGGATGAAAGGTTACTGGTAATGTCATTATAAATATTCCAACTTTTTTGTTTGTATAACGAACCTATGTACTCCTTGACTTTATCAGTTGTGGCTTGAATTTTTAATGGATCACTACTTTGAGCGGGTGATTTTTCAATGTCATTTAACCCTGCTAGGGCCGTATTGATGCCTTCTCTAGCCGCAGACATCTTTTCAGAGATTTGTACTTTGATATATCCTGAGACAATAGAAAGTAATGCTAATGACAACAATATTTCAGGGCCAAGCAGCACCAAATACATGCTGAGCTCTAATGGTCCTAACAGTAGATTTTGAGTAATATTGAAGTATCCTTTAGGAATGTTGATGAGATTTTCTCCATTACTATCATCGGTTACAGATGCTTTCCACTCTTTAAGATTAGGCTCGTCTGGCACATTATTTGCCCAATAACTAATAAGAGACGTTAAATTGTGCGCTTCATAAAATGCTTTTGTCCTGGTTTGCCGTGCCAAAAACGTTACCAGGCAAAGTCCAAGAGTTGCGAAAATATAAATAGGGTAATAGGTCATAAAAGCCATCATTGGTATGGCAATAGATTCACCCGCCTGCTGGAGTTGGAAAATAGATTGCGTTGCTTTTTGAATGATGACCATCCAATATCTAAGCATGGTTCCTTTAAAGGCATTTAAAAGAACTTCAAAAGCATTGAGTCGGTAGAACCATCTTAGTTTGTTAACTCTTTGAGAATAAGTGACTGTATTGTTTTCATGTGGGGGTTGTGTCCATAAAATGAAAAAATCGTTAATGCTGCCCAAAATTGCCATTATTTGTTACTCCTTCATTGACGAGGTTATTGTACAGTGTTTAAGGCGTTGTGCAAGTCATATGTGAGTTAAGGTCAGAGCATTGGCCACGTAAAGGTGTTTGGCATAAGGCTTTTTATGCTTTTAATATTGGTGTCAGCCATGTTGGTTGTATGGTTAGCGAATCCTTGAGCAAGCTTTAATGATGATGTGTAGCAAGTATTAGCAGCTTTTGTTGCCGGGTAATATAAGTATTGATCAAATAATAATAGCGCTGACAGGGAGCCTGTTGTTACAGAAGCCGTGGGTATAATGGCTTTTACGAGGGCATCGAATACGATAGCATATTGAGGTATGAGTGCTCCGACCATGCAAACCGATGTTGCCAATATAGCATCATTAAGGGGGGTGTTATGGTGAGAACCTTTTGTGAAGATAGCTAGAAAAACACTGAATGTTATGAGCGTTGTGGATAACGAGGCTGCTGAGAATAATATGGCTATCATCGGCAACGTGTATAAGCCTATACGGTATAATAAAGATTGAAAAGGCCTTTTAAGTAACAGGTTTTTATCGGCAATGGCTAGGCGATATGCACTTGCGATGCTTTCAATAGGGTACAGTATGCCATCTAGAATAGTGGCGATTTGTTGAGAGACAATGATACTAAATAAAAGATAAAATTTTGCGATGCTATTGAATGCCGTTTCAAATAATGCATAGCTGCATGCAGCGATACCTCCGATTAGTGAAAGGTGGTTGAGTGCTGTGAGGGTGCTAAGGTGTATGATTGCTGGAACGATAGCCAGGACTAGGCTGCCGGCAATAATATGGTGTAGCGTATAACCAGTTGCAGTCTTCTGTAAGGTAATACTTTTATAATAACTTCTTGCGCATGCTGCAAGAGCGAGGAGCGTTAATAGATGCAATGGTTGTAAGAAGTTTAGTGCAGTAGCCACGAGAGGTTTGATGGTATATAACCCGTAGCTGCCTAAGAAAATGATACCAAAGAGGGCAATTCGTGCATTGAAGGTGCTGTGAATACGGCTTTGTATATCCAGGTTGTTGTAACCGTTTCTAAGGTGTTCGTCGTTGAGGCTGGCGATAGCGCGGTTGGTATTGGTTTTCATATCCTCAAAAGGTTTTAGTTGACGGATATAATCAAGAAAATCAGACAGAGAGTCCATGGCGGCTTTATCCGTTGTTGCCAACCAAACCATGTCAGCAATATTGTTGCTACTGATCAGGGTGCCGCTCATAATTTTAGTGGCACAGCTAAATAGGATATAACTACGAAAAACCAGTTGGACAATTTTGTTGAAAACAGTCAGTAAAATATTACAAAGCTTTTCTAATACATACATTTGACGTCGTATTCTATCAAGATTATTCTTCAGCATTGTATTGTTAACTTTTTCCACTTGAGAGGTTATGGCTTGACGCATCTGTGCTGCTTCAGCCTCCGAAAATATTAATTGTTTTTCTAAGGTCGCTACTATCTCTAAAAGTTTTTCGTTTTTGATGTTGTTTTCATTAAGATTAGGGAGGTAGTTTCTAACAGTTTTTTGCACACCATTGGCGTAGGCTTCTTTCGTTGACAAAAACTTGGTGACAAGCCCTGTCGATAGAACCGTTCCTATGATGAAGAAAAAGAGAGCAGGTGGTAATAGTGTGGCGTAAATGTATAGATCAACACCAATAAGTGCCATTTTTTGAGTGAGTATATAGAAGTTCTTAGCGATTTTTGCCCGTGAATTATCAATGTGCCAATTATATGCAGTTAGTGTCTCTTTTGGCTGGTCTAAAAGCTTTTGCGTATAATTGGGCTCTGTTAGCGTCATTTTGTTATCAAATTCTGAGCCAGTATAAATGTAGTTCTTAACTGCACGTAGTGCCGCATCAATAATAATAATAATGAGTGAGAATGTAAAAAACTTAAAAAGACTGATACGGAAAGCGTTTTCTAGGCCCTTGTTCATCCCGCCTGCTTTTGCGGCATTATATGTGTGTTGTATGTCTGTGATGACACGATTGTACAGTTGTCGAATACTGGTTTTTTTTACTATATTTGACCCAATCTCTACCAAGCTGACGGTGAAAAAGTGCTTCAGTTGATAAAGGATATCACGTAGTGGCGTATCTTTTTTAGAAGATTCCTCCAATGTTAGCACAAAAACGGTCTTATCCCATGATCCAGATTTTGACAAATTCTCATCAGCCATTTTGTTCGCTCCTTGACATACTCTTCCCCAACCGGACTAAGATTGTACCAGATACCCCCAGTTTTCTCAATAAAATATTTTAGATATCACTTTTGATCGTTCTCAGGATAATGTTAAATGGTTGATGAAATAGACACTTCGTGATAAAGTTAGCAGAAGTTTGACAGAAGGAGGTAATGACGTGGGTTCACATTCTCAGTTAGTGCAGGCGCTACAAAAAGAGTCAAAATTATTACAGGATAAAGTGGCCTTTTATGAACTGGCTTTGGATCATTACCCTCAGCAAATTTGGGCTTTAGACGAAGAGGGAAATATCATTTTTGTCAACCAATCTCTTAAGCGCCTGTTCTTATCGATAGCACAAGGTGATGTTAAAGAGTTTGTTGGCTCGAATTTATATGATTTCATGGAAACCATTGCCCCTAAACCAGTAGCAGAAATGCTCAGACGTAATGATGAAATTGCGATCCGAGGACAAGGAACTATGGTTTTTGAAGAAGCTGTTCAGGTAGATGATGAGGTTAGGACTTATTTGTCGTATAAAAAAGGCATTGTTAGTCTAGGTGATAATAAGTCTTATTTATTGGGTGTTTCGGTTGACATAACAGAAAGAAAGCTTATGGAAAATGAAATGTTGGCAATGATGCGTGAAATGCGTTTGGCCGACCGGACAAAACGAACCTTTATTCAAAACTTCCGTCATGATTTAAAAACGCCAATCAGCAACATCATTGGTGCAGCAGACTTGATGCTGCACAGCCAAGACACTACCGATCAAGCGTTCTTTTTAGAAACCATTAAATCTTCTGGGATGAACCTAATGAACCATATTGAGCAGCTAACAGATGTGAGCATGTCAGATCAATCAGTGTTGCCTTTGAATATAAATGATGTGGATATTAGACAAGAAATTAAGATGGTATTAGACAGTGTTGAGGCCATTGCTAGAGCAAAAAAATTAGAGATTCAGGTTGCGATTAAGGACAGTTTGCCGGAAAAGGTTAAAACAGATCAAGTTAGGTTTCATCGGGTTTTGGCAAACTTGGTGAGTAATGCTTTGAAGTATACAAGCCAAGGCTCTGTAACAATTGAAGCCGGATGTATTCACACAACGCAAGGTAGTGTATTAGAGATCCAGGTAATTGATACAGGTATCGGCATTGAAGAAAAATTTCAGCGCTTAATATTCTCTCCAATGATGCGTTTGAAACGTGGTGAAAACACATCAGATGGAGCAGGATTGGGCTTGAGTATTGTTAGAGAGTTCCTGGATGATCTATCCGGCCAAATTTCTGTGCAAAGTGTTGTTGACTCAGGTAGCCGATTTATCGTCATGATTCCTTTTTCAGTCCATCAAGCTTGATAAGTTGTAGCCAAAGGAAATATTAAGTCTTAAATGGTTTTCCACGATGTTTTTGAGAGCTCCTGACAGTATGGCATTGTTCTCATTAGTAGGGGCGAAAGCGCGGTAAGATTCAGGGGTCACATCATAAGTGACTTCAACATGAGAAGAAAAGTTCTCAGTGATGTTGTTTTGGATTAAGGTGCCAAAGCTCATGTAGTGATAATTTCCAGCGGTGTCTCCATATTGATGTAACTCATTAATATTATGAGTAATGTGTGTGCTGATTCCAATAGCACTGTTTTCACTAACATGGTATAAGCCGGATATGCTATTATCGATAACAGGCTTTGTTACGTTAGAAGCTGCATAGCTGGTGCTGGCCAAAATAGAAAAGTTACTGGAAAGTTCTTTCGAAATATCTAATATTAGCATGCCTTGAACATAGGGATAATGTGTTGCTATCGAATTACCCATGTCGGCAGCCTTAATTTGTACTTCATTCAAGCTGATGCCAGATCGTAGCGCAATTTGTGTTTGGTTGCTATGAGCAAAGGATAAAGAGGCGATGAGCGTTACATAAAGTTTTTTGTACATGTGAGTTCTCCAAATATTTCATTTATTTCGCTAAATCAATTTTATGTTGTAGTCCAATTTGAACGCCATAAGCCCAGCAATCTTCGGTAACGGGCTTTAGGGCAGAATCACTTCTGCTCATGTAGTGAGCCTCGCCAAAAGACACAGGTTGAGCAACAAGATGAATGTTCGCTTTTACTGATGGGGTTACGAAAATGTCAGTCATTAAGACAAATGATGGAATGATGCCGTCTAAATGGGCTATAGAGGAATTTTCAAGCCCATTTAATGATTGAGCAGGCATGTTCTGACCGCCGGGTAGTCCCGAAGGGTTCAAATCAATAATGAAGGTTTGGTGGTGGAGGGCGATACCCAATCCGTAAGCAACTTGGTTTAAACGGTATTTCCCATACGCAGTAAATTTTGGACCATTATAATGGTGCGATACGGCAGGATATATTGCGAATGATGGTTTGTTGCTATGGCTAAATTGGGTGGTGATACCAGCACTTAGAGAGGGAAAAAAGTTATATTCGTATCCCAGTTCAAGATAGGGCTCTGATATGGGTTTAACAAAAGGTAGGTGTCCATTTAAAGGTATATGAAGTGTCTCAAAGCTTATAGAAATAGGCATCATTACGGATCCTGATGAATAACCAGCACCAGCCCAGACCCTATCGTTGTTGGCTTGAATATAACTACTAACGCCTACTAATAAAAATATCCATATTTTCTGCATTTTTTCCATTGTCGCATCCATGTTTCCTTTTGAGTAAAAATAAATTCAAAATTTCATAATGTCAATGTAAATTTTGTTTTTATTTAATATTGGGTCTTGGGGAAATGCTATTCTATGCGTTGCATATAGGGGGGGAGAGGCTGAGTGCCAGCATAGCTGGCACAGAGGTTAATTTAAAATAGTTTTGATCCGCTCAAAAAAGCTTTTAAGCTGTGGCTGCTGGGTGTTTTCCTGGATGCTGTGCTCAAAGCTCTTAAGAAGATCTTTTTGTTCGGCGGTTAGTTTCACAGGGGTTTCCGTATTGATGTGGCATATAATATCTCCTGTACGGTTTGTTTTGACATTTTTAATCCCTTTGCCACGTAACCTAAGAGCTGTACCCGATTGTGTTTCAGGAGGGATTTTAAGTTTAACGGTGCTGCTTAGTGTTGCAACATCAAGGTCACCACCCACGCATGCATGATAAAATGAAATAGGAACCTTGCAGTGAAGATCGGAACCATCCCGCTCAAAAAACCGGTGAGCTTTAACGTTAATACTAATATACAAGTCACCGCTGGGTGCATTTCTAACACCTGCATCACCTTTACCAGAAACACGCATTCTATCGCCAGTATCTACGCCGGCAGGGATGCGAACTTTAATTTTGCAGTTTTGGCTATAACACCCTTTCCCTTTGCATTTTTGACATGGATTGCTAATGGTTACGCCTTCTCCGTGGCAGCTTGGGCACAGTTGTTGTATGGCCATAAATCCTTGTTGCATGGTAACCTTTCCTTGTCCGCGGCAGGTGGCGCAGGTTGATGTTTTACTTCCTGCAGAACTCCCTGAGCCCTGACAAGATTGACATTTGTCTTTTTTATGAACGGCAATTTCTTTTTCGATACCAGAAGCAGCTTCTTCTAATGAAAGAGAGAGCGTATAGCCTAGGTCGCTACCTTGGAAATTAGGCTGTGCATGGCCGCCACCGCCACCACCAAAGAAATTATTCAGAATGTCATTTAAATCCATACCAGGAAAGCCGTCCTGACCACCAAAGCCCTCAAATGGGTTATGGCCTGAGGCATTTGGATCTCCGAAACTATCATAAGCTTGCCGTTTTTGCTTGTTGGATAATACGGAATAAGCTTCGTTGATTGCTTTAAACTTTTTTGTTGCGTTACCGATCTCATCTTGGCCTTTGCCAGCAAGCCGGTCAGGATGGTATTTAAGCGCCAGTTTTTTATATGCAGACTTGATGGTCTTATCATCTGCATTTTGATCAACCCCAAGGAGCTCGTAAAAATCTTTTTTCATCGGTTGTATCCCACATTATGGAAAAAGGGGGCAAAAGCCCCCTTCGTACTATTTGTTGTCATCGACTTCGTCGAATTCAGCATCAACAGTCTCCCCATCTGATGCGGCACCTTCTTGCGCACCTTCCTCAGGTTGGGCTTGCTGGTATGCTTGCTGGGCAATTTCACCAGACAGCGTGGATAACGCCTCAGTCTTAGATTCAATATTGGCTTTATCCTTAGACTCAATCGCAGATTTGAGCTCAGTAATCGCTTCTTCAACCTGGGATTTTTTGCCAGCATCAACTTTATCACCAAGATCCTTTAGCGCCTTTTCAGTTCCGTGGATCAATTGCTCAGCTTGATTAACAGCCTGAACAGTATCTTGGAATTCCTGATCTGCTTGCGCATTGGCTTCAGCATCTTTGATCATTTGTTCAATTTCACTGTCACTGAGTCCTCCAGCAGACTGGATTGAGATCGATTGATCTTTGCCCGTTGCTTGGTCTTTTGCAGTCACATGCAAAATACCATTGGCATCGATGTCGAAAGTCACCTCAATTTTAGGCATACCTCTTGGAGCCGGTGGGATGCTGGTTAGGTTAAATTGCCCTAATTGCTTGTTTTGGGTCGCAACCTTTCTTTCTCCTTGAAGTACGGTAATGGTCACTTCTGTTTGATTGTCAGCAGCGGTTGAGAATGATTGGCTTGCTTGAGTAGGAATGGTTGTATTCTTCTCTACAAGCGGTGTCATCACGCCACCCATCGTCTCAATTCCAAGTGTCAGTGGTGTCACATCTAATAGAAGAATGTCTTTCACATCGCCTGATAATACACCGCCTTGAATAGCAGCACCGATTGCAACAGCTTCATCTGGGTTGACATTCTTACGTGGTGCTTTACCAAAGAATTTCTCAACAGCTTCTTGTACTTTTGGCATACGCGTTTGGCCACCAACAAGAATAATGTCATCGATCTCATTGAGTGATAGACCCGCGTCATCCAGAGCTTCTTGGCAAGGTTTTAATGTTCGCTCAATAAGTTCTGCTGTAGCGCTTTCAAGCATGGCCCGACTAATGCGTACATTCAAGTGCTTAGGCCCGGTCTTATCCATAGTAATGTAAGGAAGGTTGACAGTATATTCTACATCAGATGACAGTGCTATTTTACACTTTTCAGCAGCTTCTTTAACACGCTGTGATGCTTCAGCATCATTAGACAGATCAATTCCACTGTCTTTTTTGAAAGCTTGTAAAACCATATCGATGATCTTTTGGTCAAAGTCTTCACCACCCAAGAAGGTATCACCACTGGTTGAAAGAACAGCAAATTGACGATCGCCATCAAATTGCGACATTTCCATCAGTGAGACATCAAAGGTACCACCACCCAAGTCGTAAACAGCAATTTTCTTGTCGCCTGTTTGTTTATCAAGACCATAAGCTAAAGCAGCAGCGGTTGGCTCGTTGATGATTCTTTTCACATCAAGCCCTGAAATTTTACCCGCGTCTTTAGTCGCTTGTCGTTGCATTTCATTAAAGTATGCAGGCACGGTAATAACAGCAGATTTTACTTCATGTCCAAGATACTCTTCTGCAACTTTTTTCATCTTACCAAGAATAATGGCTGCAAATTTCTCAGGAGCCCAAAGCTCTTCTTTGCCATCTACCTTGACCAGTGCTCGGACATCGCCATTTGGTGCTGCTTTGAGCTCGTAATGAACTTGGCTGTTTTTCACAACTTCGTCACTCATCTTATGTCCCATATAACGCTTTGTTGCATAATAAGTGCTTTTTGCATTCAAAGAGGCTTGACGCTTTGCTTGCTCACCAACCAATTGTTTTCCATCTGCTTCAACAGCGACATAGGATGCTGTTGTACGGTCTCCTACGTTATTTTCAATAACAACAGGGCCACCACCTTGTAAAATTGAGACACAAGAGAACGTTGTCCCTAAGTCAATTCCGATTACCACTTCTTTATTTGCCATGATTTATCTCCTCGTTTAATTTAGTATCAATGTTAATGTATGGATGCTTTTTAAAACCTCAAGAGTCTTGAGAAACTTTTTTTGAAACAATTACTTTTGCAGGTCTTAGTACACGCTCGTGGAACTGATAGCCTTCTTGAACAACTTGGGTAATAATACCGGGTTCGTGTTCATCAGTTTCCTGGCTGGTTAACGCTTCGTGTTGGCTATGATCAAAAGCCTTATGTAATGAATCAATGGCGGTGATCCCATGTTGCTTTAAAATATGATAGAACTTGTCTAAAGTCATTTCCATGCCTTTAAAATGCTCACTGTCTTTATCTGAACAGTTGGCTAGACCCGTCTTTAAGATATCACCAACGTCAAGAACCTCTTTCGCAAAATTGGCAATGGCGTACTGTTTTTTGGTATCAAAGTCTCTTTTTAACCGTGCGCCTAAGTTATGCTGTTCTGCAATCAGTCGTGTATTTTTATCTTTTAGTTGCAAAATTTCTTCTTCAAGCTCGGTAATTTTATCTTCAAGTGCCTCAGTGGGTGCACTGGCAGGTTTTAAGTCTTCTGCAGAAACAGTGTTCTTGGTGTCAATGTGTTCTTTTTCGCTCATTGTAAGCTCCGGTATTGGGTTGCTAAAATAAATATACTCTATTAGTATAGTACCATCGCTTTAGTTCTCAAGGGGGGAGCGTGAAATTATCCACAGTTTTTATCAATAAAGAAACGTACTTACGTTTTGTATTATACACGGCACTCATATTACTGGTTTTTGGAGTAGGGTATGATTATGTTTCAGGTGAATCTCCTTGTTTGTTGTGCCTACTACAGCGCGGCGTCCTATTGCTACTAGCCATAGTAACACTGTTTCCCAAACAGGGTATAAAACTCATCCCGTGGATTCTTCTTCTCGGTACGATGATCGGCTTTAGGCATGTATTTGTGTTGTTATTTCCTCAAGCTGTAACATCATGTTTGCCCTTCGAGCTCATGATGGATCTTCAAGGTTCTGCTTTTATGATGTCCTTTATGGATTGGCTTACTAACATTGGACGTGAATGTTCACAGGAGGTTTCTGCTGTGACTTATTTTTTGGTGCCATTTCTATTGACTTACTACAGCCTACTGGCATTGCCATTCCTCTTTAAAGATAGGTTTAAAATACAGTAGTTAGTAAGTATCCTAAGAAAGCAGACGGGAAACATCCGTCTGCATCTAATAACATTATCGTACCAGTACACAATCTCTAGATGCTTTAGACTGTATTGTTGCAGTATCTACGACTGCTTTCCACTTGTTTAGTATACGTTGCTCTTTATACCATCGTTGGATTTTGGTTGTTGGTGCATCATATTTTGATTTATATTGTGATAGGTAATCGACAATGTGTTGTATCTTCTCAGTAGCGGGGTTAAGATGCGTTTTAACGGTATCAGAGCTTAATAATCCAATGCTTGTGCCGTGTTCCAGTTCATCTGCGGATACACAGGTTGTTTGTGAACCTTTCCTTGCCGAAAGACCGGAAAAATTGATTGTAGAATTACTGAAGACCTGAAAGAAGTAGTGTAGCTTATATGTCTGCTTCTGCATCGATTTACATGCAGTATCAAGAGCATTAAGTACTTCCTCTTGTGTTTTGTCAAGGGCGGTTTGCGACTTCAGGAAATCTCTTGCAATAACAATCGCTCCCTGTTCTCTGCATTTGCTGGTTGCTGGGATATACCCTTTTTCTACTAAGGAAGCTTTTAGCCCAAGAGTTTTACCCCTACTTTTTGTAATGGCTACGTGGTTTTTGTAGGTATCGGAGCCTTTGAAGTTCGCTGCCGCGTCGGCTGTACATTGGGTCGAATCTACCAGTTCTAGATCGAGGGTGTAATGGATATCTGTTCTATCGATTACATCATGATTGGCTCTAGAGAAGATGGTGGCATGAGAACAAGTACATTTTTCTGTACAATCTGCCTTGTGTTTTGCTATTTCATCAGCTGTTTGGCACAGTATCATGCTATATTCACTATTTCCTGGATAATCAATCCCTAAAAGAGCATTGGTGCTACCATGTTTATATAGGCTTGTGAAAGTTTTGTATGTAGAAATAGTATGAGCAACATCACTGACACTAACCACACCATTGATAGTTTTTGTTCCTTTGGCTTCGATATCGGATTCGTGCAGGGTCAGGCAAGAAATTGCAAATAACCAGTTAGGTTTTGCAGCCGTTGTTGTGTAGAACTTGTCGCCTGCCGCACGAATATCTGTTAAAGATTTTGCTACACCGTCTTTGCTAAAAATTTTTACAGCGGCACGTAGTCTATCATCTTGTAATGCTTTTGTTCCTGCGCCTTTAATTGCAGTTAATTCTGATTTTAATTTTGCAGATTTTTTTTCCAGCGGTTTTGAAGTCACCAAGGCTTCAATGTTCTCTAAAATACTCAGTGATGAATCTGCATCTTCTAGGAAGGAGAATCCATGTTCTCTTATTTCTAGTGCATTAGCTGATATACCTCTTTGATTCGAAAAACGAGCACACCTGTCTTCTCTTGTTAGGCCTGCAGAACTGGCAACTGGCGGTATTACTTTTTTCTCTTTTGACATATTCAGCATGTTAAGCTTCCATTTTATTATTATTAAATCAATCATGCGCTATTTTTTTACAAAAGTCAACATCTTACGTCGTTTTCGTCCTTTGGTTATGCTCACGTGTTTTGATAAGGTGTGGAGAATGAAGCAGGATTTCGCTTAATATGAGCGCAAAGCATCTATTTGATATGATGGCGTTAAGAAATGTATAGGCAGATGGGCATTGTTGCCATCGTTTTTACACTTTGAGTGAGAGGGCGTATTTAGAGATTAAACAGGGTTTAGCTTAGCATAAGCACAAAGTAACCATTTGACGCCATGATTTAAGAAGCGTACTTGTACACGACTATTGTCGCCATCTTCTTCATAGTTTAATACAACACCTTCACCAAATTTGGCATGAGATACTGTTTGTCCTAATTGGAAGGTATAACTGGCTTTTACTTTAGGTTTAGGGGTGTATGCGTTATTTCCACGGAGATATTCAAGTTCTTCTTGCGGTAGTTCGCGAATGAATCGAGAAGGCCGCTGATACATTTCTTGACCATATAATCGCCTTGTTTCAGCGTAGGAGATATAAAGCTCTTGCTTTGCTCTGGTAATGCCAACATAGCATAGACGGCGTTCTTCTTCAATTTGCTTATGGTCTGCATGAGTCATTTTGTGAGGAAATAAATCGTCTTCCAGTCCTGTTAAGAAAACATTGGGAAATTCAAGCCCTTTGGCTGAGTGAAGGGTCATGAGTTGGACTTGAGATGCAGCATGCTCATTTTTGGGGTTTTGATCCAAGACGGCATGGGATAAGAATTCGTTAAGCGCTTCTTGAATGCTATCATACTGGTCATAGTGTTTGGCAGCAGATACAAGTTCTTTTAAGTTTTCAACTTTTGCGTCCGTTTGATGGTTTTTCTGTGCTTGTAAGTACGCAATCATTTTGGTTTCTTTGATGACATGCTCAATTAACAAAGATAATTGACCAAACTGGTGGATGCTGTCAGTGATCAGCTGATAAAATAACTGTAATGCAGGTGCTGCTTTTCCTGAAATATTGCACTGTTGAGATGCATCTAAGAAAGAAGCAGCGCTAAGTTGTGCTTGGTGCTTTATTTTATCAAGTGTGACTCGGCCGATACCTCTTGGAGGCTGGTTAATGCTGCGTTCAAAGGCATAGTTATCTTGTTGATTGGCCATAAGGCGAAGGTATGCAATGATGTCTTTAATTTCTGCACGCTCAAAAAACCTTAATCCTCCATAAACCCGATAGGGGATAGTTGCTTGACTGAGTTTTTCTTCAAAAACACGTGATTGGGCATTAGAACGATAAAGAATGGCACAATCTTCAAAAGTATGGCCACGGCGGATTAGCTCATGGATTTGATCACAAACAAACTGTGCTTCATCGGTTTCATTATAGGCAGCATAGAGCTTAATTTTTTCTTTGCTCGAAGAGTCAGTCCAAAGTTTTTTCTCTAGACGTTTTTCATTATGCTGAATGATATGGTTGGCAGCATTAAGAATGTTTTGAGTTGACCGGTAATTTTGCTCTAATCGGATGGTGGTTACGGGAGAGAAGTCTTTCTCAAAGGAGAACATATGATCAACAATAGCGCCTCGCCAGCTATAAATTGATTGGTCATCATCACCGACTGCAACAATTCGCTGTTGTTCATGTTTTAAGAGGCTAATCAGTGTATATTGTAGCTTATTGGTATCCTGGAACTCATCAATGAGGATGTGTTTAAATTGTGTTTGGTATTGCCATCTAATGTCTTCATTGTCTCTTAGCATCTCTGTTGTCTTAAGAATGAGCTCAGCAAAGTCAACGAGGTGGTTTTTTGAGCAGTGTTCTTCATATGATGCGTAGACTTCCCCACAGGTTCGGTAAAAAGCGCTGCTTTGGTCTTGGCACTGGAAAGATCGGTGACCTTGTTCTTTCATTTGGTTAATGAAGTTGAGTGATTTTTTAGCAGGCCATTGCTGTTCGTCTAGATGCATTTCTTTATGAATTTTTTTAACAATTCTCAGTTGGTCATCGGTATCAATGACTTGAAAGTTTTTAGGCAATCCGATCTCTTCTGCATGAATTCGTAATAGCTTATGGCAGATGCTATGAAAGGTCCCTGTCCAGGTACCTGCGTGCTGTTGGTTGGGTAGGAGTCTTGAGACTCTAGATTTTAATTCGTTTGCAGCCTTATTGGTGAATGTAACAGTTAAAATTTGGTGCCAATGAGCTTGGCCAGTGATAATAAGATAGGCCGTTCTGTGCACAATGGTTTTTGTTTTTCCTGAACCAGCACCTGCGAGCACTAGTAAGTTATGGTCAAGTGAGGTTGCGGCCATTCGTTGTTCTGGATTGAGCGTGTCAATAATATGTGTAATGTCCAAGGTTATACTCGTTTCAATATAGCCATACTATAAGGTTTGGTTTATATGATGTCCATAAAGAGATTTGTACACCTTGGGCGGATATCGTTAAAGTATTCTAGACAGATATATATAATAGATGATTCATGGGATGAAAATCGTTATCATTAAGTCATAGGGTTGGAGAGGTTGGTGCGAAGTCAGAAATTAGCTCAAAGTTTTGTTGTTTTATGCCTGTTATTGGCAGTGAGTTTCTTTTACAAGTCATTGCCAGTGAAATACGTATGGTATGGGGCGGACCATAAGCAGTTGACGACTGATTTTTCTTCAGTAGGAGATTGGGAAAATGCAGTGAAGGAATGGGATTGGGTGGATGCTTATCGGTTGCAATGGCGTTTCCCTAACGTGCTGTTCTTGGAAGTATCCTCTAAAGTGCCAGCTGCAAAACTGTCTTCTGGGGCCTATGTTTCTGATAATTTAGATGTTTTTAGTGTAAAAGGAGCATTTCCTGATGCGCTGCCATTATTGACGGTTACTAAGGATTCTTTATTTGAGGCAGTGCTATTGTTGAAAAAGTTGAGTCAGGTTGTAGAAATAAGAACAATGAGTCAGTCGAGATCGGGTATTGTTAAAGTGGTAACAACGTCAGGTGACCAATTGTTATTTCCCAGCTTTTCTTACGTTGCAGAATGGGATAAAGCATTTAAGGGCTTTAAAGATAAAAAGCCTGTGAAGTGCTTCTTTTTTCACCAAGAGTATGCAACTTGCCAAGATACATGATAAGCTGTTGCTCACACATGAATCAAATGATTGTGGATGGGAGTGACGATGCAAGATGAGTTGAAGATGCGTTTTGAGTATTATTTTTGTAGTAAAACTACGCCCCAAAATATTGATGTGGCTCATGTTTGTCTTCAAAAGATCACGGATCCAATATTTCGGTCAAAATGGCAACAGTTTGTGTGTGATATGCCACACATTCTGAATGTGAGAGCTAAGTGGAATAAAGGGGATGATGCAGAATTATTTCCTCTTTTAAAAGGATTATCTACCAAGTATATTTATGGTGAAATACAGTTTAAGTTGGCTGTTTTATACGAATTAGGACGTGGGGTTGCAAAGGATGTGGATGTGGCTTTGAGGCATTATTTATTGGCAGCAAATTTAGGTCATGGTGGTGCCATGGTCAATATTGCTTTAATTTATGCACAGGGGAAGGTTGGTATTCAGGAGAGTATGACGGCAGCAAATCTTTGGTTTGATAAAGCACTTCGTTTAGAGCACCCATATGTTTATTTTCAGATGGGGCTGCTGTATTGGCATGGCACAGGCGTGCAGAAAAATCCTTCATACGCTTTGGAGTTGGTGAATAAATCTGCAGCAAAGGAGTTTAAAATGGCAAAGGATTTTTTGTCGAGTCTGCCGGTGGATCATAGAGGCTTGGAAGATAAACCATCTTCATGTCACGATCCATTCGGATTATTAGAGAAAAAAAGAGTATAGACATTCAATCTATATTTTGAGAGAGTAGTCAAAAAGGAGATCAAGGATAGATGTCTGTGATGAAATCCCCAATTGTTGTGATTGATTTTGGTACCAGTTCTGCCCGAATTTTGGTGGCAGAAGATGATCCTCGTGCAAGAGTTCTTGCATATGAGTCCATGCCGTCATTGGGTGTGAACCATGGGGTTATTGTCGATTTAGAGAAGGCTGCAGAAACGATTCAGCATTTAATTAGTAAGGTAAAGAAAAAAATCGATATTCGATTTAACCGTGTATACTGTACCGTGTCTGGAGATAGCATTTCCTCAGTCAATTCTCATGGTGTGGTTAAGATTCGTCATCAGGAGGTTACGCCGTATGATTTGGATGAATTGTCGGTTACAGCACAAGCATTGGCATTAGACAATCAGGTTGTTGTACATATGTTACCGCAGTCCTATAAAGTGGATAATCAGGCAGGGATTATTGATCCTAAGGGTATGTTCGGGGTTCGGTTGGAAGGATCTTTTAATCTTGTGTTAGCTGATCAAGGTGCGGCACAAAATATGTCTAGATGTTTAGAGCGGGTAGGGTTAACTTGTTCAGGGTTGATTTTTCCACCGATAGGATTGGCTGCAGCTGTGTTGACTCAGGATGAGAAGCAACAAGGAGTCGTGGTACTTGATATGGGAGAAGGGACGACTGATTGTGTTGTTTTGTATGGCGGCGTTGTGGTGTTTTCTGCATCAATTCCTATTGGTGGTGCGGCTGTTTCTCATGATATCGCTCACTTACTACAGGTAAATAATGATACCGCTGAGAAAATTAAAAAACTCATGGGGCTTGCGGATGAAGAAGAGGCTTATATGGGGGTCTCGTCTGATAAAATTCGAGAGGTTATTGATGCTCGGTATGCTCAAATTATTAAGTTAGTGGACCGCTGTTTGGTTCGAGAAGGATTAAAGCAAAAAGTAAATCGAGGTTATGTATTGTGTGGTGGCGCGATGAGGTATCCTGGAGTGAGTGACATTATAGAGTCTTTTTTAGGGAAACAGTCTCGTCAGGGAAGTTTGGTTGGAGCTTCTGATTCATCAATGCACCAAGACTGGTTGAGTGCAGCGGGATTGGTATACTATATCCAGCAACAAGCAGGGAGTCCGATACATAGTCGGAATAATCCTTGTCGTCATGCGTTTAAAATGATACAACGCTGGTTAGAGGTCTATTTTTAGGAGATAATAGTGTCAGTTCAAGCGGATTTGAAAGGGGCAAACATCATGCTCTGTGGTGTTGGCGGCGGAGGAGGTAATGCGCTTGAGTCTATGCTCCAGGAAGGAATCAACGGTGTCAGTTTTATTGCAGCCAATACAGACGTTCAGGCACTAAAGAAATTTAAAGATCAGCATGAAGGCATTGAGTTAATCCAGTTGGGTGAAAAGCTTACCAAAGGCCTTGGTGCAGGCGCAGATCCAGAAGTAGGGAAACAAGCAGCATGTGAAACTGAAGAGCTGATTCAAGCAACAATTTCTGGGGCTGATATGTTGTTTATCACTGCTGGGATGGGGGGTGGAACTGGTACTGGTGCGGCACCTGAAATTGCAAGAATTGCGACTGAAATGGGGATATTGACTGTCGCGGTTGTAACAAAGCCATTTGTTTTTGAAGGTGCCAAAAGGATGCAAATTGCTGAGCAAGGAATCAGCGAGCTGACGCAATATGTTGATTCTTTAATTACAATCCCCAACAACAAATTAATCTCTGTTCTTGGCAAAGAAGTCACGTTGATGAGTGCCTTCAAAACAGCAAACTCAGTCCTACTGGGCGCAGTACAGGGGATCTCTAATTTGATTACACATTCAGGGCTGATCAATGTTGATTTTGCTGATGTGAGAACCGTGATGTCTGAAATGGGAATGGCCATGATGGGGACCGGGGTAGCAGAAGGATCTGAGCGTGCAAAACAAGCAGCTCAAGCAGCAATTGCTTCACCCTTGCTGGAAGATTTAGATGTGTATGGTGCTAAAGGCGTTTTGGTGAATATTACCGCAAGCTCGAGTATGTCTATTGGTGAGTTTGAGGAAGTCGGATCATTGATTAGTCAGGTGACTTCAGAAAAAGCGAATGTTGTTGTTGGGACAGTGATTGACGAGGGAATGGCAGAGGCCTTGAGAGTCACTGTTGTCGTTACGGGGTTGGATCGTCAAAAACAGGATGTTGATTTGCCAAATAGGGCAGAGTATCAACGGATGAATGCTAGGCCAGCTTATGTTAAGGAGGCGCCCCCTGTTGTCACGCCTGAACCTAATGTACATGTGCCAACAGAAGCGTCTGTTATTGATGCGCATGAGAACGAAGACAATGCTATGCCTGTGACGGAGCCAGTAAAAAATGTCCAGAGTCCTCGAGAGGATTCTCCTGCATACTTAAACATTCCAGATTTCCTGAAACGTCAGGAAGATATTAAGGTCGAATAATTTGACCTGATTGAAAATGGATGATCCTTGAGGGAGATTGTCCTCCAGGCTTGCCATTTAGGATGGGGTATGAGAAAACTTTCATAAGCCCTTCAGTGGTAGTCGGCGTGGCCTCTCCAGGGAGATTGGCGCTGGTTGAAATAAGCGGTTCTTCAAGTTGCTTCAGGAGCCTAGATATCGCATGTTCTTTGATTTTCCGAATGGCGATTTCTTGCTGAAGGTTTTTTAGTGTATCTGGGACATGTGTTGCTGCTTTAACAATAAAGGTTGTTGGCTTGGGAGTATTGAGATGGCTTAGTGGCATAGATTCATCGACCCAGTGATTGAAGCGTTGCCAGTCATCAGCAATTAAAATAAACTGGCGCTGGCGTTTTTTTATCTCTAATAGCTGATTAAGGGCTTGTGTTTTTGAGGGTAAGCAGCCTATGCCATAAACAGTTTCTGTTGGGTAGATTAATATGCCGCCAGTATTTAAGTGCTGAACAGCTTGATCAATGTTAAGCATCAGAATCAATTTTATGTTTACACTCAGGGCATTCGATGACAGTGCCCTTTTTCAAAACTTTTTCAGTCATAATAGGCCACTTACATGCTGGGCAGGCTTTTTTGATTGGCGTATTCCAAGTTGCGTATTTGCACTTTGGATACGCAGGGCAGCCAAAGAATACTTTCCCACGTCGCGATTTGCGCTTAATCAGTTTGGTTTTGGCACATTTTGGACAATCAACATCGGTAATGTTTTCAGGCAAAGGTTCTGTATGTTTACATTTGGGATAGTTACTGCAGCCAATGAATGAACCTGCTGCACTATGTTTTTTGATCAAATCACTAGAGCACTCAGGGCATGGTTTATCAATTTTCTCTTCAACCTTTTCTGCCGATTCATTTAATGGTCTCGTATAGTTGCATTCAGGATATTGGCTACAGCCAATGAACTTTCCATGCTTTCCGAGTTTCAATAGTAATGTGGCATCGCACTCTGGGCATTTCTCATCAAGCTCTTCATGGGTGACATCACTTCGTTTGACATCAGAGCTGATGGTTTGCACTTGTTCACTGAGTCCTGTCCAAAACGTGGTTAATAAAGCTTCTTTGCCCTGCTCACCTCTGGAGATATCATCTAAGGAATCTTCCATCTTGGCAGTAAACTGATGATCAATATACATGGTAAAGTAGAGCGTCAAAAATTTATTAACCACATCACCAATGTCGGTAGGAATGAATTTACGTCCTTCAATCTCAACGTACTGGCGTTTTTTCAGCGTGCTGATGATTGAGGCATAGGTTGATGGTCGCCCAATGCCAAGTTCTTCGAGTTCTTTGACCAAACTGGCTTCCGTATAACGTGGTGGTGGTTCAGTAAAGTGTTGGTGTGGGTTGGTTTCAAGTAGTGCAACAGAATCACCTGCATGAATTTGAGGCAATTTGCTTTCTTGTTTTTGGTCGTCATCATAGGCTTTTAAGAACCCTGCGACTTTTATTACAGAGCCGGTTGCTTTTAATTGGAACTGGTCGATATCAACAAAGACACTGGTGCTGTCAATTTGTGCTGGTATCATTTGTGACGCCAGTGTTTTTGACCAGATAAGCTGATACAGTTTGAGTTGATCGCTACTTAATGCTTCTTTAATTTTATTGGGTGGAAAATCAAAATGCGTTGGGCGGATTGCTTCGTGTGCTTCTTGAGCATTTTTTGTTTTGGTTTTAAAGACTCTTGGGCTGTCAGGAATATGGTCAGACCCATAGGTGTTGACAATACAGTCTCTAATTTCAGGAATGGCTTCTGTGGCAATGTGGACAGAGTCTGTTCTCATATAAGTGATCAGACCGACTTGCTGTCCATCAATATCAATTCCTTCATAAAGCTCTTGAGCAATTTTCATGGTTTTTGCTGTGGGAAATCCAAGTTTATTTGAACCTTCTTGCTGTAGGGTTGACGTGGTAAAGGGTGCCTTAGGGTTACGTGAGCGTGTTTGAGATTTGATGTCAGAAACAGCGGCTGATTTGTGTTTTTGTATCTCTGAGACAATTTTCTGTGCTTCTTTGTCGTTTGTAATGGCAAACTTATCCAATTTATCCTGGTTTTGGGCGTATAAAGTGAGTGTCACAGGATGCTTTTGAATGCTAGATTCTGTTGTGATTGACCAATACTCTTGTGTCTCAAATTGGTTACGGGCATTTTCTCTGGATACAATGAGATTCAATGCGGGGCTTTGTACTCTTCCTGCAGAGGTTCCCGGCTTAATGGTTCGCCACATTAAGGGGGAAATATTAAATCCCAGGAGGTAGTCCATTGCACGTCGAGCATGTTGTGCATTAACAAGATGCATGTTGAGATCTTTCGGATTCTCTATGGCATGAATAATTGCTTTCTTGGTGATTTGGTGGAATGTTGAGCGTTTAACGGTCAGATGGTCATAAGCCTTTTTCTCTTTAAGGTATTCACAAATATGCCAAGCAATTGCTTCACCTTCGCGGTCGGGGTCAGTTGCTAAAATTAAGGTGGTAGATTTTTTTGCTGAGGAAACAATCTTTGTTAAATGTTTTAAGTTTTTTTCAACGGGCTGATAGTTCATGTGAAAATGATTGTCAGGTTCAACAGCACCATTTTTAGGGATTAGTTCGAAAACATGCCCAAATGAGGCTAGAACAGTATAGGATGACCCAACCATTCGGCCTACGGTTTTTGCTTTTGTTGGAGACTCTACGATCACCAGTGTTTGTTGCTTGCTCACAGTCAAATCCAGCGTTGATATGGGTATGTTATAGCACGTATTTTTCAAATAAGGAATAGAATATTGATAATAGGGGATGTTTTTCACCTTCAAACCTGCATATTAAGGATATTTTTCTCATGATTAGAGACCAAATATTATTTTTTTAAATATACGATTTGTTTTAAAGACAGTTTGAAGCAGTTATGTTACTTTAAATGTTTTTTGAGAGGGTAGATGTTTTTGAAAGTGTTTTTAAAGGGGGTGACGAGCCAGGAGAAACAGCTGGCGTTATGCTCTGCATTATACGTGTATGTATACCAGTATGGTCATCGTAATGCGCCAGTTATAAATGATACGTTAAGTCGTCAGGCACAAAGACCCCTTCCTATATCATATCAGCCCATACGCGCCTCTTATTGGCGCACTGACGGTAGAATTTATTGGGCTTTAGCAAAAGACTTATTGCCTAAAGATATCATCAATAGTATTCAGCAGTTATGTGGTCGCAAATCCAGTGCTCGACTAACAACAGAACGAGGTGTTGCGATGCTGTACCAATATTTGGATAGAACACCAACAAAGAGTGCTAATGTTCTTGGTAAGAACCAGATACTTGAAATTGAGATAACATTGGATAACTGCCATGAGATCCCTAGCATGATTCTTGGGAGGTCTGGCGAGGTCATGCTGCTGTATAAAGCGTCTTCTGAGATTGTATTTACTTGGCGAGGAAAGATTGGAAATAAGGGTAAGGTTAAGCTTTGTAATAATGGGGAGCCAGAGTCTTTGGTTAATAATGCGGGATTGGTGGCCACGCGGGCAGAGATGAATTTGGAATTAATTCAGCAAGCCAGAGCCTTAAACTCATACGCCATAGACAGGGATGTAGAGAGGCGATTTTTTAGTTCGAAGATAGCTTCAGGGCCTTTGATGGAGCATTTATTTGAGTCAGAGGCGTCTGATAAAAGCGCTCAGTTATTGTGTCGAGCCATGAAGAAGTTATATAATAAAACGGTAGCGATGTTGGATGAGCAAATTAAGCCTGTTTTTCAATATTTGGTTGATCATGAAGTCGTTCCTTATTTACAAAGCAAAGACAAAACATTGCATCACTGGGTTTTTGCTCATGAGTCGTTAAGTGAGTTGGTTTATGTATTTTGTCATCCATCACTATGTAAACGTGATACTCGACGTTTGTCGTTAAAAGCGTTGGTGACCAAGAATCTGGGTCTAGAGCCTACATCTGCTGAGCTATATCCATACTCTATGTCAGTGATAACACAGCTCATTGTGCGCTATGTGATGGGACGTCAGGTGAAGACAATTGCGGTGACCAATCAGCAATATTTTGAGAGCCAGCATCTACTGATGTCATGCGCGAAACATTTTGGTGTTAGGGTTGATATGCAACAAAATCTCCAGGATCTTGAAACCTATCCTGATATGCTTTTTGCTGAATTGCATCCCAATAATGCAGCAGTAGAGGACCAATTTCCTCAAGATATTGTGGCGATTGTGAAGAGAATTACAAAAGGGCGAATAGAATCAGGACTAGATCGATTAATCTTGGCATTAGATATCACCATGGATGATTATCGTGATCCTTTTCTACAAGAAACACTGAGAGAATTAAAGGGCTTAGTCGATGAGGGCGCCTTAGACATACATATGTTTCAGAGTTGTGCAAAACTGTTGCAGCTAGGTTCGGATATTACACCAGGGGGGATATACATTCATTTTGGTTGTGATCCGTTACCTAGCTATAACGCCAGCGAAGGGCTGCAGCGTATTGAGTATTATATTTGTTTCTTGCTTCAAGAAACATCAGAAGAAATCAGCCAATATACCCAAATAGTGCAAGAGAATACACGGTATGTCTATAATCAGCTTCAACATGTTCTGGGTGAAAAGGGTTTGGTGTTGATACCAAACACGGATGGACAGATGCCATATATATCATTGAAAATCGTTAGCTCAAGTGATGTAGGGGCAAGTAAAATCATAGAATTTTTAACCCAAAAGCTGGGTGTTTGTCAAAGAATGAGTTTTGGCTTTTCCTTATCCAATTTGTCAGGTGTTGGTAGGATCATGCGCCTATCTATTGGAGTAGAGAGTGAATCACGGCTACTAGAGATGGTGACAATCATTCATCACTTTTCTAAATTACTATGTGTTCTTGAAAATCAAAGTATTAAGCTAAGTGATAAGATGCTGTCTAAGCTGGACCAGTCAAGGGGGAGGGGGCCTCTTGATTTAGGTGATGATGTGCCATATACCAGCATATCGAGTGTGTGGGATGATTTTGCCATGTCATCAAAAGGTTTTGGGGCATTGTTTTTTTTACCACCTATGGATGGTGAGTGTGCGACTCTGGGTTTTTCAAAGAACCCTGTTCTTCTCCCTAAAGAAACAAAGAAGAAAAAACGTAATAAGTCGCGCTATAAGAAAAGCTCGCACGAAGAAAAAGGGCATCGTCAAGAGAAGAAGTACATGCTACAACTGGATTTATATCAACAATGGTTTGTTGAGCTGACATATAAAGATTTTGTGATACCATATCAGGTTCATATTGATAACGAGATGTTTTCGTATGTTGGGCCAATTGCTGAACAACCCAGTGGCTACTTGTTTTTACCAGATCAATATTTTGTTGAGCAATCAGGCGTACGTATCGCTCAGAATAAGCACCAGCAGCTGATGATTGGTGCGCCTGAACAAACGCACCAGCCAGGGAGTGTTTATGTTCAGATGGCAAGTGGCCCCTCGGGCAACCGTTGGTTATGTAGCAGCCAAGTTCCAGTCAAGGAACTCGAGGCTATCTTTTCAAAATGTTTAACGAACCATTATCAGCTTCAGATCAAGGGAGAAAAGGCCTTTTTGTTGCTAAATGCAAGTCCACGAGAAGATTTTCAAGCGGCGTTAAAGGGGTTGGTTGCTCGAGGTGCTAGCTTGCAGGAAGTTGCCATGGCATACACATCGTCACCATCGCGTTATAAAGGGATTAAGGCGTCTAGTGCACTCATGGATATGTCAACTATTTGGCATCAGTTCTTAGTCAATTATACTTGGAAAGACCAAGATATTGAATCAATGTTTGAGTGGGGTATTCCAGAGAACCTGATGAAAGGTATTGTCTCGGTTTTTGCTGAAAAGTATGTCTATCAACATCATAAAATGCATAGAATGTTTGCGTACTTGATTGAGACAGGCGCCATTTCACTCTGGGCTGTGTATCAAGATGTATGGCGTGGTTTACTTAAAGCATATAGAGCAGGACATCGCTTTAGTCGTAGTCGGTTTGCAAATATTAAAGGGTGGATGAAGTATCATTTTAATAGAGTCAGTTTTGTTCACAATCCTTACAATGAAGAAGATCGTTTTTGCCGTGAGTTGTTTGCAACCGTTGCTGAAGCACATGATGATTTAGACATGCGGTTATTGCGATCCAACAAAGAGTGGCAATTCACCAAAGAGATTTGGTCAAGTGTGAAGAGGCATTTTTATAGATCTAAAGTGCATTGGATTGCAAACGCTTGTGGGGTGCATTTATATGGTGCGTTGCTGCCAGCGACCAAACAAGGATTGGTTGTTGAGGTAAAAAGATTTTTGGATCAATACCCAGAGGTTGGTTTTATATGGGCAACATATAGTGGGTTGATACATACAAATGATCTTCAGGTCATGGACTTTGACGTTAGCTTGGTGATCAAGCAGGGTGATGAGATTGCGTTTGGCGGGTTATGTACCAAAATGGGATTGCGGGATATTACTCAGGATCATGGCCCGAAGGCAGATCACTATCTTGTCGTTGATAAATGCAATATCTGTGTGTAAAAGGTTTGTCTTCACGAGCTGGGACAATGGTTTCTGATTGGCAGGACCATTGTTGCCAGTCAATGGTTGGGAAATGGCAATCGCCTTTGAAAGCATGGTCAATATGGGTGATGATCATCGTTTGGGTATACGGTAAAAAAAACTGGTAGATAGAGCGGCCACCAATGATAAAAATAGGAGTGGTCGTTTCTAGTTCAAAGAGCATGCTGGGATGGTGGATGCAGCTTGTGTTTGGGTAGGTCTTATGGTGTGATGATATAATGATATTCTTCCTTTTTGGGAGAGCCCTTCCAATGCTATCAAATGTTTTTCTTCCCATGACAATGGTGCCGTTCAGGGTGTGTTTTTTAAAATAAGCCAAGTCTTCAGGGATTGACCAGGGTAATTTATTGTTGTTTCCAATCAGTTGATTATGATCAAAAGCAGCAATGATTGAGAGGTTCATAATGAGTCGCTAATCTTTTGGACATTTTAACGAAGTTTTAGTAACATAGCAAATGTGCCTGGTTGCATAATTAAGGAATGTGCGTGTTAAAAAGGATGTGGAATTTAGTAGGACTCATACTGTGTTATTCAGCAGTAGCAGTGCCATTGGTCAATATGCCAGAAGGCGTCACGCCGATTAGCCATGATATTTATCAATTACATATGTTAATATTCTATATATGTTTGGTTGTTGGTGTTTTAACCTTTGGTGTCATTACGTATACCATTTTAAAACATCGTAAATCTAGAGGGGTCAAGGCAGCGACATTTCATGGAAATATCGCAGTGGAGATTGCTTGGACAATTGTACCATTGATTATATTGATGGGAATGGTCTATCCAGCAGCACGCGTATTGTTAGATATGGTGGATACCTCTAAAGCAGATGTCAGTGTTAAGGTCACTGGGATTCAGTGGAAATGGAAATATGATTATCTGGATGAGGATATTTCTTTTTATAGTAATTTGGCAACATCTTACGGGCAAATAACGGGTACGGAAGAGAAAGGAACGCATTATTTGCTTGAAGTCGATAAGCCCATTGTCGTTCCCATTCATAAAAAAATTCGGTTTTTGTTCACGTCGCAAGATGTCATTCATTCATGGTGGGTGCCAGAGCTAGGAATCAAAGTAGACGCGATGCCTGGGTATGTGTCAGAGGCATGGGCAGTCATTGAAAAGCCAGGAATATATCGAGGACAATGTACGGAGCTTTGTGGTATGATGCACGGATATATGCCCATTGTCTTAGAGGCAAAGTCACAAGAAGACTATCAAGCGTGGCTTGACAACAAAGGCAAGGAGCCAACTTATGATTTGGATTCAGAAAATATCATGTTGGCGATGCCTGAAAGTGAGCCTATTGATTTTGAGGATAAAAGTCAGGTAATGGAGAAAGGTTTAGGGGTTTATAAAGCCAACTGTACCGCATGTCATAAGGATGATGGTAAGGGCATGCCGCCTGTCTTTCCATCTTTTGTTGGAACAGCCATTGTGACAGGGCCGCCAGAAGAGCATATTAAGATCTTATTATTGGGGGTGCAAGGAAAGGCGATGCAGTCTTATGCTGATCAGTTAACCGATGAAGAAATTGCCGCAGTTATTACTTATGAAAGAAATGCATGGGGAAATGGCGATCAAGAAAAATATGGCCAATATGCAGGTAGTATTGTGACGCCAGAGATGGTGGCTGAGATGCGGGTGAAACTGGGACTGAAAGAGGGAACATAATGCGAAAATTGGGTTACTGGCTGTCTACAACGAATCATAAGGACATTGGATCGATGTATTTATGGTTTTCACTATTGATGTTTTTAGCAGCAGGGGCAATGGCTTTACTGATTAGAGTGGAGCTATCTCAGCCTGGAAGGATTTTGTTAGAACCTAACTTATACAACCAAATGGTTACCATGCATGGCTTGATTATGATTTTTGGTGCCATTATGCCAGCGTTAGCAGGGTTTGCGAATTGGCAAATTCCTTTGATGATTGGTGCGGCTGATATGGCATTTCCCAGATTGAATAATTGGAGCTTTTGGCTGTTACCAGTGGGGTTTGGTTTAATGGGTAGTACGTTTTTTATGGAAGGCGGTGCACCAAATTTTGGCTGGACAATGTATGCCCCGTTATCAACGACCTATGGGCCACCCAGTACGGATTTTATGATATTGTCTATTCATGTTCTCGGGCTATCATCGATTTTGGCGGCGTTAAATATTATTGCGACGATTATTAATTTGAGAGCTCCAGGCATGACGTATCATAGAATGCCGATATTTGTTTGGAGCTGGTTGATTACGGCATTTTTACTGTTAGCCATCATGCCCATTTTAGCCGGTACGGTGACGATGTTGCTAACAGACAGGCATTTTGGAACAAGCTTTTTTTCAGCAGCAGGAGGCGGGGATCCATTGATGTTCCAGCATTTATTCTGGTTCTTTGGCCATCCAGAGGTGTATGTTTTGGTGATGCCGGCTTTTGGTATTATTTCTGAGATTATCCCAACCTTTAGTCGAAAACCGTTATTTGGTGCAAATTTTATGGTATATGCAATCGCTTGCATTGCATTTTTGTCATTTATTGTTTGGATCCACCATATGTTTGTGACTGGTGTGAGTGTTGAAGTGAAGATATTTTTCATGTTTACAACACTTTTGGTCGCCGTACCAACCGCAATCAAAGTGTTTAACTGGACGGCAACAATGTATAAAGGGGCGCTAACGTTTGAAACGCCCATGCTGTTTGCGATTGGATTTTTGTTCTTATTTACGTTGGGAGGCTTTGGTGGCTTAATGTTAGGCATTGTTCCTGCTGATTACCAGTATCAAGATACCTATTTTGTGGTAGGTCATTTTCACTATGCGATCGTTACAGGGGTCTATTATTCAATTGTGGCAGGGGTGTATTATTGGTTGCCTAAATGGACGGGTCGAATGTACTCTGAAACCTTGGGTGCCTGGCATTTTTGGTTAAGCACGATTGCGGCAAACTTAACGTTTTTGCCCATGCATTTTCTAGGTCTTGCCGGGATGCCGAGGCGGATTCCTGATTATGCCTTACAGTTTGCAGACTTTAATCAAATTGTGAGTATTGGTGGTTTTCTATTTGGGATTGCGCAGCTAATATTTGTTTACGCAGTGATTAAGGTGGTGTTTTTTAAGCAGGGAGAGAAAGCAACAGCGCAGGTGTGGGAATGTGCCAAAGGGTTGGAATGGACGATAGACTCACCAGCGCCACACCATTCATTTTTAGTGCAGCCTGTGGTGACAAAAAGTGTCCACGAGTGGGATTGAGTATGGTATTGCATCTTCAAGCATTGGCAGCTACGATAGGATTGGTCTTATCGATGTTATTGTGGGTTAGAGGCGCTAACCCTGCAATTTACGCGTTTATTGCCTGTGGTGTATTTTTAGCATATGTCACTTATGGTTGGATCAAAGACACCATTAAAGTATTGGATAGAACTCGGCGGCATGGGTTGATACTGGGGTTTTTTGGGGTAGCGATGTTTGCATTCTCTTATGCGATGGTGCCATTATATCATATATTATGCCATGGAAACGTGGCGTTGCCAGAATCGGCGTCTTCACACCCGGTAGATATTGATATCATGTTTGAAAAATATCGTGGGTTGCCCATTGCCATCACTGTTTCAGAAAGTCAGCTAGAGCTTGGGTCAGGTGAGAGTCGGTTGGTTTATGTCACACTCGAAAATCATGCGAATAAAGCATTAGATATCAAGCTATCGATTTCAACAAATCCTCGGACAATCAAGCCTTATTTTGGGTTGGTGACCCCAGATGTTATTCATTTGCCAGCCTGGGAACGAACACAGTTTCCCATTGAGGTAAAGTTCAATGCTGATGTACCCGATGACTTGTGGCAAACGGCAATCTTGTTGTTGTTTCAGGATATCAACGGGGTAGGAGAGTTGGGTAAGACTGATGCATGGGAGAAAATGCACCATGCAGAACAGATAGGAGTTCGTTCATGAGTCAAGAGACACATGTCACACCGCCGAGTTATCTACCTGTTCTGGGGTCGGTGGCTTTATTGCTTCTCATGATTGGCTTAGGGAATTGGTTACATGGTGCCGCGATTGGGTATGGTTTTACCGCTATAGGTTTTGGCTTATTGCTCTGGACCATCATTCAGTGGTTTGCAGTGGTGATTGAAGAAAATAGGACGGTACTTGCTGGTGATGCCGTTTTAGATCGGTCCATGCGGTGGTCAATGATTTGGTTTATTTTTACGGAAGTGATGTTTTTTGCAGCATTTTTTGGGGTATTGTTTTACATTAGGACCTGGGTGTTGCCGCAGTTATCGGGTTTGGTAGAGAGCAAGATCATGACCCATACCATGCTTTGGCCAAATTTCAAAGCGACTTGGCCACTTGAGTCAACACCAGCCCCTGATCTTGTTAAGGCCCCAGGAATGGTAATGAAAGCAGCTGGTATCCCTGTGATCAATACGGCTATCTTGTTACTAAGTGGCGTTACCATAACGTTATCGCATTTTGCGCTTATTCATAATCATATCCAAAAAGCAAAAAGGTATTTGCTTTTAACCATTGCCTTAGGGGTTGTATTTTTAGGACTTCAAGTTTTAGAGTACCATCATGCTTATGCAGGTGGTTTGACACTGAGCTCAGGGATTTATGGCAACATATTTTTCATGATGACAGGTTTTCATGGTTTGCACGTTTTGATCGGATCGGTGATTCTGGGGGTTATTTATCATCGACTATCATTGGGACATTTATCTGATCAATCACATTTTGCATTTGAAGCGGCTGCTTGGTATTGGCATTTTGTTGATGTGGTATGGTTGGCTTTGTTTGTTTTTGTCTATTGGGTATAGGAGGGTATTGATGATAAATGATGGTATAGTTGACGGGGTAACTCAAGATCCGATTCGTGATTTGGCTTATGCACTCTTAAATGACACGGGCGAAAAAAATGATGAATTTTATGGACAAATTCTTGCTTTATGTGATCAGGGAGGGGTCAAGCTTGAATATGCAATGATCGCAAAACTGAAGCTGGGTGTAGTCATATCGTTAGATAAAATTATTGAGGTTAGAGAGGGTAAGGTTTCAAGAGATCTGTTTAAAAATGATGAATTAACAGATCAATTGTGTTGGTTGTTTTTGACAGATTGCCGTCTTGATGATATCTATGCAATTTTTCGAGAGGCACATCAATGCTTATCATCCTATAAATACCAGGAGACGAATTCATTGTTGCCATTTTTTGTTAATAGGTCATATGCAGAATATATGGAGCTTGTGGGTAGAATGAATGATAGCCAAGAAATTGCTGTTGATCATCCAATACTACAACATTTATCTCTTGCTTTAGAGGCGCCCTTGAGTAGTAGTGATTTTGTGAGCTATTTTTGCACACATAGCAAGAGCAGCTCTAAGCTGTCCACTGACTATGGTAATCTCAATAGATTGATTCGTGAGGGAAATTGGCAGTCTATTTTACGTGATTATAGCGATATGGGTAAAGATAGAGTATTGGCTCTATTAGATTGTTTCGATCATGAAAAAAGGCCTGATACTACAAAATCTTATGAAGATTTTTTAACGGAATATTATGAAAAAATTGGTGAGCCATATCAGCCAGGCTTGATTCCGAGTTGGAATGATTTTCCATGGGGGTTCAGTAATATACCGGATAAAAATGAACTGTTGGCAGGCAATGTTGAGAGTCAGTCAAGGTTATTGAGCCACTGGTACTTGACGATGCTGTATGCTAATAATATGAACTTTCTAGCGTTCGCAGCAACACCACAGTTAGAACCACTATCTTTTCGCTATGTGGTTGAGGCGTGCTTAAAGAATCGTAAGACTGAATTTTTTGAAGGTGATGTCGTAGGGCATCTATCGTTACCTCAACAGAAATGCATTGAAGAGGCGTATGGTAGTGATCAACAAAGGCCTAGGTTTGTCAAAATTAGAGCTTTGTTCTTAGGGCGTTCTCCTGATTGGGCGGCACAAACGGAGAATGCTTTAGTGGGGTACTTTCATACATGGTGTACCAGTGACCTAGATACAGTAAAAAACTCTGTTGAGCGTATGTTGAAATCTAAATCTACCAGAGCATACGCAGCATTAGGGAAAATTCTTGGCAATCAATCATACTACTTAAAGCAGGTTAATAGTCAGCATTATGTGCCGTTTCATGACACAGGCAGGGTAGTTCGCGATATGTTGATAAAAGCGTGTAATAAAGATTTGGTGTGTATGCTATGGTATTATCGCCTACGTTCTGTGATGTGGTTTTGTGCTATGGCGCTGTTATGGGTATGGAACTCACCTCTGATTCTTTGTGCAATGTTTCCCTTTTTTTTATCAACAACGAACCATTGTAAAGTTGTGGCAGATAGAATTAAGGATAATGCTGCGTGTTACAACCGCTCTGATATTAATTATAGCCAGGACCAAGGCCGAGGACATTCAGTAAAGTAGCAAGATTGTAAGTTATTTGTTTTAAATATAAAATTCTTGCAATACATCAGTATTTAGGTATGATGTTGTTAAACGATGACAATATTTTAAGTTAGGGGTTTGATAATGAAAAAGCTTATTCATGGGGTACGACCAAAAAAATCCAATCATGGCCATAGTCATGATTTTGCACCATGCTGTGCAGCTCATGCTAAGTCAGGCAATCATCAGAAAATTCATGAAGATAAGGCTTCTGGCTTTTCTCATGTTACGGGCCATTATGAAGAAGTCGCTATTGCGATTGATGACGGTCACGATTATCCAGCAGGGGATATAAAACCGATTACGAAATCTTTTTCGGTTGAATGGCGTGATGCTTTGGTGCTGGCCATGTTGGCACTTTTTGTCATTGGCGCAGGTCTTGAGTTTATGGCGATTGTTCCAGCATCAATGGTATGGTACTTGAATATGACGGTACTCATTGTGATGGTTCAGCCACATTTTTTCCAACTGAGTCGTGAGGCAAATATTGCATTAGCAGGGATGTTGTCTGCAGTGATCATGGCTGTAGCACCATTGTCTGGTATGTTATTAGCAGCAGCTGCATTACCCGTGTTTTCTTTAAGTTTTCATTATCTTTTGAGAGGTGGGGATGTTAAGGACTCAGTACATGAGTTTTTATCCATTACAGCGTGGCAGGCCGGAGTATTGGTGCTGTCTTATATGGTCTCACCTGTGTTTTTCATCGCAGCAAGTGTCCCTTCAGTATATGGCTTATTCAAAGTCAGTAACCCCAGTATTGATTGTAATTTTTCGCTAACTTTTGTGATTGTTCTAACCATGACTCTGGCTATAGCTTCAAGCATGATGGGGCTTGGGCACATTGTTTGTTTGCATGATGCAGTCTTGGCTGCAACGGTTGTCTTTTTTAAAGATTTTGGTTTGGACCGTTTGCAAAAACGGCACTACTTCTTTGTCCATGATGGACAATCAGAGATTAAGTTGGAAAATGATGTTGAAATATTGAGTTCATCAGCTTTAGGAATAGGTCTTGATAAGCTCGATGAGGCAGATAGAAAACGAGAAATAGGAGCTCAGCGATTGAAGTTAACTGAAGAGTACCAAGGTCATGAGGTGTCTTTAGGCCTTTCTTGCTTTCCCTCAAACGTACTCCCAAAAAATGTAACGATTCATAAAGGTGGTTGGTTTATAGCCAAAGAAAAAACAAACGTTGCAAAGAAAGAGCGCAATGAACTTGATCGTGTTGCGATGTATTTGGTGCCATCGGCAATTGTAGCAACCATTGTTCTTGCAGTAGGGGTTGGATTCTATGCGTCAAATGTCACGGTAGCCTGTGCTCTGGCAGTGCATACGCTTTTGGCGGCTTGCCCTTGTATCTTTTTAATCTTGCCATATTTCCAATACCGTTTAAGTCGTCACTATTTGACGAAAAAGCAGGATGTATCATTTAATTTCAGCAGTAAAATCTTATCCAGTTTTGCATGGCCAAATTTTGGTGCATTTGAGTACTTATTTGATCGAAGTAGGACGCTATATTTTAGAAAGGCTGAGGATGGTCCAGATGCGCCTTACCAAATGAATGGTGTGGCAGAATCATACCTTAAGCGTATGATGAATCATGTTGTAGGGTTTATTTCAGGCTCAGCTGCAAAATTTGAAGGCTCATTCCGAGCAGATTTAAAGAAGATAGGCTTTGATTCTGTTTTGGTGTTAGCAGATCAGTCATATACCAAATGCTGTAGAAAGCTTAAGGTTTTTAGAGAAAAACAGTTTAATAGTAAATCAATAGTCTATTTTGGCGATGGGAATAATGATAAGAAGATTATGGCGCAACCGAATGTTTTAGGAATCGGGGTAGATCCCAGTCCAGAATTACAGAATGTATTAACGGGATGGTTTAAAAATTGGGCGCAATTTGATGCCGAGGGTATGAATGAATTTGTGCATACTACACATAGTGCCCAAAGTTTCTCAAGAATATTGTTGGTTCAAGCGCTTTTGGTCACAGTGGCGGCTGTTTTGTTCCCGAGTGGATACTTTATGATGTATGGAGCGATGCCTGCTATGTGGGCAAGTTGTGCTTTAATGGTCTCCGGATTTGGCGTGATGGTACTAGAAGTCGAAGCATTTTGTGCATACCCAAAGGTTGTGTCGAGTATTTCAACAGCCGTTTCTAATGGGCTTAAACAGTTTTCTTTTGAGTCAACATCCAGTCATCATTGTTGCTCTGCTGTAAGGAAAAAACAAGAAGAAAAGCCGGATTTACCAGCCCCTTCCTATCTATCTGGGTGTGGTTGCCACATTTAGGGTGTTTGACCTCTTAGATCACGGGTGTGATTGTCGCTATGGTTTTTTACGGCTTCGAGAAAACTTTTCTAAAAGAAAGGCCTGGTTCTCGATACCAAAGGCATCATAGCCGGGAACGGGAAGGTTTCGATCAGAAATATTGTATGGTGTTCTTAATTGGCGTTTCCGTGAAGAGCTTCTTTGGGGGGCTTTTTCAGAAGGCCTTGTCGGAGCTACTATAGGCTTGGGTTTGAATCTTTTGCAAATAGATTGTTTAAAGGTGGCGTTTGTAATCATATACTGCTTGTATTTTGTGTGTTTTATGATTGAAAAAAAACGTTCAACATATTTTTGTTGTTTGGGTTTAAGGTGTGTGCTCAATAAAGCCAGTACAGAGTCTGTAGAAACCCCTTTGCTTTGAAGCTCCATGATTAGATCTTTAATACCCGAGGCTCTAAGCTTGCCTTGTAATACTTTTGTATATGACTTTTTTAGTGCTTTGGAGAGAGGCTTATACTGGCTTTTTGGCTTAGGTGTGACTTTTAGCCATTTTTCTGTCAGGAGTTTTGTGGCGATTGCTTGTTGGTAAGGTTGTTTTATAATAGGCATTTTTATTTCTCATATGATAATACTTTTTATAAGAAAATAGCGCCAATGTCAATAAATTGTATTTTAAGTTGACTTCTTTATAAGGTCTTGTATTTTAGTATAAATTAAAAAAAGTAATAATAATGAAACAAGAAGAAAACTTTATATCCAATATTATTGTAGTAGATGACGGAGCGCTTTTGTGCCAAAAGATACAACAAGAGCAGCATAAAAAATCTAAAAAATATAAGCATGAGGAGCGTGTTGCTAAAAGCTGTCGTAAGGCTATGAAAAAATCGAGTAAGGACAACTTAAAGTCTGTATTTAATGTGCTAAAGGAATATAAGGGTAAGTATCCTGAAGCCATTATGCCTCACATCACCTCTAAACGTAAATTTGCAGAGACTATATTTAAGAAGCTAACATCCGATCAATTGAGAGTGGGCTTTTTAAATCAAACGGCAAAATTTTATGAAAGCAAGCGTCGTTCTAGTCTTGAGCTTTCATCAGAAGCGTTTGAGTTGACAGCTGGTTTCCTGTCTCAAAAAGAGCTGTATGAACAAATTACTGAATCACAGAGCCAGCCATCATCAGGAAGATAAGCAAATTTAGAGGATAGGGCTCTCAATTCTCAGAAGGATTTAATGTGATGGGTTCTATGGCATTTTTTAGTGCGTGAATTTATCTGAACTACAATTGCTAGATTCTGTGATAAGTGTGTAATCTTATCCTTTTTTGAGAGGGGTCATAATTGGTATAGCTAAAGCTTTTTACTAATGTTATAGAGATGTGTGGGCAGCTGTTTCGTGCTGCTGCACCACCTCCTGTAAGTTCGCTAGTGTGATCTCTTTGTCCTATGGATATCTGCTGCTGAGGGTAAAGGAGGAAGTTTTTGAATAATTGCATTGCGGTAAGTCCCCCGCATCCTTTTTGGCGATACCAATGCTACAAGCCACAACCATTTGATGGATTTGGAGGCCATGACGGTTTTCTTGGTATGGATTTAAACGATATCCTTAATAACTTTTTGGTGGTGGCAAGCGATGCTGAAATTAGAAATGCTGCTAGCTGAGATCTCTTCATTACCATCAGTGTAAAACAGCACAGATTTTTTCAAAGAGAGGGCTCAGATCTACACTCTAGGTGACTGTTTTATTTTAAAATTCTTGACATGCCATGCCTAAATGTGTATTTTGTACTACGATAAATGATAGGTAAAAAAATGCGTGAAAAACATATCCTCTCGACTCATTTTAGTAATGCATTTAGAGAAGGATTTTCTTGGCTTTTAATGGCTTATATAGCAGCTACTGCGGTAACAGGGCTTGCAATACCTGCTAATTTTTTAATACAAATACTCTCCATATCTGCAGTCCTTACACTATGCTCTCAACATGCATATCTGCAACATGCTACAAAACCTTTAGAAGCCCTTCCTATACTAACAAGGCTTAGGCAACTCGCTAAAGTCTTGTTAATAACAGCGGGATCTCTGCTTGGCCTTGAGTGTATTTCAGCAATTGCTCTCATTCAAGCGTTCCAGCACAAACTTTTTATGGTAGATACATATCCTATTCTATCAGTGCTATTGGAAATATTTCAAATGGTTTTTTTGGTCGCCTTATACGATGTAACTAAAAACCTACTATACTATTTCTTGCCTCCACTATTTTTCATTCAAGTAATGTTTACTAGTTTACTCTTCACTTTCATACTGGCCACAAAGATTAGTACAGCAAATCTTGCAAGCCTCTGGTACATCAATCCTAGTGATAGCCAGAAACTATTTTCTTACGAAACTTGGGTTGACCTCACTAAACAATTTGTAAATCAGCTAACCAGTGTCTCCCCGCTAGGTCTCGTTGCTCTATGCACACTCTGCACGGTAGTACTAACCTTTCAGGGCCTTTTTTTACCCGCTATCATATACACATCTTTTGCTTTCATTATGGCTATCCCCATGCTCCTTGTTATACCACCGCTATGTGAGGAAGTCATATTTAGAGCTGTTGGAATACACTGGCTTCAAAAAGAAAAATTACTCACCTCTAATTTGGAATCACCCCGGGGATTTTTTGACATTTTGCCAGTAAGTGTATTAAATGGTTGGTTATTTGGATTGGTGCACTTTGTAGCGCGTCAGCAGAGTACTCAGGTCCTCACTTACCTTCTACTTACGCTTCAGGGAACTCTGTGGTCACTCTTAGCTCTTACTATGGGGAGCATAGCATCATCATATTGCGCTCATCATATATGGAACCATCTTGTCTTTACAGCATCCCCTGTTCTTGTGTTTGCCGTTGATGGCTTGGCCATTCCCCTAGTATCCATTACAGGATTTTGT